>JAYSPV010000022.1:0-24083 GCA_043721915.1 Ilumatobacteraceae bacterium | reverse complement strand
GCGTCGGCGGGGATCAGTTCGAGGGCGAGCTCGCTGCCAACCGCAGCGGCACGTACGCGGTGGGCGTCAACGTGACAGCCGACGGCAAGACGGTCCTGGCCGGAAGCACGCTCGCGAGCGAGAGCTACCCGGCCGAATACGCGCCGGGCGCCTCCGATGCCGCATTGATGGAACAGCTGTCCGTGGAGTCGGGTGGCCGCGGCGAGATCACCGCCGCACAGGCTTGGGACAGCGAGGGCCTGTCAGCGGGCTTCCGCCTGTTGGCCCTGGCCGGGCCGTTCCTGCTGCTCGCCGCCTTGCTGTGGCCGATCGCCGTCGCACTCTCACGCCTGTCGCTGCGCGGTGCCACCGTCGCCGGCGCACGCAGCGGTTTGGGTACCGCAGGACGCAGGTTGCGCAGCGCGCTCCCCCGGCTCGGCTCGATGGACCCCGACAACGCCCCCACCAGACGTACCGCCGAACCGGTGCGGCCGGATGCGGGCAAGCGAAGCTCCACGCCGTCTACTCGCTCCGACGGTGCGAGCGTCGGCAAGCAGACGGCGGCAGTCAACGAGCTACTGGCGCAGAAGCGTGCTCGCCAGGCCGGCGGCGGCGACGGGCCACCCAGCCAGGGCTGAGCGCACCGACCGCCGTCAGCACGGCGCCCAGCCACACGCACCACATCAGCGGCCGCTGACGCACGATCAGGCGTGCGAATCCGTCGTCGGTGGCATCCACCAAGGTCACCTGCACATCTCTCCACGGGCGAGTGACCATTGCCGTTTCGGCCAATACCCCGCCACGCTCGGGGTAGGCCACGAGCGACGGGCGCATGACGAAGCCATCGACCTCGACGGTGGCGACCACCGCCTGCACATCCGGCCGCGGCCCGGGCTCGACGGCCACTCCACGACCGGTGACGGCGAGGCCTGCCACCTGCTGGGTCTGGCCCTCGCCGAGGGTGACGACCTCCTCGCGATCGAAGGTCGTGGCTGCTATGCCGAGCACGAGCACGACCATCCCGATGTGCGCGAGCCGTGCGCGTGGCGTGCGCAGTCGCAGCACGAGGAACGGCAACGTCACCAGCGCCACAGGCCCGACCGTTCTGGAGTAGAACACGCCGCGCACTGCCGTCGCCCTGTCGGCGAACAGGTCGATCAGCACCGGCAGCGCGGTACCGGCCGCGACCAAGCCGAGCACGGCGAGCGCCGCCACCACCGGCACGGGCGAGACTCTCCCGGCTTCGGACACACAGTCGCCGGGCGACAGCCGCCAGAGCGCAGCGCAGCTGACCAGGGTGAGCGCGAGCAGCGCCCACCCGACGCTCGCCTGCTCCGCGAACCCGTGGATCGAGGGCGTGACACCCGAGCGCACCAGGCAGGCCCCGAGCAGGGTGAAAACCCACGGCAGCAACGCGAGCCGCGGCCAACGCGGCAGGTGCAACGACACGATCGCCGCCAGCCACACGAGAAGCGAGGTGTTCTCGACCGGGTCCCACGCCCAGTAGCCGCCCCAGCCCTGCTCGACGTAGCTCCAGAGCCCGCCGAGTGCCATGGCCAACGTCACCAACCCCAGGGAGTGGCGCAACCAGGCAGTGGGCACTCCTCCGTCGAGCACGACCATCGCCGCGCCCAGCGTGCAGCCGAGACCGAGGTAGAGCAGTGGCGGGTGCACCGCCATCGCCGGGTGCTCGAGGATCGGCGTCAGCCCGAATCCGCGGACGGCGGGGGTATCGAGCCGCCCGAACGGGCTCACCCAGCCAAGAACGATCGCCGTGATCCCGACGACCGTGAGCGTTGCGAACCAGATCGCACGGGGGCGCCGGAGCCGGCGAGCAGCCACCGACGCAACCAACGCAAGCACACCTGCGAACAACAACAGCGAACCCTCGCTGCCACCCCACACCCCTGCCAGCCGGTAGTACCATGGCGCGTCGCGGCGGCTCTGCTCGGCGACGTAACGCCAGTGAAGTTCGTTGCCGAGAAAGGCCAACGCAAGCCGGCCGAGCGCTACCCACACGACAGCTGTGATCGCCCACAGGGCGCAGCGGGCAGCGGTCAGTGGGCGCACGCCGTCAGTCTTGTCTGCCTGCCCACCGCTGTAGCGGCAGGCAGGCGCAGGACGCTCTCGGCCGTCAGCAGCAGGCCGGCGCTTCGGCTTCGACGAGCGCCACCTCGGGCTCTCCGCAGCAGGCAGCGCCCTCGGCAAACATCGACTCCGCCGGGGCGAGCACCGTGTACACCTCATAGCGGGTGGGGCCGCCCTCGACCCAGAACTTGTCCTGGACCGAGTAGCAACAGGTGGTCTCGCCTTCGATGAAGAGGTCGAGGCCGCTCGCCGCGAGGCGGGCGTGCTCGGTGGCAACCTCTTCGCGCGTCTGCACCTCCACCCCCAGGTGGTTGATGCTGCCGTGCTCGGCCTCGGCGTCCTCGATCAACACCAGCTTCAGCGGCGGGTCGGCGATCGCGAAGTTTGCGTAGCCGGGCTTCCGCTTCGCCGGGCCGACACCGAAGACGGTGGTGTAGTGCGTGATCGCGCCCTCGAGATCGGTGACGTTGAGGGCCAGTTGGAGACGAGACATGAGTGACTTCCTTGGGTGAAGGCCGTGATGCACACGACACTGTATATTGACTGTTGTCGATATCATAGCTGATCATATCGATGTTCGTCAATATGTTCCCGAGAAACTCTTCAGCACACCAGGAGCACGCAATGACCGCCTCGCCCGCCATCACGCAACCCGTCGTCACGCCAGGTTTGGTCGGTTGCTGCGGCGGCATCGGCACCGAGGCCCTCACCCCCGACCAGGCTGCCTCGCTCGCGCATGCGTTCGCAGCGCTCTCCGACCCCGTCCGTCTGCGGTTGCTCTCGCTGATCGCCACCAGCGCGAGCGGCGAGGTGTGCGCATGCGACCTCGTTGCACCGGTCGGAAAGAGCCAACCGACCGTCAGCCACCACCTCAAGGTGCTGCGCGAGGCCGGCCTCGTGGAGGCCGACAAACGCGGCAGCTGGATGTGGTATCGGGCCGTGCCGTCCCGAGTTGCCGAAGTGCGCGCAGCGCTCGCCTGATCGCCCCACGTCGCGGCTTGTCGGACACGAACGACTGGCACAGTTCTTCCGGGTCACCTCTTTCGGACGTGCCCGCCGCGTCCGAAAGAGCTGACGTCACCGACGTTGCGTCGCACGCCGCGTGCCCTGCGACCTACCGGTGCTCACTACCTGTTCAGAACAGGCGGGCGGTCAGCTTCTTGCGGTAGCCGGCAGTACGCGGATCGTCGGGGCCCATCAGTTCGAGCAGATCGACGAACTGCTGGCGCGCCACCTCATCGGCCTTCACCTGATCCAGCAGCGCCGTGAGCGTGGCATCGTGATCGTCATCGGGCGTGATGTGCACGCGAGCCTTCGCAGCAGTGTGGCGAGTGCGATCCGACTCGGGAATGCGCGCCAGGAACTGCAACGCCTGGTCGTTCTCACCGCGGGCGATCAGCAGTTCGGCCAGGCCGACGATCGCGTCCTCGTTGCCCGGCTCGATCTCCAGAGCCGCACGGAACGAACCTTCGGTGGCTTCCGCCAGCAGCGCCGCCAGCGCGTTCTCGCCTTCGGTGGGGAGCAGGCCGTTGACGAACTCCTGCACGATGTGTTCGGGGTACGCGCCGGTGAACCCGTCGACCACCTGGCCGTTCTTGAGCGCATACACCGCCGGGATCGATTGCACCTGGAAGGCCTGGGAGATCGCAGGGTTGGCATCGGTGTCGACCTTGACGAGGACCACTTTGCCACCCGTGGCGTCGACGACCTTCTCGATGATCGGCCCGAGCGTGCGGCACGGGCCACACCACTCGGCCCAGAGATCGACGAGCACCGGCACCTCGAACGAACGATCGATGACTTCGGTCTGGAACGTTGCGTCGGTGACGTCGATTGCCATGGCGCCACGATACCGGCCCAACCGAAGCGGCCGGTGGTCGCTGGCCGGGCGGTGAGCGGTACCGTACGGGCACCATGAGCGACGTCCACGGCATCAACGTTCCGGCGGTCAACGAGTGGCTGCAGACACATGTCGCGGGCGCGGTTGCACCGTTCGCCTACGAGGTGATCGCCGGCGGTCACTCCAACCTCACCTTCAAGGTCACCGGCGCCGACGGCACGCGCTTCGTGCTCCGCCGGCCACCGTTGGGCCATGTGCTCGCCAGCGCTCACGACATGGGCCGTGAGCACCGCATCATCAGTGGTCTCCAACAGTCGGCGGTGCCCGTCGCTCCAGCGCTGGGCTTCTGCGACGACCCCTCGGTCAACGACTCTCCGTTCTACGTGATGGGGTTCGTCGACGGCTACGTGTTGCGCGACCGCCCCTCCGCCGAGGCCGTGCTCAGCGTGGAGGGTCGCCGAGCCGCCAGCGAGTCACTGGTCGACACGATGGCCGCCATCCACGCAGTGGACCTGCAAGCCGCAGGCCTCAACGAACTGGGCCGGCACGAGGGCTACATCGCCCGCCAGCTGAAGCGTTGGTACGGGCAGTGGAACCAGCAGAAGACCCGCGAGCTCACCGCTGTGGATCGCGTGCACGACGAGCTCTCCCGGCGGATTCCGGAGCAGGGCCCGGCCACGATCGTGCACGGCGACTACCGACTCGACAACTGCATGGTCGACGCCTCCGGAGCGGTGGTGGCCGTGCTCGACTGGGAGATCTGCACGCTCGGAGATCCGTTGGCCGATCTCGGCCTGCTGCAGGTGTACTGGACCGGCCCAAGCGATCCGGCCTCCGCGTGGACAGGGTCGGCCACCACGGCGCCAGGCTTCTACGAACGATCCGAGCTGGCTGATCGCTACGCCGCGGTCAGCGGGCGCGATCTCACCGATCTGCCGTTCTACGTCTCGTTCGCCTACTGGAAGCTGGCCTGCATCCTCGAGGGCGTCTACGCCCGCTACCTGGGTGGTGCGCTCGGGGTTCGCGACCCTGCCGAGCTCGAGCCGTTCAAGCTGCAGGTCGACGGCGCCGCGGCCGCCGCCGAGCAAATGTTGGAGCAACTGCGATGAACCCGCGTTACGAACTGCACCGCGACATTCCCACGCTCGACGAGCCGGTGCTGATCGTTCACCTCACCGGCTGGATCGACGCCAGTGGTGCCGCGGCAGCAGCGATGACGGCGCTCGATGGCGCCTGCCACACCGAGCTCCTGGCAACCTTCGACGGCGATACGTTCATCGACTACCGCGCCCGGCGTCCCACGATGGAGCTGCGCGAGGGGGTCAACACAGGTCTGGTGTGGAGCGACATCGAGCTGCGCGTCGGCGCCGACGCGCAGGGATCGGCCGTGCTCACGCTCATCGGCCCGGAGCCCGATTCGCAGTGGCGCGGCTTTGCCAGCGCGGTCACCCAACTCGCGCTGCAGCTGGGCGTGCGCAAGATGGTTGCGCTCGGTTCGTACCCGTTCGGCTCGCCACACACCAGGGCACCACGGTTGTCATGCAGCTCGCCGTCGGCCGAGGTGATCGGCGACCTCGGGTACCTGAAGAACTCCGTCGATGTGCCCGCCGGGATGAGCGCAGTACTGGAGCACTCGCTCACCGAGGCCGGCGTCGCCTCGCTCGGCATCTGGGTGCAGGTGCCGCACTACGTCAGTGCAATGAGCTACCCGGCAGCGTCCGCCGCGCTACTGGCCGGCGTGCGTGAGGTCACCGGCATCACCGTCGAGACGCCCGAGCTCGCTCGCGAAGCGGAGATCCAACGGCAGCGCATCGATCAGCTCGTCAGCGGCAACGACGACCACCAGACGATGGTCCGCCAACTGGAGGCCGCCTACGACCAGGCAGTCGAGGCCACCGCCGAGATGGACCGTGCGATCAGCGATCTGCCCACCGGCGACGAGCTGGCCGCCGAGTTCGAGCAGTTCCTGCGCGACCAGAGCGAGTAGCTCCACAGGCGTTCGGCGCTGACCGAGTCGGCTCTCACCATGTCGCGGCCGCTGGCTACGCTGCGGTGACGACGCAACGAGGAGGGGTTCGAATGAAGGTCGACGGAGGCATTGGCAACAACCTGCACCAGGCAGGCACCCAGGCGAAAGAACTGGAAGCAGCCGGCTACAGCGGCGCGTGGACGGCCGAGACCAGCCACGACCCGTTCTTTCCCCTACTACTCGCGGCCGAACACACCGAAACGCTCGAGCTCGGCACGTCGATCGCCGTCGCGTTCGCCCGCAACCCGATGACCCTGGCCAACATCGGCTGGGACCTGCAGGCGTTCTCGAAGGGCCGCTTCGTGCTCGGCCTCGGCAGCCAGATCAAGCCGCACATCACCAAGCGTTTCAGCATGGAGTGGAGCCACCCGGCGCCGCGCATGCGCGAGATGATCATGGCCATCCGGGCCATCTGGGACACGTGGGAGAACGGCGCACCGCTCGCGTTCCGCGGCGACTTCTACACGCACACGCTGATGACCCCGTTCTTCGTTCCCGACCGCGCCGACCTCGCCGGCTTCGGGGTGCCGAAGATCTTCCTCGCCGGCGTCGGTGAACTGATGACGGAAGTCGCCGGCGAAGTGTGCGACGGCTTCATCTGCCACGGCTTCACCACCGAGAAGTACCTTCGCGAGGTCACCCTTCCGGCACTCGCCCGTGGCCGCGCCAAGGCGGGCAAGACGATGGAGGGTTTCGAGATCGTCGGGCCGTCGTTCGTGGTCACGGGCAACACCGAGGAAGAACTCAAGGCCGCAGTCGCCGGCACGCAGCAACAGATCGCGTTCTACGGCAGCACACCCGCGTATCGCGGTGTTCTCGACGTGCACGGCTGGGGCGGTCTGCAGGAGGAACTGAACGGGCTGTCGAAGCTGGGCAAGTGGGTGGAGATGGGCAACCTGATCAACGACGAGATCCTCAACACGTTCGCGGTCGTCGGTGAGCCCGAGTCGGTGGCCCCCGAGCTCAGCCGCCGCTACGGCGACGTCATCCAACGGATCAGTTTCTACGCGCCCTACAAGAGTGACCCCTCACGCTGGGCCGGCGTGATCGACGCCCTCAAAGCGTCCTGACATCGGGCCGTTTCGCGACAGAACATTCGTTCGATAGAGTCGGTCCTCATGAGTCTGTCCGACGACGCGCCGCGTAAGCGAGGCATCCCCTGTGTGTATTGCGCGGGCGAGCACGCGTCGGCCCTCGAACTGAAGGCGTGTTGGCAGCGCAACCAGGGCAAAGAAGTCGCCCCCACCGACGATGCTCCGCCGCTCGACAGCTACGACGATGCGTTCGAGACGGCCGACGACGAGGTGTTCGAAGTTGCCCCAACTCGTCGCGCCGCTGCTCCCCCGGTGTCGCCGGCGCCTCGCCGCATCAGCCAGTCTCCCACCGCACAGACTGTCATCGTGGCCCGCGGCCCGCACACGCTGGGTCGCAACGTGATCGTCGCTCCTGGGCAGCCGGCTCCCGCCGACTGGGCCGGCACCGACCGCATCATCATCGAACCGGCCGACGGCACGCTCGTCGCTCGGCTGCACGCGTTGTCGATGGCCCGCTCGGGCATCGTGTTCGAGGTCAGTGGCTCCGCCGACGCCGTGCTCCTGCAGCCGTTCACCTCCACCTTGCCGCCACACGCGGTCGGCCCGCGTGTGCGGTTCACCAGCGAGGCGCTGCAACACCTCGTGCGCAGCAACGCCATCGACGTCCGCGAGGGCGCCACCTGGTCGTTGGTCGATCGGGCGGTGCTCGCCGGAGCACGGGTCACCGGCGACGGTCGTGGCGACATCGAGTTGCCGGATCGCAGCCGAGCGTGGCTCGACGGTGGGCCGCCGCGCTTCACGCCGGCCTTGCTCGGCATTCCCGTGGTGCACAGGGTTGCGGTCGAGCACGGCTCACTGCGCGCACCGACGAGCAACGACACCACCGCCGCACTCGCACCGGATCAGTTGGCCGCAGTCACGCATGAAGGCGGGGCCGCTCGCATCATCGCCCCTGCCGGTTCGGGCAAGACGAGGGTGCTCACCGAACGCGCCCGCCACCTGGTGCAGCAGTGGCGCATCCCTGCCTCGGCCATCACCCTCATCGCGTTCAACAAGCGGGCACAGGAAGAGATCTCCGCACGCACCGCCGATCTCCCAGGTTTGCAGGTGCGCACGCTCAACGCGATCGCACTGGCCGTGATCAACGGCAGTTCGCCATTCGCTCGTCAGCCACAACGCTTCAACACGATCGACGAGCCCGAGGTCCGACGGCTCATCGGCCGGCTGGTGAAGTTCCCGCGAGTCCGCAATGCCGACCCCGTCGCCACGTGGATTGAAGCGCTCTCTCTCGCCCGTCTCGGTCTGGTCGACCCCGCGAAGGTGGAGGGCCGTTACGAGGGCGAAGTGGAGGGCTTTGCCGACGCGTTCCACCAGTACCGTCGTGAACTCGGTCGCGCCGGCGCAGTCGACTACGACGAGCAGGTGTACAAAGCGATCGAGTTGCTGATGCGCGACCCGGAGGCTCGTTCCGCGGCCCAACGCAGCTGCAGGCTGCTGCTCGTCGACGAGTTCCAGGACCTCACGCCCGCCCACCTGCTGCTGGTCCGCCTGCTCGCAGGTCCCGATGCGGCCGTCTTCGGCGTCGGCGACGACGACCAGACGATCTACGGCTACAACGGCGCCGACCCGGCATGGTTGATCGACTTCGCCGATCTGTTCCCCGAGGCCGGCGAGCACCCGCTGGAGGTCAACTACCGCTGCCCCGGTGGCATCGTGAGGGCAGCCGACACCCTGCTGCGCCACAATCGGCGGCGCGTCACCAAGGTCATTCGTGCCGCCCAGACCGAGACCGACGGGTTCATGGTCGCGCCGGCCACCGGCGACTCTGTGGATGGCACCGTGCAGGCCGTCACCACCGCCATCTCCGCCGGTTCGTCACCCTCCGAGATCGCCGTGCTCACGAGGGTGAACTCACTGCTCGCGCCGGTGCAGGTGGCGTTGAAGGCCGCCGGCGTGCCCACCAACGGCGGCGTCGGCAGCGAGTTCCTCGAGCGCACAGCTGTCCGAGCAGCGCTCGCCTGGCTGCGCATCGCAACCGCCAAGGGTGACTTCTCCACCGTCGACGTGGCCGAGGCCCTACGCCGCCCCAGTCGCCCGCTGCACCCGCGCATCGCCACCTGGGTCGGCGAGCAGAACTCGCTCGCAGGTGTGCAGCGCCTGGCCGGGCGCATCACCACCGAGCGCGATGCCGAGACAGTCGAGAAGTTCGCAGCCGACATCGAACGGATGCAACGCTTGGTGGCCAGTCGTGGCACCACGGCTCAGGCAATGGCCGCGCTGCGCGACACGATGGGTCTGGCCAACAGCATCGCCAAGCTCGATGTGCACCGCAAGGGCATGAACCGCGCCGCGCAGAACGACGACCTCACCGCCATCGCCCAGCTCTCCTCGCTGCAACCCGACCCTGCGAAGTTCGAATCCTGGATCCGCTCGGCGCTGGCCACGAAGCGTCAGCCGGACGGCGTCACCCTCGCCACCGTGCACCGGGTGAAGGGCCAGGAGTGGCCGTTCGTGATCGTCCACCATGCCGACGCCGATCAGTTCCCGCATCGTCTGGCCGAGGACGAAGAGGAGGAACGCCGCCTGTTCCACGTCGCGATCACTCGCGCCTCACGAGATGTGCTGGTGGTGCCCTCCGAACAACCGTCACCGTTCATCATCGAGTGCAGCACCGAGCCACGTGCCCGTATCACCAGCGAGCGCCCCGCAGCCTCGAATGCACCACGTTCCGCCGCGGTGGCAAAGAAGCCGGGCGACGACCTCTCGCCTGCTCAAGCCACGCTGTTCGAGGCGCTGCGCGCCATGCGCCGTCACCTGGCCGCAGGGAAGCCGGCCTACACGGTGCTCCCCGACACCGCGCTGCACGCGATCGCCGCGCTGCAGCCCGCATCCCTCGACGAGCTCGCGTCGATCAAGGGCATCGGCCCGGCCAAGCTGCAGCTCTACGGCGCCGCCTTCCTCGCAGCCGTCGCTGCGGCTGGCTCTGTCGCTGAGTAGTCGACCGACGGCGCCAGGTCGGATCAAAGGTCGCAGGTGTGCACCGTGTCCGCGCCGACCAGTGAGCGATGGCGAACAGTGTCCGGCCGACGTCGAGGCTGATCCAGTCGGCCAGATCGCGGTGACACAGGTACCGTCGTCGACCGAAAGGAGAGACAGGCTGCCGTCCTCGACCGTCAGCGTTGCACCCAACCCGACCTCGTTGAGGGGTGCGGCGCTCGCCTTCGCCGTCATCAACAAACGGTGCTTCCGCTCTCGATCAGCCTGGCGGCCGACCGGGCTGAGAACGCCGACGACCATCGCAACCGATCCGACTCGGATGCGTGGCATGTCCATCGCTGGCTGCCTCCTCCCTGCGAACCCACGCGCCGCTCGTTGTCACCGCAGCCAGACCCAGACGCGTCCGCGGACGCGTCAGCACACGGTCACGGGAACTGTGTCAGACCTCCTTGTTACGCTGGTCGAGCAAGCTCGACCTCCCCACGCAGCGGCGAACTCGGGTAGTCGACGCCGACATCTTGGGCAGGTCGGCCGCAGCGTGCAGTGCCTACGGCGCCGTCACCACTCGTGTCTCGACGATCCACCTCACCTCGGTCAGTACGAAGTCGGCGCACGCATCGGCAGACGTGGCGTGCCGCCGGACATGACGGTAGCCACCGTCGTAGTGGCCGACCTCGAGCACGTTGAGGTACGGGCTCGGCGACCAACGCTTGTCCCATGACCATGCTTGCCAGACCCCGATCAGATCCGGCCGGCGTGCCAGTGCAGCACGGACTGCAGCGAGTAGCTGATCATCGTCGACGTTGTCGACGCCCGCCCCGACGAGCACGGCAACTGCCGATTGCCCACCCTGACGGAAGCAATTGACGGCGTCGAGCAACGCGTCGACGTCGAATGTGTCCGGATCCACGCACTACTCTCGCACCAGCTGACGTGACGCGCGCGGTGCCTCGTCGTCGCGGTGAGCGGCCCGCGGACCGACCACACCATGACGCGTCCGCGGACGCGTCATCACCGAAGTGGTCGAATCTTCTCGGCGCGAGCATCGAGCACCGCCCGAAGTCGCTTGGCTACGCGCCGAGCCCCGTCAGCCATGCCTGGACGTTGTCACCGAGGGCGCTGACGTCGTAGCCACCCTCCTGCAAGACCACGGTGGGCAGACCCAGTTGGCGAACGACATCGCCGCTGCGCCGCATCCCGTCCGTGGTGACAGCCAGATCGCTGATCGGATCGGTGATGAAGGTGTCGAGGCCCAACGAGACGATCACCAACGACGGGCCGAAGCCCGCAATCCGCTCGCACGCGAGCTCGAGCGCAGCAATGTACTGATCGTCGTCGGCACGCAACGGCATCGGGTAGTTGATGTTGTGGCCGAGCCCGCGACCGCTGCCGGTTTCATCCGCGAAGCCGACGGTGTACGGGTACGCGCGCGCCGGGTCACCGTGCAGCGACACGTACTGCACGTCGTCGCGGTCGTAGAAGATCTGCTGCGTGCCGTTGCCGTGGTGATAGTCCACGTCGAGCACGGTGACCTTCGCACCGGTCGTGCTGGCCACATGATGCGCGGCGATCGCAGCGTTGTTGAAGAAGCAGTAGCCGCCGTACAGATCCGTGGGCGCGTGGTGGCCGGGCGGACGGCACAGGCCGTACGCGTTCGATGCCCCATCGAGGACCACTTGCGTGGTGGTGAGTGCGGTGTCGACCGCCCCGCGAGCCGCTTCGTACGTCCCTTCGGTGAGCGGTGTGGTGGTCTCGAAGCACCAGTAGCCGATGCGGCCGTTGATCGACGTCGGCTCGCGCCCCGGCGCCATCTTGTCGCGCAGCGCCGACCTGTAGAACATGTCCGGGACCACTTCCCGCACCCCCGGGTGCGCTGCGGCGTAGAGCTGCCAGCCTTCGCTGAGGAACTTCACGAGCCCAGGGTTGTGGACTGCTTCGATCGGGTCAGTGCCCCACTCCGTGGGCGTCACGAACTCGAACCGGGCATCGGCCTCCAGCGTCTCGCGGATCTTCTCGGCCCGCCCGATGTGCTCCCACGGGCTGTGCACCTGCGATGTCTCGAACTCGACGTGGGGATCGTGGAGAAGATGAGCTGGCGTGTAGACGACCTTCATCCGCACAGATTGGCAGATTCGGGAATTGAGTACCCAACAAAGTGCAATGAGTGCTGCGTTGCTTGCTCTGAGAGGGCATGAGCCCACACACTTCACCCAGGAGGTACACAACCATGTACACACGCCGCACCGTGCTCGCCGCCACCGGGATTGCACTCGCCCTCGCAACGGCTGGTTGCAGCGGCGACAACCTGAGCACTCGCCCGGGGGCAGCGAACGACGCCATCGGGAGCGGTGAAGACCTGTCCACCGTGCCCGGCGCCACCGAAGGCGCACCAGCCACCGATGGCGGAGCAACGCCAACCATCGACCCGTCCGATTCATGCCACGTCGACATCACGGGTGACGTCACCGTGTCGTGGGACAGCCCGGGCGGCTACTCGGCTGTGGGGTACGGGCCATGGATCCCCTCAACGCCCGGCAACTCGGTGCCGATCGCGCTCGACGAGACCTTCTTCATCCTCAACTGCACCGGCCCAGGCGACAACTACGTCGGCTTCGGCGCCGCCACCGATGCTCGCATCCCGATGGCGCCGGGCGTCTACCCGATCGTGCCGGCCGACAACGTGCTCGGCGGCTCCGGCTCACCGCACCTCATCCAGGCACTGCTCGGCATCGACGGAACCGACACGAACTGGGGCCTGAGTGCCGAAGGATCGTTGACCATCACAGCCTTCGATGGCGACCACATCGCGGGGACGTTCCTCATCCCGGTCACCGACGTGCTCGCCGACATGACCGGGGCCAGCAAAGGTGACGCGGTGATCAGCGGCACGTTCAATTTCGTCAACCCGAATCCCTGACCGACGTCGCCATTCAGGCCAGTGCCTACCCGGCCGGCGCACTCAGGCGAGCTCGAGCTCCTCGCCGAGGTACAGCTCGCGACACTTCGCCCGTTGCAGCTTGCCGGACGATGTCTTGGGCAGCGTGCCTGCCTTCACCAGCATGACATCGCGTGGGGGCAGGCCGCACACGTCGAGCGTGCGGTGGTGCACCGCGTGACGCACGGCCTCGGCGTCGTCGGTGCGCACTTCGCAGACCACGACCACGCTCTCCTTGCCCTTGTAGCCCTCGACGCCGAACGCGATCACGTTCCCTGCCCTCACGCCATCGATCACGCCGACCGCGCGCTCGATGTCCTCAGGGAAGACGTTGCGCCCGCCGACGATGATCACGTCCTTGATCCGGCCGCAGAGCACCAGTTCACCGTCGACCAGGTAGGCGAGGTCGCCCGTGCACAGCCAGCCGTCCCGGAACAGCGCAGCTGTTGCATCCGGCCGCTTGTAGTAGCCGGGGGTCACCGAGGTGCCGCGCAGCAGCAGCTCGCCGACGTGCCGCTCGGGTAGATCCTCGAACGTGTCGGGGTTGACGACGCGCATCTCCAGGCCGGGTACGGCCTTGCCGAGCAGGGGCAGACGGCGAACCTCCAGCTCCTCCTGTGCGTCGGCCAGTTCGAGTGGCTTGGCCACCCGCTCACGCTCGAGGAACTCGCGGTCAACTGAGTCGGTGAGCATCCCGCGGTGCCGTTGCGGGAACACACCGCCGATCGCGACCTCGGCCATGCCGAAGGCGGGGAACACGCTGCCCGGCTTGAACCCGAACGGCTCGGCGGCCTTCACGAACGCCTCCACAGCATTCGGGTCGACCGGCTCGGCACCGCTGAGCGCGAGGGTGAGCGACGACAGGTCGAGCCCTTCCATACGACCGAGCGCGCGCGTGGCCAGCACCCACGCGAAGTTCGGCCCTGCGGTGGCGGTGCCCTTCCAGTCGCTGATCCACTGCATCCAGTTGCCTGGCTTCGCCAGAAAGTCCTGCGGCGCAGCTTGGACCAACTGCACACCGGTCGTCATCGGCAACGCCAAAAAGCCGACCAGACCCATGTCGTGGTACAGCGGCAACCAGCTGACCATCACCTCACTCGGGCCCAGCTGCGCAGCCTCGCACGACGCATCGAGGTTTGCGCGCAACACGCGATCAGGGATCATCACGCCCTTCGGCTCGCTGGTCGAGCCGCTGGTGTACTGCAGAATCACCAGCCGTTCCGGATCGCGCTCGGGAAGCTCCAACCGCTCGCCACTCGGGGCGGTGACGGCACCCGGCAGGACAGCAGCCATCGGCTCGATCGGCGGGTCGCCGGGGCTGGCCTCGTAGAACGCCGCCAGCATGTCGTCGATCAGGATCAGCTTCGCGTCGCCGTGGCGGATACGGCCGCGAGTGCTCTCGACGAACGCATCGAGCGAACCCATCCGCATCGGCAGCGGCAGCACCATGCTGGCGATGCCCGCCAGCCAGCAGCCCTGGACGATCGTGATCAGCGAACGCGACGTGGGGCCGAGGATGGCAACGTGATCGCCCGGTACCAGCCCACGGGCTTGCAGCGCGGCGCCGACGACGCGGGCCTCCTCGTGGATCTGCTCCCACGACACGAACCCGTCACCTTCGGCGGGCATCACGCTGTGGCCCACGAATCGGACGCCGTGCCCGAGAGTGGTGGCAGCGACGAGCCGCTCGATGATGGAGTCACTGTCCGACATAGCGGGCCACGCTAGTTCGGCCCGCAAACCACTGCCGTGTTCGACGAGCGCCGCGGCCCGGCTCGAAAGTGTCCGATCGTTCGGCGAGTGCGTCTCGTAGAATTCAACAGCCATGAATGCCACCGAATCCTTGAACACTGCCCCCGACAGCAACGGCCACGGCACCGGCACCGGCAGCGCCGATGGCGCGCCTGGCGACATCCCGCCGTTTCGCTACACCGGGGCGCTCGCACAGGGCATCGAGGCCCGTTGGCAGGACCGGTGGGACGCCGACGGCACGTTCAACACGCCGAACCCGGCAGGCCCGCTGGGTGACCCCGTAGCCGTGGGCGGGCGACCGAAGAAGTTCATCCTGGACATGTTCCCCTACCCGAGCGGCACTGGCCTGCACATGGGGCACCCGCTTGGTTTCACCGCCACCGACATGTACGCCCGCTACATGCGGATGACCGGCCACAACGTGCTGTACACGATGGGTTTCGATGCGTTCGGCCTGCCCGCGGAGCAGTTCGCAGTGCAGACCGGCCAGCACCCGGCAATCACCACCAACCAGAACATCGCCAACATCCGTGCGCAGCTGCGCCGTCTGGGTCTCAGCCACGATCCGCGGCGCAGTGTCAGCACCACCGACCCCGCGTACTATCGCTGGACGCAGTGGATCTTCCTGCAGGTGTTCAACTCCTGGTTCGACCCGGACCTGAAGAAGGCCCGCCCGATCGCCGAGCTGGTCGCCGAGTTCGAAGCCGGTGCCCGGGCGCCGATGTCCGGCGAGTGGGCCGCGATGTCGGGCTCGGAGCGGCTCGATGAGCTGGAGCGGTGGCGGCTGGCGTACGTCAGCGACGCACCCGTCAACTGGTGCCCCGGCCTCGGCACTGTCGTCGCCAACGAGGAGGTCACGGCCGACGGTCGTAGCGACCGCGGCAACTTCCCCGTGTTCAAGCGCAACATGCGCCAGTGGATGATGCGCATCACCGCCTACGCCGACCGCCTGATCGACGATCTGCAACTGCTCGACTGGACCGACGCGATCAAGGCGATGCAACGCAACTGGATCGGCCGCAGCGAGGGCGCCACCGTCCACTTCGCATCGCACGCCGGGCCGATCACCGTGTTCACCACCCGCCCCGACACGTTGTTCGGCGCCACCTTCATGGTGCTGGCCCCGGAGCACGGGCTCGTCGACGCACTGACGACGCCCGAGCAGGCCGCCGCGGTCGCCGCCTACCGCGCCACCGCTGCTGCCAAGGACGACTTCGACCGCCAGAACGAGGGCCGCGAGAAGACCGGGGTGTTCACCGGTTCGTATGCAGTCAACCCGCTCAACGGCGAGCAGATCCCCGTCTGGATCGCCGACTACGTGCTGATGGGCTACGGCACCGGCGCCATCATGGCGGTGCCCTGCGGCGACCAGCGCGACTTCGAGTTCGCCCGCAAGTTCGGGCTCGACATCATCGCCATTCAGGACCCCAGCGACGGTCGCGGTACCGACACCTCCACCTGGGCCGACGCATTCATCGGCGACGCGCCGTACGCCAACAGCAGCAACGGCTCGCTCGACCTCAACGGTGTCGCCACGGTGGCCGAGGGCACTCAGGTGACCAACGAGTGGCTGGTCGCCAACGGCCACGGTGAGGCCACGATCACCTACAAGCTGCGTGATTGGCTGTTCAGCAGGCAGCGGTACTGGGGCGAGCCGTTCCCGATCGTCTACGACGCCGACGGCAACGCGCATGCCCTGCCTGCCGAGTCGCTGCCCGTGGTGCTCCCCGAGACCGACCAGTTCGCCCCGCGCACCTTCGACGCTGACGACGCGATGAGCAACCCGGAGAGCCCACTCGACCGGCTGGCGGATTGGGTGAACGTCGAGCTGGATCTCGGCGACGGCGTGCAGTCGTACCGGCGCGACACCAACGTGATGCCCCAGTGGGCCGGCAGTTGCTGGTACGAGATGCGGTATCTCGACCCGACCAACGAGAACGACTTCGTCGACCCTGCCAACGAGGCCTACTGGATGGGCCCACAGGCACCGGGACAGTCGGGCGGCGTCGATCTGTACGTCGGCGGCGTGGAACACGCGGTGCTGCACCTGCTGTACGCCCGCTTCTGGCACAAGGTGCTGTTCGATCTCGGTCATGTCAGCTCGGTCGAGCCGTTCTATCGCCTGTTCAACCAGGGCTACATCCTGGCCGCGGCCTACCACGACGAACGCGGGATGTATGTCGAAGCGGCCGAGGTCGTCACAGCCGCCAACGGCGGCTACTCGCACAACGGGCAACCCGTCACCCGCGAGTACGGCAAGATGGGCAAGAGCCTGAAGAACGCCGTCGACCCCGACGAGATGTGCGCGCAGTACGGCGCCGACACCCTGCGGCTGTACCTGATGAGCATGGGACCGCTCGATGCCTCGCGACCATGGGAGTCCAAGGACGTCGTCGGCGTCTACCGCTTCCTACAGCGCGTCTGGCGCAACATCGTCGACGAGGAGACCGGGGTCGTTCGCCTGACCCCCGAGCCGGCGGGCGACGAGACGGTCCGACTGCTGCACGTCACGATCGCTGCCGTGCGCGAGGAGCTCGACAACCTTCGCTTCAACACTGCCATCGCCAAGCTGATCGAGTTCAACAACCACCTCACCAAGCTGGGGGGTTGCCCGTTCGACGTTGCCGAGGCATTGGTCAAGATGCTTGCCCCGCTGGCGCCGCACGCGGCGGAGGAACTGTGGGCGGCGCTGGGCCACGACACGTCGATCACCTACGAGGCGTTCCCTGTCGCCGATCTTGCGCTGCTCGTGGCCGACACGGTGGAGTACCCCGTGCAGATCAACGGCAAGGTACGCAGCCGAGTGACGGTCGCCGCCGATGCCGACCCGGCACTCGTCGAGGCGGTCGCGATGGCCGACGAGAAGGTGGTGGCCGCGTTGGCCGGCGCGGCCCCGAAGAAGATCATCGTCATCCCCGGCCGGATGGTCAACATCGTCGCCTGACCGGTCCGCAGCAACAAAACCCTCCGAAGCTTTCCTGCGCATCGAGGCTTTCCTCCAGGGTGTAGTCGAGTGAACGACCGTCAACCGGATGTCAGCTGCGGCGAGCAGAGAGCGTTGTGACTACGCCGCCGAACATCGCCAACGCCAACGCAACCCACAACAGACCGTCCGTCGAACGGCCCGTCGACGGTAGGGCCGCTGGTGCGGCGACGGTTGTGGGGGCCGCCGGCGTGGTCGTCGTGGTCGCTGTACCTGTGACGACGAACGAAGCCGTCGCGCCGCCCCTCTCGCAGTCCTTGTCGATGGCGGTCCAGACAATGAGATACGAACCGGAAG
The DNA here is from genome assembly GCA_043721915.1 of Ilumatobacteraceae bacterium. Taxonomy (GTDB): domain Bacteria; phylum Actinomycetota; class Acidimicrobiia; order Acidimicrobiales; family Ilumatobacteraceae; genus UBA668. The sequence continues at coordinate 6,149 of JAYSPV010000022.1, read as the reverse complement.
TCTGTGGCGCATTCACAGAGATCTCCAGCAGGCCGCTGCTGAAATCCGTGCGGAACACCTGGATCGGGCCGAAGACGACGGCAGCAGAAGCATCCTCGATCGTCCATTGGCACACGGCAGTGGGCGGCTCCTGATCGGTCGGCCTCGTGCAACCCTGCTCGCTCGGGTCGACTCGGAACTGGATGACTTCGCCGGGACCGACCGACGCAGAGGATGGAACGAAGTTATCGATGCCATCAGCAGCCGCGCTCGACGAGAAAGCGACAGTTGCGACGGCGGCTGCAAGCAGCCCTGAGATGGCCAGGCGTGTTGACATGGCGGAATACATAGCAGCTGACGCCGAGCGACTCAACGAGCACTCGCAGAACACTGGAACGGATAATCCGGTGAATCAGGCGAGTTTGAGGAAGAGGCGCTCTACTTCTTCGAGGTCGAAGCCGCTCTCGCCGGCCTGCTCGGGGTGGGCGAGGCAGGCGGCCATTCCGGTGGCGAGCATCTTGAAGCCCACCTGATCCAGCGCCTTGCCGGCGGCCGAGAGCTGCGCCACGATCTCGCGACACTCACGGCCGTCGCGCAGCATGGCCTGCACTCCACGAACCTGGCCCTCGATGCGAGCGAGGCGGCGCAGTAGATCGGCAGTTGTGTCGTCGGGCAGTTGCATGTTCCGACTATACCCCCTGGGGTGTAGTCGCCGAAACAACCTCAGCGACCGAGGAGGCCCTTCTGCACCTTGCCCATCGCGTTCCGCGGCAGCGAGGCGGCCACCCGTATCTCGCGCGGCCGCTTGTGCGCCGACAACGTTGTCGCGACCAGGTCGATCAGCACGGAGGGCTCGATGCCGTGCCCGACCACGTAGGCCACGATTCGCTGTCCGAGGTCGTCGTCGGGGATGCCCACGACGGCTACCTCATCGACGCTGGGGTGGCCGAGCAGCACTGTCTCGACCTCGCCAGCACCCACCTTGAAGCCGCCCGTCTTGATGATGTCCATCGACTGACGGCCGACGATGCGGTGAAATCCATCGGGCCCGATGACTGCTGCGTCGCCGGTGCGGAACCACTCGCCGTCCATCGCTGCCGCAGTGGCGTCCGCCCGGTGGAGGTAGCCGTCGAACAACGTCTCCCCCGCCACGTGCAGTTCGCCGATCGCCTCGCCGTCGTGGGGTGTCTCGCCACCTTCCTCGGTGACGAGGCGGGTGCGGACACCCTCGATGGGTGTTCCGACCCAACCTGGGCGCCGTTCGCCATCGGCTCTCGTCGTCAGGGTGATCAGTGTCTCGGTCATCCCGTACCGCTCGATCGGGGCATGGCCGGTGAGCGACCGAAGCTGGTCGAACACCGGCACAGGTAACGGAGCGCTCCCCGACACGAGCAAGCGGGCACCTGCCAGCGCTCGGGCCGCCTCGGGCTCGGCGCACACCCTGCCCCACACCGTCGGCACGCCGAAGTACAGCGATCCGGCCGCGGCAGCGTAGGCAGCGGGGGTGGGCCGACCGGTGTGCACCAATCGGCTGCCGGCCCGCAGTGCACCCAACACGCCCAGGACCAGGCCGTGAACATGAAACAGCGGCAGCCCATGGACGAGCGTGTCGTCCTGCGTCCAGCCCCACGCCAGCGCCAGGCCGTCCAGCCCGGCCGCGATCGCCGAACGGGAGAGCACCACCCCTTTCGGCGCTCCGGTCGTGCCGGAGGTGTACACGATCAGCCCGGCTGCGGCGCCGGGCGGCTCCGGTCGCTGCCCTCCGTGGGCGGCCAGCGCGACCCGCGGTAATCCGACCTCGGGCCAGTCATCTTCGCCGAGCACCAGGGTCGCTCCCGAGTCGCGCAGGATGTGAGCTCGCTCCATCGGGCCGGCGTCGGGCGGGACCGGAACGACCGGCACGCCTGCGGCGAGGCCGGCTGCGATCGCGACGACCGTGGCCAGCGTCGGTCGGGCATCGACGGCGACAGCCTGCGCGCCCTCGATGCGGGCAGCGGTGCCATTGGCCCGGGCGGCGAGCTCGGACCAGGCGACCGTCTCGCCGGCGACGCAGACGGCGTCGTGCCGATCTCCGAATGCCCCGACCAGGCTGGGCAGTAGCGCAGTCACCGCCGGAGCGTAGCGACCGAGTCAGCGACGGAATCAGCGAGCCGCTCGAGGAACTCGTCGACCGCGCGGTTCAGGCGCCGGTGATCGCCGGTCGCGAACAGATCCATGATCAGTCCAGTGAAGGTCGCTTTGATCAGCGACGCTTCGCGGACGGCCCGATCGTGGGGTACGCCTTCGGCCTCGAGGCGTTGCTCGGTGTCGTGGCGCCACACACCGATCTGATCGGCACGGACTTCACCGGCGAGCCCGGTGACACTCGGGTCGAGGGTGGCCGCTTCGTAGTTGAGTCGCACGAGTGCGAGGTTGCTGGGCGCAGCGTTCATCCACTTCCACCACTTGCGGTACAGCTCGGCCTGGGTCAGGCGCGGCGCACGGGCCAACCATGCGCTCTGCACGGCGAGTTGCTGTTCCATCGAACGCGCGACCGCTGCAGTGAGCAGCTCCTCCTTGGACCCGAAGTGGTGCACCAAGCGGTTGATGCTGACATCGAGCGATGCGGCCATCGGGCGCAGGGTCGCCTGCGCCAACCCGTTCTGCGCCAGGTACTCGACGATGCGATCGAGAAGCTCCTGACGGCGCTCGAGGTCGGGTGTGCGGGCCACGGCCGGTCACCCTAGTGGCTGATCAGAGACCCGACAGCTTCACTGCAGCCAACGACACCACCGCGACGAGGGCCCAGCTGCCGAGACCCAGAGCGAGTGGCTTGCCGCCGACCGCACGCAGCTTGCGCAGGTTGACGTTGCTGCCGAGACCGACCAGGCCCATGGCCAGCAGGATCGTCTCGGCATCCTTGACGTGGCCGAGTACGTCCGTGGACAGCACACCCCAGGACCGCACGGCCACCGCGACCAGGAACAGCACGATGAACAGCGGCAGGATCGGCGGGCGCTTGGTACCCGCCAGTGCAGCGGGACCAACGCGGCGGCGAGCGCTGATCGCTACGCCGGCCAGCAACGGTGCCAGCAGGGCCACTCGGGTCAGCTTCACCAACGTGGCCAGCTTCAGCGACACCTCGCCATGTGTGGAGGCCGCCGCCACGACCTGCCCCACGTCGTGCACCGACGCTCCCACCCAGGCCCCGAACTCGCTGTCGGTGAGACCGAGCAGCGTGCCCAGCCCGGGCAAGGCCACGATGGCCAGGGTGCCACACAGTGTCACCAACGCGATCGAGTACGCCACCTCCTCCTCGGTGGCGTCAGCAAAGGGCTCGACGGCGGCAATCGCCGAGGCCCCGCAGATGCTGTAGCCGGTGGCCATCAGCAACCCGAGGGAGGGAGTGAGGCCGAGCCGCTTCGCCAGCCACTGCGTCCCGAAGAACGTTGCGGCGACCACCACGACGACGGCGATCAGTGCTCGCGGCCCGAGCTTGCCCAACTCGCTCAGCGACAGGCGAAACCCGAGCAAGACAATGCCGGCCCGAAGCACCTTCTTCGCCGCGAACCGCAAGCCGGGCACGAACAGCGGATCGACCACGCCGAACGTCGCACCGATGATGCCGATTGCCACGGCCACGACGTGCGGCGAGACGACGTCGACGCTGCGATGCACGAGAAAGCCGACCCACGCCACCACGAGCGCCACTGCGACACCTGGCGTCAGCGGCGCCGCCCACGCGCCCACCCTGCGCAGAGAACTCATGTGAGTGTCCCGGCTTCGATCACCCGATGGATCAACGGCACGCCCGGCCGATAGACGAGATGGGTGTACGACGGCGCATCGAGCAGCACCAGGTCGGCTCGCATACCCGGTCTGAGAGCACCCACATCGCTGCGCCGCAGCGCACGCGCACCACCGACCGTCGCCGCCAGCAATGCCTCTTCCGGCGACATGTGCATGTCGCGAACGGCGAGTGCGATGCAGAACGACATCGACGTCGTGTAGCTGCTGCCCGGATTGCAGTTGGTGGCCAGCGCCACCTGCGCGCCGGCGTCGATCACACGACGGGCATCGGGGTACGGCTGACGAGTACTGAAGTCGGTCGCCGGCAGGAAGGTGGCGACTGTCTCGCTGCTCGCCAACGCGGCGGTGTCGTCGTCGCTGAGATATGTGCAGTGGTCGGCCGAGGCGCATCCCATCTCCACCGCCAACTGCACACCGGGGCCGTGGCCGAGCTGGTTCGCATGCAGCCGCAACCCGAGGCCGGCGGTACGCCCAGCGGTCAACACGGCGCGCGACTGATCGGCGTCGAATGCTCCGACCTCGCAGAACGCGTCGATCCAGCGCGCGTGCGGTGCCGCGGCGGCCAGCATGTCGGTGCAGACGTGGTGCACGTAGTCGTCGGGACGCCCCTCGAACTCCCTCGGCACGACGTGCGCACCGAGGAACGTCGTGTCGTTGGTGAACTCTCGCCCAACCTGCAAGCAGCGAGCCTCATGATAAGCGTCGAGCCCGTACCCCGACTTGATCTCGAGCGTGGTGATACCGGCGCGCCGCGCCTCTGCGCGCCGGCCCGCGGCGAGCGCCGACAGCTGTTGGTTCGACGCCGCGCGGGTAGCAGCGACCGAGACGTTGATGCCGCCAGCCCCGTACGGACGGCCTGCCATACGGGCAGCGAACTCGTCACCGCGATCGCCGGCGAACACGAGGTGCGTGTGGCTGTCGACGAACCCGGGGATGACACAGCACCCCTCTGCATCGATTCGCTCATCGGCCGCCTGCCCTGCGGCGCCGACCGCAACGATGACACCGTCCTCGTAGACGACACAGGCAGCGCGTCGAAGACCCAACGGGCCGTCGCCGAGCCCCGGATCATTGGTCACCAGCAACCCGATGTTGTCGAGGACCGTCGTCGTCACTGCTCGTCCATCAACGCAGTGATCGAAGCGTGCAGCGCCGACGCGACGTCGAATCGGGTGTGTCGTCCATCGGCGACGATGGTCGTTGCGCCGACGACAACCGTGTGCACATCGCCGGCACCGGCAGCGAAGACAGCGGACTCGATCGCTGTCGCGGCAGTCCATCCGGCGGCGCGAACGCTGTCGAGACGGATGGCCACGAAGTCTGCGAGCCCTCCGACGCGTAACGATCCCGCGTCGTCCCACCCCAAGCTGCCGCAGCCCTGGGCTGTCGCGGCCCGCAGCAGTGACGGCGCGTCGTGGCTACCGCGGATCTGCGACGCCAGTCGCTCGTCCATCTCCACTGCCCGAGCCTCCTCGAACATGTCGATGAGTGCGTTGGAGTCGGTTCCGAGCGCAAGACGAGCGCCCGCGTTGCGCAGCATCAGTGCCGGCCCGATGCCATCGGCAAGGTCGCGTTCGGTGGTGGGGCACATGCAGATCGTGCAGCGGTGACTGCCGTACAGCTCGATGTCGGCGACGGCGAGGTGAGTTGCGTGCACGGCCGTGAAGCGTTCGCTCAACGCCCCCCGCTCGGCCAGCAGCGCGGTGGGCGTCAGCCCATACGCGTCGATGCACCGCTCGTTCTCGGCAGGCTGCTCGGAGACATGCGCGTGCAGCGGCGCGCTGTTGCCGCCCGACCAAGCACTCACCACCTGCATCGCCGACGGCGGCACGGCGCGCACGGAGTGGATCGCCGCGCCGACCTTGCAGGTGACCGTCTCCATCGCTCTCAACGCGGTTGCGCGAGTGGCCCACGACAGAGCGTCACCGTCGGAGAACCGCTGCTGCACCTCGTTCGGTTCGACACCGATGCCTCCCTGCAGGTAGCAGGTGTCGAGCAGGGTGATGCGAATGCCTGCTTCACCGGCGGCAGCGATCAGCGCTTCGCCCATCGCGTTGGGCTCGTCGTACGGGGTGCCACCCGGGCCGTGGTGAAGGTAGTGGAACTCGCCGACGCAGGTGACCCCTGCGAGCGCCATCTCGCCGTACACGGCGCGAGCCAGCTGGAAGTACGTATCAGGGTCGAGGCGGGCAGCTGCGGTGTACATCTGGTCGCGCCAGGTCCAGAACGAGCCCACCCCGGCCTGCGTACGACCGCGCAACGCCCGGTGGAAGGCGTGGCTGTGAGCGTTCGCCAGCCCCGGCAGCGTGAGCCCGGCCACACGCATCGCATCGGGTGGGCAGGCGACCCCCGTCAGCACGCCGACGATTCGGTCGCCCCCG
>JAYSPV010000021.1:0-23894 GCA_043721915.1 Ilumatobacteraceae bacterium | reverse complement strand
CGATCTCCGCGACGAACTGAGCGACGACACAATCGCCGGCATCCGCGCCGCGCTGTTGCATTGGAAGGTGATCTTCTTTCGCGACCAGAAGATCAGCTCCGAGCAGCACATCGCCTTCGCCCGCCGTTTCGGTGAGCTGGAGATCCACCCCGCCACACCGACAGCGCAGGTGAACCGTGAGGTTCTGCGCATCACCCATGGGCCCGACTCGCGCGGCCGCGAGAACAACTGGCACTCCGATGTCACCTGGCGCGAGTCACCGTCGCTCGGTTCGGTGCTGCGGGCGATCGAGGTGCCCGACGTAGGAGGTGACACCCTGTTCGCCGACATGGAGCTGGCCTACGCGAGCCTCTCGCCGGCGATGCAGCAGTGGGTGTGCACGCTCACCGCCACCCACGACATCGCTCGCGTGTTCGCCAAGCGCCTCGGCAAGACGGCCCAGGAGCTGCACGAGAAGTACCCGCCGCAGCATCACCCGGTGGTGCGCACGCACCCCGAGACCGGCCGTCGCTCGTTGTACGTGAACACCGGGTTCACCGCGCACATCGACGGGCTGTCACCGCAGGAGAGCAGCTGGTTGCTCGCCCACCTCTACTCGCAGGCCACGTTGCCCGAGTACCAGTGTCGGTTCAAGTGGGCGGCGAACTCGATCGCATTCTGGGACAACCGTGCCTGCCAGCACTACGCGGCGAGCGACTACTTCCCCGCCGTGCGTGTGATGGAGCGCGTCACGGTGGCGGGCGATCGGCCCTACTTCGCGCCCTGACATCGCTCAGCTCTGATCGCTGGCTCACCCCTCGGGCGCACCGCAGTGGGCCGAACCGCACCACGACGCATCGGCGTGCGCTGTACCCCACGTACAACGCCGCATCGCACGGCAACCTCCGCGAGGACTACTACCGAGAGAAGCTCGAGCGCTTCGCCGCGCAGCCGGCCGGCGAGCGGGCGAGGGTCTCGCTGATCGGCGACTTCGAGGGCCTCCCCGCCGAGTGACGTCAGTTCCGCGTCGTTCAACTGCGCCGTCGCCGGGCGGCGTCGTGGGACGCGCTCTGGGGCCGCGCACCGAGGTGGCGCTCACCGCGCATCATGATGCGCGATAGAGTGCCTTCGTGAGAACGACGATCGCACTGGACCCCGACATCGAGGCCGAGGTGGAGCGCCTGCGCCGTCACGAGGGCTTGGGGCTCAGCGAGGCAGTCAACACGCTGGCGCGCCGCGGCATGGTGCCCAGCACGCGCGAGGCGCCATACGAGTTCGAGCCTCGGCCGCTGCGCGCCCTCATCGACCTCACCAACATCGCCGAGGTGCTCGACATGATCGAGGAGGTCGACGAGTAACGGTGCTGCTCGACGCGAACATCCTGCTCGACGGCTTCAACACGGCCAGTCGGCGTCACGACGCTGCGCGCATCCTGCTCAGCGACATCTTCTCGGGCACCACGCGGGTCGCCCTGCCGTGGCAGACGATCGGCGCATTCGTGCGCATCAGTACCAACCCACGTGCCTTCGCAGAACCGCTGACCGGGCCCGAAGCATGGAGCTACGTCGAACAGTGGCTGGGCCGCAGTGTCACCTGGATACCGCCCGCCACCCAGCTGACCGCCGCGGTCTACGGCACGCTGGCGCGCCAGCTGAACGTCACCGCCAACCTGGTGCCAGATGCAATGCTCGCGGCGCTGGCCATCGAGCACGGGCAGGAACTGTGGACGGCCGACAGCGACTTCGCCCGCTTCCCGGGCCTCACGTGGCGCGATCCTCTGGCGGCGTCGGCCGGCCACGGTGTCGAAGCTGATCAGCCGGCCAACCCGATGCAAGAAGTCGGTCGGGTCACCTCTTTCGGACGCGTCCGGTCCGTCCGAAAGAGGTGACCCGGACACCGGTATGGCACCCGTTGAGGAGCCTCACGCCAGGTGGACGATGCGCCCTGCGACCACGGTTCTGCGCACCCTCGCCGACAACAGCGCCGAAGGGCCGGCGGTGAACGGATCGTCGTCGATCACGACGAGATCTGCGCACGCACCGGGCTGCAGCACACCGAGGCGACCGTCCTCGAAACTGGCCCACGCCGCATCCTTCGTGCCGTGCACGATCGCCTCGTCGACCGGCAGTGCGAAGTCGGGTCGCGTGGGCTCCAGGCTCGGATCCTCGGGCGACCGGCGAGTGGACGCGATGTACATGTTGGGCAGCGGCATGTGCGGCGCAGTCGGCGTGTCGGTGCCGAACGCCAGTGTCGCTCCGGTGCTGATGTAGCCCGGCCAGTTGAAGCCCTCCGGCGCTCGCTCGGGGCCGAGCATCTCGGCCCAGTTGCCGGCAATGGCGGGGTCGCAGTGCACTGGCTGCATCGACGCGGTGATGCCCAGCGCACCCAGCCGGGGGATATCAACCGCGTCGGCGTACTCGAGGTGCTCGATGCGATGCCGCCGGCCGGTCGTGCCGTTGATCCGCTGGGCACGCTCGATGGCGTCGATCGCGATGCGCACGGCGAGGTCGCCGATCGCATGACACGCCACCTGCAGCCCGAGCCGGTCGGCCAGCTCGACCACCGGGTTCAACGCGTCGGCCGGCCAGATGGGGTCGGCGTTGGTGTGATTGGTGTACGGCTCGATCATCGCCGCGGTGCACGCGTCGATGGTGCCGTCGACGACCACCTTGATGCCAGCCACGCGGAACATCGGGCCGGTGTGCTGCTCCTTGCGGCGCGCCGCTTCCTGCACCTGCGCACGGTTGCCGGCCTCGGTTCCGGTGTTGCGCACGATCCAGTGCCCGATCACGCGCAGCGTGAGCGAACCGTCGGCCTCGGCACGTGCGAAGGTGGCCGCGTCGTCGGCATCGACCCCCATGTCGACGCCCGTCGTCGTACCCGACTCGTTGAGCGCTGTCATCGCTGTCGCGAGATAGCGGTCGCGCGTGGCGTCGTCGGTGCGTGCGAGGAACGCCCAGATGTGGCGGTGCAACGCTGTCTCCAGCAGGTAGCCGGTTGCCTCGCCGGTGACCGGATCGCGGCGGATCTCACCGCCGATCGGGTCGGGCGTGTCGGCCGTGATCTCCATCAACGACAGCGCCGCAGAGTTCGCCCAGCCACAATGGAGATCGAACGAGTCGATGAACACGGGCCGGTCGGGGAACAGATCGTCGAGCATCTGGCGCGTGGGCTCGTTGTTCGGTAGCGCGTCGAACAGGAAGCTCGTGCCGAGCACGTACGGCGCGTTCGGATTGGCCTCCGCCCACTCGACGAGTCGCCGGCGGATCTCCTCCAGCGAGGTCGCCGTCCGCAGCTGCGCCTTGCCCAGCGCGCTGCCGGTCATCAACAGATGCACGTGGCCGTCGACGAACCCGGGCATCACCACGCATCCGCTCACGTCGACCCGCTCACAGCCGACACCGGCCGCCTCCTCGCACTCGGCCAGCGGGCCGACGGCAACGACGAGCTCACCGTTGGTGACCAACGCCTCGGCCCACGGGCTGGCGAGGTCGGCGGTGAACACACGGCCACCCGCGTAGAGGGTCGGCACGATCAGTGCTCCTGCGGCGGGGTGAACGAACTCGACACTGTTCGCTTCTTGAGGACAACGACGGCCACCACGGCGAAACCGACGACGAGGCCGACCACAGCGGACAGGCCGGTGTTGACCAGCCAGCCCAACACGCCGCCGACGCCGGCCACGTCGTGCGCCGGCTCCTCCAGGTGGCCCACCAGATCGTGCGGGCCGTGCCACCCCAGTTCGAGCGCTCCGGCGATCAGGATGTGGCCACCCACCCACACCATCGCCGCGGTGCCCACTGTGGACAGCAGCGCCAGCAGCTTGGGCATGCCCGCCACCAGCCCGCGCCCGACACGCACCGCCAACGGCCGGCCCGATTGGGCCATGCACAGGCCGACGTCGTCCATCTTCACGATCAACGCAACCACGCCGTACACCGCAATCGTGATCAGGATCGCGACGATCACCAGGATCACCGCTCGCGACACGAAGCCCTTGTCGAGCACGTCCTTGAGGGCAATCACCATGATCTCCGCCGACAGGATGAAGTCGGTGCGGATCGCGCTCGCGATCGTCTTCTCCTCCTGGTCCTCGCCGATCGCCACAGCGGGGAGCTCCTCCTTCGGATCATGATCGTGGCTGAACCGATGGTGGATCTTGTGCGCACCTTCGTAGCAGAGGTAGGTGCCGCCGAGCATCAGGATGATCTCCACCAACACCGGGGCGACCGCACTGAGCAGCAGCGCGGCGGGCAGGATGAACAGGATCTTGTTCTTCAGCGAGCCCTTCGCGATCCGCTTGATGATCGGCAGCTCGCGATCGGCGGCAAGGCCGTGCACGTAGGCCGGTGTCACTGCCGTGTCGTCGATCACGACGCCGGCGGCCTTCACGCTCGCCTTGCCGGCAGCGGCGCCGATGTCGTCGATCGAGGCAGCGGCCAGCTTGGCCAATGCCGCAACATCATCCAGCAAACCGACCAGGCCACCAGCCATCTGTGCTTCCTCCGGTACAGCGAACGAACCTCGCACGCTACTCTGGCCACTGCGACGACGAGCGGAAGCGAGCGACGATGGCACGTAAGGATTACGGCGACTAACCCTTCGACTAACCCACGCTCACGCAGGCGTGGACGATGCTGGGCGAACGGTTGGGCTTGGCGGTCGAGGAGCGCGGCGAGCGCTCGATCCGCGTCCAGGGCACGTATCGCGGCCGCATTGTCACCGTGGAGATCGAGGGCGACACCGGCAGCAAGGGGTTCGCGCGCTTCCTCTTCGGGCTCAACACGATTTCCAGCCGCAACACCCGCGAGAAGTGGCACACCGTTCTGTCCGTCGGCTGCATCAACCCCAGCGGCGCCACCGGCACCATCGAATCGGCGGTCGACGTGCGCGACCCGGCCTGGAAGCCGGGCCAGTACAACCCGCGCAACGGTCGCAGCGTGCGCGCCGACCCACCGGCACTTGCCGGCCGAGCGCTCACCGCCGACACACACGAGCGCCTGATGACGATCGCCGACGACCTCACGATCAGCGTCCAGCCGACGGCGATCATCATCGACGATCACAACACGGCGATCCCCGGGCCCGGCGCCAACTACGTCGCCGGCAGCTTCATCCACCACTTCCAGGCGACCCTCGGCCATGGCCCGCTCGGGCGATCGACGGCCCGCCGTGGTGGATCGACCTCCTCTGGACCTGGCCGACACCCTCGACAGCTGAACGAGCGGTCAGGCCTCGTGTCACGCCGAGGCTGCGTCGAGCACCTCGCGGATGATGGCGACGACCTGGTCGGCTGGCGCCCCGGGGGTGAGCACAGCCGCGACACCTGCGTCCTTCAGCCGCTGGATGTGCTGTGCCGGGATGATGCCGCCGACCACCACTGGGGCGTTGCACCCAGCGGCGCGCATCGCGGCCACCACTGCCGGCGCCAACGTCATGTGCGCGCCCGACAGCATCGAGAGGCCGACCAGATCGACGTCTTCGTCCACCGCGGCGGCAGCCATCGTCGCCGGCGTCTGGAACAGCCCGGTGTAGATCACCTCGAAGCCCGCGTCGCGCAGGATGCGGGCCACCACCTTCACCCCGCGGTCGTGGCCATCGAGGCCGACCTTGCCGATCAGGATTCGTTCGCTCATCAGATCACCGGTACTTCCACGTAGCGCCCGAACACGGTACCCATGGTGCCCATGATCTCGCCGAGCGTGGCATACGCGCCGGCGGCTTCGATGAGCGTGGGCATCAGGTTGATCTCCGGATCGGCGGCCTCGCTGGCCAACCGGGCCAAGGTAGCGTCGACGGCAGCCTGGTTGCGGTCGTGGCGAACCGTGTCGAGCCGCTTGAGCTGACGGTTCTCGTCCTCGTTGGTGATCTCCAACAGGTCCATCGCAATGTCGTCGTTGCCCTCGGTGAACCGGTTGACGCCGACCACGATCCGCTGGCCGTTGTTGATCTTGCGCTCGAGATCGAAGGCGCTGTCGGCGATGCGGCCCTGGAACCAGTTGTCCTCGATGCCCTTGATGCAGCCCTCGAGCATCGAGCCGTCGCCCAGAGCATCGAGGTGCGCGAACAGCTCCTCGGCCTGACGTTCCATCTCGTCGGTGAGCGCCTCGACGAAGTACGAGCCGCCCAACGGGTCGGCGACGTGCGCAACGTTCGTCTCGAAGGCGAGCACCTGCTGCGTGCGCAACGCGATGCGCGCCGACTTCTCCGTCGGCAGCGCCATCGCCTCGTCCATCGAGTTGGTGTGCAGCGACTGCGTGCCACCGAGCACCCCGGCCAGCGCCTCGATCGCGGTGCGCACGATGTTGACCTCCGGCTGCTGCGCCGTCAGCGACACACCCGCGGTCTGCGTGTGGAACCGCAACTGCAGCGAACGCTCGAGCTGGGCGCCGTAGCGCTCACGCAGCCAGCGCGCCCAGATGCGACGCGCCGCGCGATACTTCGCGATCTCCTCGAAGAAGTCGATGTGCGCGTTGAAGAAGAACGACAGGCGAGGTGCGAAGGAGTCGATCGGCAGGCCGGCCTGCAGCGCCAGCTCGACGTAGGCGAAGCCGTTCGCGAGCGTGAACGCCAGTTCCTCGGCAGCAGTGGAGCCCGCCTCGCGGATGTGGTAGCCGGAGATCGACACGCTGTGCCAGCGCGGCATCTCCGCGGCCGAGAACGAGATCGTGTCGCGCACCAGCCGCATGCTCTGGCGTGGAGGGAAGACGAACTCCTTCTGCGCCTGGTACTCCTTGAGGATGTCGTTCTGCAGCGTGCCGCCGAGGCGAGCGCGCGGCGTGCCCGCCTTCTCTGCCTGGGCGATGAACATCGCGAAGATCGCGGCAGCGGGCGAGTTGATGGTCATGCTGGTGGTGGTGGCAGCCAGGTCGATGCCCGCGTAGAGATCCTCCATGTCGGCGAGCGTGTCGATGGCGACACCGCAGCGGCCGACCTCACCGAGCGACATCGGGTCGTCGGAATCGAGACCGAGCAGCGTGGGCATGTCGAATGCCGTCGACAGGCCGTCACCGCCCGATTTGATGATCTCCTTGAACCGCCAGTTGGTGTCATCGGCGGTGCCGAAGCCGGCGAACATCCGCATCGTCCACAGCTTCGAGCGGTACATCGAGGCATACGGCCCGCGGGTGTACGGGTACTCGCCCGGGTAGTCGCCGGCGTTCGCAGGGGTGCCGTCGGCCGGGCCGTACACCGGCTCGAGCGGGATGCCGGACATCGTCGAGTAGTCGGCGTCGCGGATCTTGGATGCGTCGAAGGCCTCGCGCCATGCGTCTCGGGAAGTGCTCATCGGGAACAGGTTCTCACAATCGAGCCGCTGCGGGCCCTCCGGAGCGGGCTGGTGCACCGCTGCTTGCCGGCGTCGACGGGTGTCATAGCCGTTTGGTGTAGGCCGCAGGGGAACGGCCGAACTCGTCGACGAAGCCGAACTCCTGGCCGAGATCCTCGACCCACTGGATCGACCCGGAGCGTTCCATCAGGTCGGGGGCGGTGGCCAGAGCGGCGATGCTGCGGCCCACCGCCAGCGGGGTCTGCGCAGTGTCCATATCGATCCTGCTCACGCCGCGTGCTTGCACGATGAACTCGGTGGACACGCTTCCTGGGTACAACGTCACGCACGCAACCCCCTTCGGCGCCAACTCAATCGCCATGTCGGCGCCGAGCCGATCGAGCCCCGCCTTGCCGGCGCCGTACGACGAACTGAAGTGATAGCTCTGCCCACCCGGCGACGACACATTGCAAATGAATGCCCCAGGCCCGGCGGCGAACAGCAGCGGCGCAGCGTGCCACGAGGCGACGTAATGAGCGCGTAGACCAATGCCTACCTGGTCGTCCCAAATCGACACCGGGTGGTCCCAGAAGCCGCCGCCCCACGCGGGCGGAGTGGGCACCTTGTAGACGTTGTTGACGAGAATGTCGAGCTTGCCCTCATCGGCCCTCACCCGTTCGAACAGGGCTGCGATCTGTGCGTCGTCGCCGTGGTCGGTCTGCACCGCGACACCGTGGCCACCCGCCTCATTGACCAAAGCGACAGTTTCCTCGATGGTGAATTCGCCCCCGCCCGAGCTACGGCCGGTGACATACACAGTGGCCCCGCACTCGCCCAACGCGACGGCTGTGCCGCGACCGATGCCACGGCTCGAGCCGGTGACAACCGCGATCTTCCCGCTCAGCGTGAGAACGGCCATCATGCGCCTGCGGCCGGCACGATGTGCACGTCGAGGTGCGTGAGACCACGCAGCAAGAAGCTGGGGAAGTACTCGAAGTCGTTCGACTCGTCGAGCGTGAAGCTGTCGAGACGGCGCGCCAACTCTTCGAGGGTGACCTTGCCCTCCAGCCGCGAGAGTGCTGCCCCGAGGCAGAAGTGGATGCCCTTGCCGAACGCGAGATGATCGCGTAGGCCCTCGCGGTCGGGGTCGAACGAATCCGGATCGGCGAAGAGTGTCTCGTCGCGGTTGGCGGATGCGAACACGATCACGATTCGGGCGCCCTTGGGGATCTGCACCCCTTCGAGTTCGTGATCGCGAGTGGCGATGCGGAACATCCCCTGCGTCGGCGTGGACAGCCGCAGCGCCTCCTCGATCACGTTCGACGCGCGGCTCGGGTCCTGCTGCAACAGCTTCCACTGATCCGGGCTGCCGGCGAGGAGCCGCATAGTTTCGGTCAGCAACTTGGTGGTGGTCTCGTTGCCGGCGACGAGCAGTTGCTGCACGATGCTGAGCATCTCGGGCATGTCCAGCTCGCGCTTGTCGGTCACCTCGGGGTCGTCGTCGTCGATGCGGGCCTGCAACAGCGCTGTGAGCAGATCGTCCTGCGGCTCGGTCTTGCGCTTCTCGAACTCGGCCGCGAAGTAATGCTGGTACTCATTGACACCCTTCTCGGCCTCGAGACGCTGCTCGAGCGAGATGTTGGTGCCGATGCCCGCGATCGAGTCGTCGGACCAGCGCTTGAAGTCGGCCATCCGCGACTCGGGCACATTGAGCGCGTGAGCGATGACCTCGACCGGCAACGGCACACCGAACTCGGCGACGAACTCGATCGAACCCTTGTCGATCCAGGAGTCGATCAGCTTGGTGGCGATCCCGCGGATCACCGGCTCCAGCTCGGCGATCACCTTCGGCGTGAACGCCTTCGACACCAACCGGCGGTAGCGGGTGTGATCCGGCATGTCGGCGGTGAGCATGGTGGGCACCCTCGGGTAACCCTCCGCCATCACCGCGCCCATCTTCGCCCGCGCGTCGGGCGGCAGCGGCATGCTGGCCCCACCGAACATCGACGAGTAGGTACCCGGGTCGCGCAAGATGCCGAGCACCAGATCGTGCCGAGTGACCAGGAACATGCCCAGCGACTCGATCAGCATCACCGGCTGTTCATCGCGCATCTGGGCGTAGTGCGGAAACGGGCACTGCAACGTCGCCGGGTCGAACGGGTTGAACGTGGCTAGGTCGTTGCTCATCGTGGTACCTCGCGAGTAGTAGCGGGAAGAACGTTGGAAGGGTTGGCGGTCACAGGTCGGCGAGCACGTTCTTGAGGACGGGAAGCTCCATGCCCCGTGCCATGATCTCGTCCATGCCGCCGACGACGCCGGTGATGTTGGCCAGCACGACGTGCTCGAGGCCGTTGCGTGCGAACGCCTCGAACTGACCGGCGAGCTCCTCGGTGTTGCCCACGAACAGCACTTCCTTGACCATCTCGAAGGGGATCGTGCCGGCGAGATCGCGCAGGTCGTCGGGGTTCAGATCATGGATGATCACGTCGACGAAACCCTTCGAGTCGTTGCCCAGCGGGTGTTGTACGCCGTGTCGCTCCCAGACGTCACCCATCGCGAACAGCCCGAACAACTTGCCCAGTGGCTCGCGCTCGAACATCTCCTCGGCTCTGTCCTGGCTTTCGGCGAACAGCACGAACGGCAGCAGCGACGACTCTGGCGCCGGGCGACCAGCGGCTGCGGCATGGCCCGCGATCACCTGGCGCTTGGCGCCGTACTCCTCGGGCGTCATCCCCCAGGCCGGGATCCAGCCATCGCCGTACTCGCCCGTCAGGCGCAACATGCGCGGCCCATGGCCCGCAACCCATACCGGCGGGCTGCCACGGCCTTCGGCCTTGAGCGGCAAGCCCATCCGGCCGACACCCCCGTCGGCCATCACACCGTGATCGAGCAACGATCGCAGATCGCGCAGCACGTCGGCGAGCACCGACACCGGCTTGTCGAACGGGTAGCCGAACGGCAGCAGGCTCTCCGCCTCACCCGAGCCGATGCCCAGGATGAAGCCGCCGGGGTTGAGGTCGTTCAGTGTCAGTGCGGTGCGGGCCAGGTCGGCGGCGCCGCGCCGGGTCGCGTCGGTGACGGAGATGCCGAACGGCTTGTCCGTCATCGTGCCCACGACCGCCCCGTAGCAGAACGGGTCGTAGAACGCATCGGGGTCGGCGGCCAGCGCCGACAGCGGGTTCTCGCTCCACAGCCCGGGGTGGAAGACGCCCAGCAGGTGATCGGGTGCCCAGTACGAATCGAAGCCGACCTGTTCGTAGACCTCCAACATCTGGGTGGTGCTACCGAAAGGGAACTGCGACGGAAGTGCGATGCCGACTTTCATGGTGTCCTTGCTTTCATGGTGTTCGGGGTGTGCAGTGGTGGTGGTAGTGAGGTGTGCAACGAAGTGTGCGGTCAGGTGCCGGCGAGCCGCTCGACGATCGGGACAACGGCGTCGAGCACCGACGCCCCGAACGTGACGTAGGAGATGCCGTAGGCCTCGCGCCGCTCGATCAGTTGCTCGCAGATCGAATCGACGGAACCGATGAGGATGTGCGGGTGCCGCATCAGTTGTTCGGGCGTGAGCCCGAACCTGGGTGACAGCTTCTCCAGCATCATGTCGCCCTGGTCGGTGACGAAGGTGAAGTAGGCCGCGATCTCCAGCTCGAGATCGTCGAAGCGATCACCGGCGCCATCGCGGATCCAGTCGATCTTCTGCGCGGTGAGCTCGGCAGTGCTGCTGCCCACACCATCAGGGCCGAGTTTGCCGGAGCTGTTGTTGAAGTTGATGCTGACGATGTCTGCCTCGCGGCCTGCGATGCCGAGCACGCGCTGCGCGCCGCCGCCGATCATGATCGGCGGCACACCGTTGGTCGGTTTCGGCACGCCTTCGAAGCCGCTCGCATTGACGTACTGACCGTGCATGTCGATCTCGCCGTCACCGAAGTGGGCCCGCAGTAGTTGAAGGGTCTCCTCCAGCCGGTCGAGCCGCACGCCCGCACGATCCCACTGCACGCCCATCGCCTCGTACTCGCTCTGCAGCCAGCCGGCGCCCAGCCCGAGTTCGAGTCGGCCTTCCGAGAACCAGTCGAGCGTGGCCACTTCCTTGGCGAACACCACCGGCTGGCGGTAGTCCACGCAGAACACGCGCGCGCCGATCTTGATCGTGCTCGTGGCCTCGATCGCCACTGCCATCCCAGGGATCGCCGCAACGTTCTGCACGCCGTGGTTGGCCGATGCCAGCGCTGGGCCGGGCCCGATGACGTGGTCGGCGACGCTGAACGTACCGAACCCGCACGACTCCGCGCGGCGTGCCTGATCGCGCCACGCCTGCGGGGTCGGCGCGGCGTAGCTCTGCAGCCCGAACCTGAACGGACGTGGCATCAGTGCCTCACGCCGATCGCAACGATGGAAGGATCGGAGATCCATCGGCTCTGCATGTTTCGACCCCCGAAGCTCGTTGCGGCGAGCCACCGTCGGCTCACTGCGCAAGGAAACTAGCCGACGAGATAGTTTACGGACGTACGGAAACTCCATGGAGGCTGCAATGCAGACAACTACGACCTTTTGCCGGGTGTGCCACGCCAGTTGCCCGATGGAGGTCGACGTGCAGGACAACCGCGTCATCGCCGTGCGCGGCGTGATGGACGACCCGCTGTTCGAGGGCTACACCTGCATCAAGGGTCGCCAGCTCCCCGACCAGATGGCCGACCCGAATCGGCTGCGCGCCGCGATGCGCCGACGGCCCGACGGCACCTTCGAGGAGGTCGCGAGCAGCGAAGCACTCGACCAGATCGCCACCGAGCTGCGACGCATCATCGACACCTATGGTCCCCGCGCGGTGGCGTCCTACACCGGCACGGGCGGTTACCAGAACTCGGTGGCGGTGCCGGCAGCGAGGGCGTTCCACGACGGTCTCGGTTCGTCGTCGTTCTACACATCAGTCACCATCGACCAACCCGCAAAGGGCCTCGCCGGTCTCCGCCTCGGCGGGTGGGAGGCCGGCTACAACAGCTTCACCGACGCCGATGTGCACATGGCCATCGGGTACAACTCGATGGTCTCGTCCTACGCACCGCTCGGCGGCCTGCAGGGCACCAACCCGTTCGTGGTCATGCGCCGTCGCAAGGCCGAGGGCATGAAGCTGATCGTGGTCGACCCGCGGCGCACCGAGCTCGCCGGCTTTGCCGACATCCACCTGCAGATCCGCCCAGGCCAGGACGCCACCCTGATGGCCGGGATGATCCGCATCGTGCTCGAGGAGGGGCTGGCGGATCACGAGTTCTGCGAGCGCTGGATGAGCCAGATGGGCGAGCTGCATGCCGCCGTCGACGGCTTCACGCTCGATCTCGTCGCCGAGCGCTGCCAGCTCGCCGCCGACGACATCGTCGCGGCCACGCGCATGTTCGCAGCCGGCCCACGCGGCACCGCCGGCACCGGCACGGGGCCCAACATGGCGGCGCACTCCAGCCTCTCCGAACACATGGTGATGACCCTCAACACCATCCTCGGCCGCGTCAACCGTGAAGGCGACCTGATGGAGAACGGCATGCTGCTGTACCCGGAGGCACCGCATCGGGCACAGGCGACGGCGCCCCGCGAACCGGCGAGGGGCCCACACGCACGCATCCGCAATCTGCGCGGCTACCGCGGCGAGATGCCAACCGCCACGCTCGCGGAAGAGATCCTCACGCCGGGCGAAGGCCGCATCCGAGCGCTGATCGTCAGCGGCGGCAACCCGGCGGTTGCATTTCCCGACCACGAGCTCACGTTGCGGGCGCTCGACGATCTCGAGCTGCTGGTGGTGATCGACCACCGGATGACACCCACTGCCGAGTTCGCCCACTACGTCGTGGCCCCGACCCTGTCGCTCGAACGCGCCGACGTGCCGCACCTGATGGACCGCTGGTTCCGCGCCCCCTACACCAACTACACCGAGCCGGTCGTCGAGCGTGACGGCGACGTGCTCAACGAGTGGGAGGTGTTCTGGGAGCTTGCGTCGCGGCTGGGCAGCGAGCTGCCGTTGCCGGGCGGCTCGCCCGACATGAAGGTGCGGCCCACCACCGACGAGATCATCGACCGCAGCTACGCCGGGTCGCGCATGCCGCTCGACGAGGTGCGCGCGAACAAGCGCACGGTGCACATGCACATGCAGTTGGTCGTCCAGCCCGCCGAAGAAGGCGCCACGGCGCGATTCACCCCTGCCCCCGACGACCTGATGGCCGAGCTGGCCGAGGTGCTCGCCGAGACATCCACGACATTCGCCGGCAGCGATGTCTCTGCCTACCCCTTCCGCCTGGTCAGCCGCCGGCTCAAGCACGTGCTCAACTCCACGGGCACCGAGCTGCCCGGCCTCGCCCGCAAGGGCACCACCAACCCCGCCTACATGAACCCGCTCGACGTCGCCGAGCTGGGGCTCAGCGACGGTGAGATCATCGAGATCAGTTCGCCGCAGTCGGTCCTGCTCGGCGTGGTGGAAGGCGCCGACGACGTGAAGCGCGGCGTCATCTCGATGGCCCACTCGTGGGGCGGCCGCTCGCTCACCGACGAGAAGGTGCGCGACATCGGCTCCCCCACCAGCCGGCTCGTCTCGGTCGATGTCGGCCACGACCCGGTCACCGGCATGGTGGTCTCCAGCGCCATCCCGGTCGCAGTCAAGAAAGCGCAGGTGGCGTGATGGCCCGCATCGATGTCCCAGCAGGCGACGGCCGCGAAGCGTCGCGTATCTGGCAACTCGCACCGCACCTCGGCGTCGGCCTCGGTGCAATGAGCGCGGCCGTCTACGAGCAGTCGAGCCTCGCGGTCCGCGAACGCGAAGTCGCGCGGATGCGGATCGCACAGCTCAACGAGTGCCATGTTTGACTGAACACTCGCGCTGCATCGGCGATGCAGCAAGGACTGACCGACGAGCTGTACCAGCACGTCCACAAGTACCACGATCACCCCGACTTCACCCCTCGCGAACGGATGGCGGCCGAGTTCGCGGAACAGTTCGCGATCGACCATCGCGGCGTCAGTGACGAGATGTGGCAGCGCATGCGGGCACTGTTCACCGACGTGGAGCTGCTCGAACTGACGGTCACCTGCGGCTTCTGCGTGGGCATCGGCCGGGCGTTCCAGGTGCTCGACATCGCCCGCGACTTCGATGTCCTGTGGAGTCGTGAACCGAAGGTCGAGTGATGGTTCGCTCGTCAGCGCCGCAGCGCAAGCCACCATTCGGCGATCGCGGCGGCGAAGCGACCGGTGTATGCCAGCACGAGGTCGTCCGCCCCGTCGATGGCCTCCTGCATGTCGGTGGCCGGCAGCTCGCTGGCACCGTCGATGGGGTCCACCCACTCCAGCCGGATGCGCTCGACCAGTTGCCCGATCACGGGCGACGCCACCTCGTGATGGTCGCTGGTCTGATGCGTGATGAACGCACGGTGATCATCGAAGGCGAGCAGCGTGTAGTACGTGCGCGGCGCTGCGCCACGCCAGTACTCGTAGTGGCGGACACCGTGCTCCAACGCGTGGGTGCGCTCGTACAGCGTCCGGGCGATGTCCTCGAACTCACGTTCAGCGCCCGGCCGGACCGTGATGTGTGCCAGCAGCGTCGCCATCACCGAACAGTACGGCACCGGCCCGGGCCTGCCATCACAACGGCCGGGCGCCCGTGAGCACCGACGACATCGATCTCTCCGATCCGGCCACCCAGCAGGACTGGTACGCCACATACGACCGTCTCCGCGCCGACGCCCCCGTGTGGCGCATCCCCGGCAGCAACACCTACGTCGTCACCCGCTACGACGACGTGATGCACGTGCTGCGCCACCAGGACGTGTTTCCCAGCGGTACCGGCATCACCGGCCGCAACTCGGCCGCCCAGCAGGTGTACGTGGCGCGCGGGTGGGAGCGCCTGGCGCCGTTGGGCACCAACCCTCCGGAGCACCGCCACTACCGGGCGCTGGTCGATCGGTTCTTCGACCTCGCCGGCGCCGAGCGGTACCGTCAGCGGATCCAGAACGTGATCGACGAACTGCTCGACGACATGCTGGCCGGCGCCGCGCAGACCCTCGGCGGCATCGGGCGGGCCGACTTCATGCAGTCGTTCGCGCTGCCGTTGCCGGTGCGGATGATCACCGCCATCCTCGGCTTTCCCGATGCCGACATCGACAGGCTCAAGGCGTGGTCCTCGGCATGGGTGCTGCCGTTCGCCGGCGGGTTGTCGCAGGAGCAGGAAGTCTGGGTCGCCGAACAGGTGGTCGAGTTCCAGGCCTACATCCAGCAGTGGATCCACGCGAAGCGAGCCGACCCCGGCGACGACATCCTCTCGACGCTCACGATGGCCCGTTACGCCGACGAGCGGCCGCTCACCGACCCGGAGATCATCTCGATCATCGATCACCTGTACATCGGCGGCAACGAGACCACCACCTTCGCCCTCACGTCCGCGCTGTGGATCCTGCTGCGCGAGCCGGGGCTCTACGAGCAGGTCCTCGCCAACCGCGCACTGATCGCCCCGTTCGTGGAGGAGGCGCTGCGGCTCGAGTCGCCCACGCAGGGGTTGTACCGACGCGTCGCCCGTGCAACCGAGTTGGGTGGGGTCGAACTGCCCGCCGGGTCGACGGTGCACATCCGGTACGCGGCGGCGAACCGCGATCCGGCCATGTTCCCGCACCCCGACCAAGTCGATCTCGAGCGCCCGAACCTGGGGCGGCACATGGCCTTCTCGCTCGGCGAACACCACTGCCCGGGTGAAGGCCTGTCACGGCTGGAGCAACGCCTCGCGCTTGCCGGCGTGCTCGACCGACTGCCCGGCCTGCGGCTCGCCGCCAGCAACGACTTCACCCACGAACCCGGCTTCGTCCTGCGCGCGCTCACACGCCTCGACATCGAGTGGGCGCAGGGGCTCGCCGGCTGAATCGTGAATTCAATGGTCGCTACGTAGCCATCCGTGAATTCACAGTTGCGGACGCAACGGGTCACGGACCCGGGTGCCGGCGCTCACGACGTCGGCATCACGAACCCGTCGACGATCATCCCACGGCCGTTGGAGATGGCCGACAGCCGGATGCCCACGACCGCCTGGTACTCGTCGGACTCGTAGGCGGCCAACGCCGCTTCCTTGGTCGGGTACTCGATCACCACGGTCTGTGCGCCGGGTGTGCCTTCCTTGCCGACCGAGGCGTGATCCAGAACCAGCAGCTTGGCGCCGCCGGCCATGATCGGCATCGACTGCTTCTGGTACGAGCGGTACAGGTCGCGGTCCACGACGTCGTAGTTGGCAATCAGGTATGCGGTCATTGGTGGATGTTCCTTTTCCGATGGTGCGGGATCAACTGGCGGCGCTCTCGCCGAGGTAGCTCGCCTCGAGCACACTGCGGTTCGCCGCGAGTTCGGCGGATGTGCCTTCGAGCTTCACTTCGCCGTGGTTGAGCACGTACCCACGGTCGGCGACCTCCAGCGCCATGTGCACGTGCTGCTCGACGATCAGCACACCGCAACCGGTCTGCTGGGCGATGTCGCGCACGATCGGCAGTAGGCGCTCGACGATGATCGGCGCCAGCCCCAGGCTCATCTCGTCGACGAGCAGGCACTTGGGCTCCGAGACCAACGCACGGGCGAGCGCGAGCATCTGCTGCTCACCACCCGACAGCAACCCGGCAGCCCTCTTGCCAAGCGGCTTGAGCGCCGGGAGCAACTCCATCGCCCGCTCGTGTGCCGCCCGACGCGACGCACGGTTGCCGGTGAGGCCCAGCCTGATGTTCTCCTCGACCGTGAGCTCGAAGAACAGCGAACGGTCCTCGGGAACGTGCGCGAGCCCGCGCCGTGGAACCTTGTGCGGCCGCGAGCCGTCCACAGGCTCGCCCAACACCTCCACCGTGCCGGCGAGCGGGGCCAACAGCCCCGACAGCGTGAGCAGCGTGGTGGTCTTGCCGGCGCCGTTGGGCCCGAGCAGGGCAACGACTTCTCCGGCGCCGACAGTGAGGTTGAGATCGCGCACCACGGCGACACCCCCGTAGCCAGCGTGTAGCCCCTTCACGTCGATCAACCACTCGCTCACGATGTTGCCTCCGTCCGGCCTGCCTGGTGCTCTGTGGCGTGATGGGCGTTGCCTGCGAACGACTTGCCGTGTTCAGCCTGCGACTCACCAGCGGACTGGCCGAGGTAGGCGGCGATGACTGCTGGATCAGCGCGCACCTCGGCGGGGCTGCCGCGTGCGATGATCCGACCGAAGTCGAGCACGTAGATGTAGTCGCACACGTTGAGCACGAGCCCCATGTCGTGGTCGATGAGGAACAGGCCCATGTCGCGCGAGAGGCACTCGCGTAGGTGGGTCCCGAGCAACTGGCTCTCCACCGTGTCGAGGCCGGCGGCAGGCTCGTCGAGCAGCACCAGGCGTGGCTTCGTCGCCAACGCGCGCGCCACGCTGACCAGCTTGCGCTGCCCGTGGCTGAGATCGCTGGGCATCGCCTCGGCAAGCGATGTTGCCCGCATGATGTCGAGCGCCCAGTCGACCTGCTCGTGGTAGCGACGCTCGTGGCGACGAGGCGCGAAGACATCACTGAGCAACGAGAACCAACGCGGGCGCTCGGCCGCTGCCAGCAGGTTGTCGCGGACACTGAGGTCTTCGAACAGTTCCAGCGACTGGAAGGTGCGGGTGAGGCCCAACCGCGCTCGCTGCTCAGGACCCATCCCCGCCAGATCCTCGCCACCGAAGGTGACGGTGCCCTGTGTGATCGGGGTGAAGCCGGTGATGGCGTCGATGAAGGTGGTCTTGCCCGCCCCGTTCGGCCCGATCAGGCCGACCAGCATGCCGTCATGGCACTCGAGGTCGATCGAATCGTTGGCAGCCAGGCCGCCGTAGGTGACCGTCAACCCTCGAGCTTCGAGTAATGCCATTCGGTACTACCTCTGTGACTTTCCATGGAGACGACGAACGAACCGTGAGTCGGTGTGGCTGGACGGAAACTAATCAGCTGGTTGTTTATCAGATCGGCAACCTGCCCGCGTCCGGCCCGGCTAGCGACCGCCGGCGACCGCCAGGGTTTGGCCGGTGATCCAAGCAGCCGCGTCGGAGGCGAGGAAGAGCGCGACGGCGCCGAGGTCGGTGGGGGTGCCCAGCCGGCCGAGCGGGATCTTGGTGGCGTAGCGCTGCACGGTGTCCTCGTCGACACCGAGCGCCTTCATCATGATCTCCGTCGGTACCGCGCCAGGCGCGATGCCGTTGACGCGGATGAGCGGCGCGAGTTCGAGCGCAAACGTTTCGGTGAGCGAGTTGACCGCACGCTTCGCGGCTGCGTAGTGGCCGCTGCCGGGTGTGCCCACGAACGACGCCATCGACGTGATGTTGATCACCGAACCGCCACGACCGTCGGCCAGCATGTGCGGCACGGCGACGAGGGTGCAGTTGTAGACCGCCGTCATGTTGAGGTCCATCGTGTGCTTCCACTCGGCAGGGTCGAGTTGGGTGAGCGGCGTGCGGATCGGCGAGCCGCCTGCGTTGTTGACCCAGGTGTCCAGCGAGCCGAACTCGTCCATTGCGGCCTGCGCGAGCGCCTCGACTGCGGCGTTGTCGGTGACGTCGGTGGTCACCGCGATGGCACGGCCGCCGGCCGCACGGATCTCGGCCGCGACACGCTCGACCTCATCGGTGCGTCGGGCGGCGCAGACCACTGCAGCGCCGGCGTCGGCGAGCACGGTGGCGATGCCCTCGCCGATCCCGCGCCCCGCACCGGTGACCACTGCCGTCTTGCCGGTCATGTCGTAGAGGTCGTGTGCGATACCCATTGTCTGCTCCTTGTCGAGTTCGGATTCGGAAACCTGTTCACCGGTTGTCGTTCACCAGTTGTCGTTCACCAGTTGGGATTGACGAGCACCTTCGTCTGGTCGCTGGTGCCACTGGCGAGGTCGGCCAGCGCCGCAGCGAAGCCGGCCAGGCTGGCAGTCGAGGTGTGCAGCGGCTCGACCGCCACTCGACCGTCGGCGATCATGCCCATCGCCATCTCGAACTCCTCGTGGAAGTACGCGAGCGACGAGGTGACGGCGATCTCCTTGACCAGCCACACACCGGGCGAGATGGGGGCGTCGCCGTCGGCAAGCCCGATCAGGCACATCGCACCGCCACGACGCGCGAGATCGACGGCCGACTGCACCGCGAACGGCCGGCCCACGCACTCGTAGACGATGTCGGCGCCGAGCCCGTGGGTGAGCTCCTTGATCAACTGGTTCGCGGCAGCTCCGGGTTCCACGGCATGGTGCGCGCCGAGCGCGAGCGCCAGTTCGCGCCTGCGTGGGTTGGGCTCGACCACGATGACAACACCCGCGCCGGCCGCCCGAACCCATTGCATCGTGCCGAGGCCGATCGGCCCACCGCCTTGGATGACGGCGACGTCGCCGAGGCGCAGCGCGCTCGACCGCACCGCATGAAAGGCGACCGTCGCCGGTTCGACCTGCGCTGCTGCCTCGTCGGTGAGGCCCGGATTCGTACGCACGACCCTGTTGGCCGCGACCGCGATCTGCGGAGCGAAACCACCGTGGGCCGGCGCGAGCGGGTCGCGTCCGAGCGCCGAGAGAAACGCAACCTCGCACCGATCGGAATGGCCGCGATTGCAGGCGGTGCACCGACCGCAGGCGGGGGCCGCGGCGACGACAACCCGATCGCCCTCGGAGATCGACGTCACTTCGTTGCCGGCCGCGGAGACCACACCCGACCATTCGTGCCCGCAGATCGCCGGGTTGTACGGGCGGCCGGCTTGGAACGCGTGGATGTCGGTGCCGCAGATCCCACAGAACGCGATGTCGACCACCACCCCCCGCGGCGCAGGCGTGGGGTCGGGGAACTCGCGCAGCTCGACCGTTTCCTTGCCCGTGATCAGCGCAGCGTGCATGACGACGTCTCCTTCGGCTCCGACTTCCGAATCGGCACCTTGCCATACTTGCGAACATCCACGCCCGCCGACGAAGCCAACCGGAGTAGTGACATGAGCCTGATCGCCGTTGAAGCCGCCATCACCATTGCAGATCCCTCGAACCGCGAGGCGCTGATCGCACGCACCGCACCCATCCAGAAAGCCACGCGCGACGACGAGCCGGGCTGCCTCGTCTACTGCTTCGCTGCCGATCCGTGCCAGGAGAACCTGATCCAGGTCTACGAGCTGTGGGAGTCGCAGGAGGCCCTGGCCGCTCACTTCGGCCATCAGAACTACCTCGACATGCGTGCGATGCTCGGCGCCGGCGGTCTGACCAGCGCGGTCAGCCGCAAGCACAGGATCGACGCGAGCGCTTCGGTATACGACGCCAACCACGTCCCCAACGCTTCGTTCGACTGATTCGTCGGGACCATCGCCGTCCGAGCGCGCCTCCGACTCGTGTAAAGTGACCAGGTGATCAATAATGATGGCATGACAGCGACGGAACAACCATCGGCCACCTCGGGAGCGCGGTCCCCGGGCGTCAGTTATCAAGATCTGCTCGATGCCGACACGCACCCCGTGCCCGACGTGTTGCGCCTCCAGTCGCCCCGCTACCTCGGCAGTGGCGACGTGGCGATCGAGCGATACACCTCGCGCGAGTGGCATCGCCGCGAGGTCGACCAGCTGTGGTCGCGGGTGTGGCAGTTCGCGTGCCGCACCGAACACATTCCCGAGCCCGGTGACTACATCGTCTACGACATCGCCGAGAAGTCGTACATCGTGGTGCGCCAGCCCGACGGCTCCATCAAGGCGTACCCGAACGCCTGCCTGCACCGCGGTCGCCAGCTCAAGGAGTACGACGGGCACTGCTCGGAACTGCGCTGCCCGTTCCACGGATTTGCGTGGAAGCTCGACGGCACGCTCTTGGACGTACCCGCCGCGTGGGACTTCCCGCACGTCGACCAGCGCCCCGACGACTTCACCTTGCCCGAGTGCAGCGTCGGCACATGGGCAGGTTTCGTGTTCATCAACCCTGATCCGGCTGCCGCGCCGCTTGAGGAACACCTCGGTGAGATCATCGAACAGTTCGAGGTGTGGGATCTCGAGAACCGCTTCGTCGAGGCGCACGTCTCGCGCATCATCAATGCCAACTGGAAGATCGCCCAGGAGGCGTTCTCCGAGGCCTACCACGTCAACGCCACTCACCCGCAGATCCTGTCGTATCTCGGCGACGTCAACAGCCAGATCGACGTGTGGGATCACTGCTCGCGGGTCATCACCGCCGGCGGTACCCCCAGCCCGTTGCTCGGCGCGAACACCTCCGAGCAGGACATGCTGCGCGGGATGCTCGACGTGCGCGTCGATCAAGACGCCCCCGTCACCCTCACCGAAGGGCAGACGGCGCGGGCCGTACTTGCCGACATGTCGCGCGAGCGCTGGCGCGGCGTCGCCGGCGACCGGGTCGATCAGATGAGCGACTCGGAGATGATGGACTCGATCGACTACACGGTCTTCCCCAACTTCCACCCGTGGGGCGCGTTCAACCGCATCACCTACCGTTTCCGCCCCAACGGCGACGATCATCGGTCATCGATCATGGAGTGCTTCTTCCTCTCGCCGTTCAAGGGCGAGCGGCCACCGCCGGCAAAGGAACGTCGGCTCGGTGTCGACGACCCGTGGTCGACGGCGCCAGAGCTGGGCATGTTGGCGAAGGTGTTCGAGCAGGACGTGTTCAACATGGCCAAGGTGCAGAAGGGTCTCGAGACCACCCGCAAGCCGGGCATCACACTCTCCAACTACCAGGAGTCGAAGATCCGTTGGCTGCACGATCTGCTGGGCAAGTGGGTCAGCGGCACCACCGACACGCCCGTGAGCGTCGGGACCCGGTCGTGAACGGCATCATCCACCCCTTTACCGGCGCACTCCACGAGCAGGACGGCAACGGCAACATCCGCGTCACGCTCGGCGATCGCTCCGGCATCTTCGGCACCGATGGTCACTGGATCTCCGGCAACCTGCGTGAGTGCGATCCGCAGCTGTGCGGCTGGGTCGGCGGCCCGATCATCGCCAACCACCGCGTCACCGCCCAGACCCAGAACGGGTAGCCGCACAGCTCTTCACCGCTCCGTAGTTGGACGTTGGTGTCGTGGACGTGGTGGTGGTCTCGCGAGCAGAGCAGGACGAGGTTCCTCACGCCGGTACGCACCAAGCGGCAGATCTGGCTCACGCGACGGAGTCCTCGTGAGCTCTTGTCGGCGACGGACATGCTGTATAGAGTTGCTGTATGTCAGCAACACGGACGCAGGTCTACCTCACCGACGAGCAGCGCAGGAAGATCGACCAATTGGCCGACTCCGAGGGCGTTCCGATGGCCGTGATCATCCGCCGGGCTCTCGACGACTACTTGACCGACGACGCCGACGCCACCACCGCTCTCACGGCCACGTTTGGCGCCTCACCGGCCGCGACCACGCCCTCGCGCGACGAGTGGCAGCGTGGCTGATCTCCTCGTCGACACCGACATCTTCATCGACCACCTCCGAGGCGCAACTGCTCTCGTACCCGGTCGCCACCGGCTCCACTACTCGGTCGTCACCCGCGCGGAACTCTTCGCCGGCAACACCGCAACGAACCTCTCCACTCAACTGCTCGCGCCCTTCAGAGAACTTGGCGTCGACCGGGCCGTGGCCGAGCGCGCCGGTCGGATCGCGCGAGAGTTCGGAGTCCGACTTCCCGACGCCCTCGTCGCCGCGACCGCGATTGAACACGGCCTCGGTCTGGTCACGAGGAACCGCAAGCACTTCGACTCGATCCGGGGACTACGGCTTCGTTCGCTTTGACGGCGCCCCACCCAGAGCGGCAGGTGTGGCGCGGCGGTCCCAGACCGACATGCCGAATCTGACCTCCGGTGGAGAACCGGTGCCGACCGCCGATTCTGGTTCTCCGTGGTGATGACTTTGCCGGAGCAGCTCGAGAGTCCACGCATTCGTACGAGATCACGATGCTCCCCCTCCGCGCCTTCCGGGCGACGTACGGCCGCCTCATGCTGCACCACCAATGCGCCCGCAGATCGCGTAGCACCTCGCCGCCGTGAAGTCGTCGATCGAGTCGGGCAGCCCGGAGCGGACGTAGACGCTCCGGCGCTGAGGCCGAGCTACTCCTCGGCGAGGGCGGCGAGGTCGCGATCGGGAAGGGCGTCTCGATAGGTCGGGTTGCGCTTCCAGTCCGGGATCGGCGGCTCGTGCTCGGCGCGCGGCGCGTAGATCGAGTGCTCGTGGAGCATCATCCGGTGCAAGTAGCGGGGGCAGTTGTCGAAGATCCGCTCCGCCTCGACTCGCACGATCAGCTGTGCGCCGGGGAGATCGACCAAGAGCGGGTCGTCGTCGTGCACCGAGGCGCGGCCCTGGATCCGCAGCTTCTTCGGAGAGTCATCCCAGCGAATGAAGATGATCCCGACCTTGGGGTGGGCGAGCACGTTGCCCAGGCTCTTGTACATCCCGTTCCCGTCATAGTTCGGGAACGCCAGGGTCGAGGGCCCGATGACCCGAACGAAGCCCGGCAGGCCGCCCTTGTACGACACGTCGGGAAACCCGTCGGCATCGAGCGTCGCCAGGAAGAACATCGGTGCCGACTCGATCATCTGCCGCTCGGCGTCGGTGAAGACCTGGTGTAGGTCGACGCGCTCAAGCCGGTCGGCGATCCGGCGAGTGTCGAAGCGATCCTGCAGCTGCCGTGAGCCCTCGTGGTAGAGCTGGCTTTCGGTCATGATACTT
>JAYSPV010000020.1:0-2627 GCA_043721915.1 Ilumatobacteraceae bacterium | reverse complement strand
ATGCGGGTTCGCGGGACCTTGCGGCCTGCCCGCGTTCTGCCCGCGTCCGTCGCCGTCCGCGACCATCCAGCCTGTGTCCGCGTTCTTCCGATTATGCCTACACGCTGGGTCTCCGCGTCCATCGCGATCCGCCACTATCCACACTGGCCGACCTTGAAAGCGGAAGGGTTCACGCCCCGGGGGTTCAAATCCCTCTCGTTCCGCCAACGGTGTTCGTGGATGTTCACCGAAGTACAAACGTAGGTGCTCTGAGCAGGCCTTTCGTTGCGTAGACGTCCACTGACGTTGTAGCGTCTCACTCCCAGGGTTGCTCCGGTTGCTCCCGTTTGGGGCGCGTTGCTCCCGGTTTTGGAGGGATTCGAACCACGGCTCGGAAGGCGAACGGCAAGCGAAGTGTCAGCCGCGACGGCAACGTGCGGGTGCATGGCAAGGCGTCGAACGGTGAGGGCTCGGTGTACCTCGACGCCGATGGTTCGTGGCGGGCGACGTTCGTTGCTCCCGGTAGCGCCCGACCCAAGCGCGTCCGTGGCAAAACGCGTGAGGAAGCGATTACTCGTAGGGCGGTGAAGTTGGAGGATCTGACGCAGATCCAGTCGTCGACATTCCACCGCGATGCCACCGTGGCTGAGCTGGCGGAGTGGTGGCTCGACGTCGTGGCTCGGCATCGCGTGCGAGCCTCGACTTGGGCACATACAGCCAGCGCGTCGATCGGATCTCCAACACGATCGGCCAGTTGCCGGCGCGATCGTTGAAGCCGGAGCGCATCGCGCGTTGGCAGTCCGACCTGTTGAAGTCCGGGCTCGCGTCGGGGACCGTTGCGGACGGGAGGGTGACGTTGTACCAGGTGCTCGAGCAGGCCGTGGTCCGCGAGCTGAGCGCATCCAACCCCGTCGATCGCAATGCAGCGCCGAAGGTGGTGCGTGGGCCTGACGCGCGCTGGTGTCCGCCGACGCGCTCCACTTGGTCGAGTCGGCGTCGGACGATCGCCTCGGCGCAGTCGTGGCGCTGCTGTTCGTGCAGTGCTGGCGCGTGTCCGAGCGCTCGGGCTCGGGTGGGAGGACCTCGATCTCGACGCCGGCATCGCTGTGGTGCGGCGAGCCGGGATCTACGTCCACAAGGTCGCCATGGTGCTCGGCCCGACGAAGAACCTCGGCGCATCGGGCACCCATCACCTGTCGGCCGGAATGGTCGAACTTCTGCACTGGCAGGTCGGGGGCCGTGGCCGACGCACACCTACGAAGGCCAACCGGTGTCGCAGGTGTTCACCAACGAACGTGGCGGCTTGGTCAACCGACAGGCCGCGGCGAAGGCCATGACGCGTGCGGCAACGCGAGCTGGCCTCGACCCGAAGGGGATCGCGACGCACACCGGAAGGCGTCCGGCAGTGACCGTGCTCTACGCCGAAGCCCGCCTCGACCTCAGCGACATCGCGAGGTACGTCGGCCACAAAGGCGAGGCGACCACCGCCGGCTACGTGCGATCGCTGGGCAAGCGCCCAAAGGCAACCGCCGCGATGGCCGCGCCGATGCTCGATCCTGCGGCGGCGCGACGCGTACCGACGTGAGCGACCACGAGCAACGGCCGGGGTGCAAATCGAGGTGTATTGCCGTTCTACGGTTCGGGATGCGAGTGACTCGGCACACGTTGATATGGCCCGCGCGGTCTACGACGCCTCCGCTGAGGGGTACGGCCGGTTCGCGGGCGTTGAGATCAGCGCGGCGACCGAGGGGCCCGTGGATCGGTCGTTGCTGGCGGCGTTCGTCGAGTTGATGGCGGACGCGCCTGCCGGTCGCGTCGCAGATCTCGGCTGTGGGCCTGGTCGGGTGGCGGCATTTCTCGCCACCCATGGGTTCGAGGTCATTGGTGTGGACGTCTCCGCGGCGATGGTCGAAGCTGCGCGCAACGCTCACCCAACCATCGAGTTCGAGGTGGGCCAACTGGCAGTGCTCCCGATGGCCGACGCCTCGCTGGCCGGCGCGGTTGCTGGTACTCGTTCATCTACACGCCACCGGAGCATCGTGACGACGTCTGCTTGGAGCTCAGTCGTGTACTGGCTCCGGGCGGCTACCTCCTGCTGGAGTTTCAGGCCGGCCAGGGTGAGGGCCTATACCGGGCTGACGCTCACGGCACGAACCTTCCGCTCGCTTCCCTATCGACACGACCCCGACGTCGTTATTCGAACCCTCAGCGATACGGGCTTGAAGGTCCACACTCGAGCTCTACGGGAACCCCAATTCACGCATGAGTCGTCGCCGCAGGCATTCATCATCGCTCGCACTGAACCACGGCAGTCGTAGTCGACCGAGCGAGAAGCGATGGACTGCGCGATGAACGGATTCGCAAAGCATCGTGACCGTCTGGTCGATCATCATCCGGTGCAGATCCTGGCAAATGAGTACTCGTTACTCATGCGGACAGCTGCACGAAGCGTCTTACTGGTGCCATGCAGCGCACCCCGACCCCACTCCGCACGCCGCTGCAGCCACTGAGACGATCGCGACCGTCGGAACAATCGGCGGCGGCGGCCCGGCGGCTGGCGTATGCACCGAGGCGGCTTCGTCAGGCGCGACGTTCTCGACAACATGCGCGTTTCATGCACTTCCCACCTCACCTCAGAGGATCGGGGC
>JAYSPV010000019.1:0-29134 GCA_043721915.1 Ilumatobacteraceae bacterium | reverse complement strand
CGGACCGGCGTTCGATCGAGCAGATCCTCGCCGAAGCCCGAGCGAGACTCGATCGCGTCGACCCAGCAGACCTCGCCCGCGAACACGCCAGCGGCGCGCTGATCATCGACATCCGCCCCGCCGAGCAACGAGCACGAGACGGTGCGCTCCACGCCGCCATCGTCATCGATCGCAACGTTCTCGAATGGCGACTCGATCCGGCTTGTGAGCATCACATCGCCGACGCCGCCAACTACGACATCCGCATCGTGATCGTCTGCAACGAGGGATACCAATCAAGCCTCGCCGCAGCGCAACTCCGGGCCCTCGGGCTGCACCGCGCCACCGACCTCATCGGCGGCTTCCAAGCCTGGCTCACGCTCACCGACGCCGAGCAGCACTGACCAGCCACGCACCAGTTCCGAGCACGACGCCCCGTCCCCGGCTCATGCTGTGCAGCGAATGCCCGGTAGTCGCCGATGATATCCTCGATCGGATCTGCCATCGGCCGTCTCCGTCATCGAGCGCGTCAGCCCACGAGCTCGAGCGTGGATGAGCGCCGCCCCGGGAGCCAGCGAGCGCAAGCCAGTGCCGCCACCAGCGTGGCTGCGCACACCGAGAGCATCAACGAGAGTCCCTCGCCGTCGTCGCTCACGACGCTGGCGAGCACGAGTGTGGCAGCGATGCTGCCGACGTAGCGGCTGGCCGACAGCACACCAGCGGCGGTCCCGATGCGGCGCTCGGGTGCAGCCTCGATCCCGGCCGGCATGATGCTCGGCGTCGCCACGCCGAGGCCGAGACCGAAGAGGGCGAGCGTGGTCACCAAGAGCCACGACGGCGCGTCGTCTCCGACGACGGCGGACGCGGCGATGGCGATGAGAGGTACACGGCTCCGGCGGCGCAGAGTCATGGCACGTCGACCAGGGCCATGAGACCGTTGGTGTCGTCGCTGAACATGTACGTGTGCCCTGCCTTCAAGGTGAGCGTCAGCACGACCGTGACGCCCGGAGCGATCGACTTGAGGCCGCCGGGGAACTCGATGGGCAGCGGTGGCGGGCCAACCTGTCCGCCTTCCATCCAACCGCCGATCTCTTCGCCTCGACTGAGATCGGTGCCGAGGGGCACCCCGCCGGTGTTCATCTCGTGAGGCAGTGTGCCGATGTTGGTGACAGCGACTACGTGGGTTCCCGCCGTGAGGGGTGGCACAGTGATCGCATCGTCGCCGAGCGTGATGGTGAGGTCGGCCGTCGGCAGGTCGCGCTTCTTCCCGTCGGTCACGGTGAACATGGCGAGCATCCCGTGCTGCATGTGGTTCATGCCGTCGGCGGCGGGAAAGTGGCAGGACAGGACGTATGTGCCGGGAGTGAGCGTTCGCGCATAGCCGAAATGGGCGCCGGCCCCGATTGCAGTGGCGCCACCCGGATCGGCGATGAGCACCGCTCCGGGCGTGCCGCCCTGCTCGAAGAGGGCTGCGGCCTCCTCGAGGGTTGTGCCAGGCGCGACCTGGGCGAGGTCGAGTTCGTGAGCAACCGCACCGAGGTTGGTGATGTCGAGTTCGATCAGTGGCCCCTCGATTGTGGTGGGCATGGTGATTGAGTAATCGGCGAGCTCGACCTTGGCTGGCGTCGCGGACCGGTCTGGCGGATCACTGCCACACGCAGCGGCGAGCGT
Source organism: Ilumatobacteraceae bacterium (assembly GCA_043721915.1). Classification (GTDB taxonomy): domain Bacteria; phylum Actinomycetota; class Acidimicrobiia; order Acidimicrobiales; family Ilumatobacteraceae; genus UBA668. The sequence goes on along the minus strand of JAYSPV010000019.1, from coordinate 27,484 downwards.
GGCGAAGAGCACGGTGGCAGGGATGAGGGCAAGGTGTTTCATGGCAGTTCCTCCGGGTGACGAGTTGGTTGAGCAGCACGATGCGTGGAACGTCGTGCTCGGCGCATCGGCCCCCGGTCACGGGTTTGTCACAATGAATTCGTGACACCAAGCCCTTGCGGGTTCGGGCCAGGAGGGCGAAGGTGGCCCGATGACACACGCGTGGATTCGTCACGGCCTACTGGGTGCCACCGTGGTACTCGGGGCCGCTGGCGTTTTCGGATCGCTGCGTTCAGGCGACCTGCCCGGTAACGGTGACAGTTGGGCGATCGCAGCCTCGTTCATCGGTTTCGCCGTGTTGGGTTGGGCCGTCAGTGGACGGCGAGCGGAGCTGCCCATCGGCTGGTTGTTCCTCGCCGGTGGCGGCGTTGGCACCGCCACCTTCCTTGCAACGTGGTGGGCATCTGAGACGCTGGTCAACGACCCGGGGTCGCTGCCGGGCGGGCCGTTCGCCGCCTGGCTCTCGCTGTGGATGTCGGCGCTGCCGTGGCCACTGGTCCTCGTCGCACCACTGGTGCTGTTCCCTACCGGCCGCGCGCGCGCCCGTCGTTGGTTCTGGTTCGCAACGGTGTTCGGCGGAATCATCGGCACCCTGACGGTCGTCGCGGCAATCGTCTCGATACCGATTGCTGCACGGCACGCGGTGGAGCTTGTCGATGCCCCCGGATTCACCGGGACGCCGGCAGCCGAGTTCGCGATCGGGCTGCCTGCGATCGCGCGGTTGCTCAGTTTCGTTGCCACTCTGATTGCACTGATCGGAGTCGTGGTTGCTCGCCGTGGCGCCAACGGCGACGACCGTCGGCCCTACACAACGGTCCTCGTCGGTGCGGCCGCCGTGATCGCGATGTTCCTTGTCGACGCGCTGGTCCCGGTCGTCAGCGGGCAGCAGCGCGCAGTGCCCGAGGCAGTCGGGGCGCTCACCTGGTTGGCCTTGCCGACCTCGATCGCGATCGCTGTCGTCCGCTTCCAGCTCTATGACCTTCGAGCCTTCGTCAACCGGTCGGTCCTCGTGGTGTTGACGGGAGTAGCGCTCTCCGCCGTGTACCTAGGCGTGTTGACCCTGCTCGCCGCTGTTGCCGGCGACAGTACGCCTCTGACGGTGCCGGGCGCCCTCGCCGCAGGTTCGGTCGTGGTCGTCAGCGCGCCGGTCGCTGCTGCGCTGACGCGGACGACTCGAAACTGGTTCGGTCGGGGCAGTCCTCCGGCATTGATGGCCACTCGCTTCGCCGAGCAGTTCCTCGTCGACGACGATCCGCTTGCCACAGCGCGAGCGCTGGCAGAGACGATGCGCGCCGAGTTGCGGCTCGGCTCGATCGAACTGGTCGTCGAGGGACTCGGTAGCACCAGGATCGGCGAGCCGAGCGGACCGCTCACGCACGTCGAGTTGAGTTACGGGCGGCGACACGTCGGCGAGGTGCTGGTCACCGCCAGGCAGGGCGAGGCCCTCGGCGACGCCGATGTGCGGATGTTGCGCGAGATTGCCGGGTACGTGTCCATTGCTGCGGAGGCGATCCGCATCGGTGAGGATCTTCGCCGCGTTCAGCACGACCTGGAGAGAGCCCAATCCGAGGAGCGACGCCGCGTGCGCCGCGACCTCCACGACGATGTCGGCCCCACGCTGGCGTCCGCACGGCTGAAGCTGGCAGCGCATCGGCGCCAGCTGCCCGAGGGAATCACGGTCGACGACATCATCGACCAACTCGCCGACGCAATCCGCGGTGTCCGTCGGGTGGTCGATGGCCTGCAGCCATCAGTGCTCGAGGACGTCGGCCTCGTGTCGGCACTGCAAATCTTGTTGATCGACCTCCGTCAGACCACCGGGATGCACATCACCTTCGATCCGCCTGCAACCCTGCCGGACCTACCCGCGGCAACAGCCAGCACGGCGTATCGCGTTGTGGCCGAGGCGCTCACCAATGTCGTTCGCCACAGCAGAGCGACACAGTGCACGCTTCGTGTTACCCATGATGACGGCACGCTCCGTATCGAGGTCACCGACAACGGCCACGGCTTCGACTCGTCAACGCCAGCCGGGACGGGGTTGCGCAACATGTCCGACCGTGCCGGTTTGGCCAACGGGGTCGTCACTATTTCCAGCTCGCCTGGCTCAGGCACCACTGTCGTACTGGACGTGCCGGTGTGACCGTCGACGACATCCGCCTGGTGATCGCAGACGATCACCCTGTCTACCGTGACGGGCTCGCCCGTCTGCTGACCGCGATCGGCGGATTCGATGTCGTCGGTGTTGCAGCCGACGGTGTCGAGGCTGTCGAGCTCGTCGCCTCGCTCGCACCCGACGTCGTCGTCATGGACATCCGCATGCCGAACCTCGACGGTATCGAAGCCACCCGTCGGATCACTGCGGCAAGTCCGAACACCGGAGTCGTTGTGCTCAGCATGTTCGAGGAAGACGAACTCGTCTTCGCCGCGGTCCGCGCCGGCGCTCGCGGCTACCTGCTGAAGGACGCTGACGACGACGAGATCGCCGCTGTGCTGCGCGGCATCGCACGTGGCGAAGCGATCTTCGGTCCGACAACGGCGAGACGTGTGCTGGACATGCTCACACGAACGCCGGAACGGTCCGAACACATGGCGCCGAACCCGTTCCCGCAACTGACCCAGCGCGAACAGGAGGTTCTCGAGCTGCTCGCCCGCGGCAAGCGCAACGCGACCATCGCCAACGAGCTCTTCCTCAGCGAACGAACCGTGCGCAACTACGTGTCGAACATCTTCACCAAGTTGCAGGTCTCGGATCGCGCCCAGGCGATCGCAGCCGCCCGCGACGCAGGCATCGGCAAGCCGCCGACGTAGCGCAACGAGTCACCTCGAACGTCGGCGGTTGATGCGCCGACGCCAAGTCCTGAAGCGATCCATTGAGTGATCATGCCGCACCGAAGCCGTCAGCGCCCCCGCTCACCGACAGGTCTGCTGCACCGCGTGCTCAGTCCTGACAGACTCGGCCGATGGAGCCAAGCCACCGCTGGCCGAGAGACTTCATGTGGGGCACCGGCGCGTCCTCCACGCAGCTCGGATCTGGCCGGGGCTTTCGACATGATCGGGTTCTCGTACTACTCCGCACTCGGAGTGCGCGACGGAGCACTGGCCGCATATCCGCCCGACGCCCGATGTCGCCACTCGGGTACGCAATCTGGCCCGACGGTCTGGGACTGGTACTCGACCGTCTGCATCACGAACTACCCGGCACGCCCCTGTTGATCGCCGAGTACGGCCTCGGCACCGACGACGACTCGTTACGCGCTCGGTATCTGGCCGACGGGCTGCGGGTGACGGCCGATGCCATCGCCAGAGGGGTTGATGTGCGGGGCCTGTTCCACTGGACAGCCGTGGACAACTACGAATGGAGGCACGGCTACGAGGTGAAGTTCGGCCTCATCGACAGGCAACGCCGAGTCCGGCCGAGCGCCGCCACCCTGCAGTTCGGTGGGTCTGGCGGGGCACAGGACGGGGCATGACACATCGGGTCCCAGAGCGGCCGGGGATGTCCGGTGACGGCGTCAGCCGCGTGTCTCGTTGACTACTTGATGACCAGAACTGCGAAGTCTGCCTCGCGCAATACTTCGCGTTCGACTGAGGCCACGAAGAGCCGGCTGAACCAGCTTCGGTCGTGGGATGCGATCACTACGACATCTGCGTCGTGATCATGCGCTGCCTGAATGATCGCGGTCGCAGGGTCGCCGACGTCGCCCACCGGCGTCGCGTCGTCGAAGCCGGCGGCATCGGCAACCCTTGCTGCTCGCTGCTCGGCGATCTCGCTGCCCGATTCGGTGGCCCCTTCCCCGTCATCGGTCCATACCGGCGGGTACCACACCGCAGGCATCATGACAGGAGACACGTACGCCCACCCCATGCTCGAGTAGCGGCTCTGGCCGACGTTCACCACGAAGTACTTGGCACCGTCGCCGAACAGGCGATGAGCCTTCCGCACAGCATCGACGGACTCCTCGGAGTCCTCGACTGCGATCATGATCGTCGGCACATTCCCTGGCGCCGTCTCGTCGCTCGACGACTCGGCTATCACGGACATCTCAGAAGAGTTCATGTTGTTCCCGGACTTTCTCGACACGGACATCGTGCACGGCAGTCTGCGGGTACCCCGGATCGTCGCCACGCAAACGGTGGAAGCTCCGGAACTGCTGAGCCGTCGCAACTCGGTCGCCCTCGTCGTGCCCCCGTAAGGTTCACGTCAACCGAGCAGACTGGATCCGCATGAACGCCGACAACATCGATTACGAAGACCTCACCAGCATGCGGCTCGACGACGCCGCACTTCGCAAGCTCGTCGAAACCGGTGGGGAATGCATCTTCAACTGGACGACAGCAGACGGTTACCCAGTCGGGGTAGTCGTGGCCTACGTCTACCGAGACGGCAAGTTCTGGACCACCTGCGCCGATCGCCGCAAGCGCGTCCCGGCCCTTCGTCGGCGACCGCAGTCCGCCATCGTCATCAACCGCAACGGGAAGACCGCCTCGTACAAGGGCGACTCGATCGTGCATGCCAACGGCGACGAAGGCTTCACCGAACTCAAGACCTGGTTCTATGCCGCGCTCTCCGGCCTCGAGCTCGCCCCCGACGACGAGTACCGCCGCAGCTTCGCCAAGTTCCTCGACTCGCCGCACCGCGTGATCATCGAAACCGATGCCCGACTCGTCGTCGCATTCGACACGGTCCGCTTCGCCGCGTTCACCACCGAAGCCATGAAGGCAGGACACGGCGCGTAGCCGCCAACGCGGACGGGGCGCTCACGATCAGCCGATTGCGGTAGGACGGTGTCGATTCGCCGACCTGGACTTCGGCGGGAATGGACTTCGTCCGGCGGATGATCTGACTTTAATGACACGCCCAGCGCATACGATCCCCAGAATGGAGACCGCGCCTGCCGTCCGAGATAGAAAGCACGGTGAAGTCTTCACGCGCCGGTGGATCGTTGACCTGATCCTCGACCTGGCGGGATACACAGCGGATCGTGACCTTGCTGCGATGCGGGCGGTTGAGCCCTCATGCGGAACCGGGGCGTTCCTGGGGCCCATGGTCGAGCGTCTCATCGAAGCATGCGGCAGCCATGGTCGCCGGATCATCGATGCAGCTAGCGCCATCACCGCCACCGATCTGCTCGCCGACAACGTCGCAGCGTCGCGGGCACTCGTCATTGAGTTGTTGACTGGCGCAGGTCTCGAAGTGAACGAAGCCGAGACTCTTTCAGCGACATGGATTCGAACCAACGACTATCTGCTGACCCAGCCTGAATATGCAGGACTGTTTGGCGCAGCGACTGTGCCTGTTGCCGACTTCGTCATCGGCAACCCTCCCTACATCAGGCCCGAGGATGTCCCGACCGAGCTGTACGAGGCGTACCGCCGAACGTGGCCGACCATGCTCGGACGGGCCGATGTCTACATTGCGTTCTTCGAGGCGGCGCTACGAAGCCTCGCGCCCAACGGCGTCGTTGCGTTCATCTGCGCCGATCGCTGGATGCGGAATCAGTACGGCAGAGGACTGAGATCACTCGTCAGCGCCGAGTACGCGATTGAGCTCATCATGCCGATGCACGACGTCGATGCATTCGAGGCTCAGGTTTCCGCCTATCCGGCGATCACCCTGCTACGCAACGGGCCACAGGGTTCCGTCACTCTGGCCGAGGCATCCGCGTCGTTCTCCGAGCCCGACACCGCGAGTCTCCTTCACTGGTACGAGCACGACAACGGCCCAGTCGCGAACTTCAGCTTCTCAGCGTCGCGACTCGACCGATGGTCTGGCGGAGAGGCCTCTTGGCCCGGCGGCGACCCTCAAGTCGTCGCGATCATCGAGGCTCTCAACGAGCGGTTCGAGTCTTTGGAGAGTTCTCACACCGGGACGAGGGTCGGAATTGGTGTCGCTACTGGAGCCGACGAGCTCTTCGTCACGTCCAATTCTTCGCTCGTGGAGCCGAGCCGGCTGCTTCCGCTCACCATGTCCCGCGACACGACCAGCGGCGAGGTCCGCTGGGGTGGCAGCTACCTGGTCAACCCCTGGGAGGAAGACGGCACGCTCGTTGATCTCACCCGTTATCCAAAGCTGCATAGCTACTTCAACGGCAATGGGGCAGCGCTGCGCCTTCGACACGTGGCTCACAAGCAGGCCGACCGCTGGTACCGCACGATCGACAAGGTCGACCACTCGCTCGTGCATCGCCCCAAACTGCTCTTCCCTGACATGAAAATGACGACGCATCCGGTCTTAGAACCGGGCGGGTTGTATCCGCACCACAACTTGTACTTCGTCGTCTCGGACAAGTGGGATCTTCGCGTGCTTGGCGGGGTGCTCCTCTCGAAAGTTGCCGAGGCCTTCGTCGCCTCCTATTGCGTCAAAATGCGTGGTGGCACCCTCCGCTTTCAAGCGCAGTACCTGCGCCGTATCCGCGTACCAGACCCTGACACGCTCAGCGCCGACGATCAGGCAGCACTCGCCAGCGCGTTCGATCGCCGAGACACGCGCGCTGCAACAGACATCGCGATCCGGTTGTATTCGCTCGACGAGCGGGAAGCTCAAGTGATTCGTGGTCGCTGAGCCTGCTGACTATGAATTGGCGTTTCGGGTAGCGCTCGAAGCGTTCTGGACAGACCGGGCTGGCCAGATGGCGCGACAACGGGTTCGCGGGCTCGCCGACGCCGGCACCCGCGGCTCAGTGACCGGCGGAACTCACCTCAACGCGGTTAGGGACGTCCTTTATCAGGTAATTCGCGACGCCGGGCTGGAGCCCGCTCCAACAAGTCGACTTCCTGGCTACTACCGAGCGGCAAAGAACTGGGACACCGTGGTGATGAAGGACGACTCAGTCGTTGCAATCGTTGAACTCAAGTCTCAGGTGGGGAGCTTCGGTAACAACATCAACAACCGGATTGAGGAGATGATCGGGCAGAGTCTCGATATCTGGCGCGCCACCCGCGAGCGGCTCCTGGGCCCTACCAGGCCATGGTTCGGGTATCTCATGGTGCTCCAGGAGGACGACCGGTCCACTCGCCCCCAGCGCGCCAAGGCGACGATCCTTCCCGTCGACCCCGCGTTCCATCTGGCGAGCTATGTCGAGCAGTATCGCATCGCGTTCGAGCGGCTCCGATTGGAAGGCGACTTCAACGCAGTCTGCCTCGCGACTACGGCCGCAACGCTGGAGACACCTGTTGCCTCTTACCCCGACCAGAGCATGACCTTCGGCAAGTTCGCACGCTCTCTTCAAGCCCGCGCCAGCGAGTTCACCGACTGACTGCCGGGTACGTGCCAGCTCCGACAACCGCTCAACGACCCTCGCCAATCGGGCACTGATCTAGGGTGTCGCGAGAACTGCGGAAGCCGCTGGGGGTGGGGTGCCGGACGATCTGGAAGCACAACTAGCGACTGCCCGCCGCCGTGAGGCCGCGCTTGCCGGCGTGCTGCGCGCCGTGGCGAGGGCCGGGGGCGACGTCACGAGCGTGCTCGCTGACATCGGGCTGCAGGCTGCACTGTTGTGCGGCGCCGACAGCGGCGTTGTCTTCATGGTGGAGGGTGATGTCATTGTCGGTTATACCTACCGCGGTGACACCGACGAGCGGATCCGTGGCGAGCGCCCGCTCGGCGACCAATCGGCCTTGACCAAGGTGCTGCGAGAGCACGTCGTCATCCGCTTCGACGATCAGTCGACGGTCACCGATCCTGCGTTCTCCCAGTCGACGGAGGCGGCACAGCTGCATGGGTTCAAGTCGGTCGTCTACGCGCCGCTTCCCACCGAGGGGCTGCCGCTCGGTATCTCCGTCAGCAAGACCCGGATAGAGCCGTTCACCGACGAGGACGTCGAGTTACTGCAGGCCTTCGCGGTCCAGGCTGCCATCGCGGTCACGAACGCCCGGCTGCTGAACGATATCGAGCAGCGCAACACCGAACTCGCGGAGGCGCTCGAGCTGCAGACCGCGACCAGCGAGGTGCTGCGGCTGATCAGCGCACACCCCGGCGATCTGAAGACCGTGCTCGACGGGGTGCTGGAACGGGCAGCCGTGCTGTGCCACTCGGACAACGCCGCCCTCAGCCAGGCACACGAATCGAAGTCGGTGGTGGTCGCGACATACGGGTACCCGGTGGATGTCATCGGTATGGCGTTCGAGGCCAGCGGCCTTTCGCGCGACCGCGCCGAGCGACGCAAGCCAGTGTTCATCGAAGACTGGCTTGCCTTCGCTCCGAAGGTGCTGCCGGCCGACTCGGCCGAGCTCTCCAACGAAACCGGGGTGCGCAGCACCGTCATGGTGCCCCTGGTCCACGGGGATAGCCACTGGGGTGATCTCGAGGTCGGCCGCTTCGAAGTGCGTTCGTACACCGTCGCCGATGCAAAGATCCTGCAGACCTTCGCCGACCAGGCCGCCGTCGCGATCGGCAACGCCGGTTTGTTCAACGACCTACGCGAGGCGCTCGAGCGGCAGACCGCGATGACCGAGGTGCTCGACGCTGTCAGCACCGCCCGCTTCGATCTGCAACCGGTGTTCGACACGGTCGCCCGCAACGCCGATCGGCTGTGCGGTGGCACGGGTGCGGTGATCTTCGTCCGCGAGGGCGACGAGCTCCGCCTGGTGGCCAACAGCAGGCTCGACGGCCCGCAGGGGATCATCGGCGGACGCACCCCGCTCGACTTCACGTCACCCGTCGGTGAGACCGCGCTCACGGGCCGGGTGGTCCAGGTCGCCGACTGGGATGTCGTGCCCGACGAGCTGTATCCGAACTCTCCGTCGCGCCGGTCAGGGTCCAAGAGCACGCTGACGGTACCGATGCTGCGCAACGGCGTCGTCGTCGGCGTGGTGGGGTTCTCGCAGAGCGAGGCAGCCGAGTTCAACGACGCCCAGATTTCCATCCTGCAGACCTTCGCTAATCAGGCGGCCATCGCGGTCGACAACGCCCGACTGCTGGCCGAGATCGAGACGCGCAACAACGAGCTCGCCGAGTCGTTGGAGCTGCAAACGGCGACCAGCGAGATCCTGCGGCTGATCAGCGCCAACCCGGGTGAGCTGACCACCGTGCTGCACGGAATCCTGGCCAGGGCGGCCGACCTGTGCGGCGGCGAGGCGGGCTCGATCACTCTCGTCGACGGTGACTCACTGCGGTACGCGGCATCACACGGCGCCGCGATGGGACCGTACGTCGGCACGTCGATCGGCACAGGCACGATGCCGTCCGAGCGGTTCAACGTTTCCCCGAGTGGGGCCATCCACCTCGACGACTTCTCCGAGGCCGCCCGCGGCATCCCGTACTACGAGGAGATGTCCGCGGTGGCCCGCGTTCGCAGCTACGCGGCCGCCGCGCTCACCCACGACGGTGAGGTCGTGGGGCATCTCCACATGTACCGCCACGAGGTGCGACCATTCGACGAGGCGGAGATGACGGCGCTCGTCTCGTTCGCCGAGCAGGCGTCGCTGGCCATCGCCAACGCCCGGTTGTTCAACGACCTCGACGAGTCGCTCGAGCGACAGACCGCGATGACCGAGGTGCTCGACGCCGTCAGCACGGCTCGCCTGGATCTGCAGCCGGTGTTCGACGCCGTTGCACACCACGCCAACCGCATGTGTCACGGCACTGGAGCGATAGTGATCGTCCGCGACGGAGACGAAGTGGTCACGGTGGCGGGAGAGGGGTACGAGCATGTCACCGTGCCGACCGAAGATCGCGCCCCGATCGGCTCGCGGTCGTCCACCACAGCGACCGCGATGAGTACCGGCCAGCCGGTGCACATCCGCAACTGGGACGAGGTGCCGGCCGACCTCTATCCCGACTCCCGCTCGCGCGAGGTGGGCAAGAGCCTCCTGGCGTTACCGATGCTGCGCAACAACCAGGCCGTCGGAGTGGTGGCCTTCACCCGGACGGAACCCGGCGGGTACAGCGACGCCGAGGTCGCATTGCTGCAGACCTTCGCCAACCAGGCGGCGATCGCCGTCGACAACGCCCGCCTGCTGGCCGAGATCGAGCAGCGCAACACCGAACTGGGTGAGTCGTTGGAGCTGCAGACCGGCACAGCCGAGGTGCTGAGGCTGATCAGCTCGCATCCCGGCGATCTGCCCACCGTCCTCGACGGCATCGTCGAGCGGGCCCGAATCCTGTGCCACGCGGACGCTGGTTCCGTGCTCATCAAGCACGGCGACGTGCTGCGGGCGGAGGCGAACCATGGCTGGGGCGACATCGTCGGGATGGAGATTCCCGCCGATCGGGCGCTGCTGGCACATCCCACGGCCGAGCAGCGGCGCCCGGTGTTCGTGTCCGATTACCTTGCGATCGAAAGCACCTACCCGCCCATCCAGCAGATCGGCCGTGATGCCGGCATCCGCAGCGTGCTGACGGTGCCGCTGATGAGCGACGGTGCCTGGATCGGCAACCTCAACCTGGCCCGTTACGAAGTGCGCCCGTTCGACGACAAGGAGGCCACGATCCTGCAGGCCTTCGCCGATCAGGCCGCCATCGCCATCGGCAACGCCAAGCTGTTCAACGATCTCGACGAGTCGTTGGCCCGCCAGCAGGCGATGACCGACGTGCTCGATGCCGTCAGCACCGCCCGCACCGACCTGCAGCCGGTGTTCGACGCCGTGGCGAGCCACGCCCATCGGTTGTGCAGCGGCGCGTTCGCGGTGCTGTACGTCCGCGACGGTGAGCGGTTGCGCATTGCGGCCCGTGACGGATCGATACCCGTGATGCCGGACGAGCAGCGGGAGCGGCTGCGTTCCGGAGTCCCGGTCGATCACCTCCACCCGGCGGGGGAAGCAGTCGCCACGGGTCACATCGTCCACATCCGAGACATGGATGAGCTGCCGCCGGACCGATATGTCGACTTCGCGCTGCGCAGTCTGGGCCTGAAGAGCGCGCTGTTCGTCCCGATGTCCCGCAACGCGGTCGTGGTCGGTGCGGTGGGCTTCGCCCGGGCTGAACCCGGTGGCTACACCGATGCCGAGATGTCGTTGCTGCAGACGTTCGCCAACCAGGCAGCTATCGCGGTCGACAACGCCCGCCTGCTGGCCGAGATCGAGCAGCGCAACACCGAGCTCGCCGAGTCGCTGGAGCTGCAGTTGGCCACCAGCGAGATCTTGCGGCTGATCAGCGCCAACCCTGGGCAGCTGGAGACCGTGTTGGAGGGAATCGCTGCCCGAGCCGCCGAGCTGTGCGGAGCCGAAGGTGGCATGGTGCTGCTGCGCGACGGCGATCGCCTGGTCTCCGCCGGCGAGGCAGGTCCCGCACCCGAGCCATCGCTGATCGGGACCCGGTGGCGGATCCTCGACGAGGGCGACCCGAACCGCGCGGCAGCCGATAGTGGCGAACCAGTGCTCATCGACGACTTCCAGGTGAGTTTTCCGGTGGCGGCACAACGGTCACCGACCACGCGCAGCTTCGCCAGCACAGCGCTCATCCTCGACGGGGAGTGGATCGGCAACCTTCACGTCCGCCGGTTCGAGGTGCGGCCGTTCGGCCGACGCGAAACCACGATCCTGCAGGCGTTCGCCGATCAGGCCGCGATCGCCATCGCCAACGCGAAGCTGTTCAACGATCTCGACGAGTCGCTGGCCCGCCAGCAGGCGATGACCGACGTGCTCGACGCGGTCAGCACCGCCCGATTCGATCTGCAACCGGTGCTCGATCGCATCGCCCACCACGCCGACCGCCTGTGCGGTGGCACGGGGGCGACGGTGCTCGTGGTGGACGGCGACCACCTCAGACCCGTGTCCGGTACTGGGCACTTCGCCGGCGTCGTTGCTGCCAACCGTGACCGACGCACTCCCATCGATGGATCGTCCCCGATCGGCGACTCGGCGCAAAGCGGGCAGGTGGTCCACATCCGCAACTGGGATGACATGGCCGATGACGTGTACCCGAACTCGGGGAGCCGAGCCGCCGGGCGCAAGAGCGCCCTGACCGTGCCGATGGTGCGCAATGACAGCGTGGTCGGGGTCTTCGGGTTCAGCCGGGTGGAACCAGGTGGCTACACGGACGCAGAGATCTCGCTGCTGCAGACCTTCGCCAACCAGGCAGCGATCGCAGTCGACAACGCTCGCCTGCTGACCGAGATCGAGCAACGCAACACCGAACTGGGCGAGTCGCTGGAACTGCAGACGGCAACCAGCGAGATCCTCCGGCTGATCAGCTCCACCCCCGGCGATCTGCACACCGTGCTGGCAAGCATCGTCACCAGAGCTGCCGAGCTCTGTGACGCGCCCTCGGGCCACATCATGCTCCGCCATGGCGACGTGATGCGGTTCCCGGCGGAGATAGGAAACAGCTCGATGGCGGGGCAGGAGCTCCCGATCGAGCAGGTCGGCGCACCGCTGCGGGCCCGTCAGAACCATGCCCCGTATTTCCTCGACGACTTCCGGCAGCGCGCCAAGGACCCGTTGGGCATCGACCTCGCCGAACAGGGCGACGTTCGCAGCTTCGTGACGATCGCGCTGATCCACGAGGAGGAGTGGATCGGCAACCTGTCGCTCTTTCGTCACGAGGTGCGACCGTTCGATGAGAAGCAGGGGCCGATCCTGCAGGCGTTCGCCGATCAGGCAGCCATTGCGATCGCCAACGCGAAGCTGTTCAACGACCTCGACGCGGCGCTCGATCGGCAAACGGCGATGACCGATGTGCTCGATGTGGTCAGCACGGCCCGGTTCGACCTCCAGCCCGTGTTCGACATGGTCGCCCACCACGCCGACCGGCTGTGTAGCGGCACCGGCGCCATCGTCGCGGTTCGAGATGGTGATCTGCTCCGTACGGTGGCGGCCACAGGCGAGGCGTACGAGAACGTGCCGATGGGACGGGTGCAAGTCGTCGACGAGTCGTCACCGTCGGGCGCCGCCGTGCTCCACGCACGCCTGGTGCACATCCGGGACTGGGATGCCGTGCCGGCCGATCAGTACCCGAATGCGATCACTCGCGGCACGAGCCGCAAGAGCGCCCTCGTGGTGCCAATGTTGCGCAACGACATCGCGGTCGGCGTGGTGGCGTTCAGTCGCGACGCGGCGGGCGGCTTCACCGACGCTGAGGTGTCGCTGCTGCAGACCTTCGCCAACCAGGCCGCCATCGCGGTGGAGAACGCTCGGTTGCTCCAAGAGATCGAGCTGCGCAACAGTGACCTGTCGGAGTCGCTCGAACTGCAGACCGCCACGAGCGAGGTGCTGCAACTGATCAGTGACAACCCCGGCAATCTCCAGGCCGTCTTCGACGGCATCGTCGCCCAGGCGGCGAGACTGTGCGATGCGAATGGAGCGACAGTCACCCGAGGCGAGGGGGAGCACTTCGTCCTGGTGGCCGTGAGCGACGAGGCGAACGTCGGCGACATCGGATACCGGATCCCCAAGCGGCCCGAGGTGGACTACACGAAGATCCGCGTCTACGACGACGTCTCGGGCATCGTGCAGGTGGGTGAGGGAAGTCGTCAGATCTACAGCGTCCTGAGTGCTCCGCTCGTCGTCGACGACCAGTACTACGGGGATCTCTCGCTGGTTCGATGGGAGGTCCGCCCGTTCGAAGCTCGTCACGGCCGCATTGCGCAGGCGTTCGCCGAGCAGGCCGCTATCGCCGTCAGTAACGCAAACCTGTTCACGCAGCTCGAGGCGCAGACCCGCATCGCCGAGGAGGCCAACGCGGCGAAGGGTTCGTTCCTCGCGACGATGAGCCACGAGATCCGCACACCGATGAACGCGGTCATCGGCATGAGCGGCTTGTTGATGGACACCGATCTGCAACCCCGACAGCGCGAGTTCGCCGAGATCATCCGTTCCAGCGGCGAGTCGCTGTTGGGCATCATCAACGACATCCTCGACTTCTCCAAGATCGACGCCGGCCGGTTGGAGCTCGAGGTGCAGCCGTTCGACCTTCGATCGTGCATCGAGAGTGCATTCGATCTCGTGACCGAGCCGGCGGCGCGCAAGGGCATCGAGCTGGCGTTCCTCATCGACCCGGCTGTGCCGGTGGGGTTGAGCGGTGACATCACCCGTTTCCGACAGGTACTGGTGAACCTGCTCGGCAACGCCGTGAAGTTCACCGAGGTCGGCGAAGTCGTGCTCACCGCAGAGCCGGGCGACGAGCCCGACCAGGTGCACATCGCAGTCCGCGACACGGGCATCGGAATCCCCGCCGATCGAGCCCACCGCCTGTTCGAGGAGTTCAGCCAGCTCGACTCCTCCACCACCCGCAAGTACGGCGGCACGGGCCTCGGCCTGGCAGTCAGCAAACGGCTCGCCGAGCTGATGGGCGGCACGATGTGGGTTGAGAGCGTCGTCGGCGAGGGTTCCACCTTTCACTTCACGATCGAGGCCCCCGCCGCCGACGTACCGTCGCGAGCAGCGGCCTCCGGGGTGCCGAGCGAGCTCACCGGCAAGCACGTGCTCGTCGTCGACGACAACGCCATCAACCGCCGGATCCTGGATCTGCAGACGGAGGCGTGGGGGCTTGTCTGCGCTGCAGCGTCGAGCGGCACGGAGGCACTCGAGCTCGTGGAGCGCGGCGACAGGTTCGACATGGCGATCCTCGACATGCACATGCCCGAGATGGACGGCCTCGAGTTGGCCCACCGATTGCGGGCGTTGCGACCCGAGCTCGCACTGGTGCTGTACACGTCGCTCGGCGGCGCCGAGGAGCTCGACCCCGTGTTCGCCAGCGTGCTGGCCAAGCCGGTGAAGCAATCTCAGTTGTTCGATGTGCTCGTGTCACTGCTGTCCGACGGTCTCACCGACCGACCGACCGAGGCCGACGGTCCGGTGGCGACACTCGGCGAGCGTCATCCCTTGCGGATCCTGCTCGCCGAGGACAACAACGTGAACCAGCAAATCGCATTGCTGGTGCTGGAGTCGATGGGGTACCGGGCCGACGTGGCCTCGAACGGCATCGAAGCCGTCGAGGCGGTGGTCCTGGTGCCGTATGACCTGGTGCTGATGGACGTGCAGATGCCGGAGATGGATGGCCTGGAGGCAACTCGCCGGATCAGGGCGCTCGGCTCGATCGCGCAGCCGCGGATCGTGGCGATGACCGCGAACGCGATGCACGGCGATCGCGAGGCATGTCTCGAGGCGGGTATGGACGACTACCTCGCCAAGCCGATCCGTGTGGAGGAGCTGGCCACGGCGCTGCGGGCGACGCCGAACGAGGCCGACAGACGGGCCACGGCTACGCACGTGACACCGTCACCCGCTGTCCTCGACCCTGCCGCTCTCACCCGACTACGGGCGATCGCGCCCAACGCCGACGCATTCGAACGACTCGTATCGTCGTTCCTCGACAACGGCGCATCCCTGATTGCGCAAATGTCCGATGCCGTGGGCTCGGGCGACCTCGACGTGCTCCGTCGCAGCGCGCACACGCTCAAGTCGAACGCGGCCAGCTTCGGCGCCGGCGATCTGTCCGCTCTGTGCGCGACCCTGGAGGCACAGACCCGCGCCGGCGACACGGCCGGGGCCGACGATCTGGTCGCCCGGATCGCCGCAGCGTTCGGCGCCGCCAAGGAAGCACTCGGCACGCGAGGATGAACGTCGTGACTCCCGACGAAGGCCGCACGGCCACAGTGCTCGTCGTCGACGACGACCCGCTCAACCGAGCGATGCTCTCGATGTCGCTCGGTGCCGCCGGCCACGAGGTACTCGAAGCCGGCGATGGGATTGCCGCGATTGCGATGCTCACCGATCACGCCGTCGATGTCGTGCTCACCGACATCGAGATGCCCGAGCTCGATGGCTACGGCCTGCTGCGCCATCGCAGTACCGACGACCGGTTGAAGGCGATCCCGTTCATCGTCATCTCCGCCGTCGACGAGATGGATTCGATCGTCGCCTGCATCAAACTCGGAGCCGAGGACTACCTCCCCAAGCCGTTCGACCCTGTGCTGCTGCACGCCCGTCTGGGCGCCTGCCTCGACAAGAAGCGGATGACCGACGAGCAGGTGCGGATGACCGCGGAGTTGGTGCAGTGGAACTTGCACCTCGCAGAGCGGGTCGACGAGAAGCTGCGCGAAGTCGAGCGGCTGAACATGCTCCGCCGCTTCGTCTCGCCACAGCTCGCCGAGGCAATCGCGTCCGGCGGCGAGGGCATCCTGGCCAGCCATCGGCGCGAGATCACCGTGCTGTTCTGTGATCTGCGTGGCTTCACGTCGTTCGCCGAAACCGCCGAACCCGAAGAGGTGATGGCCGTGCTGCGCGAGTTCCACCACGCTGTTGGGCCGATGATCTTCGAGCACCATGGAACGATCGCTCAGTTCACCGGCGACGGGATGCTCGTCTTCTTCAACGATCCGGTGCAACTCGATGAACCGGCGTGGGAGTCGGTGCAACTGGCGATTCGGATGCGCGACCGCACCGGCGAGCTGTCGCAGCAGTGGCGCAAGCGCGGGCACGAGCTGACCCTGGGCATCGGCATCGCCGTCGGGTTCGCCACATGTGGCGAGATCGGCTTCGAAGGCCGCACGGAGTACACCGCGATCGGCACGGTCGTGAACCTGGCTGCCAGGATCTGCGGCATCGCCGCGGGCGAGCAGATCCTCGTCACCAACAAGGTCCACGCCGCTGTCGAGGACCGCGTCGTCGCGAGCGCGCTGGGCGACCACGACTTCAAGGGATTCAGCCGACCCGTACCGATCCACGAGATTGCCGGCCTCCACGGCGGCTGACCAGGGAGACGAAGACCGTGGGCTCCGGCTACGGAGCGGACCAGGCAGACGTCCACCCCCTTCGCTCCAGCTCGTTGCGGAGTGCGTGCGCGGCAAGCTGCGTGTTGCGTGATGTGTCGTGCGATCGGATCGACTCGACGATCCGGCGCTGGCGTTGCTCGGTCACCTCCAGGCGCATGGCGAGATTGTCCGCGACGATCACCGACCATCCGCTTCCCGTCCCCGCGGCGAGCACGAGTTCCGCCGCGGTGGTGGCATCGCCTTCGGCCAGCGCGAGTCCCGCCAGCATCACCACGCAGTCGTTTGCCTCGTACGCATGCCGGCGAGCGAGGCCCTGCACCGCCAGTCGACGAACCCGTTCGCGGGCGTTCTCCATCTCGCCGAGTTCCAGCAAGGCGAACACCCGGATCTGCTCGCCGTTGGTGAGCTGCACCGCTTGCACGAACTCCTGATCCTGTCTGCCCAGCAACGCCAGCGCGTCGCGGGGCCGACCCAGCAGCACAAGGCACATCGCCGCCGCCGTCACGGCGCCCACCACCGACCCGGGCAGACTCCGGAAGCCGAGCCCTTCCTCGATCGCCATAGCGTCCTCCAGGTCGGCCAGCGCTCCCGAGTAGTCGAAGTCCACACACCGGTTCCCGGCTCGCAGAGCGGTGAGCGTCACGGCCGCGAGCTCGGTGTTCCGGCCGGGGATCTTGCTGCGGGCAGCGTCGAGTTCCAGTTGTGCCTGGCCAAGGAGCTCGGCCGCCCGGGCGGGCCCTGAGTAGGACAGCGCCCACCCGTGGAACGCACACGCGAGGACACGCACTGAGGGGACAGGAGACTCGGCCAGCCTGATGGCGTGCCGCTGAGCTCGTGCGAAGTCATCGGCGGCACCGAGTGCATACAAGCTCTGCGCCAGCAGGTAGTCGGTCAGTTCCGGATCCGATGACTCCAGTTGCTCGGCGGCTCGGCTCACCAGAGCGAGACCCTCGAGGGGCCGACCGAACAGCTGGTAGGCATCGAGCGCCCCATTGAGGAGATCCGCAGCCCGCAGCCAGTCATCGTTCGCCGCTGCCCATTCGAATGCGGCAGTGAGGTTGCTCAGGTCGTGGCGGAGCGCGAAGCACAGGCGGATCTCGCAGGAGACTGTTCGACCATGGGCCGTTGCGACGGTCGCGAAGTGCTCGAAGTGCGCCCGATGCGCCTCGGTTGTCTCGGCCGACTCCACGAGCCGCTCCTCGGCGTACGCCTTGACCGTTTCGAGCATGCCGAAACGAGACACCCCGCCGCGATCGACCCGCACGACGAGCGACTTCGCGACCAACGACTGCACGGCGGCGGTCGCTGCCGAGCGCGACAACCCAGTCACTGACGCGGCTGCGGCGAGATCGAAACCGTCGGCGAACACCCCGAGCGTCCTGAACACGCGCCGGGTCGGCGGATCGAGCAGGTTGTAGCTCCAGTCGAGCGTCGCCTCGAGCGTGCCTTGGCGGCGACGTCGGCGCCCACCCGAGAGCAGCTGGAAACGATCGTCGAGCCCGGACAGCAACTCTGCCGGAGTCATCACGCTCACCTGGATCGCGGCCAGTTCGATGGCCAGCGGGATCCCGTCGAGACGGGTGCACAGGGCAGAGACCGCCGCGATGTTCGACTCGTCGATCGTGAACCCCGGGTCGATGGCCCGCGCACGATCGAGGAACAGCATCACCCCTGCCGAGTCCGCTCCGTCCGACGCCAGCGTCGACACCGAGTAGACACGCTCGCCGTCGATGTCGAGCATCTCGCGACTCGTCGCCAGCAGCGACGCCCTGCCCACCACTCCGAGAAACCGCTCCGCGAAGTCGGCGACATCGTCGATCACGTGCTCGCAGTTGTCGAGGATGACCAACGCCGCCTTCTCGGCCAGGTACTCGATCACCTGACCGACGGCATCGCCGACCCGCAGCGACAGCCCCAATGCCCCCGAGATCGCCTCGGGCAACTCGCGTCCACTGGCTATTGCAGTGAGATCCACGAACCACACGCCGTCGGGCCGCTGGGCGAGTTCGGCATCACCGACCGCCTGCGCGAGCCTCGTCTTTCCAGAGCCACCAACTGCTGTCAGCGTCACCAGCCGGTCGGCCGCCAACAGCGCCCGGATCGCCGACACGTCGTCGTGTCGGCCGATGAGACGGGTCGGGCGGACCGGCAGGTTCGACACTCGCCGGGTGTCGGTGCGCAACGGCGGGTGAGAAGCATCGCCGATCTGGTACAGCTGCATCGGCTGTGCTACGTCGCGCAGTCGGTGCACCCCCAGATCCACGGCAGCAACGCCGGTGGTCGCCCGGACCACTTCCGTGATCAGGATCTGTCCGCCGTGACCGGCTGCTTCCACGCGCGCCGCCGTGTTGACGACCGAACCGAAGTAATCCCCCGCCCGCTCCTCCGCCTCGCCCATGTGCAGTCCCATCCGCACCCGAAGCGTCGGGCCGGGCCACTCGACGTTCGCGAGCGCTGCCTGCGCCGCGGTCGCGGCCAGCAGCGCGTCCGAGGGCCGGGAGAAGGCAGCAGCGAACGAGTCACCGGCCGTCGTGAACACGAAGCCGCCCGCCGACTCGATGGCAGCGCGCAGGATCGAATCGTGCACGAGCAACGACGCTGACATGGCCGCTTCGTCGTCCGCCCAGAGACGCGTCGAGCCCTCGACATCGGTGAACAGGAACGTCACCGTCCCAGTGGGAAGCGCTGCGACATCCGACATCACACCAGCATCTCAGAACACCGGCGGTAGTGGCGGCGAAATGGCTCTCCAGACCCGAGGCGGACCCCTGTCGAAGGACCGGAGCGCCCTGCTTGGCCGACCGTCTGCACGCGGCCAGCCCGAGCGCCGCCGACAACGCCAACACCACCCCTGCACCACGTCGAATCCATCGGCTCGTTGTCTGTCTCGTCACTGCTGCCTCCTCCAGGCTGTTGCCCGGTGCCTCGCCGGTGTCGCCATCGTGCACGAGGTCCAGTCCCGGGCACATCGGACTCGCGTCCCGTTCATGTCCCGAGTTCCGACCCGACTACGTTCGGGGAATGGGCACACGCGCGGGCAACCGGTACGACATCACTTCTGCAGAACGCGAACACTTCGAACGCGATGGGTACGTGCACCTGCCGGCGGTGCTCACCGAGGACGAGCTCAGAACCCTCGATCCGGTGTACGACGCGTTCATGCGCGGCGAAGTTCAGGTGACCGGAAAGGACCTGTACGACATGGTCACGGGCGAGCACGGCACCGATCCGGCGGGGTACGCGATCTTCAACGTCATGTTGCCGCGCAAGTACTACCCGCAGTGGCAGGGCAACGTGTTCGAACAGGTGGGCCACACGATCGCGGAGCAGTTGTGCGGTGAGGGGATGACCCTCGATTTCGACCAACTGCTGGCCAAGCAACCCGGCCGCGAGGATGCGATCTTCGCGTGGCATCAGGACCAGGCGTACTGGATCAACACCGACGATCGACGCACGGCAACGTGCTGGCTCGCGCTGGACGACACCAGCCCCGAGAACGGCTGCCTGCAGTTTCTCGCGGGGAGCCACCGCGAGCCGGTGCGCCCCCACCACCCTGCGGCCGGCGACCGGGCGACCCAGCACACGCTGGTCACCGAACTACGGCCCGGTGAGAGCCCCACACCGATCTCGATTCGCCGCGGCGACATCACCGTCCACAACGAGGGCGTCCTGCACGGCTCGGGCGGCAATCGATCGGCACACAGCCGGCGGCGCGCCTACATCAACGCGTACCGCTCGGTCGAGACGGTTCGCCGGGAACGGGCGCTGGGCTTCACCCACTCGCACAACGACGATCAGGGTCTGCTCAACTCCGTCGACGGCCTGCTCGCCAGCGACAGCTGACGTCGCCCCGCTACATCTGCGCTGCGCCGACATGCTCGCGTAGGGTGATCCCGGTGACGGCTCCCGATGTTCCCCCGAGCACCACGGGCGCCGTCATCCCGCTTCGCGCTGCCTCGAAAGTGTGGTTCGCGATCTCGTTACGCACGTTCGGTGGGCCTGCAGGCCAGATCGCAGTGATGCATCGAGAACTGGTCGATGACCGCCGTTGGATCGGCGAACAACGTTTCCTGCACGCACTCTCCTACTGCACGCTGCTACCTGGGCCCGAAGCACAACAGTTGGCGATCTACCTCGGCTGGCTGCTCAACGGCACCGCTGGTGGGTTGGTCGCCGGTGTGCTGTTCGTGTTGCCCGGCTATGTCGCCTTGATGGCGTTGTCGGCGATCTACGCCCAGTGGGGTGCCACCACCGCCGTCACCGCCGTCTTCGCCGGGCTTGGCCCTGCGGTGTTGGCGATCGTCTCCCAGGCGGTGTGGCGCATCGGCGCACGGACTCTCAAGAACCGCTTCCTGGTCGGCATCGCTGTCGGAGCGTTCGTGGCGCTGTTCGTCCTCAACCTCGTGTTTCCAATCGTGATCGCCGCAGCGGGCGCCAGCAGCTACCTGGCCTGGAGGCTTCGCCCCGACCTCTTCTCACCGACGGCGGCGGCGGTCGACGACGATCGACCACCGCCACTGATCGCCGACGACTCGTTGCACGGCGAACGTCCGTCGCTGGCACGAGCGGTCAAGATCCTTGCCGTCGGCATCGTGCTGTGGTCAGCACCGGTGGTCGCGGCCGGCCTGTGGCTCGGCCGCGGACACGTCTTCGTCGAGCAGGGCCTGTTCTTCTCAGGCACGGCGGTGGTCACCTTCGGCGGCGCCTACGCCGTGCTGTCGTTCGTCGCCCAGCGGGCAGTGAACGTCTACCAGTGGCTGTTGCCCGGCGAGATGGTCAACGGCCTCGCGTTGGCCGAGACCACCCCCGGGCCGCTGATCATGGTGGTCCAGTTCGTCGGGTTCCTCGGGGCATACCGCAACCCCGGCGACCTCAACCCGTGGGTGGCGGGCGTCATCGGCGCGACACTCGTTGTCTGGGTCACGTTCGTCCCGTGCTTCCTGTTCGTGTTCCTCGGCGCACCTCACATCGAAGGCCTTCGGCGCAACGCCGGCCTGTCCGCGGCGCTGACCGGAGTCACTGCAGCCGTGGTCGGGGTCATTGCCAACCTGTCGGTCTACTTCTCGATCCACACGCTGTTCACGGCGACCAGCCGGCACGATTGGGGGCCGGTGCACATCTCCGGCCCGGTGTGGTCGGCGGTCAGCCCGCGGGCGGTGTTCGTTGCGGCACTCGCCTTCGTACTGGTCTTCAGGTACCGGCTCGGCGTGCTGCGCGTGCTCGGCGTGTGCGCATCGGTCGGCGCCCTGCTCTATCTCGCCGCGCGCTGACTGGAGCGGTTGGGATACCTGCGAATCCGCGTACTGTGTCCGCCATGGCCGGCGCCGACCACCAAACGGAGATCCGGATCGTTCCCGCGAACCACGCGTCGTGGGAGGACCTGCAGTCGATCTTCGGAACGCGCGGCGACCCCGCTCGATGCCAGTGCCAGCACTACAAGGTCCTGGCCGACGCCTGGCGCTCGATCCCAGTGGAAGAGCGCGCCTTTCGCCTGCGTGATCAGACCGAGTGCGGGCACCCCGAGTCGCCGGACACCAGCGGACTGGTGGCATAGCTCGGCGGTGATCCCGCCGGCTGGTGCGCCGTCGAGCCCCGCATCAACTACCAGAGGCTCCAGGTGATGCCACTGCCGTGGAAGGGCCGCAGCGAGGACACGACAGACCCTGACGTGTGGGCCGTGACCTGTTTCGTGATTCGCGCCGGCTACCGCAAGCGCGGCATCAGCCGGGCGCTGACGGCAGCCACCGTGGGCTTCGCACGTTCGCGAGGCGCTCGGGCGTTGGAGGGCTACTCGATGATCACCAGCCCCGAGCAGGACATCACCTGGGGTGAACTGCATGTCGGCGCCCGCAACAGCTACGCCGCTGCCGGGTTCCGGGAGGTGGTGCAACCCAGCAAACGGCGGGTGGTGATGCGCATCGATTTCGACACGGAAACGCTCTTGCGGCCCGATGGTTCATCCGACTAACATACAACCATATGGTTGTACTTGAGTACGTGACAACGCCTGACGACGAGGCCGACGTGCTGTTCCATGCACTGTCCGACGCGACCCGGCGCGACATCGTGCGGCTCAGTCTCCAGGGCGAGCACTCTGTCTCCGATCTGGCCCGTCGCTACCCGATGAGCTTCGCGGCAGTTCAGAAACACATCGCCATTCTTGAACGGGCCTGCCTGATCAGTAAGCGTCAGCGCGGCCGGGAGCGGATCGTGTGCGCCCGCATCGAGACGGTCCGGAAGCTGAACGGCCTGCTCGACGAACTCGAGACGCTCTGGCGCGACCGCATGCAACGCTTCGGTGACGTGCTCGCCGACGACAACTCGCACACCACCGCCACCACCCACCCAGGAGAACCCCGATGAGCATCGCCGAGATCCGCAAGGACGCCGTCAACCACACCATGACCGTCATCAGCGACTGGCCGGCGCCGATCGAGCGGGTGTGGGAGCTGTGGGCCGACCCACGCAAGCTCGAGCGGTGGTGGGGCCCGCCGCTGTACCCGGCCACCGTGGTGCAGCACGATCTACGCCCCGGCGGCAAGGTCAGCTACTTCATGACCGGCCCGGAGGGCGACGAGCACCACGGCTACTGGATCATCGGCGAAGTCGGGGCGCCGCACGGCTTCACCTTCACGGACGGCTTCGCCGATGACGACGGCGCCGCAAACGACGAGCTACCGACCACGCAGACAACCGTCAGCCTGTCGGCGCTGCCCGAGGGCGGCACACGGATGTCCGTCGAAACGCACTTCCCCTCCCCCGAGGCGATGCAGCAGCTGATCGACATGGGAATGGAGGAAGGCCTCAAGGAAGCGATGGGCCAGATCGACGCAATCCTCGCAGCGCCCTGAACCCTCCGGGGATGTTGCATGGGTCCGCTACGTTCGCCTCAGGTACACCGAGGAGATCCTGTGGCTTTCGTCTACGAGCACCCATATCCGTCGCCGGCCGCCGCACTGGCCCATCCCTTCGTTCCGCTCGAGGTCACCCGGCTCGACGACGACGCGATGCGCGCCGCCGGCCGGGCGTTCCTCCACACGATGCAGCGGCGGCGCAGCGTGCGCTCGATCAGTGACGATCCGGTGCCGCGGGAGGTGATCGACCTCGCCATCGAGGCCGCATCCACTGCTCCCTCAGGCGCACACCAGCAGCCGTGGACCTTCGTGGTCGTCGGCGATCGCGATCTGAAGCGACAGATCCGCCTCGCGGCGGAGGAGGAAGAAGTGCGAAACTACCAGGGCGGACGGATGAACGCGGAGTGGCAACAGGCCCTCGGTCCGCTGGGGACCGACGCTCACAAGGAGTTCCTCGAGGCCGCACCATGGCTCGTGATCCTGTTCGAGCAGCGCCACGGCGTCGGGGCCGACGGGGGCCGGCTGCATCACTACTACGTCAAGGAGAGTTGCGGCATCGCTGCCGGTCTGGTCATCACGGCGCTGCACCATGTGGGCCTCGTCACGCTCACCCACACACCCAGCCCGATGGCATTCCTGACCCGGCTTCTCGGGCGGCCGGACAACGAGCGACCATTCGTGCTGTTCCCTGTCGGACACCCCACTGCGGATGCCCTCGTGCCGGACCTACAACGCAAAGCCCTCGCCGAGGTGATGGTGACCGTGGGTTCGTGACTCTCAGCGGCGGACGAACGGGCGGCGTCAACGACTGATGCCGAGTTCGAGCGCAGCGGACTCGGCTGCCTCTGCGCCCACGATTCGGCGCACCAGCAGCAGGCCATCGATCTGAGCGACCACCGCGACCGCACGGCGATACCTGATCGCCGGCGTGCTCCCCTGCGTACGCGCCGCCAGCCAGTCCACCCAGCCGCCGACCATCGGCGTCGCCAGCTCGACGAACGGAACCGTGCCGGCGCTGGCCAGGCCTACCAGCTCGAAATAGAGCGCGAACACTCTGTCGGCCTCGGGCGTGGTGAGCACTGGCCATGCACGCTGCAACAGCTCGACGGGGCTGCAGCGCGCGCTGCCGAACGCAGCGTGCAGCAGCTGCTCCAGGTCTGCTCCGAGCGAAAGAGTCACCGCGACGATCAGGTCGGTCTTGCTGGGGAAGTAGTACACGACCGTTCGGTCGCTGATGCCGAGTCGTTCGCCCACCTTGGCGAATGTGAGCCCGCCGATGCCTGTCTCCAAGGCGACACGTACAGCGCCAGACAAGATCTCCTCCTGGGAGTGTCGATAGCCCACGCCTTGATCGTAGCGCTGACCTCAACCGCCATCTTGTGGCGGCACCTCGTGAGCCACGCGAGCGGGCAGATGCCCGCACTTTCGTACCCTGGCGTCAGACGGTCTTGACGATGAGCACGTTGCACGGCGCACTGTGCAGCACATCGCCGCCCACGCTGCCGAGCAAGCGGCTCACGCCCTGCATGCGCAGGTTGCCGACCACTATGAGATCGGCCCCGACACGCTCGGCGACTTCGAGTAACGCCTTGGCGGGCGAACCGTCCATCGCCTCCACCGTGTACGGCACATCGGTACCCAGCGACTCCACGAAACGCTCGCCGGCGACGCGGGCGGACTCGATCGTGTCGAAGACGAACTCGTCGGACCCCATCGGGATCACCGACACTTCGTCACGGCCGACGGCCGTCACGAAGTGCACGGTGGCGCCCGTGGCCTCGGCCAGCACCACTGCATGGCGCGCTGCGAGGTGTGACGTGGCTGCCTCGGAGAGACCGACGACGAACTTCTGGGGCGCACTGATCGCGTTCTGGCTGCTCATGCCGACCTCAATCCCACTCGCTGACAGGGTCACGCTACCAGTTCGACGAGGCAGCGCTGACGGCTCGCACAGCGCTGCTACCGTCCGCACCGTGACCGACCCTGTGGTGCAACCAGTACGAGAGCGGTCGCTGTGGCTCGACGGGCTCGATGAGTCGCTGACACCACGCTCACAGCTCCCCGGTGACACCGATGCGGATGTCGCGATCATCGGTGGAGGCTTCACCGGGCTGTGGACCGCGTACTACCTCGCCGTCCATCAGCCCGACCTGCGAGTGGTCGTACTGGAGCGCGAGACGGTCGGCTTCGGAGCATCCGGCCGCAACGGCGGCTGGGCGTCGGGTTTCATCGCCGGCAACGCCAGCGTCTACGCCGAACGGTCGGGGGACGACGCCGTCCTGCGCGCCGAGCACGCCAGTTTCGAGGCGATCAGTGAGATCGGCCGGGTGGCCCGCGACGAAGGCATCGAGTGCGGATTCGCGCACGACGGAACGACCACCATCGCCTACAGCGCTCCACAGCGGGATCGGCTGTTGGCCGGACTCGCCGCCAAGCGACGCCGCGGCATCACCGACGCCGACATCCGTGAGCTGACGCCGGACGAGCTGGCGCACTACGTCCGCACTCCCGACCCGGTCGCTGCCACGTTCTCGCCACACTGCGCCCGGATCGACCCTGCGCGCCTGGTGCGTGGACTGGCTGTGGCGTGCGAACGGCGCAGTGTCACGATCCACGAGGGCACCGCAGCCCTCCTGCAGCCGGGCAAGGTCCGCACGCTGCACGGCACGGTGACCGCGCCGATGATCGTGCGGGCCACGGAGTCGTACAGCGTGCAGGCCGACGGCTGGGCGCGCCGCTTCCTGCCGCTGTACTCGCTGATGATCGCAACCGAGCCGCTGGCGCCGCTCGTCTGGGACGAGCTCGGCTGGCGTGAAGGGCTGACGATCGGCGACGCCCACCACTTGTTCTTCTACGCGCAGCGCACACCCGACGGCCGCATCGCCATCGGGGGCCGCGGCGCCCCCTACCGGCTCGGTTCGCCCATCGATCAGGGACAGGAGCACAACGAGTCTGTACGAACGCGCTTGATCGCTTCCGTCTCCCGCCACTTTCCTGCCGCCGCGAACGCCGAGATCACTCATCACTGGGGCGGCTCGCTGGCGGTGCCTCGCGACTGGTGCATGTCGGTCACCTACGACCCTGCGGCGGGTGTCGCGTTCTCAGGTGGATACAGCGGCCACGGTGTGGTCGCAGCACACCTGGGCGGCCGCACGCTCGCCGACCTCATCCTTCGTCGCACGTCCGACCTCACCGCGATGCCGTGGGTGGGCCATCGGTCGCGCAACTGGGAGCCCGAGCCGCTGCGCTACCTGGCTTCGAAGGCAATCGTCTCGGTGTTGGGCAGCGCCGATCGACGCGAGGATGCGACCGGCCGCCGGGCGCGACGCACGAAGCTGGTCGCGCCATTCGTGATGAGCCGTTGAGGTTCATCCGAACGCTGACGCCATCACCCCACGGCCGACGGCCGGGTGACGCTCAGAAGCGACGGTCGTTGGTCTTCTTCTTCGGCGGCGGCGTGAACGGGGCCGCCAGCAACGCCTCGAACTGGGCGTCGTCGGGCTGCTTGGGCTCGTTGAGGCGCTGCAGGTAGGTCTTCAACGCTGCGCGCCCGCTCACGACCCAATCACCCTTGGCGCCAACCGAACGGGCCAGCGCGTCCTTCGCCTTGGCAACCCGATCCTTGCGGACCGCCTTCTCCTCCTCGGAGATCACGCGCTTGGGCTTATCGGCGGCCGCCGCGGCGCGACGGGCTTCGACTTCCTGGAGCGGTGTGAGCTTGGGGGCGATTGCCATGGAACAAATCCTTCAGGTCGGGTCAGATGAAGCTACACGACGTCGCAGCGGACCGTGCACTCTCGGGCACCCGCAGGCATGCTCACAGCCAGCCGGACCGCTTGAAGTTGCGATACAACGCGAGGCATGCACCAGCCATCGACACCATCACTGCGGGGTACCCCCAGCGCGAATTCAACTCGGGCATATGAGCGAAGTTCA
>JAYSPV010000018.1:0-22481 GCA_043721915.1 Ilumatobacteraceae bacterium | reverse complement strand
TGCAGTAGTCAAAGTCATCGGGGTCATGATCCGTTCTTGCCCTGGAAGGAGTGAAGAACCGCTACACCAGGTGTCTCACCTCACCCTGACAGACAGGGATCTCGTCGTCGGGCCCAGCGCCGGCCAAGTGTGCGGGCAGCGCGCCGATCAGCTCGCCCACCGCGACGTGAATGTCATCGTGTCCATCCAAGCGGTGCACCGTCTCGCCCCTCACGTACAGCCGTGCATCCATGGCGCCATGCTGCCACGACTCGTCAGCGCCTATCGGCAGCTATGCGCCGAAGAACGACTCGACCTCATTGGCAAGTCGATCAAGGTGCGCGCCGGCACCGAAATCCAGCACTGCCGACATCGACCACTCCGGCGGTGACGATCGCCCAACCGTCACCGTGCACCGAACAGTGCCGACACCGTCGTGTCGGCAAGACAGCACCAGGTCGCCTTCGAGCGAGGCGTACTCCCTGACGTCGTCGAACCCTTGCCACGCATCTGCGAGTGATCGAACGAACCTTGGGAGCCCGGTGCCGAACTCGTAGACCGTGACCGATCCATGTCCCTCACTGAGTTCCAACGTCGCGACGTAGTTGAGGTCATCGCCACGTGTCTCAAGCGAATGCAGGCGCAGCCGTCGCCCGTTTTCGCCATCGAGCTCCGCCTCCGACACCCACGCAGATTGCCCGCTCTGGGCGCAGTATGCAAGGCATTCATCCGCACAGATCATTCGATCTGGCGCATCACCCCTCGCCGTGCTCGGCGTCGACCCCAACCAGTCGAACGTTGACGGACATGGCATTTCCCGCACTGCGCGTCTAGCGCTGTCAACGCTGGGCGACGCTGTCGACGACGACGGCGTTGCCCTCGAACACGGTATGGCGCACCTTGCCACGCAGTGGGCGGCCGACGTAGGGGGTGTTGCGGCTCTTGCTGGCCAGTTTGGCGGGCACCACCGACCACTCCTGGGCGGGGTCGAACACGGTGATGTTGGCCGGTTCGCCGATTGCGAGCGGGCGACCGTGGCGGTTGGCCACGCCCGCGATCGCGGCCGGCTTCCAGCTGAGGGCGGCCACGATGTCGGCGAGGGGCATGTCCAACTCGGCGATGGACAGGCCGAGTGCGGTCTCCAGCCCGAGCATGCCGGGGGGCGCCTGATCGAGGGGGGCCTCCTTGGTGTGCGGCGCGTGCGGGGCATGGTCGGTGGCGATCGCATCGATGGTGCCGTCGACCAGCCCCGCCTTGATCGCCGCAATGTCGGCTGCGGTGCGCAAGGGTGGATTCACCTTGAACAGCGGGTCGTACCCCTCGAGCGCCTCGTCGGTGAGCGTGAAGTGGTGGGGTGCAGCCTCGGCGGTGATCGGCAGGCCCTCCGCCTTCGCCTGCCGCACGAGCTGCACGCTGCGCGCTGTGGAGAGGTGTAGGAAGTGCATCCGGACGCCAGTCAGGCGTACCAGCTCGATGTCGCGAAAGACCATCAGCTCCTCGGCGAGAGCCGGCCACCCGGGCAGCCCGAGCCGACTGCAGCAGGAGCCCTCGTGCATGACGGCGCCCTTCGTGAGCGCGCTGGTCTCGCAGTGTTGTGCGAGCGTGATGCCCAGCGGCCCGGCGTACTCCAGCGCCCTGCGCATCAGCTGCGCATCCTGCACGCCGTTGCCGTCGTCGGTGAAGATCCGCACACCGGCGGCCGAAAGCTCTCCGAAGGGCGCCAGACGCTCGCCCGCCCGTCCGATCGTGATGCAACCCGAAGGCAGCACTTCGCACAACCCGGCTCGGCGACCTTGGGCGCGCACGAACTCGACCACCGCCACGCTGTCCTGTGCAGGATCAGTGTTCGGCATCGCGACCACCGCAGTGAAGCCGCCGAGAGCTGCCGCCCGGCTGCCGGTCTCGATGGTCTCGGCCTCTTCCTTGCCTGGCTCGCGCAGGTGCACGTGCAGATCGACGAAACCAGGGGAGACGATGCACCCTCGTGCGTCGAGAGTGGTGTCGCCCCGCAGGCCGACGCCCACTTCGACGACGCGGCCGTCCTGCACTGCCACATCGCCGACGCGTTCGCCGCGTTGGTCGAGCAGGGTGCCGCCGACGATGACGAGACGAGTCATGACAGGTGCTCCGATCGGAGGTCGCCGCCCGAACCGAGCAACGAGAACAACACGGCCATCCGTACGGCGACGCCGTTGGTGACCTGGTCGAGAATGGCGCAGCCAGGCAGCTCCGATGGGTCGACGACCATCTCGACGCCGCGGTTCATCGGCCCAGGGTGCATCACCAGTGCGTGCGGCGCAAGGCGTGCCGCTCGCGCAGCAGTGAGGCCGTACATCGCGGAGTACTCGTCGAGCGACGGCAGCAGCGCATCCTCCATGCGCTCGCGCTGCACACGCAGCAGGTACAGCACGTCGAGGTGCTCGAGCAGCGAGTCGAGGTCGTGGCTGACCTCCACCGGCCAGTCGCCGATCGAGGGTGGGAGCAGGGTTGGGGGAGCGACGAGCGTCACCTGCGCGCCGAGAGCAGCGAATGCCTGCACGTTGCTACGCGCGACCCGGCTGTGCTTGATGTCGCCGACGATCGCGATCCGCAGCCCGTTGAAGCCGTCGCGCCGGTTGAGACGGGTGCGGATGGTGTAGCAGTCGAGCAGCGCTTGCGTGGGGTGTTGGTGCCAGCCGTCGCCGGCGTTGATGATGCTCGCGTTCGTCCACTGCGTCATCGCAAGTGGCGTACCGCTGCTCTTGTGGCGCACCACGAACGCGTCGACGCCCATCGCGCTGATCGTCTCGATCGTGTCGCGCAGGCTCTCGCCCTTGTTGACGCTGCTACTGGACACAGCGAAGTTCATGGTGTCGGCGCTGAGCCGTTTGGCAGCCGTGTCGAAACTGGTGCGCGTTCGCGTGCTGTCCTCGAAGAACAGGCTGACCACGTTCTTGCCGCGCAGGGCGGGCACCTTCGGGATCGGCCGCGTGTTCACCTCCACCATGTGGTCGGTGAGCTCGAGGAGTTGATGGATCTGCGTCGCTGTGAGATCCTCGATCGACAGCAGGTGCTTCATCGGATCGTCACCCCGTCGACGGTGGCCGCAACCTGCTCGTCACGGCTGGTGGGCAGGTTCTTGCCCACGAAGTCGGGCCGGATGGGCAGCTCGCGATGCCCGCGATCGACCAGGACGGCCAGCTGAACCGCTCGCGGACGGCCGTACTCGTTGATCGCCTCCAACGCAGCGCGCACGGTGCGGCCGGTGAACAGCACATCGTCGGTCAGCACGACGGTGCGGCCATCGAGTGGAAGCGGGATGTCGGTGACACTGCCGGGCACGATCGGACGCAGGCCGACGTCGTCGCGGTGGAAGCTGACGTCGAGCATGCCCACCGGAACCGGGTGAGTGGAATCGATGGTGGCCAGCACGCCGCTGAGTGCCTCGGCGAGCCATACGCCGCCTCGCTGCAGCCCTACCAGCACCAGGTCTGTGGAGCCATGATTGCGCTCGACGATCTCATGCGCGATACGGGTGACTGCCCGACGCACGTCGTCGGCGCTGAGCACAACGCGCGGTTCGGAGTTCATGGTGTTCCCTTCACGTATGGGCCTCACAGGACCCATTTCACGTTCGACGTACATTGTAGCCGCGGTGGCTGCGAGCCGATTGCTCCCGCGACGCGAGCGTCGGAGTGCCGCGTTCGAGCCATCGCGGTCGACTACGGTGAAGTTCGCGTATTCGCGCGCCGAGGGCTTGGCGTTGGCATCGCGGGGCGATAGGATCGTTCCTCGGCCCTTGCGAGCCCTGTCGTGCCATGTCACGGCTTCGCTCGCCAGGGTGTACTGATCCCACGATCGAGGAGGCCGTTCTGCCCAAGCCGAAAGACGATGCCATTGTGCTGGAAGGCACGATCAACGAATCGCTCCCGAACGCAATGTTCCGGGTCGAACTCGAAAATGGCCACAAGGTCCTGGCGCACATCTCCGGGAAGATGCGGATGCATTACATCCGAATCCTCCCCGGCGACAAAGTGCAGGTAGAGCTCACTCCTTACGACCTCACACGCGGTCGCATCACGTATCGCTACAAGTAATCCGGCTGGTCCGTTCTCCAGCAGTCCTTAAGAAACACCTAGCAGCACGAAAGCACGCATCCATGAAGGTTCGACCGAGCGTCAAGAAAATCTGTGAGAAGTGCAAGGTCATCCGTCGCCATGGCAGCGTGCGCGTGATCTGCGAAAACCCCCGTCATAAGCAACGCCAGGGCTGAAAGAGAAGATCGCACGATGGCACGTATTTCCGGCGTCGACATTCCCCGCGAAAAGCGGTTGGAGATTTCGCTCACCTACATCTTCGGTATCGGCAAGCCCACGGCGCAGCGCATCTGCTCCGATGTGGGCCTCGACCCCAACCAGCGGGTCCGCAACCTCACCGAGGATGAAGTCAACAAGATCCGTGTGTGGGTCGATGCCAACATCACCGTCGAGGGCGATCTTCGCCGCGACGTGGCGCAGGACATCAAGCGCAAGATCGAGATCCAGTGCTTCCAGGGCGTACGGCACCGCAAGGGCCTGCCTGTCCGTGGTCAGCGCACGCACACCAACGCTCGTACCCGTAAGGGCCCAAAGAGAACCGTTGCCAACAAGAAGAAGGCTGTGAGGAAGTAATGGCGAAGCCGAAGCCGGGCGGTCGCCGCCCCCGCAAGCGCGAGCGCAAGAACGTCACCAATGGTGTCGTCCACATCAAGAGCTCGTTCAATAACACCATCGTCTCGATCACCGATACCGAAGGCAACGTCATCTCGTGGGCGTCCTCCGGCGGTGTCGGTTTCAAGGGGTCGCGCAAGAGCACCCCGTTCGCCGCACAGATGGCAGCCGAGAAGGCTGCCCGTGCAGCGATGGAACATGGTCTGCGTCGCGTCGAAGTGCAGGTGAAGGGCCCGGGTTCGGGTCGCGACACCGCAGTGCGCAGCATCCAGGGCACCGGCATCGAGGTCACCTCGATCAAGGATGTCACCCCCGTACCCCACAACGGCTGCCGTCAGCCCAAGCGCCGTAGGACCTGATCGATCATGGCTCGTTACACAGGCCCCAAGGTGCGCATCTCGCGTCGCCTGGGCATCAACATCTACGAAAACGAGAAGGGTCGCAAGGCCCTCGAGCGCCGGCCCTTCCCGCCGGGCGTGCATGGTCGCACCCGTCGTCGCGGCAACCCCAGCGAGTACCTCGCGCAGCTGCAGGAGAAGCAGAAGGCGAAGTACATCTACTGCGTCCTCGAGCGTCAGTTCCGCAACACGTACGAGGAAGCCGTGCGCCTGCAGGGCCCAACCGGTGAGAACCTGTTGCGCCTGCTCGAGCAGCGCCTCGACAACATCGTGTACCGCGCCGGTTTCGCCAGCACTCGTCCGCAGGCTGGCCAGTTCGTCAGCCACGGCCTCATCCAGGTCAACGGCAAGCGGGTCGACATCCGCAGCTACCGCGTGAAGAAGGGCGACGTCATCAGCTTGTCGCCCAAGGCGCGTGAGATGATCGTCGTGCAGCACAACCTCGACGTGCTCGACCGTTCCGTGGTCGCATGGCTCGAGCAGGGCGACGGTGGCAAGCAGGTCACCGTCCGCGAGCTGCCCCAGCGCGAACACATCGACGTTCCTGTACGTGAGTCGCTCATCGTCGAGCTGTACTCCAAGTAATCCAGCCACCTTCCCTGTAGTAGAGGCAATCGCATGCTCGTCATCCAGCGCCCCATCGTCGAAGCAATCGGCGAAGACCACCCCGCGCGTCAGCGTTTCGCTGTCGGTCCGCTCGAACCCGGCTTCGGCCACACCATCGGTAACTCGTTGCGCCGCACGCTGCTGTCCAGCATCCCCGGCGTGGCGATCACGGCTGTGCGGTTCGACGACGCATTGCACGAGTTCGACACGATCCAGGGTGTCACCGAGGACGTCACTGATGTGATCCTCAACATCAAGGACATCGTCGTCACGTCCACGGGCGACGAGGAGATCACGCTGCGCCTCGACGTGCGTGGCCCTGGCGTCATCACCGCCGGCGACATCAAGTGCCCCAGCGAGATCGAGATCCTCAACAAGGATCTGCACATCGCCACGCTCAACAGCAAGGCTCGCCTCGCTGTTGACCTGACGGTCGGCCACGGTCGCGGCTACCTGTCGTGTGACCGTGAGAACCAGAATCGCACCATCGGCGTCGTGCCGATCGACGCGATCTTCTCGCCGGTTCGCCGTGTGATGTTCGAGATCGAGCCCACCCGGGTGGAGCAGAGCACCAACTACGAGCGTCTCGTTCTCGACATCGAGACCGATGGCAGCATCTCGCCCCGCGAGGCCCTGGCCTCGGCCGGCGCCACGCTGCGTTCGCTGGTCGACCTGATCGCCAACCTCAGCGACGAGCCGCAAGGCCTCGAGCTGGGCGAAGTGGCCAGCACCGCCAGCACGTCCCCGGATCTCGATCTCCCGATCGAAGACCTCGATCTGTCGGAGCGCCCGCGTAACTGCCTCAAGCGCGCCCAGATCAACACCGTGGGCGAGCTGCTCACGAAGAACGAAGACGACCTGCTGAACATCACCAACTTCGGGCAGAAGAGCCTGGACGAAGTGAAGCAGAAGCTCGACGAGCGCGGCCTGACGCTGCGCGGCTGAGCAACACGAAGCCGTAAGAGGAGAACCACGCCATGCCCGCAACACCGCGCCGAGCCCGCAACTTCGGTGGCAGCTCGCAACACCAACGACTGATGATGGCCAACTTGACCGCGTCGCTGATCGCCGCCGAGGCGATCGTCACCACCGAGGCCAAGGCCAAGGCGCTGCGCCCGATCGCAGAAAAGCTGATCACCAAGGCCAAGAAAGCTCAGGACGAGGGTCCGATGCGCGTGCACCGCATCCGTCAGATCCAGGGCTACCTGGGCGACAAGGAGATGACCCACAAGCTGGTCAACGACGTCGCCACTCGCTATATGGAGCGCAACGGTGGCTACCTTCGCATCTTGAAGCTCGGCCCGCGCAACGGAGACAACGCACAGATGGCTCGTATCGAGCTCGTCTGAGCGGTTCAGCACGCTGCGCCTTCGTGCGCACGGAAACGGGCGGTACCTCCGGGTGCCGTCCGTTTGCTGTCTACCGGCCAAGTTTCGATCGCTGTTCCCCGGCGGCCCGCTTCGGGTCTTCTATCCTCATCTGCATGGCCCGTCGCGCTCGTCGTCCAGTGGTCGTGCTCACGGCGTTGGCCCTGGTTCCGGCGGTGGGTCTCGGGGCGATCGCGTACGTCGCACGAACGCAGTCACGGTCATCGAATTCCGCGACGGTCGACAGCGTGCCCGAACCGCTGCCGGCGGTGTTGGCCACGAGCCTGCTGTCGGTACGGCGAGCACCCAGCACGTTGGCCGGCGATCGTCGATCCGATGTGCTCATCGACGAGTCGGCGCCACTGGCGGCTGCGATCGACTCGACCTCGTGTCTCGTGCTGCAGGTCAACGATCGGCCGTTGGTCGGACGCAACTCGGATGTCGCGCTGATCCCGGCGAGCACCCTCAAGATCGTGACCGCCGCCGTCGCGTTGGAGGTGCTGGGCGCGGGAACGACGTTCACCACGACGGTGGTCGGACCTGCTCCGGTGAACGGTGTGGTCGCAGGCGACGTCTACTTGGTCGGTGGTGGCGACCCGGTGTTGAGCGAGCAGTGGTACATGCAACAGACCGAAGCCCGCAAGCGCCCACCGCTGCATGCCACTGACGTGAACGCACTCGCCGACGCACTGGTCGCGGCGGGCGTGACGTCCATCACCGGCAGCGTCATCGGCGACGGTGCCCGCTACGACGACGAGAGGTTTCCACCGGGGTGGAGCGACGACATCCGCGCGAGCGCCGACGGCACTCCCGTGGGCCCGCTGGTGATCAACGACTCCACCACCGCCACCACCGGGCACGCCGACAACCCGACGCTCAGCGCTGCGAAAACCTTCCTCGCCCTGCTCGACGACCGCAGGGTCGCGGTGTCCGGTGGGGCCGACACGGGAACTGCGCCGCCCGGCTTGAGTGTGCTCGGGAGCGTCACCTCTGCGCCGCTCGTCGACATCCTCAACGAGATGCTTGCCACCAGCGACAACCTCACCGCCGAGATGCTGGTCAAGGAGATCGGCCTGGCCAAGGTGCAGCAAGGCACCCGCGCAGCCGGCCTGCAGGTGATCTCGGAGACATTGAACGGCTGGGGGCTTGCGATGGCAGGGGTGCAACTCACCGATGGCTCGGGCCTCAGCCGCGACAACCGCCTGACGTGTTCGCTGCTGGCCGGGGTGCTGCAGCGCGGCAGTGCCAACGATCCGGTGGGGGCAGGACTGGCCGTGGGTGGCCAGGTCGGCTCGACCCTCGTCGACAGCTTTCGACAGGAGGGTCTGGCAGGTGTGTTGCAGGGCAAGACCGGCACGCTCAGCAAGGTGAAGTCGCTCAGCGGTTACTTCATGGCGGGCGGTGACGAGGTGTCGTACGTGCTGATCATCAACGGCGACTCGGCCGACGGCTTCCAGGGGCATTGGGATCAGTTGGCCGCTGCGTTGCTCGCGCTGGGCTCGACTCCCGATCCCGAGGCGCTTGCGCCGACGGCCGGTCCCGCTCAGGGTGGCGGCGCGTGATGCGGCGCGCGCGGTTCAACGTCGCCTATGACGGCGCCCACTACTCGGGGTTCGCCGAACAGGTCGGGGTCCGCACCGTGATGGGCGACTTGCGCGAAGCGATCGAGCGCATCCACCAACAGCCGATCGAGATGCACGGCGCCGGTCGCACCGACGCCGGCGTGCACGGCTGGGGCCAGGTGGTCAGCCTCGACCTGCCCGAGGGTGCCAATCTCGAGGGCGTGCAGCGGCGCATCAATCGGATCTGTGGTCGCGGACTCGCCGTGCGGGAGATCCAGTGGGCGGACGACCCGCACTTCCACGCGCGCTACAGCGCCGTCTATCGGCACTACCGATACCACGTGCTCAACGCCCGGGAGCCGAACCCGTTCGTCGTCAACTCGGCCTGGCACATCACCAAGCCGCTGCACGTGCCCAGCATGGTGCTCGCCTGTGATCCGCTGATCGGCGAGCACGACTTCGCGACGTTCTGCCGCCGCCCACCCCACGGTGAGGACGAAACACCCAGGTCGCTGGCGCGTCGGGTGTTCAGGGCCGAATGGAAGACGGTGAGGGTCGAGACCACGGAACTGCTGCGCTTCGAGATCCGTGCAAATGCGTTCTGCCACCAGATGGTCCGGTCGATCGTGGGCACGCTGGTGGATGTCGGCCTCGGCAAGCTGAGCGCCGGCGACATGCGCAGCATCCTGATGCAACGCGACCGGCAGACCGCCGGCCAGGTGGCCCCGCCGCACGGCCTCGTGTTGTGGGAGGTCGGCTACCCGGACGGCCAGAGCGGTCGCGCGGTGGATGTCAGGCCGCGGAGGCCCGCTGGGCCGTAGCACGGCCGCTCACGGCACGGGCGAGATTCGCGCATTCGCGCTCAACGCTTGCCGCTTTGGCCGCGATGCCCGTATCATTTCACGGTTCCCTGGCAGCCGTTCTTGCACCAACACCTGGTGAAGTGCAGCGGGCCGGGCGTATTCGTGTGAAGGACCTACCAATGAGTGACACGGTGAAGATGACTACGTACAGCCCCAAGGCCAGCGAGATCACGCGCACGTGGCATGTGATCGACGCAGAAGATCTGGTGCTCGGCCGCATGTGCACCGAGGCAGCCCGGTTGCTGCGTGGCAAGCACAAGCCCACCTTCGCTCCGCACATCGACACCGGCGACCACGTGGTCATCGTCAACGCCGCCAAGGTCGTGCTCACCAAGAACAAGGCCGCCAAGAAGGGTGTCTATCGCCACTCCGGCTACCCGGGCGGCATCAAGAGCGAGACCTACCAACACTTGATGGAGCGCGATGCGGCCGAGGCCGTGCGTCGCAGCATCCGCGGCATGCTGCCCCACGGGCCGCTCGGTCGTGAGCAGATCAAGAAGCTGAAGGTCTACGCAGGTTCCGAGCACCCGCACGTTGCTCAGAACCCCGTATCGTTCGAAATCCCCGCGGCCAAGGCCCGCTGAAGCGCCGGAAGGTAACCGACACACATGGCCACCAAGCCGCTCACCCAGACCACAGGTCGTCGTAAGGAAGCCGTCGCTCGCGCTCGGCTCCGCCCCGGCACCGGTGTCCACACCATCAACGGCAAGGCGTTCGACGCCTACTTCACCACTGCCATGCAGCGGATGATCGTCACCGAGGCGCTGCGCGTCGTCGGTGCCGAAGAGACGTACGACGTCGATGCCACCATGCACGGCGGCGGCATGAGCGGCCAGTCCGGCGCGTTGCGGATGGCCATTGCCCGTGCGCTGATCGAACTCGACCCCGAGGCACGTCCGGCTCTGAAGAAGGCCGGCCTGCTCACTCGCGACCCGCGTCGCAAGGAGAGCAAGAAGTACGGTCTCGTCAAGGCCCGCAAGGCCAAGCAGTACACCAAGCGCTGATCCGTCAGTCGCTGCGGTTCATGGCACAGCGCCCCGGCCGTCCGTTCGCGGACATGGCCGCGGGCGCTGTTCCCGTTTTCGCCCCCCATCGCGCCGCCCGGCGAGTCGTGCCGTACAGGATGCCGAATCATGATCTGGGGTCTGAATCTGTGCGCCTGACTCGAACAGGAACGGTGTGGCGGTGAACCTGACGTTCGGAACCGATGGGGTTCGCGCCGAGGCGCTGACCGTGCTCACCACACAGTATGCGGCGGCACTCGCGGCGGCGGCGGCGCAGGTGCTCGGCGGCGGCGAGTGGCTGATCGGCCGCGACACCCGCGAGTCCGGCCCGGCGCTCGAGGCTGCGGTGGTTGCCGGCCTGGCCTCGGCCGGCGCGCGGCCGGTTGCGTTGGGTGTCATCCCCACTCCTGGTCTTGCGTGGCTGTCTGCCCGTCGGGGCGTGCCGGCCGCCATGATCACGGCGTCGCACAACCCATGGCAGGACAACGGTGTGAAGTTCTTCGCCCCCGGCGGCTTGAAGCTGTCCGACGACGTCGAGCGCGCGATCGAGGCCTTGCTGGCGCCCGACCATCCGTTGCCTCCGAGCGTCGTTGCGTCTCACGGCGACAGTGCTGCATACGGCGCTCACCTAGTCACCGTCAGTGGTTCGCTGGATGGTGTGCGGATCGTCCTCGACTGTGCGAACGGGGCGATGTCGGCGGTGGCGCCCGGCGTGTTCCGAGCGCTGGGCGCCGACGTGGTGGTCATCCACGATGTCCCCGACGGTCGCAACATCAACGATCGCTGCGGCGCGACCCACACTGCGTCGCTGGCTGGCGCTGTGGTGGCCGGGGGCGCGCAGCTGGGTCTGGCGTTCGACGGCGACGGCGATCGTGTGATCGCGATCGACCACCTCGGCAATGTGGTCGACGGCGACCGGTTGATCGCACTCGCGGCCCTGCAACTGCGAGATGAAGGTGCGCTCCACCACAACACCGTGGTCGTCACGGTGATGAGCAACCTCGGGTTCCACAAGGCGATGGCCGAGGCCGGAATCGACGTGGCCACCACTGCAGTCGGCGATCGCTATGTCCTGGAGTCGCTGGACGCCGGCAGCTACAGCGTGGGCGGCGAGCAGAGTGGGCACATCATCTACCGCGACCTGGCCACCACCGGTGATGGGCTGCTGGCGGGGCTTCGGCTCGCACGATTGGTGCACGACAGCGGTCGGTCCCTCTCTGAGCTGGCCGGTCACGCGATGACCAGCTACCCACAGGTTCTGGTGAACGTGAGGGTGAGCGAACGCCATCCTCACGCGGCGGCCGAGTTGGCAGCCGAGATCGAGGCCGCCGAGGGCTTGCTGGGTGGCGACGGCCGCATTCTGATCCGCGCCAGCGGCACCGAACCGCTGATCCGTGTGATGGTGGAAGCCGCAACACTGACCACGGCGCAGGCCGTTGCCGATGAGCTCGCCGAACACGTCCACGCTCGCTTCGGCTGAGGCGCCGAGACCGGGCCGAGACCCGATCCTGGTGTGACGGGTCAGCGACCCGAGCGATCGGTAACCTGTTCGTCATGTGCGGCATCGTGGCGATCGTTTCTCGGCCCAGTGAGCGGACGACTCCTCGTGCCGACGACCTTCTTGCAATGCTGGACGAGGCGGTGGCAGCGCCAACGCTGATCGGTGCCGCCACCCTCGTGGGGCGCATCGACATGGCATTGCACGGAGTGCCGGGGATGCTGGCGCTCGCGGGGCACAGCGAGCTGGCTGCCGGAATCACTGCCCGACTCGATCAGCTGGATGGCCGAATCGCAGCACGCGAGATGGCGCTGGAGGATGGTGGCCTGTCGCCCGACGAGGTCGAGGCGATCAACGCCGAGCTGCTGGCCGCCCGCGACGCGGTGTGGGCCGTGCGCAAGGACCGCCTCCGCACGGCCGACGCCGTGGCCGAGCTCACCGGACGCGGCGCCGGGCCGGCCGCCGTTGCCGGCTATCTCGCCATCCAGCAGGCGCTTTCGGCGATCGACCGGATGGAGGTACGTGGCCGTGACAGCGCCGGCATCCATCTGTTGGTGTGGGGTCACGATCTCGATCTCGACGATCCATCAGTGGCCGGTTCGATCGCACGGCGCAGCACCGACCCGCTGTTCCAGAGCGGCAGCGTTCGCGTCGCGGGCGATCGGCTGTGCTTCGTCTACAAGGCTGCCGCCGAGATCGGCGAGTTGGGTGACAACGTGAAGGCGTTGCGCGCCGCGGTGCACGCCGACGGCCTTCTGCGCCTCGCTCTGGCGCAGCCCGGCGCGCGCCTGTCTGTGCTCGGCCACACGCGTTGGGCCAGCGTCGGCATCATCAGTGAACCGAATTGCCACCCGGTGAACGGTGAGCAGATGGAACAAGCCGGGGGTGCCGCGTTGCCGTACACGGTGGCGGTCCTGAACGGCGACGTCGACAACCATGCCGACATCAAGGTCAACCATGCGCTGCGCATCGCCGGCCCGATCACCACCGATGCAAAGGTGATCCCTGCGGTGATGGCAATCCACGCCGGTGCAGGAACCGAACTCGGTGAGGCCTTCCGGCGCACGGTCGCTGAGTTCGAGGGCAGCGTTGCCATCGCGGCGATGTCGGCGGACGCTCCGGATCAGGTGTATCTCGCGCTGCGCGGCAGCGGCCAGGCACTGTACGTCGGCCTCGGTGACGACATGTTCGTGGTCGCGAGCGAGCCGTACGGCGTCGTGGAGGAGACCATGCGCTATCTCCGAGTGGATGGCGAGACCGCGTCGCCCACCGGTAGTCGTGGCCAGGTGTTCGTGCTCGACGGAGCGAACGCTGGTTCGCTCGCCGGTGTCCGCCGCCTCGCCTATGACGGAAGTGAGTTGCCGATCCACGACAGCGAGGTCGTCACCGCTGCGGTCACCACCCGTGACATCGATCGTGGTGACGCTCCTCACTTCTTGTTGAAGGAGATCGGCGAAGCTCCCAACAGCTTCCGCAAGACGCTTCGCGGCAAGATCGTGGAGACGCCCGGGGGCCTGCGGGCCGAGGTCGGCGAACGGGCGCTGCCTGCTGCCATCGCCGCCCGCCTGGCCGGCGGGGAGATCACCAAGGTGCTGGTGATCGGCCAGGGCACCGCGGCGGTCGCCGGTCGGAGCATGGCGGCGATCCTCGACACGCTGACGGATGGCAGGCTGGACGTCGACCCCATCACTGCCACCGAGCTGTCGGGCTTCCACCTCCGATTCGACATGTCCGACACGTTGATCGTCGCGGTCAGCCAGAGCGGCACCACGACCGACACCAACCGCACGGTGGATCTCGCCCGTGGCCGCGGCGCCTCGGTGCTGGCGATCGTCAACCGTCGCAACAGCGATCTCACGGACAAGGCCGATGGTGTCATGTACACCAGTGACGGCCGCGACGTGGAGATGTCGGTCGCGAGTACCAAGGCGTTCTATGCACAGGTTGCGGCGGGGGTGCTGCTCGCGTGCGCCATCGCGGAGGCGGCCGGCCAGGGAAGCGCACAGCGGCGTCACGAGCTGCTCACCTCGCTGCGCGCGCTGCCCGCGGCAATGGTCGAGGTGATCGGCACCCGCGCTGTGATCGGCGAGGTAGCGCGCCGTTTCGCGCCGCCGAAGCGCTACTGGGCGATCGTCGGCAGCGGTCCCAACGCCGTTGCGGCCGAGGAAGTTCGGATCAAGCTCAGCGAGCTCTGCTACAAGTCGATCGCCTGCGACATCACCGAGGACAAGAAGCACATCGACCTGTCGAGCGAGCCACTCATCCTCGTGTGCGCCGCCGGCCTCGTGGGAGGCACCGCCGACGACGTCGCGAAGGAAGTCGCGATCTACAAGGCGCACAAGGCCACCCCGATCGTGATCGCCACCGAAGCCGATGAGCGCTTTGCGGCTGCATCGGCCGTGCTCACTGTGCCGTCCGTGGATTCGGAACTCTCGTTCGTGCTGTCGGCGATGGTCGGTCACCTGTTCGGGTACGAGGCAGCGCTCGCCATTGACGGCTCGGCCCGGCCGCTGCGCGAAGCGCGAGAGGTGATCGAGGATGCGCTCGCCGCGTTCGAGGACGGGGATGAAGTGCTGCGAGCCGTGCAAGCGGGCCACGGTCCGCATGCCGAACGGTTCCTCGACGGGTTGCGCGCCGGCCAGTACGACGGCCACCTCGAGGCCAGCACGGCGGTGCGTTTGGTGGGACTGCTGCGCGACCTCTCCAGCGAGTCGCCGCTCGAGGCGTACCAGCGGGCCACCGGGAAGATCGCCACACCGAGCGTCGTGATCGATGACCTCACAGCCGCGCTCACGCGAGCGATCGAAGAGCTCACCCGGCCGATCGACGCGATCAAGCATCAGGCGAAGACCGTCACCGTCGGTATCAGCCGCAGTGACGAGGGTGTGCTCGATCGGGCTCTCGTGCAGGCGTTGTTGGCGACAGGCGCCGGCCGCGATCGCCTCAGTTATCGCGCCCTCAAGGTGGTGGCCGATCTCGACCCGGCGGTCGCCGCCGTGGTCGGCTACACCAGATACGCGATCGAGGGTGATCCTTCGTCGGACGAGGGCGCCTCGATCACGATCGTCGATCGGGGTGGAATCTCTCGTGAAGTCCCTAGCCGGGTGGAGCGCAACTCGCAGCTGGTCGGCACGAAGCGCCGGATCGCCAGCGAGCGCGAGGTGCTGGTGGGGAGAGGGCGCAGTGACGGGCGAACGGTCATCTTCGTACCGGAGGTGAAAGGCGGCACGTGCACCGGCATCACCCTGCTGCACGTCCGCTTCCACGATCGGCTGCCCGCAGCGACCATGCGTGGAGTGCTGCAGGGGTACGACCGCCGCTACGACCGCCTGGTGGACTGGGTGACGGAGACGGAGGGCACGTTCCGAGACGACCTACTGGCCGACCTGCCGGTGGCGGATCTTCTGACCCTCCCCATCTCCGACACCGCCGATCACTGGCGATCATGACCGGCCGTTCATGATCCGTGGCATCGGCGTCGACGCAGTCGACATCGAACGCTTCCGACGGTCGCTGGCGCGAACGCCGACCATGCGCGAGCGGCTGTTCACTGCCGAGGAGTTGCAGTACGTGGCACCGATGGTGGATCCGGTTCGTTCGCTGGCGGTTCGCTTCGCTGCCAGAGAGGCAGTGATGAAGGCGATGGGCGTCGGGCTTGGAGCGTTCGGGTTCCACGACGTGTGGGTGTCGCGGGCTTCCTCGGGTGAGCCGTCGCTGCGTGTGACGGGTCGCGCCGCGGAGTTGGCGACGGACCGGGGCGTCACGGCGTGGCATCTCAGCCTCACGCACACGGATCTAGTGGCGATCGCCTACGTCGTCGCCGAATAGCCCCGCCGATGTGAGCTGCGAGGCGCGGCGCGTAGGCTCGTGTCGTGATGCCGATCGTGACGCCCGATGAGATGCGTGCCGTGGATGCGGGCGCTGACGTACCGGAAGCGGCGCTGATCGCGCGTGCGGGTGCCGCTGTCGCTCGGACAGCGATCCGGATGATGGGGGGCACGTACGGGCGCACCGTCCGGGTCATCGTCGGCAAGGGCAACAACGGGGCAGATGGTCGGGTCGCCGCCGGGCTCCTGGAGGCCAAGGGCGTTCGAGTGTTCGTGCACGAGGCAGCCGACTGCCCGGCCGCGCTGCCGCTCGCCGATCTGGTGATCGATGCCGCGTACGGCACCGGTTTCCACGGCACGTGGAACCCGCCGGACGTCGGCGCCACTCCGGTGCTTGCCGTCGACATCCCCAGCGGCGTCGATGCGCTCACCGGGGAAGCCCACGGCGAGGTGTTGGCGGCGACGCGCACCGTGACGTTCGCCGCCCTCAAACCAGGGCTGCTGCTGTTGCCCGGCAGCGACCTC
Organism: Ilumatobacteraceae bacterium; assembly: GCA_043721915.1. Lineage (GTDB taxonomy): Bacteria > Actinomycetota > Acidimicrobiia > Acidimicrobiales > Ilumatobacteraceae > UBA668. Next base: position 6,164 of record JAYSPV010000018.1, on the reverse strand, counting down.
GCCGGTGAGCTCGAGGTCGCCGACATCGGGCTCGGCGCGGCCGCCAGCGCTCACTGCCATGCCCATCTCGTGCAGGCCGGCGATGTCGCCGAGTGGCTTGCGCCGCGGGCGAGCGACGCACACAAGTGGCGGGCCTCTGTGCGCATCGTTGCCGGCAGCCCGACGATGCCGGGCGCCGCCCGGCTCGCTGCACATGCCGCGATGCGCGCCGGCGCAGGCATGGTGCAGCTCTCCGCTCCCGGTTCGTTGGTGCCCCAGGCGCCGGCCGAGATCGTGCAGCAACCACTGCCAGCGAAGGCGTGGGCGGCGGTGGTGCTGGAGCACCTCACCCGCTTTCAGTCGCTGGTGATCGGCCCCGGCCTCGGGCGTGATGACGACACGACCGCTCAGATCCGGCGGCTGGCTGTGGAAGCGCCCTTGCCGGTGGTGATCGACGGCGATGGCCTGTTCGCCATGGCGTGGAACGCGCAGGGTGCGGCGACGCTCCTGCGCAATCGCACCGTGCCGACGGTGCTGACGCCGCACGATGGTGAGTACGCGCTGCTCGTCGGTGTGCCGCCGATCGCTGATCGGCTCGTGGCGGCTCGCCGTCTTGCTGCCGACACGGGCAGTGTCGTGTTGCTCAAAGGTCACGCCACTGTCATTGCGGACCCTGACGGCGTGGCGCTCGTCGTGACCACCGGCGATGCCCGGCTGGCGACCGCCGGCACCGGCGATGTGCTCAGCGGGATCATCGGCAGCCTGCTTGCCCAGGGCCTGTCGGCACTTCATGCCGCGGCCGCCGGGGCCTGGTTGCACGGCGCTGCGGCGATGCGCGCACCTGCGATCGGGATGGTGGCCGGCGACCTCGCTGACCATCTACCCGCAGTGTTGGAAGGCCTTGGATGAGCCGGTGGGCATGGGCGGAGGTGTCGGCCGCCGCGATCGAGCACAACGTACGGACGATTGCAACGACGGTTGCCTCGGCGCAGGTGTGGGCCGTGGTGAAGGCAAACGGCTACGGACACGGGGCAGTGCTTGCCGCGCGTGCAGCGCAGGCGGGTGGTGCCGGCGGGCTCTGTGTCGCGCTGGTGCAGGAAGGTGTCGAGCTGCGCGCAGCCGGCATCGAAGGCCGGATCCTGGTGCTCTCGGAGCAGCCGCCGACGATGATCGCACAGGCTGTGCAATGCGACTTGGCGCTCACCATCTACAGCGTCGCCCAGATCGAGCAGCTGGCGGTGCTCGGTGCGGTGCAGCATCCGGTGCACCTCAAGGTGGATACGGGGATGCGACGTGTCGGTGTCGCGACGCATGATGCCCTGGCGCTCGCCGAGGCGATCGTTGCCTCGCCGGCAGCCCACCTGGCGGGTGTGTTCACCCATCTGGCAGTTGCCGACGAGCCGGACAACCCGTTCACCGCGCAGCAATTGGATCGTTTCGACGAAGTGCTCGCCGTCCTGCGCTCTGCCGGCATCGACCCCGGCCTGGTGCACGCTGCGAACTCGGCTGGGGCACTGGCCCACCCGCGGGCGCGATACGACATGGTGCGCTCCGGGATCGCCATCTACGGCATCTCCCCCGGCGCCGGTGTCGACCACCTCTGCCAGGCCTTGCATCCTGCGCTGTCGCTGCACGCACGGGTCAGCCACACGAAACGCGTGAGCGCCGGCGAGCGGATCTCCTACGGGTTGCGCCACACCTTCGAGTTCGACGCGAACGTCGCCACCCTCCCGCTCGGCTACGCCGATGGCGTGCCACGTCGCCTGCACTCGGTCGGGGCGACGGTGCTGATCGGCGGGCATCACCGGCCGATCGTCGGAGTGGTGACTATGGATCAGTTGATGGTCGACTGCGGCGACGACCCGGTTGCCGTGGGCGACGACGTCGTGCTGTTGGGCCGGCAAGGCGCGCAATCGATCGCAGCTGCCGATTGGGCGGCATCACTCGACACCATCGCCTACGAGATCGTGTGCGGCATCTCGGGTCGCGTCGAGCGCCGTTCGTCGTGAGCGTGCGACGGTCGCAACCGGCCGCGTGTCCGGCCCTCTAGATTGGTCGGGTCATGTTGCACCTCCACGCGTCGTCGCTCGCCGACACCCAGGCCATCGCTGCGGCGATCGCCGGTCAGTCGCGTTCAGGCGACCTGATCGTGCTGGCCGGCGAGATGGGTGCCGGTAAGACCGCCTTCGCGAAGGGCTTCGGCGCCGAACTGGGTGTCACCGAGCCGATCACGTCGCCGACCTTCACCCTTGTGCACAGCTACGAGGCCGGCAAGCTCACCTTGCACCACGCCGACATCTATCGGCTGACGACCCACAACGAAGTCGCGGATCTCGCACTGGCCGAACTGTTGGAGTACGACGGCATCGTCCTCATCGAGTGGGGCGACGTGGTGGCAGGGACCTTGGGTGATCACCTGCTGGTACAGCTGGATCACGATGAGGACGACGAGAACGTTCGTGCCGTCACCGTCGGCGGCATCGGTCGCTCGTGGGCGACCCGGTGGGAACGTCTGGAAGCTGCGCTGGAGCGGTTCGCGTGTTGATCCTCGGAATCGAAACCGCCACCCAGCAGGTGAGCGTCGCCATCGGTGGCCACGAGGGCGTGCTCGGCATGTTCGAGGTGTCGCGCGGGCGTCGCCATGCCGAGACGTTGGTGCCCGCGATCGAGTTCCTCTGTCGCCAGGCCGACATCGAGATCGCCGAGTTCGGTGCGATCGCAGTCGACATCGGCCCGGGCCTGTTCACCGGGATGCGCGTCGGGCTCGCTGGCGGCAAGGCGATTGCCCAGGCGTTGCGGGTACCGATGATCGGGATCAGCTCGCTCGATCTGTTGGCCTTCCCGCTGCGCTATGCGGATCGCACGATCGCAGCGGTGATCGATGCCCGCAAGGGCGAGCTGTTCTACTCGTTCTACCGGCCGGTACCGGGCGGGGTCCAGCGTGTCACCGACCCTCGGGTCGGCTCCGTCGACGACCTCGTCGCCGATCTGATGGCCCGCGGTCAGAACGTCGTGTGCGTGGGTGATGGCGCGTTGCGCTACCGCGACGAGATCGCCTCCGGCTTCCTCTGCGACTTCGCGGAGCAGTTCCTGTCCCATCCGTCGGCCGCGCCGCTCGTGCAGTTGGCACATGCTCGTGCGCTGCGCGAGGAATGGGTGAACCCGTGGGAGATCCAGCCGATGTACCTGCGCGCGCCCGATGCCCAGATCAACTGGTCCACGCGTGCCAGCGGCCCGGCGGGCGGTGTGGCATGAGCGTGCTCGCTCGGCTGCTCGGCCGCGCCGACGAGAGTGAAGGGCTGCTGGTCGAGCCGTTGCGTCGCCGGCACGTGGCGGAGATCCTGCCGATCGAGCGTGCGTCGTACCCCCTCCCGTGGACGCAGGGTGTCTTCGACAGTGAGATCGAGATGATGCGTCGAGGTGAGCGTCACTACGTCGTGGCCCGCGAGGGTGCCGTGGTGGTGGGGTACGCGGGTGCAATGTTCGTGATCGACGATGCGCACGTCACCAACATCGCGGTCGCTCCCGGTCGTCAGCGGCAGGGCATCGCGACGCGTCTGATGGCCGAGTTGGCGTGGGCGGCGATCGCCCGCGACTGCCATGCACTCACGCTCGAAGTGCGGGCGAGCAATACAGCCGCGCAGGCCCTCTACCGCGAGTTCGGGTTCGTGCCCGCCGGTGTTCGCCAGAGGTACTACGAGAACGTGGAGGATGCGATCGTCATGTGGTGCAATGACATCGCGCTGCCGGAGTACCAGGAACGACTGCGGGCCCTGAGTCCGGAGGCTGCGCGATGAGCCGCCCATCCGTTGTCACCGATTCCACGCTCGTGCTCGGTATCGAGACCAGCTGTGACGAGACCGCGGCGGCGCTCGTGATGGGTGGCTACGACGTCGTCTCCAGCGCGGTCAGCACCCAGGTGGATCTGCACGCTCAGTTCGGCGGCGTCGTTCCCGAGATCGCAAGCCGAGCGCACCTCGATCTGCTCAACCCGATGATCGCTCAGGCCATCGTCGAGGCGGGTGTGACTGAAGAACGCATCGATGCAGTCGCCTGCACCATCGGTCCGGGCCTGATCGGTGCGCTGCTGGTCGGTGTGTCGGCAGCGAAGGCACTGGCGCTGACGTGGGACGTGCCGTTCATCGGTGTCAACCACATGGAGGCGCACCTTTACGCGGCCTTCCTGGAGGACCCGACGTTGGAGTTTCCGCTGGTCGTGATGCTCGTGTCGGGTGGCCACACGATGCTGATCGAGATGGAGGATCACGGCCGGTACCGGTTGTTGGGCCAGACAATCGACGATGCTGCCGGTGAGGCGTTCGACAAGGTCGCACGCTTCCTGGGCCTCGGGTACCCGGGTGGTCCGGCGATCGATCGCGAGGCGCTGCACGGCGACCCGGAGGCCATCCGCTTCCCGCGCGCGATGCTCAACGAAGGACTCGACTTCAGCTTCAGCGGCCTCAAGACCTCGGTGATGAACTACGTGCGCAAGCACCCCGATGTGTCGGCCGCCGATGTGTCGGCCTCGTTCCAGGCAGCGGTCGTCGACGTGCTGGTGACCAAGGCACGGCGTGCGGCTGAGCAGGTGGGTGCTCGTGGTCTCGTTCTCGGAGGCGGTGTGGCTGCGAACTCGCTGCTGCGCGAACGGTTCCTGGGCGCATGCAGCGATGCCGGCATCCGTGGTTTCCTGCCCAGCCGTGCGATGTGCACCGACAATGCCGCAATGATCGCTGCCGCCGGCTGGCATCGCTTGCGCAGCGATGGCCCGACCGGGCTCGACGCAGGCGCCTACCCCAACTTGCGATTGCCGCTGCTGACATGAGTGCACCGACGAACACACCCAGGAAGTCCCGTCCCAACAGCACCCGCATCGATGCCTTCGTGGTCGTCGTACCCGGCCTGGAACAACTCTTGCTCGAAGAGGTGCAGCGCCTCGGCGTGCGACCGGCGCGCGCCGTGCGCGGCGGCGTCGAGTGCACCATCACCTGGCCGCAGTTGTGGGCGATCAACCTGCGGTCGCGGCTGGCGACCCGTGTGGTCGCGCGCGTTGCACGGTTCAACGCGGACGGCTTCCACTCGCTGCAGAAGGGTCTGCAGGCGGTCGATTGGCCCGCGTGGCTCGCTCCCGATGCCGGCGTCACGGTCGCCGCCACCACCGACAAGGTGAGCAAGCTGTACCACTCTGTGGCTGTCGAGGAACGCGTCGCGGAGGCGCTCGGCCGTCCGCTGGGTGCACAGGTGGTTCAGGTGCGCGTGATGAACGACGTGGTGACGGTGAGCCTCGATTCGTCCGGCGCGCCGTTGCATCATCGCGGTTGGCGCGGCCCCGCCGGCAAGGCGCCGATGCGCGAGTCGTTGGCGGCCGCGCTGGTGATGGCCAGCGGTTGGGATGCGAAGACGCCGCTGGTCGACCCGTTCTGTGGCTCCGGCACGGTGGCGATCGAGGCAGCGATGATCGCCCGTCGAATGGCCCCCGGCCGCAATCGCTCGTTCGCGTTCGAGCAGTGGCCGTCGTTCGACGCAGACGGCTGGCAGCGTCTGCTGCGTGGCGCCGATGGCGATGTGGTGGAGAAGTGCCCGCCGATCATCGCCTCGGATCGCGACGCAGGCGCGATCGCGGCGGTGGTGGAGAACGCACCTCGCGCCGGTGTCGGCGCCAACGTAGAGGCCGTGCAGCGCACGGTCAGCGACCTGGTGCTGCCAGCCCGTGCCGGCTGGCTGGTCAGCAATCCACCGTACGGCCATCGCGTCGGCGGCCAGGGCGGCGGTGACCGCGACCTGCGCAACCTCTACGACCGTTTCGGCGCCGTTCTGCGCGAGCGGGCGGCGGGCTGGCACGTGGCGCTGTTGGCGTCGCACGACACCCCGGTGGCACGGCTGAAGCTGCCGCTGCAGCCGGTGCTGGAGACGGCGAACGGTGGCATCGACGTGAAGGTCCACGCCGGCGTGGTCGGCCCGTTCATCGGGGCCGTCGGCGGTGCCACGCGGTCGCGTGTGGTGGCCGACGACACGAGCGACGACACGAGCGACGACACGGCGACCGGCTAGGCCCGCCGAGCGCAGCCGCAGAGGAGCACCCTCGTCGGTCTCGTCACTTCGATTTCGAATCCCACCCGGTCGCCCGAGCAGCGGCGGCTGATCCTGCATTGCCTCGCGTCGGTCTCGTCGTTTCGATTTCGATTGCC
>JAYSPV010000017.1:0-7104 GCA_043721915.1 Ilumatobacteraceae bacterium | reverse complement strand
CATCGGACCATCCGTCGCCGCGACCACCAAAATCGCACCATCAACCTGCGCAGCACCAGTGATCATGTTCTTGATGTAGTCAGCATGACCCGGCATATCCACATGCGCATAATGACGATTCACCGTCTCGTACTCAATATGCGCGATCGAGATCGTGATACCACGAGCCTTCTCCTCAGGCGCCTTATCAATCTGATCAAACGGCGTGTACTTCGCCAACCCCTTCTCCGACAACGTCTTAGAGATCGCCGCCGTCAAAGTAGTCTTCCCATGGTCAATATGACCCATAGTGCCAATATTGACGTGTGGCTTCGTGCGCTCGAATTTCGCCTTGCTCATTGGAGACCTTCTCCTGTGACGTGGTTGGTATGGTCGATTTCTGGGATTGCTTCTTGTAGCGGCGACCGGTCTCGAACCGGTGACCTTCCGATTATGAGCCGGATGCTCTGACCAACTGAGCTACGCCGCCAGGGCCTTGCTGGACCGGACGGGGTGACCCCCGACCGTTTTGGTCGAGCCCTCTGTCGGAGTCGAACCGACGACCTACGCCTTACCATGGCGTTGCTCTACCTACTGAGCTAAGAGGGCCTAGGCGCGCGGCGAGACCGCGAAACCGACTAGTGATGATAGCGGCGGCATCCCACGCGCGGCCACGGGAATCTGGTAATCGCGCAACATGTTCCACCGCTGGCCGGCACCGGGCCAGCTACCCTCGCCATCCGTGGCCCTCATCACCCTTCGCCTCGCCACCCCGGCCGATGCCGAGCAGGTCCGCGAGATCTACAACCACGAGGTGATGCACACCGTGGCCACCTTCGATCTCGTGCCACGCACCCTCGCCGAGCAACAGGAGTGGCAGGCCACACGATCGGGTGCCTTCGCGACCATCGTCGCTGTGGACGACGAAGGCGGGCCGGGGGCCGACATCGTTGGCTTCGGCGCGCTCTCGCCGTACAAGGAGCGCGCCGCGTATCGCACCAGCGTGGAGAACTCGGTCTACGTGCATCGCCAGCACCACGGCGAGGGCATCGGCCGGCTGCTGCTCGAGGAGCTGCTCTCGATGGCCGAACTGAGTGGGTTCCATGCCGTGTTCGCCCGGATCAACGCCAGTAGCGAGGCGTCGATTGCACTCCACACTCGCTGTGGGTTCCAACTGGTGGGCATCGAACGCGAGGTCGGTCGCAAGTTCAGCCGCTGGCACGACGTTGCACTGATGCAACGCCTGCTCTGAAACAGCTACTGCGCACCCGGCCCCGCACATCCCCCGATTCGGCCTTTGTGTCATGCGCTGACGACGTGCGACGGCACAAACCCATGACACTGGGGGGCCAGTGGGGCGCAGCGAGGCTGCCACGCCCCGCTCACCCGAGGTCAGGCGGGGCGCTTGGACCGCACGACCAACAAGGAGCCGACCGTAAGCACGAGTGTGCTCCACAGGACCAACGAACTGGAGGTCGAGCCCGTGCTCGGCAGGCTCCGCAGGCCGCCGCTGCCGACGCCGGTTGTGCTCGGCGCCGTGGTCGTGTCCGGGCTGGTCGTGTCCGGGCTGGTCGTGGTAGTGCTCGTCGTGGTGGTGGATGACGTCGTGGTCGAGGCCACTGGACATACCACCCAGGTGATCGAAGCCGATGCCGTATGGGTGGTGAAACCGACCGAGCCATTGGTGTAGCTGACGGCCGAGGTGTCGATGAAGGTGTCGCCGCCTGCGCCGCCACCCGCAAAATTGCTGTCGAAGCTGATCGTGCCTGCGGCGTTGTTGGCTCCGCCGCCGCCGGCCCCCGTGTTGCAACCTGCGCCACCGCCGCCACCGCGAACCGCGCTGTCAGCTTCGCCCCAAAGCCGGGGTTGCCGGATCGCGGGTCGACCGGGCCCGGGGTGGCGTCGTAACGGGAGCCACCGTTTGCGGCCATGTCGGCAAAGCAGATGCCGGCAGGGAGTGCCCGATGTCGGCGACTGGGCGACGACATCCGCCGCGAGCACCGAACCAGGAGAGGCTGCGACGGTGCCGAGGAGGAGGGCGGCGCCGACGACGATGGGGGCAGCGAGTGAAACGAGGGTGAGTGTTGGTTGCATGCGGACAACCATGAGCCCGGGCCGCCCGCCGCGGGATGAGTAACTCGGCCTCCTACTCATTTTTTGCCAACGCGTGCGTATCCGCGGGCTGGCTCAGAGCTGCAGGCCGAGGCCTTCGGCTTCGTCGGCCAGGGCGAGCCAGGCCTCCTCGGCGGTGTCCACCGCGGCTTGGGCCACCGACAACCGGTCACCGAGCGCGGCCATCTCACGATGGTCGAGCGCGTTCTGCAGCTCGATGACCAGCGCATCACGCTTCTTGGTCGCAGTCGCGAGATCGCGTTCGGCAACACCGATCTGGCGGCGCACCGTGGATGGGCTGCGGGTGGAGACGGGCCGCTGGGCCGCCTGGCGGCTGATCACGGCTGGGGCGGACGGGGTTTTCGCCTGGCCTGACGAGGTGCCGGCCTTGCCCGACTGCGCGGGCACGTTGCCGGTTGCCTGGTGCGCGGCAAGCCATGCGGCGACGCCCCCGCGCACCCACTGGGCGCCGCCGGCACCGTCGAGGGCGAGCAGCTCGTCGGTGACCCGATCGAGGAACGAACGGTCGTGGCTGACCGTGACCACGATGCCCGGCCAGTCGTCGAGGAAGTCTTCCAGGGCCCGCAGCGTGTCGAGATCGAGGTCGTTGGTGGGTTCGTCGAGCAGCAGCACGTTGGGCTGCTCGGTGAGCGTGAGCAGCAGTTGCAGCCGGCGCCGCTCCCCACCGCTGAGCGTGCCGATCGGCGCGAACTGGGCGTCGCCGTCGAACCAGAACTTCTTCATCAGGATCACGTCGGCCAGTGCCGGCTCGCCCTTGTTGCCGGCCACCGCCTCACGCACCCGCTGCGTGAGGTCGAGGCCCTTGCCGAGCTGGTCGTAGTAGCCGATCTTGACCGTCGCGCCACACTCGATTTCGCCCGCCGACGGCGCGAGCCGGCCGGCAACGAGATCGAGCAACGTCGACTTTCCCGCGCCGTTGGGGCCGACGATGCCCACCCGGTCGCCGGGCTCGAAGGCGACGGTCACGCCGACGCCGGCGTTGCCCAGCACCGGAGTGCCATCGGGCCAGCTGAACGACACATCGCGCACCTCGATGCCCTTCGAGCCCAGGCGCTGAGAGCCCATCGCCAGCTCGAGCGTGCCCTCGCGGGCGGCTGCCTGTGCCTTGCCCTGCACCAGTGCGGTGGCGGTGGCGATGCGAGCCTTGGGCTTGGCGGTGCGGGCGGGCGCGCCGCGGCGCAGCCAGGCAAGCTCCTTGACGGCCAGGTTCTTACGCACCTGCTCGGCGATCTCGGCGCGCTCCTCACGCTCGGCTCGCCCGGCCAGGTACGCGGCATACCCCGAACCGGCATGCTTGCCGGCGGGCATGTGCAAGAACGCGGTGCCACGGTCGATCTCGAGCACCTTGGTGGTCACTCGATCCAGCACATGACGATCGTGGGTGACCAACACCAGGCCCCCGCGATAGGCAGCGAGCCACTCCTCCAGGAACTTGATCGCATCGAGATCGAGATGGTTGGTGGGCTCGTCGAGGATCAGTGCCTCGTACTCGCCGCACAGCAGACGAGCGAGCGCGACACGTTTCGCCTGGCCGCCGGAGAGCTCGTCGGTGCGGCTGTCCACCAGCGCGGCCATGCCCAGCCGATCGAGCATCGCCTCACCCTCCCAACCGCCGCCGACCGCGTCACGCACACTGCCCTCGGGCAACACGGGCTGCTGGGTGAGAAAGCCAATGCGTGCGCCCCGGCCCCAGCGCACCTCGCCCGCCTCGGGGTTGGCCTCACGGCCCAGAAACCGCAACAGCGTGCTCTTTCCACACCCGTTGATGCCGACAACACCGACACGGTCGCCGTCGCTGAGGGTCAGCGAGACGTCGTCGAAGAGCGGACGATTGGGGCGGGAGGCCTTGAGGCCGTCAGCATCGATGAGGATCATGAAGGGAATCAGTCTGGCGTGAAGTGTTCGTGGAAAAAGCAAGATCGCCAGGCCGTGCGACCTGGCGATCTTTCGTGTGGGCCGGGCAGGATTTGAACCTACGTAGGCTATGCCGGTTGATTTACAGTCAACTCCCTTTGGCCACTCGGGCACCGACCCATTGCGGTGAGAGACGTTATCGGGGAATGCTCGTGGCGCACCAGCGACTTGGGGCACTCGCTACGCTGGGCGCATGTCCACTTTCGACGTCGTGTCAGAGATCGATCGCCAAGAAGTCAAGAACGCGATCGATCAGGCCCAGCGCGAGATCGGCACGCGCTTCGATTTCAAGAACACCGACTCCTCGATCGAACTCAACGATCTCGTGCTCACTCTGCGCACTGTCAGTGAGGACCGCCTCGCTGCCCTGCGACTCGTGGTCGAGGAGAAGCTGGTCAAGCGCAGTGTCTCGCTGAAAGGCACCGACTACGGCAAGATCGAGGAGGCCACCCAGAACACGGTGCGCCAGGTGGTCACCCTCAAGGTCGGCATCGGTAGCGACAAGGCCCGCGAGATCAACCGGATGATCAAAGAGAAGGGCCCCAAGGGCGTCTCCAGCCAAACGCAAGGCGAAACCGTGCGGGTCACCGGCAAGAAGCGCGACGACCTGCAGGCTGTCATCGCATTGCTGAAGGGTGCCGACCTCGGCATCCCCCTGCAGTTCCAAAACTTCCGCGACTAACGCCACGTCAGGCGATGGGAACGCAGCCGAGGCGATTCGGGTCTGCAGCGGGGTGAGCGGCGGGCGCCGGCCACACGTTGGTTGCGTCGATCACGCTGCGATCGTCGCTGGTGCCGACGTCGTCGCCGCCGAACACCGCACACGCCAACTGCCCTGGCGGCAGCGTCGGTTGCTGCGCGACGAGTAGGCGGAACTGCTCGGCGCGCAGAGGCGCACCGCCGAGGGTCAGGCGAGGGCGGCCGTCGTTCGTCGGCACGGCGACGCCGGGGTCGCAGGCGCTGATCGAGATCTGGCCATCGGTGGCGGTCGCCGACGGCGTGACCGTGGTGCGAGCCTCCGCCGGCGCTGCTACCGCCCACGCTTGGAAGGCCTGGGCGACGGAGTCCAACGACGCAAGGTCGACCCTGATGGTGGCGAGAATGCACATCCCGCTGATGCCGCTGACGGCGGACATGTCGTCGTCGCGCCATGCCATCGAGGCCAACCACGCCGAATTTGTATCGATCCGGGACGCCAGGACGTGGTACCAGAACAGCATCCCTCGCGCTGACTCCGACGAGACCTCATTGCCGCCGGGCACCAACCGGCGGATGTCGAGTGCCTGCCCGTCGCTGATCGTCCTGTCCTTCAGCACCCCATCGCGACCGGTGATCGGCAACGACTGGATGTAGGGCATCAGGGCGACTCCGAGGCGACCGGTGACGGCCGCCGCGAACGGCGACGGCGACGACCCGACACGGGTATAGAGGCCGAACACCTGGCTGAACACCTCGGTCCGCGCTGCGTCGTCCGTCAGCGCGGTGGCCGTCGCCAGTGCGTCGGCGTCGAAGAGCGCACGCGTGCCCAGCGCCACCGACTGCGATGCACCATTCGTTCGCCTACCCCAGCCGTAGTGCTGATCGAGCAGCGCCAGTGTCAGGGCTCGATGCATTGCGAACCGGTACAGAGCCGGTTCGAGCCCTTCGAGCACGTAGATCGTCTCGTTGCCGGGGTCGTAGTAGGCAGGCGAGTCGGGCGTTGCGGCGATGCCGATCGATCGCAGGTCGAGCGCTCCCGAGAGCAACCCCAGTGAGCGCCACTCGCTGGCGAGCGCCTCAGTGCCCGTCTCGTTGTTCACAAGTGCCAGCGTCGCGATCTTCGTCGCATAGTCATCGGCCGGCACAACGGTGACGGTGACTGCGTGGTCGAACGACAGGTTGCGCGCCGTTTCCACATCAGCAGCTAGGTCCTTCGCCGGGCCCTCCCACCGCTTGTCGAGCAGGTAGTACTTGGCTGCGAACAGCCCTCCGCCGACCAATGCAAGGGCGATCAGGACGCCGACCACTCGGCGCAACACGCCACGCTTGCGTTTGCGGGACTGTGGCGTGAACGTGTTGTTGGCAAGATCCGCGTAGCTGCTGCGGCTGTGCACGATCGGCGCCTGGCGAGGGGCGTACATCTCGTGCTGGCTCAACGCGACCACTGCGCCTGCCGGTGCCGATTGCTGCGACGACGCGATGCTCGGCACCTTGACCGGGCCAACCTCGTCCTCCCTATCAGGGAGGAACGCAAGCCGGTTCAGTTCTGCCTCCACTCCCGATCGCGGCACAGACTGCGTTCTTTGCGCAGAAGGCTGCTCGGCGGAGGCGCTCGTGACCCGGTGGTATGCGCTCGACGTGGCCCGCGACGGGGCTGGCTCGGGTCGCTCGACCGACGGCCTGTTGCCGACGGCGGGCTTCCCCGGATCGAGGACATCCAACTGGCCGAGAAGTTCGGCCGAGCGTACGTCGAGCCGTTCGAGGTCGCGAATGCCATGCGCCGGCACGACGTACTCCTCCACCTCGGCCATCGGTACGTGATCGGCCTCGGCAGCATCCATCTGCTCCAGCGCGGCCAGGAGCGACCCGATTCCGGGTTGCACATAGGGTGCCGCGGGTGGCTTGGCCTCGGTGATCACCGACAGCGCCGCCCAGTCCACGGCATCGCTGTGCTCGCCAGGCCCGTCGTCCGGCGGCGGCTCCTGATCGACGACGGAGGTCGGCGGTTCGGCTGGCGACACATTGACGGGTGGTGTCGCGACCACGTAGGTCGACGGCGGGGTCGACAACGAGGTCAGAGTGGGCAGCGTGAACCGCGGCGACGGCTCGTCGAGGGGCGCTTGGGACAGCGGCGGTTGCACCGACGCGTGTGATGGTGAGATGCGTTCGCATCCAGCCGGGGAGAGCCCTCCCTCGACAGCGGCATTCTCACCGGCGAGTTCACCGGCGTCGGTGAGCCCTTGGGGAGCCGTCGGGCGGACCACATGCTCCCAGGTCAGCTCACGGATCAGTGACGCCTGACCGGCGGTCGCCATGCCAGGGTCACGATGGAACAGCGGCGAGTTGATCTGCAGCCGGAAATCGGCGTCGGAGTAGCGC
>JAYSPV010000016.1:0-21550 GCA_043721915.1 Ilumatobacteraceae bacterium | reverse complement strand
CGGCAGCCCGGCGAGGTGGCCGCGGAAGCGGTCGACGACATCGGCTTCGTCGGCCGGCGGAAACAGTGCCATAAGTGACGGGTCGGTGTCGCCGATGTACTCGCCTTCGTCGAGATAGGTGTAGCCGACCACGACGATTGCAACATCTACGGACGCAGCAGCGGTAGCGGCTCGTGCCGGATCGGAGCCGTCGTCGTGCGTCACGTCGGCGATCGCGTCGCGGAGACCATCGAGGACTGTGCGACAGGAGAGGTCCCACACGTCGCTGGAGCCGCCGTCGCCGATGTTGACCGTGCCGGCGAGCCGGCCGATCACTGCGACGCGTTGCCCGGCGGACAGCGGCAGCACCGGCGCGCCATCGACGGCTTCGTTGCGCAACAGCACCACGGAGCGAGCGGCCGCCTCGCGTGCGAGCGCTCTGTGCGCGGGTGCCCCGAGAACATCGATCGGTGATGGCGCCGACAGGATCCGGTCGAAGCGCAGCAGCGTGGTGATGACCCGCTCGACGCTGCGGTCGACGTCGGCCCACGTCACCTCCCCACGGTCGATCGCGGCCTGCAGGTGCTGCTGGCGCACCATGCGGTAGGGCATCTCGATGTCCAGGCCGGCGGCCAAGGACGGCCCCGCGTCACGCAGGCCGAGGATCCAGTCGCTGATCACGAAGCCCTCGAAGCCCCACTCGCCACGCAGCACGTCGGTGAGCAGCTGGTGGTTCTGCCCGCACCACTCGCCGTTGACGCTGTTGTACGCCGACATCACCGAGGCCACGCCTTCGTCGACGACGCGCTTGAAGTGCGGCAGGAAGATCTCGTGCAGCGCGACGTCGTCGCACTGGATGTCCACGCTGAAGCGTGCGTTCTCCATCGAGTTGCAGGCGAAGTGCTTCATGCACGCCATCACGTGACGCTGCAGCCCGCGTGTGAGCGCAGCGCCGAACTCGCCGACGTGGTGCGGGTCCTCGCCGTACGTCTCCTGGGCGCGACCCCACGCCGGGTGGCGCAGCAGGTTGATGCACACCGCACCGGTGAGGTTGGCGCCGATCGCGCGCAGCTCGAGGCCGATTGCGTCGCCGATGCGCTCTTCGAGATCAAGGTCCCACGTCGCACCGCGAGCCATCGGCACCGGGAACGCAGTCGCGTTGCCCACCACGGCCCCACGCGGCCCGTCGGAGAAGCGGATGCCGGGGAAGCCGACGCGCTCCACCTCCGCGCCGATGAACACCGACTTGTGGTAGCCGTCGTCCGCGAGGAACTTCAGCCCAGCCCACGTGGGTTCGTCGCCGTCGAGGCACCACAGCCGCTCGTACTCGGTGAGGTTGGCGACGAGCCCTCTTGCAGCGTCCTCGACGGCGGTGCCCTGCGCGATCGCCCGGCGAGCGTCATCGAAGGTGCGGATCGAACTCATCGGTGGTCATCCCCAAGCGTTGCGACGTGGTGACCGCCCGCTGGCCGTTCACCTGTCGCTGCGATGGTAGGCCGCTCGACCGACTGCGCCCGAAGGCGGGGCTCAGCGAGGGGCGGTGAGCACCGACAGCAGCGCCTGAGCTACTTGCTCAGGCGCTCCTCGTGGGCGAACAGGCCGGCGCCGGGATGACGTGCAGCCGTGCGTCGGGGAAGGTGCCCACCATCGCCTCGGCCGCCGCGACGGGGAAGAACTTGGCGTGTTCGCCCCACACCAGGTGGACGGGCACGGCGATCTGGCGGTGCAGTTCACCGAGGTCGCGTACGAGTTGGTAGTCGAAGCTCTTGAACAACCGCATCGTTGCGTCGCGGTGGGTGCGCGATCGGTGGAGCGGCTGGAGGAACAACTCGTCGAACTCGCCGTCGAGCAGTGAACGGTCAGCGAAGGCATCGCCCAGGACGAACCCGTTCCGTCGCAGGCGGGGCCGGCCGGCGAGCCACCCCAGTGCCGCGCCGAAACCGGGAACCTTGCGGCCGGCGATGAACGACTTGAATCGCCAGCCGAGACAACCCGCCGTTTCGGTGTCGATCAGACCGAGAGCCCGCAGGCGCGGGTCGTCGGCCACGGCGTGGCGGACGATCATTCCGCCGCTGTCGTGCCCTACGACCGCGACGTCGCTCAGCTCGAGCAAGGTCGATCGTGCGTCGGACGCTGTGGATGTGGTTCGCGATGGTCAGCGGAGTGTCGGCGGTGTACCGGCTGGAGCCTGCGCCGGGCAGATCGATGAGGTGGCAGGTGACGTGACCGGCAAGGTGGGGGAGCAACCGGCGAAAGGTGGCGCTGCTCACCGGCCAGCCATGGACGAACAGCACGTCGGGGCCGCTGCCGACGGTGCGGTACGCGACCTCGCCCGTTCCGACATCGAGGAAGCGGGCCGGCTCGGCCCGGAACAGGTCGGAAGCTGCTCGTGCGGTGATACCCATCGGGACCTCAGATCATATGTAGTAGTCACTACAAACCACAACCATAGTGAGCGCTACGGTCAAGGCGGGGCCGCGGCTACGCGCAGGCCGCGCAGGTGCCGACCAGATCGAGGCGGTGGCCGGACGCCTGGAACCCGGTGCCGGCGACGGCGCGTTGGAGAACTGCTTCGATGCTCTGCTCGGCAGCCTCGGACACGACGAAGTCGTCGACCCCGCCACACTGCACGCAGATCAGGTGATGGTGATGGCCCATCAGGTCTTCGGAGAGCTCGTAACGGGCGCGTTCGTCGGTGGAGACGACCTTCTGGACGACACCGACCTCTTCGAGGATCGCCATGTTGCGGTACACCGAGCTCTGGGTGAGCTTGGGGCGAGCGTCGAGAAGATCGGGGATGGTGGCCGGTCGCCCGATTGCGGCCAGCAGTTCCACCAACTCGCGCCGACCGGAGGTGTACATCTGCTCCGCCTCTCGCAGCCGCAACAGCGCTGCATCGTGAGCGTTGGCAAGATCGATCGGCCGGGCGGACATGCTGCGAAGGCTATCCGCAATGAGAACCGGTAGGAACGGACCGCCCCGAGGAGGACGACATCGGGTTGGCGTGAGACGATGAACCGCGAGGAGGGTCGTCGCCCGTGGAGTACCGAGAACCCGAGTTCCTGCCATGGGATGGGCGGCGCGTGCCGATCACCTTCGTCGGCGGCTACCTGGGCGCTGGAAAGACGACGGCGATCAACGAGCTGCTGAGCGTGACGGACCGGCCGATCGCGGTTGTGGTCAACGACGTCGGGTCGATCAACGTCGATGCAGCGCTCATCCGTCGCCGCCATGGCGACACGATCGAGCTGACCAACGGCTGCATCTGTTGTTCGTCGATCGACGAGCTCGGCTCGGCGTTCGATCTCATCCGCGCCCGCTCGATCGCGCCGGATCATGTGATCGTCGAGCTCAGCGGCGTCGCCGAACTAGGGCGGATGCTGCCGTGGGCGCAGTCGGCTGGGTTCGCGCTCGACGGCCTGGTGGTGGTCGTCGCCGCCGACCAGCTCGCTGACGGGGCGCTGCCACGGTGGGTCGAGGAGCACCTGCACGCGCAGATCGCGGCCGCCGACCTGATCGTGCTGACCAAGACGGACGTGGTCGGTGCGCCCGATGTTGCGTGTGCGCGTGGCCGGTTGACGTCGCTGGCGCCCGACACGGCGGTGCTCGTGGGCAGTCGTGCCGTCGCCGAACCCGGAGCTGTCGGGAGGTTCCTTGCCCTGGGTGGGAGGCGGCCAGGAGGTGTGGTCGCGCTGCCCGACGCGACCCTGTTCGACGCTCACCGGGTGCACACGGTTGCAGCGCCGGTGGGCGTCACGGTCGCGGCGCTGCGCGCATGGATCCAGCGACTCGACGAGATCGTTGCGGAGCGTGTGGTGCGGGTCAAGGGCGTGGTGCTCACCACCGACGAGGGCGCGGTCCTGGTCCAAGTGGTGGGTGGCCGCTGCGAGCTCACCGCCTTGCCGCCGCCCGAATGGCAGCTCCCCACCGACCTGGTGGTGATCTCGCTCGCCGAGTGACCGGCTGGCCGCGCCGCGGTGTGCCTACGACGGTGTGCCTACGACGGCGTGCCTACGACGGTGTGTGAAAGGCCGCAGCCTGTATCGAGTACAGCTCTGCGTACAGGCCACCCAGCGCCATCAACGCCTCGTGGCTGCCCACTTCGGCCACCGACGAGCCGTCGAGCACCACGATCAGGTCGGCCATCCGAACGGTGGAGAAGCGGTGGCTGACCATCACGGTGATGCGGCCGTTGTCGGCGCCGTTGCGAGCGTTGGACGCGTAGTGGTCGAACAGCGCGTGCTCCGTCTCGGCGTCGAGAGCGGCGGTGGGTTCGTCGAGGATCAGGAGCAGTGGGGCGTCGCGCATGAAGCCGCGCGCCAGCGCCAACTTCTGCCACTGGCCGAAGGAGACCTCCACGCCCGCATCCCAGGTGGGGCCCAACTGCGTGTCGAGGCCGAGGGCCATCTTGTCGATCACGTCGTCGGCGCCGGCGCGGGTGACGGCGCTCTGCACCACAGGTCGATCATCGAGGTGCGCGAGATCGCCGACACCGACAGTGTGGGCGGCGACGAACTCGTACCGGTAGAAGTCCTGGAAGGCGCCGGCGAGCTTCTCGCGCCACTGCAGGGTGTCGATGGTGCCGATGTCGAGACCATCGGCGGTGATGACTCCGGCGGTCGGCGAGTACATGCGCGCGAGGAGCTTGACCAGCGTGGACTTGCCGGCGCCGTTCTCGCCCACGATTGCCACGACAGTGCCGGCGGGCAGGTGCAGCGACACATCGTCGAGCACGAGCTTGTCGGTGCCCGGATAGGTGAACGAGACGTGCTCAAAGTCGATGCCGCGAACCAGTCGGGTGGGTGCGGGTCGGTCGGCCTTCGCCTCCTGCCCGGCGGCGTAGTCCTCGAGCCAGCTGAGCCGCTTCGACGAATCCATCCAGAAGCCGCGCAGGAAGCCCAGTTCGCCTGCGGCCGCGCCGACGAAGCTGGCGAGCCGGCTGCCGGCCACCGCTGCGAGCACCACCGCCCCGACGCCGCGATCGATGCCGGAGGCCACAAACACGATCGCCCCGACGTAGGCGAGCGCGAACAGCCCCCAGGCCGCGGAGTGCCAGATCGCGGTTGCCCAGCGGGCCCTGCTGACCGGTCGGTACCAGCGGTCCCATGCCGCTCGGCGCTCCGTGACCAGCCACTCGCCGATGCCCAGGACTCGGACTTCCTTGCTGGCGGCGGCGGTGGTGCCGAGCGTGAACAGGTGGCGGGCCAGGCGGCTGTTGGATATCGCAGCCTCTTCGACGCGCCGCTCGACACCCGGCCGCCACGTCGACGTGTAGAGCGTTGGCAGCGTGAACACGATCAACAGCAGCAGCACTGGATGAATCGATGCGAGCAACGCAACGGTGATCGCCAGGCGGAAGATCATTCCCAGTGTCGAGAACAACGACATGAAGAGGTGGTCGAGCGTGAACACCTGATCGCGCAACATCGCCAGCCGGTCGAGGTACTCGGGGCGCTCGTGGTGCTCGATCGTGGGCACCGACGCCTGCAGGCGGGCGACGTGTGATTCGAGCGCAATCGCGATCTTGTCGCGAAAGCGTCGCTGCACACGGCCGCTGACCACGCGCAGGTACCAGGTGAGCGTCGTTGTTGCTCCGAGGCCGATCGAGGCGATCAGGATCGACGTCCTGCTCGCACCCTGCACACCATCGACGATGAGCTTCAGCCACAACGCGAGCAGTGCGTCGGGGATCATCATCAGCAGCGCCAGTGTGAGCGAAAGTGCCAGCAGCCGCGGCTCGGCGCGGTAGCCGAGGCGGAAGGTCCGCCACAGCGACGGCCAGGCCTTGGGGAGGTCACTGTCAGAGCGCATCGAGTGCCACCTCCTCGCCTTCGTCGTCGACCTCGATGAACCGAGAGGCCTGCAGATCGAACATCGTGCGATAACGACCACCGAGCTGCATCAACTCGGTGTGCGACCCGACCTCCACGACACGTCCGTGCTCGATCACACAGATGCGATCGGCCAGCTTCACGGTGGAGAACCGATGGGAGATCAGGATCGTGGTGCAGTACTCGGTGGCAGCCAGCACACGCTCGAAGATCTCGGCTTCGCCGCGAACGTCGAGCTGGGCCGTTGGCTCGTCGAGTAGGACGACGCGGGCGCCGCCGCTGACCGCGGCCAACGCCCGTGCGAGCGCCACCCGTTGCCATTGGCCCCCGGACAGGTCGGTGCCGCCCTCGTACCCCTTCGCCAACACGGTGTCGAGCCCGCTGAGCTGGTCGGTCAGGCGGTCGGCGCCGGCAGCGACGAGCGCTTGCTGGATGGCTTCGTCGGATGTCCCGAGGGGCGCCACGTTGGTACGAAGCGGCAGCTCGAAGCGGACGAAGTCCTGGAACACGGCGGTCACCTGCGAGCGCCACTGAGCGACGTCGAGGTCGCGCAGATCGACACCGTCGATCTCGATGGCGCCCGCTTGCGGGTCGTAGAGGCGGCAGAGCAGCTTTGCGAGCGTGGTCTTGCCGGCGCCGTTGACGCCGACGATGGCCATCGATGTGCCGGCGGGAATCTCCACGTCGACCCCGCTCAGCACCTCCGCACCGGTGATGCCACCCTCCATCGGGTAGCCGAAGTGGAGATCGCGAAGGCGAATGGTGGGTGCCGCGTCGGCCCGAAGTTCACCTCGGCCGCCGGTGGTGAGCGCTCCGACGGGGGGCATCGACACACGCAAACGCTTCACGGCGGCCACCGGTGCGGATGCGCCATCGAGCGCCCAGTTGAGACCGCCGAAGGCGATGGCTGACACGCCCGCCGCCGCTTGCAGGAACACGACTGCCTTGGCGGTGCTCAGCTCGCCGCTGGCCGTGGCATCGGCGAGGGCCCAGAACACGGCGATGTTGGCGCCGAGAGCAATCGCGAGGCACAGCAGGAGTGGCTTCTCGCGCAGCTTCGTTGCCTCGTACTGCAGCTCGTACAGACGGCGCCGGGACGTGATGAAGCGGTCGATCACCCAACCGGCGAGACCGAACAGCCGCAGCTCCTTCGCGGGCGCGGCGTCCACCGCCAGCCGGTAGGCATACTCGGCGTGTCGCTGTGCGCTGCGCACGTCGTCGTTGTTGCGGTCCTTCCACACGCCGCTCTCGCGCAGCAGCCAGTGCGTTGCCGACCACGACAGCACCAGCACCACTGGCGGCCACCACGAGTACCCGAACAGCAGGGTGGCAGCGGCAACTCCGATGATCAGGTCAAGGAAGCCACCGGCGATGAAGTCCATCGAGATGTCGAGCGGTGGACCCAGCATCCCGAGGTCGAAGTCGCGCGCCATCGTGAGATCGTTGATCAGCTCCGGCCGCTCGAGGTGGCCGATGCCTTGCGGCGCCGTGGTCGTGGCGAGCAGCTGATCGGACAACCAGGAGGCGAGACGAGTGCCAAGATTCGAGCTGATGACCTGATGGATGGGCTGCAGCACCAGCAGCAGAGTGAACACCAGCCCCGTGGCGGTGAGGGGCCCGGCAAGGCTGACGTCGCGCTGCACCGATGACACCAGCCAGCCGATCGCCAGTGAAATCGCCGCGGTCAGCAACCCGCGCAGCACGAGCAGCACCCACCACGCGGTCGAGTACGCGCCAGATGCCTGATGCATCGCGGCGAACAGCGTGAACTCCTGACGCGTGCGGAGCCGCTGGATCGGACCGTCGCGTGTGACGGGCTCGGCGTCGATCTGGGTGGGCACGTCGGAAGAGTACTTGCACGTTCGTGTCACCCGCGCGGTCTCGTCGTTCGTCTGTCGAGGCATGGTGAGAGGTTTCTTGGTGCGCGGATTCGACCTCGAACACGACTCGTTGTCACGGCGCACCTCGCGCCGGTGCCACGCTGGTGCGATGTGCAGATGCCGTCGGGCCTCCGGACCGCCGATCGTGAGCGGTTGAGCAGCGTGCAGGTGCTCGTCGCCGCGCAACGACGGCCGATGCTGCCGACGTTCCTGATGGCCGTCGCCGCGGCCCGTGTGCAGGGCGAGACGATCAGCGCGGAGGCAGAACAGCTCGTCGCCGAACTGTTCCACGCCGAGGGTCGTTCGTTGGTGAGGTTGGCCCGGCTGTTCGTCGACGATCTCAACGCTGCCGAGGACATCGTGCAGGAGGCGTTCCTGCGCCTCGCTCGACATGCGAGCAGGATCGACGCGCTCGATCGCGCCCCTGCGTACTTGCGCTCGATCGTGTTGAACCTCGCCCGCGATCAGAACCGTCGAGGCCTCGTGTCGCTTCGTCATCACGCCAGCGCTGGGCGCGACGTGGATGTCACCGACGACGCGGCTGATCAGTTGGTCCGCTCCGAAGACAGCGATCGGGTGCTTGCGGCGGTGCGCAGCCTGCCGGGCCGTCAGCGGGACTGCATCACGCTGCGTTACTTCGAGGAGTACGGCATCGAGCAGATCGCCATCACGTTGGGCGTCTCGGTGAACTCGGTGAAGACCCATCTCCAGCGCGCGATGTCAGCGCTCGATCGATTGCTGGGCGAGTCGTGAGCCCCACCCGTCTCGAGCAGCGGCTGGTCGCCGCGTTCGCCGATGCGCGCAGCACGACCGAGGAGAACGCTGACTTGTTCGCTCGCGTCAATCGCAGCCTCGACGACGCCCAGGCGCGTCGTCGCTACCGCTGGCGGCTCGCCGGCGGGCTACTCGGGTTCGTTGCCGCGAATACGGCCCTCGCCCTCACCCTCTCGGATTTCGACAACAACAGGAGGTTCACCATGTCGTGGTGGGTCATCGAACTGGTCACCAACATCGTGCTCGTTGCAATTGCAATCGGGCTCGGACCGTTCATCAAACGCTTCGGTCGCTCGTATGCGGCCGATGTCTTCCGCGCCAATCCGCGGACCGGGAAGAGCTACTTGGTGCTCACCGACGTCGCGTACTACCTGATCTTCACCTCGTTCGTGCTGTTCACGATCACCTTCCGTGAACCGTCGGATTGGGTTCTGTCGACGGGCGCGCAACTCGAGCACGAGGTGGCGCGCGTCGGCGGCATCCTGTTGATGATGGGCGTCCTGCACGCCGCGAACGTTGTCGCGTTGCCGATCATCGGTCGGCTGCTGTCCAGCAACAAGCGACTCGACGACACCCGAGTCACCTCGGCTGGGGGTGACCCGTCGGCGATCTCCGTACCGCCCCTTGGCCCGGGCACGTGGATCCTACGGATCGAGCAGGGCCCGAACCAGGGGCCGAACCAAGGGTCGGCCGAGTCGTCGATGTAGCTGCTCGGGGAGTTACTTGAAGCCGCCACCGGCGACGAACAGGATCGAGATCACCCCGACGACGACAAGTGGCACGGCCAACCGTGCCCATCGCGCCATGCGCCAGCCGTCAGCCTGGGGAGCGAAGACGAACTGAGTTGCCCAGATGATCGTGGCGTAGATGGCGATCATCGCGGTGAACCCGGCGAGCGTGCGCAGTGACCACCCGAACGCGTCGACGAGTTGGTTCCCGACGAACAACACCGGGGCTGTCGCCGGCAACAGCCACAGTGCGCGAGTGATCGTGCGCCAGTCCGTGCGCGCCCTGGCAAGGCCACAACCGAGCACCAGTGGAAGCATCAAAGCGCCAGCGGCACCGAACAACGGCAGCATCGCGATCGCTCCACCAGCGCGCACGATCGTCAGCTTCCACCTGCGTGGTTGCCTGCGGCGTGCCACCGCGACGATGGATTGGGCGAGCCCGAAGATCGTGAAGCCGGCGACGATGAAGATCGTCCCGGTCCACGTGAACTCGGGTGTCTCGGTGATCAGCCGCATCCATGCCCGCGCGATCGCGCCGAGCGCGCACCCACCGAACAGGCCCGCGGCGAGCGTCGATGGAGTTCGCCACCACTGGCGGGCGGCAGTTGGGGCCGGTGCGTTGGCGAAGTCGGTCAGCATGGCGAGCTCCTCTGACGTGATTGCGGATGTCGCCTGACAGACGAAGAGCACGTGCCTGCGGGTGACGCCCACTGACATCGAAAAGATCGTTCCAGTGTCACCTGCCGGGCCGAAGTGTTCGTCTGTCAGGTCAACGAGTCTTGGTGGATGATCCGGTCGAACCGATTCCAGACCTGGACGCGACAAGGGATCACCACCACTGAGAGGGAGACATCACATGAACAAGAAACTGCTGTCGGCAGCCTGCGGGGTCGTTCTCGTCGCCGGCATCGTCACCGCGAACAGCGCCGGCGCCCAGACCAGATCGGCCAAGGCGAGGCTCGCTACCGCCGCTGGTGTCCAGATCGGCACGGTCCAGTTCCGCACCGACCACGGGAGCACCGAGGTGCGGGTGCGTCTCGCCGGCGCGCCGGGCGTCGACGCCTTCCACGGCTTTCACATCCACGCCAACGACGTCATCACCGCGACGAACGGGGAAGGATGCGTCGCCGATCCGCTCGCCGCACCGTCCACCTGGTTCGTGTCCGCGGACGGCCACTACAACCCGACCAGGCAGACGCATTCGCACCACGTCGGTGACATGCCGGTGGTCTACGTCAACGCCGATGGCAGCGTCGAGACTCGGTTCCGGATCGACAAGATCAATCCCAGCGACCTCGCCGGCAAGGTCGTCATCCTTCATGCAGGCGCCGACAACTTCGGCAACATCCCGTTGGGAACAGGTGCGACGCAGTACACCGCGAACTCGGCTGATGCCACGGCTGCGACCGCAAAGACCGGCAACGCCGGCGACCGGGTTGCGTGCGGTGTGATCGAAGTGGAATGAACATCGGCGGCGAACGAGACGTTGTTGACAGTCCAGGCGGGCGGGCGCACACTGCGCGTCTGTTCGCGAGGAGGGTTCGATGAACCACGCAAAGGTCGAGCGAGTCAGCCTTGGACTGATCGCAGTGTTCATGCTGCCTGCCGGGTTACAGGCGACGGTTGCGCCGAGGTCGTTCTTCGACGACTTCCCCGTAGGGCGCGGCTGGATCGCGCATCAGGGTGACCTGTACAACGAGCATCTTGTGCGCGATGTCGGGGCGTTGTTCCTGGCGCTTGTTGTCGTCACTGCGTGGACCGCGTGGCGCCATGGCCCGTCGCGCGCGGTGGCGGTGGCGTGGCTGCTGCAGGGCGTGTTGCACCTTGCATTCCATGCCGGCCACCTCGACGGCTACGACACTGTCGATAAGGTCGGCCTGATCGGCTCGTTGGTCGTCGTGCCAGCTCTCGCGCTGGTTGCGCTGTGGGCCGCTCGTGCGACACCACCAGATGACACCCGATGACCGGCGCGCTTGCGTTGCCGCCGACGGGTTCTGACCTCGGAGACGACGCCAGGTTCGTCGGGCGATGGTTGCTGCTGGGCGGCGCCGCCGGTGGGGCGGCCGGGTTCCTGGTCGGGGGTGTCGGCGGCCGGCTCGCGATGTTCGTGCTGCGGGTCACCTCCTCGGATTCCGTTGTCGGCGTCCAGAGTGACGACGACTTCACGATCGGCGAGATCAGCAGTGCGTCGTTCTTCCTGCTCGCCGTCACGGCGCTGCTGGGGATCATGGTCGGTGTTGCCGTGGTGGTCGCTCGCAGTCAGCTGCCCGGCGCGTGGGGCGCATCGCTCATCGTGGCCGCAGCTGGCACGGCCGGCGCGGCCGCGATCATCAAGCCCGACGGAGTGGACTTCAACCTGCTGTCACCGTTGTGGGCCGCATGTCTGATGTTCACTGTGATTCCACTGCTCGCGGCTGCGCTGATGGTGTGGTTCGTCCGTCGCTGGCGGGTGTGGTGGTGGCAGGACCGACATCGGACGATCGTCGCGTCGTTGCCGTGGCTGCTTGCGATACCCACCTTCTTCGTGTCGATACCGTTCATCCTCGTGTCGGTAGCCGTGGGCACGGCGGCGCTCAGGATCCGGTTCCTGCGCACAGCCGTGACCGGTCGGGTGGGACGCATCGTGATGACGGTCGTGGTCATCGCAGTCATCGCGGTGTCGTCGGTCGGGCTGATCAGCGACGTGACCGAGATCCTGTAGTTCAGTTCACCCGCGGACCGAGACCAGGAACGGTGCGCCCCCGGTCGGTCGGTTCACCACCATGCCGACTGGGTGGGGCGTTTCCTCGGCCGTGGGCGTGAGATCGAGGCGTTGCGCGAGGCGGGCCATGATGAGCGTGAGCTCCATCTGCGCGAGCGCGAACCCGATGCACATGTGGGGGCCGCGCCCGAACGGGATCCAGGCCTGATCGGCCAGAGTCTTCTGCTCGGGCGTCATCTCGACGAACCGGTCGGGGTCGAACGTGAGGGGATCGGACCACGAGCCGGGATCGCGGCCGGCGAGGTGCGGCGACCACACGACCAGTGTTCCCTTGCGGACGCGATAGCCCCCGATGTCGAGATCGGCGCCGGCCATCCGTGCACCAATGAGGCCTGCGGGGTGCAGACGCAGCGACTCGTGCACCACTCGCCCCGCGTACTCGAGGCGGGCAAGCGTGCCGTGATCCGGTTCGGTTGCCGGTGAGCCGATCGGCCCGAGCACCTCGTCGGCCTCGGCCCTCAGGCGCAACCAGGCGTCGGGCGAGAGAGCTGCGCACCACAGGATCCACGCGAGTGCTGACGACGTGGTGTCGAAACCTGCGCCGATCAGCGTCTTCACCTGATGGCGGATCTCCGTGGCCGACAGTGAGCCTTCGGTGACCATCGCCTCGAGGATGTCGTACGGGTCGGCGGTCGGGTGTGCCCCCCGGTCGGCGATCTCGGCGTCGACGAGTCTATTGATGGCGCGCCCATCGGCGCGGACACGCGAGCGTGCGGTGAAGGGGAATGGGTGGGGAAGTTGCTTGACGGCCGCAGCCTCGATGAACTGCTGTGGGCGTTCGTACAGTTCGCCGATCTCGTCGGCGCGCAGGGCGAGGCGCTCGCCGAAGAACGCGTGCACGGTGATGCCGAGGATCAGGTTGCGTACGACCGGGTACATGTCGAGCCGGGTTGGGTGAGTGCCGAGTTCGTCGACCACGCGATCGATAGCGGTGTCGGTGCGGCTGAGGATCATCGGGATCCAGCTGTTGAGCCGACGGCGAGTGAACGCGGCCTGCACCGCGCTCCGTCGCCGGTGGTGCGCCTCACCGTCCGACACGATCATCGAGCCTTTGCCGACCACGAACTGCACCCCGACCATGTTGAACTTGTGTCCCCACCGGAACGACTCGGCCGGCATCGAGAACATCTCGTGCAGCAGGCCCGGACCACCGATCACCACGATCCGCGTCGGCCCGAGTCGCACCTCGCTGATCGGGCCATGTGCGGCGCTGAGGCCATCGAGTGCGGTCGCAGGGTCGCTGAACAACTGGCGGACTCGTCGCAGGGTGTCGCGCCCGCGCGGGCCGGGGATCGGGCGGTCGGTCGTGCGGTGGTCAGTCGATGCCGAGTTCATGTGTCGATCCTTACCTATCTCGATGCCGACGGATTTCGTGAAGTCGGTTGTGGGTGGCGTCGACCAGCGGGATCCCGGCTGGTGACGACGAGCAACAGTGCGCCGGCGACCGCCAGATAGATCCAGCGTTCGCGGAGGGCCTGGCCCGGTACGAGTGACGGGAACACCTGAACGTCGCGGAACACGACACCCGACATGAACGCAGGCCCGACCAGCACGACGAGCGCCGCGGTGGGGCCACCCGGCGATTGAGTGCGCTGCTGCACCAATGCCGACGTGGCCAGACCAATCGCCGCGAGGGCGGCGATCTCGATACTGACGTCGTAGGTGGGCAGCCGCTGCCTGTCGGAGGTGGCAACGGCACCTGCGATCACGGTCCAGGTCGCGGTCACGATCGTGCCAGTGACGACGACCCGTTGGAGCCGTCGCTTCGGCAGTGGAGTCGGCGAGGCAGCGAGCACTTCGGACGCAGCGTCGTCGAGCGCGAACCCGAGGCCCGCGGTGGAGGCGACGAACGCGAACGCGTAGATTTCCGCAAGATCGTGGCCCGTACTCATCCGGACGATGATCGCAATGACAGCAATCAACCCACCGACGAGCGTCGGCATCGTCGGAGTGCTGCGCACATGAAGCACCCAGGCTCGCGAGCCGTGGGCTTCGTCGAGCGCATGCGCTGTCACTGGCATGCGACAAGTCCGTTGGGTGTGGCGGAGGGTGTTCCGGGCGGTTCCGCACCGAGTTCGATGAGCAGGTCCTCGGTTGTCGCCGCTGGGTCGTCCCATCGTGACCAGTCCGCCCACAACGTGTCGCGCACGAACGTTGCGTCGAGAGTGAGCATGGCTTGTGCAGCGGCGATGTCGGTTGGCGACCACAGCACAGGCGGAATCGCGTCGCCGACCCAGACGTACCCCGCGACCCACTCGGCGGGTACTGGCGGTTCGTTCTCGGAGTCCGAAAATCCGTTCCACGTGCCACTCACGAACGACGTTGCGTCGTCAGGACTCATTCCCTGAGCCGCAACCCACAGGGCGATGACGCCTCTCGCCCGGCCTCCGGTCCAGCACGGTTCGTCATCCGCCGGAACCAGTGGGAGGTCGACGGACCACAGGCCGAGCGCCAGCCGATTGATCGCGTTCGATTCTGTCCCGACGACGGCGACACCGTTCCACGTCGAGCGGTCTGCTCGCCGCGACTCGGCGATCGCGTCGACGTCGATCAGTTCGCGAACAGCTGGGTCGAGCCGATCGATCCGCGGTTCGTGCCATGTGACCGTGAAGCCCTCGGCCCGCCGCTGCGGCGCGACGGCAGCGAATGGCGGTGTGAGCTCGCGAATCCACACCTCGGTGATGTCGGAGTAGTCGCGGTACGCGCAGAGGGTCAAGCCGTCGGTGGTGCTGCATGTGGAATGCCGAACAGGATCGGAGATCATCGCTGCGATGCGTGCGGCATCACCGTCGTCCATCGGGCGTGTCTGGATGTAGCCGGTGACGCCGGCGAGTGAGACAGCCCCGACGCCGAGCAGCAGCACCAATCGGTCGCGCCGTTGCCTGGCTACCGCTGCGATGGCAGCTACGAGTGCGAGTGACAGCAGATAGGCGGCATGCCACCAGCTGGGGCGTATCGCGAAGAGCCAGTCGTGGTCTGGATACCGCGGCCATATCGACAACTGCCGGGTCAGGCTCCAGTGGTGGCCGCCGATGCCTCCGAGGGCTGTCCCGCCGATGCCCAGCGCGACGAGCGCAGCGAGGGCGAACAGGGGGTGCGGGAGCCATCGCGCCAACGCGAGCGCCAGTGATCCGGCGCAGCACACGAGCACGAAGCCGACCACGACGTCGCCGACGCTGGCCGAGTCGATCGCACCGAAGCGGTCGGTCAGCAAGATGCCGGTTGCCGCGGTGCCGGCGACGAACAGGCTCTGGACGACCAACGCCATCCACACCGAACCGAGATGCCCGCCGACACGAGCGGCAGCGGAGGCAGGGAGCGAACCGAACAGCTCCTCGGCCCCGTCACGTCTGGCGCGCAGCGCGGCGACGTTGATCGCCACCAGCGTCATCCCGGCGAACGGGAGCGTGAAGACCGGGAGCATGGCCAACCCGAACCGCCACGAGTTCTGGGCACCGATGTTGTCAGATGCCCAGACGAGACCGAAGACGACGAGAATCGCGACCGACATGAACATCCCGACGATGAATGTCTCGTTGCGCAGAAGTTGACGGCCCTCGATGCGAGCCAACTGCACACACGCTGCGCGCTGGGTCCCGTAACCCGCCACGCGAGTGGTGGAACCACGCGATCCCTCGGCTGCCGGCAGAGGCGCCTGCCAGTCGTCGGCGGTGGGGCGGCTGCTGCCGCGATGCGTGATGGCGTACGCGATCCCGAACACGATGCCGCCGACGATGATCATCTCCATGACGGCTCCTGCAGCACCGATGCTCCGACGAGCAACAGGTAGCCGTCCTCGACCCGCGGGTCGTCCATGCGGGCGTTTGCCGGCGGCTCGCCGACGTGGCGGACCATCCCGTCACCGGTCATCCATGCCAGCTGCGCCGACGGGTCGCGGGTCGCGGCGAGCCACACCCGTCCGTCGGCAAGCTGGGCCAGTCCCGCCGGCGTGCCGTCGAAGCGGATGACCCCGCCGTGCATCACGACGACCCGCTGGCACAGCGCGGCGACATCATCGGTCTGATGTGTCGAGAGCACCACGGTGGCACCGTTCGACGCGTTCGACAACAGCTCGCGGAACCGCAGTCGCTGCTCGGGATCCAAGCCGGCGGTCGGTTCGTCGAGCACGAGCAGCTCGGGTGACCCGAGCAGTGACTGTGCTATCGCTACGCGTCGGCGCATTCCGCCGGACAGCTGACGAATTCGTTTGTGCATCACGGACGTCAGGCCGACCACCTCGAGCACCCGCCGTACTTCGTCGTGGCGTTCTCGCCGGTCGGTGATCAGCTTCAACACGGCCACGTAGTCAACGAAGTCGAACGCCGTGAACTGTCGATGAAAGCCTGGCTCCTGTGGCACGTACCCCAGCCGTCGCCGGATCATCTCGCGAGCCTGGGCGTTCGTGGTCGCGTGCCCCAACAGCTCGACCTCGCCGCTGTCGGGTGCCAACACGGTGGCCATCACGCGCAGCAGGGTGGTCTTGCCGGCTCCGTTCGGGCCGAGCAGTCCGGTGATTCCTGGCCCGAGCGACAGCGTCACGTCATCGACGGCGACGGTACGCCCGTAGCGCTTGGTCACGCGGTCGAGCCGTACACCGGCAGTTCTGGTTGTCATCGAGTTGTTCATCGTTGCCCTCCACTCACGGTCATCAGGTCGAAACAGGTCGTGCGGGTAGCCACAATTGCCAACCCGATCGCGGTGATGACGGTGGCGGTGCTCTGCCCCAGAGAGCTGAAGACCAGCGAGCGTTCGACGAAGTCGCCCGCGCCGCCGCGGTCGACGAGCACGATCAGCGACACCAACCATCCACTGCCGACGATGGCTGCGGCACGTTCCGGTGAGGTCACCGTCGATAGGGCGAGGGTCATCGCAACCAACGCCAACGAGGGCAACACCCAGCCGAATGCGGCCCACCCACCCGCTGGAGTGACGAGCGCTGCGATGGCCAGTGGCGGCGTGGTCGTCGCGATCACCGCCAACGTGCGCA
This sequence comes from Ilumatobacteraceae bacterium, assembly GCA_043721915.1. Taxonomy (GTDB): domain Bacteria; phylum Actinomycetota; class Acidimicrobiia; order Acidimicrobiales; family Ilumatobacteraceae; genus UBA668. The sequence goes on along the minus strand of JAYSPV010000016.1, from coordinate 4,610 downwards.
GCAGCACGAGCCGCAAGCCGCTGGTCGGCGCGGCGACACCGATCTCGTAGGTCGGGTCCATGGTCGGGCCGTATGCAGTCGCAACACCCGCGAGCGGCAGCAGAGGGGCGATCACCAGCAGCAGCCAGGGGCCGTCGCCCTCGATGCGGGCCGCAACCGAAGCGAGGATGGCCACGAACACGACTGCTGTCAGCCACGCCAACCGCAGCGCCGGCGTCGTTGCGAGCAGTTTTGCCGTATCCGCCCGGACGTGCAGTGCCCCGAGCAACCGTTCGGTGATCGACCGCCGCGGCTGGTCCACCCGCTCGAGCACCGCATCCCACACCGCTCGCTGGTCAACGAGCCCGCCAGCTGCAGCGGTGCCGACGTTGGCGAGCGCAGCGCGGCACCCGGTGCACGTCATCAGGTGAGCCTCGATCGACGCAGCGGTCGCCGCTGTCACCGACAACTCCCAGTAGCCGATCAACAGCCGTTCGTCGATGTGCGCCAGTTTCACGTCAGTGCTCCTCGAAGTTGGATGCGGGCCCGCATCATCCGTGTCTTCACCGTGCCGGCGGGAATGCCCAGCAGGCGGGCTGCCTCGCGCGTCGTCAACCCATCGAGCACTGTTGCCTGGACCACGGCCCTCAGCTCCACGGGCAAGCCGTCGATCGCGCCGGCGAGGTCGCCGTGGGCGACCCCGAACAACACCACGTCCTCCGCGGTCGTCAACGTCGATTCGTCCGACACCCGGTTCGAGACTGGCGACCAACTCGACCGGTGTCGCAACACGCCGATCAGACGGCGGATCGCGATTCCCCAGATCCAGGCGGCCGGGTCGCCGGAACCGTTCCAACGGCCGGCGCTGCGCCACACAGCCACGAACGTGTCCTGCACCGCGTCGGCGACAACGTCGCCGTCTGCACATCGGTGGCGAAGCCGTGCGGTCAACCAGGGCTGATGCCGCAGGTACAGCTCGTGGAGCGCCGCCCGGTCACGATCCGCGATTGCGGCAACCAGTTGCGCATCACTCGCCGACGACGGAATGACGTTCACTCCCACACAGTCGCGCAACTGTGGCACAACGGTTCACGGTCCTGCGTCGTCACCTCGTGCGGAGGAACTCTTCGATCTCGTCGCACGCTGCTGTGGTTCCGTCTTCGGCGCTGACTCGTTCTCCGAGCGCGTGTGCTCGTTCGGCCAGGCCCTCGTCCGTCAGCAGCCGGCGCAGTGCGCCGGTGAGGTCGCGGTTGCGACGAACCCAGACCGCCGTGCCGAGGGCCTGCTGGCGTCGGGCGTGCCACAGTTGGTCGAACATGCACGGCACGATCACCGACGGCATGCCGGCTTCGAGGGCCAAGGCGTTGGTGCCGTGAGCACCCGACTGCAACAGGCCACGGGCGTGACGCAGCAGCGGCGCCAAAGGCACGAACGGCCAGACCCCGTGGCGCCTGGCGACGCCCGCAGCGCGCACCCGTTCGGTGACGGCGGCGTTGGACGTGAGGAACACACCGCGCGCCCCGAGCTCGTCGAGCACCGCTGCGACCCGTTCGAAGACCTCCGGGCGGGCAGACGCCCCACTTGTGCCGAGCGTGACGACCACCGGGGGCGGCCCATCGGCCAAGAACGCCTGCACGTCGTCGGGTAGTCGGCCGTCGTTCGGGCCCTCCCACGAGGTGAACCCTGTGAGGCGGTAGTTGGCCGGCCAGTCGGGGGCCGTCTCGACGTAGCTCGGGGAGGCAAGCCCGAGATTGAGATGCGGCGACAGGCGGGCGCCGACGAGGCTCCAGCTCCGATCTGTGCGCAGCCCCAGTGAGTCGCGGAACTCGACGAATGCCTGCCGGCTCATCAGGGGGCCGACGAGTCGCGACTGGCCGAGCTTCCACAACGCCTGGTTCGTCCAACGTCCGAGATCGGGCATCCCTGCTGGCGGACCAGTGGATGTTGGCACCAGCATCGGGAACAGATCGCCGACGATCCACGGGATGCCCCGTCGCTCGCACGACATCGCCCCGACGATCGACGCCGCCGGGTGCGACACGAGCAGATCCGCGCCGGCCAGTTCGGCATCGACCGCCTCGAAGAGGGCTGGGAGGTGCGGGACGGTGAACTTGCCGAAGTACAGCCGCAAGACGCCGGCGCCGCCCAGTGGCATCCCCCAGCGAGCGATGAATGCCCCGTGCTCGTCGAGGGCCACCGGTGAGAAGTCGGTGCCACTGTGCACGCATCGAAACGGCTCGGACGCGAACAGAGGGTGGAACTCGCGTGGCACGACATAGGTGACGTCGTGTCCTCGGCGGGACAGCTCCGAGGCGATCGGCACGTACGGGAAGACGTCACCGCGGTGCGCCATCGAGTGCAGGACGATCTGTGCCATCAGGTTCAGTCGTCCAAGAACGTCTGGGTCGCGCGTGCTGCGTGATCCGGGTCGTCCATCCAGGGTGCGTGACCGACGCCCGGCATCAGCTCCAGTTCGGCGTTGGGGAGCAGCCCGGCGAACCGGCGGGCGATGTCGGCGCCGCCGTTGGGGTCGTCCTCACCCCACAGCAGGAACACCTGCGCACGGACACCGGCGAGCAGTGCCGGTGACAGCAGCATGCGTTCGTTCAGGCCATGGATGGGCGACATCAGCTTGGGGAGCGCCTTGAGATCGTTGCGAATGGTGTGGGTGTCGTGCAGCAGGGCGACGTACCAGTCGAGCGATTCCTGAGTGAACCGGCCCGACTCGAGCGCCGCACCGAGACCGATCTGGCGAAGCATCATCTTCACTGCGCGCTCGGTGGGCGGCACCCGTGCCATCAGCCAGCTCACCCCGGGCGCGCTGCCGACGCGCATCAGCATCGGAATCTTGGCCATCGGGGCGCCCGCACTCCAGCTGAACTCAACGAGCTTGTCGACGCGCTCTGGGTGCGCTGCCGCAGCGCGGAACGCGAAGTATCCGCCGAACGAGGTCGCCGCAACGTGCGCGCTCGCGAGGCCGAGCGCGTCGAGTAGGTCGGGGATCAGCTCGTCGGCATACGATTCCAGGCCCTCGATCCCGTCGAACTGCGCTGGCAGCGGATCACTGAGGCCGCACCCGGGGCGATCCAGCATGATGCAGCGATAGCCGCCGAGCCTGGCGACCAGCGACGCCCAACTCGTGCCACCGTTGGTCGCGCCGTGCACGAACACCGCGGGCGGGCCTTCACCGGCCTCGAGAATCCGCACCGTGCAGTCCGTGCGAGCGAGATGCACACGCTGTTCGGCCGGCGCAACCCCGACCGACTGCCACAAGCGCTGCTCGGCTTCCCTGAAGCGACTCTCGTTCACAGCCATGGTGACCCCCGACCCGTGATCTCCGGGCGTAGCGCCCTCCAGCAGTGTGCAGTACCCGTCTGCCCACCACAAGGTCTTGGGTAGACCGGTTGTTCGACGCCCATTATCTCCTTGACATATCGAAGTTCGATATATCATACTTCGATTATGTCGCCGAAGTCGAAGCAACTCCCCGCAGCGTCGCTGCACATCATGTTCGCCCTGCTCGAGGGTGAACTGCACGGGTACGCGCTGATGCGCCGCGTCGGTGAGCTCAGCGACGGAGCAGTCACGATGGGGCCCGGAACGCTGTACGGCACGCTCAGTCGGTTGGTCGACGATGGGTTGATCGCGGAGACCACCGACCGATCGGTTCGCGTGGACTCCGAGCGGCGCCGCTACTACGAGCTCACCGGCGCGGGACGGTCCGCTGCGCTCGCAGAGCTGGCGCGGCTGCAAATCCTGGTGCGTCGCGTCGGTGGCCATCTCGCCGGCGGAGCGCCGGCGTGAGCGGGGAGCGGGCGGTGGTGCGTCTCTATGGCGCACTCGTCAGCCTCTATCCGAAGCGTTTCCGCGCCGAGTACGGCGGCGACATGGTCCAGCTCGCACGCGACCAGTGCAGCGAAGAACCGGCATGGCGCGTGTGCGGTCGTGCGCTGCTCGACCTGGCCATCACACTTCCCACTGAACACATGGAGGCACACATGAACAGGAATCCGGATCATCTGGTCCCGCTCGTCTACACCGCCGTCGCCGCGGGCGGCGTGCTCCTCGCAATCGTCGGGGGCACCAGCGTGGCAATGCTCATCGCCGGCCTCGCCACCGCCGTGGTCGCGGGCGCGATGGCGGCGGTCGCATGGCGGCGCAGCGGGCCGATGTGCTCGAACGTCGCCAGCGGAAGTTGGTGGAAGTTCGTCCTCGCCGGGCCGTGCATCGTGCTCTTGGTGATCGCGGGTGCACAACTGGGAATCGAGGCGTGGCTGCTCATGATGGTGTCGATCTTCGTTGCATTCGTGCTGACGAGCATCGGTCTCGTCCTCGGCATCGCCCGCCTGATCCAGCGTCGCTCGCCGGCGCTGCACGCCTGAGCCGTCGCTCGCCGAGCAGGCGAGGCGAACGGTTCATTCACGAGCGCGGGGGTTCAGCCCTCGAGGCGCCGGTTGAGTTGGGCGGCGATGTCGGGTGGGACGAAGTTGTTCTCGGTCGTGGTTTCGGCTTCGGTGAGCTCGACCATCCGTTGCACCACTTCGGCGGGGTCCATCTGGCCGCCGGTGACCATCTGACCGATCATCTTGAACATCGGCGACACCGGCGCATTCAATGAGGTGTCGCCGAAC
>JAYSPV010000015.1:0-5149 GCA_043721915.1 Ilumatobacteraceae bacterium | reverse complement strand
AGCTGGGTAAGCCGATCGCGATGGACGAGGGTCTGCGTTTCGCCATCCGTGAGGGTGGCCGTACCGTCGGCGCCGGCCGCGTCACCAAGATCACCAAGTAGTTTCACTCGAAGTCGGGGTCCGCCCGGGCGAAAGCCCGGGCGGCTCCACAGATTGGGGCGTGAGCCCCACCGGACCGGAGGTCCTGACATGGCCAAGAACGACAAGAGGGTGAAGATCACCCTCGAGTGCACGGTGTGCAAGCACCGCAACTACATCACGACGAAGTCCAAGGTCAATGACCGCGAACGGCTCGAGATGAAGAAGTACTGCAACCACGACCGTGCGCACACATCGCACAAGGAGACCCGCTAACAGCGGGTCGTACCTCGCCGGGCGGCTGGTAGCGTTTCACCGCCCACAGAGGGCAGTAGCTCAGCTGGTAGAGCAACGGTCTCCAAAACCGTCGGTCGGGGGTTCGAATCCCTCCTGCCCTGCCCATACCCACCCGACGCACACCTCCCTTGGTGTGCAGAACCGAGTGAACGAATGTCACTGGATGATCTCAACCGAGAGCAAAAACGGTCGCTGAAAAAGATGGGTGCCCTGAACGATCAGGGCCAACCCACTCGCGCCCCAGCTCCGGCCAAGCGCACACAGGACAGCCGGGTGGGTCCGGTGCAGTACTTGCGCGAAGTGCGCGACGAGATGCGCAAGGTTGCCTGGCCGAAGTGGCCGGAAGTTCGTCGCTTTTCCCTGATCGTGCTCACCACGGTCGTTATCTACACAGCCCTCGTTTTTGGTCTGGATTCCTTGTTCGGTGTGCTCTCTGGATGGTTGTACGACTGATATGAGCGACGAACTCGCCCCCGATACCCTGCTCGACGATGCTGACGAGGCCACGGCCGCCGTTGACACGATCGAGGTCACCCTCGCTGACGACGATGCGGCCGACGACGGCGACGCCGTCGACGTCAGCTTCGACCTGTCCGGCGATGCTGCCGACGGCGAGGCCGAGGCCGTCGCCGAGGAAGTGGTCGTCGACGACCCATGGACCAAGCCCGGTCAGTGGTACGTCGTGCACACGCAATCCGGCTACGAGAAGAAGGTCACCGCCAACCTGACCGCTCGCATCCAGTCGATGAACATGGAGGAGAAGATCTACGAGATCGTCATCCCCATGGAGGAAGTCGACGAGTTCAAGAACGGTCGCAAGCAGACCGTGCAGAAGAAGGTCTTCCCCGGGTACCTGCTCGTCCGTTGTCAGATGGACGACGACAGCTGGTACTGCGTTCGCAACACACCCGGTGTCACCGGGTTCGTGGGGCAGAGCAAGCACGGCCAGAAGCCCACCCCGTTGTCGCGTCGTGAGGTGCAAACCTTCCTCGCTGCCAAGGGTGATGGCACCGGCGGAATGCCCACACGCAAGAAGCCCAAGCTCGAGTACGAGGTGGGCGAAAGCGTGCGGGTGAAGGAAGGCCCGTTTGCCGATTTCGCCGGCACTGTCGCCGAGATCAACGTCGATCACATGAAGCTCAAGGTGCTGGTGAACATCTTCGGTCGTGAGACCCTCGTGGAGATGGACTTCAGCCAGGTCAGCAAGCTCTAAGCCCTCGCTCCAGCATCAGGGCACGAAAAGGAAGTAGTTCAGTCATGGCAAAGAAAAAGGTTGCTGCGGTCATCAGGATCCAGATTCCCGCTGGCAAGGCCACTCCGGCCCCGCCCGTGGGTACCGCGCTCGGGCCGCACGGCGTGGGCATCATGGACTTCGTGAAGCAGTACAACGCTGCCACGGAGTCGCAGGTGGGCACCATCATCCCGGTGGAGATCACGGTCTTCGAGGACCGTACGTTCACCTTCATCCTCAAGACGCCGCCGGCTCCCGTGCTGCTGCGCCAGAAGGCCGGCCTGCCGAAGGGTTCCAGCACCCCGGGCAAGTCCGTTGCCGGCACAGTCACCGAGGCCGACATCGAAGAGGTCGCAAAGATCAAGATGCCCGACCTCAACGCCTACGACCTCGAGGCCGCGAAGCAGCAGATTCGCGGCACCGCCCGCTCGATGGGCCTCAAGATCAACGCCTGAGACAGGCCGCTGGCGCATCGACGCCGGCGATACACACATCAATCAATCCGCTCGACCGGGACGACCTCGCCCGGCGGCGCTACTAATGAGGGAGACAGCAATGTCCGGCAAGAAGTACACCGACCAGATGAAGAAGTTCGACAACGAGCAGCTGTTCACGCCCACCGAGGCGCTCGAGCTGGTCAAGTCGTTGGCGAGCGCCAAGTTCGACGAGACCGTCGAGATCGCCATGCGCCTCGGCGTCGACCCTCGCAAGGCCGACCAGATGGTGCGCGGCACCGTGGCATTGCCCAGCGGTACCGGCAAGGACGTTCGCGTCGCCGTGTTCGCTGCCGGTGAAGCCGCTCAGGAGGCCCGCGATGCAGGCGCCGACATCGTCGGTGCCGACGATCTCGCCGCCGAGATCGAGAAGGGCATCTTCAACTTCGACATCGCCATCGCCACCCCCGACATGATGCCGCTCGTCGGTCGCCTCGGCCGCACGCTCGGCCCGCGTGGTCTGATGCCGAACCCGAAGACCGGCACCGTCACCAACGACGTTGGCCGTGCAGTCGCCGAGTTCAAGGGTGGCAAGGTGGAGTACCGCACCGACCGCTATGGCAACGTGCATGTTCAACTCGGCAGAGTGAGCTTCACCCCCGAGCAGCTGGAAGCCAACTTCCGTGCGGTGCTCGACGAGCTGCAGCGTGCCAAGCCGGCGTCGGCCAAGGGCCGCTACCTGCGCAAGATCACCGTCAGCAGCACGATGGGCCCCGGCGTCAAGGTCGACCCCACCCGTCTGCGCGTCGAGGTCTGATCCTCGCACTCCGAGTCTGTACGAGCCGCCGGCGCCGAAAGGTCCGGCGGCTCGGGACGTTTTCGGGTCCGAACGGTGACGTGTGCCGCAGTAGGGTCGTGATCTGATGTAGACCGAGGAGCACCCGTCGAGGTTCTTGCGTCGCCTCGTGGTCGCCGTTGCCGCAGTCGGTGCGGCTCTGCGCCTGGCATGCTGGCCTGGAAGTGGGATCGGCCGCTGCTGGTCAACGACTCGTGGTGGTACAGCGCGCACGCACAACAGCTCGGCAAGGGTCACTTCTTTCCCGAGTTCCTCGGGGTGAGTGGCGCAGAACATTCGCCGTTCACCTCGATCGTCGTCGCCCCCGGTGCGTTGCTCGACCCGTCGATCTCGTGGCAGCGCGCCACCAACACCTTGCTCGGCATCGCTGCCGTGTTCCTGCTCGGTTGGCTCGCGCACCGCATCGCCGGCGCCAGAGCCGGGCTGGTTGCCACTGCCATTGCCGCGTTGTACCCGAACATCTGGATGAGCGATGCGCTGATCATGTCCGAGACGCTGGCGCTGCTGCTGGTCACGCTTGCGTTGCACCTCGCGTGGACGTTTCGCATTGATCGTTGCCCGCGTGTGGCGATCGCGTTGGGGGTGGTGCTCGGTCTGGGTGTGCTCACCCGCAGCGAGTTGATGATCCTGGTGCCGTTCCTCGCATTCGCCGGAGCGCGCGGGCGCCCAAGGGGCGAGTGGCTGCGCGCAGCCGGACTGGTCGTGGCCACATCGGTGGCAGTGCTGCTGCCGTGGCTGGTCTTCAATGCCACTCGCTTCGATCGGCCTGTGTTGATGAGCACCAACGACGGGACCACGCTGCTCGGCGCCAACTGTCCGCTCACTTACGAGGGTGCCAACCTCGGCGGGTGGAGCCTGCTGTGCCTCGATCGCGTCGGTGAGGTCGACGGCGACGCGTCCGTGCGTTCTGCCGAACAGCGGAGTGCGGCGTTCTCCTATGCACGGCAGAACATCTCCCGACTGCCGTTGGTCGCAGTGGCCCGGCTTGGTCGCGCCGTCGACCTGTTCGGCGTGTCCGAGAGCGTTCGTGCCGATCTCGGCGAGGAACGCCCGCGCTGGGCGGTGTGGCTGGGTATCGGGTGCTGGTGGTTGTTGGCGCCGTTGGCGGCGATCGGTATGCGCCGCCTGTACCGCGCGCACGGGGTGTTCCTGGTCGCTCCGGCAGTGGCGGTGTTGGCTACGACCGTCCTGTTCTACGGATCGCACCGACTACGCGCTCCGCTGGAGCCACTGGTCGTGTTGGGCGCGGCAGTGTTCCTCGCAGGGCTTGGCAGCAAAGGCAGCGCGCCTGACGTCGAGCCCACCTTCGGCGAGTAGCCGTTCGCGCTCGCGGCCGTTAGCCTGCCCACGACAAGTAACCGGTCGCTCGCCAAAGACCGCTGGCCCTCGCCCACTGGGGCGAGAGTAATGGGAAGCATCCCACCAGCCGAGGTGAATACTTCGCCGGAACGCTCGCAGGGTTCCCCCTGACGTTCGCTCCTCGCGGTGTTCGCTGCAAAGCGAGCACCTTCGAGTTGAGCGAGAGGAGGTGTACATGACTACAGAAAATCCCCGTGCAGAGAAGGTCGCGGTGGTCGATGAGGTCGCTGCCAAGCTGCAATCGGCTGACGCCGTGATCATCACCGAGTACCGCGGTCTCAAAGTCGGCCAGTTGGCTGGTCTACGTCGCCAGTTGCGCGATGCCGGCGGCGAATACAAGGTGTTCAAGAACACGTTGGCTCGGCTGGGTGCCGCGAAGGCAGGTGTGGAAGGTCTCGACGAAATGCTGTTGGGTCCCTCGGGCATCACCTTTGTCACCGGCGACGTTGCCGCGGTCGCCAAGGCGCTGCGTGACGCAGCCAAGGCAAACCCGTTGCTCGTCATCAAGGGTGGCGTCATGGGCGGCACATTGTTGTCGGCCAAGGACGTCGAATCCCTTGCCGAGCTGCCCAGCCGCGAGGTGTTGCTCGCAATGTTTGCGGGCGCACTGCAAGCGCCATTGGTCAAGACCGCAGGTCTGTTGCAGGCATTGCCGCGCAACTTCGCCTACGGCCTCAAGGCGCTCATCGATCAGAAGGAAGCTGCGTAAGCAGCCTCACCCCACGCAAGTACACACAAGAACTCACTAGGAGAAACCGCAATGTCGAAGGAAAGCATCCTCGAAGAAATCAGCAATCTGACCGTTCTGGAGCTCAAGGAGCTCCTCGATGCGTTCGAAGAGAAGTTCGGCGTCACCGCCGCTGCCCCCGTGGCAGTCGCCGCAGCCGGGGGCGG
>JAYSPV010000014.1:0-12074 GCA_043721915.1 Ilumatobacteraceae bacterium | reverse complement strand
AGCTGGGTAAGCCGATCGCGATGGACGAGGGTCTGCGTTTCGCCATCCGTGAGGGTGGCCGTACCGTCGGCGCCGGCCGCGTCACCAAGATCACCAAGTGATCGACCGAGCGAGCTGAGAGAGACCAACCAACATGGCACAGAGCATTCGCATCCGCTTGAAGGCGTTCGATCACGAGATCATCGATCAGTCGACGAAGAAGATCGTGGAGACGGTCACCCGCACCAACGCCACGGTCCGCGGCCCCATCCCGCTGCCCACCGACAAGCACCGCTACACGGTCATCCGCGGCCCGCACATCGACAAGGACTCACGTGAGCACTTCGAGATGCGTGTCCACAAGCGTCTGATCGACATCGTCGATCCGAACGCAAAGACGATCGACAGCCTGCAGCGCATCGAGCTGCCCGCCGGCGTCGACATCGAGATCAAGATTCAGAACAGCTGAATCACGCCCACGTACGTGGGCAACCAACGTTCCCATGGGGGGAATCACAACGGTCCCGCTCGGCTTCGGCCGAGCGGGACCGTTGTGCGTTGTGGGCGCCCGACAGCGCGTTGCCGCTCGGCCGGCTCGTGACGGCAAGCTGGAGCAATGCAACTCGACACGACGGAACTCGTCGGCTACCTGGCCTCGGCGCTCGTGGTCGCATCGCTCGCAATGACGTCCGTGGTCCGCCTGCGGGCCATCTCGCTGGTCGGGTCCGTCGCCTTCGTGGTCTACGGCGTGCTGATCGGCTCGGTCCCGATTCTCGTGACCAACACTGCGATCGCCGCGCTCAACGTGTGGTTTCTGCGTGCGGAACTGGGCGGGAAGCGCAACCTCGGCGCCGTCGAGGTTGCGGTCGGCGCACCGTTCCTCGTCGACTTCCTTCGCTATCACCTCGACGACATCCACCGCTTCCAACCCGGCTTCCAGCCGCCGACGTCCGGCGACGGGCTCGTCGCGCTACTGCTGATGCGCGACGGGTTGCCGGCCGGGGCGTTGCTCGGGACGCTGGAGGGTGACGAAATGCGAGTCCACCTGGACTACGTCACCAAGCAGTACCGCGACTCGCAGCTCTCCACGTGGCTGTACGGCAGAGGTTCAGGGGTGCTGCGTCGGCTCGGCGTTACGACGGTCTCCAGTGATCCGGGGACCGAGCCGCATCGCAGCTACCTCGCCCGCAGCGGCTTCACGCAGGTCGGCGAGCGTTACCAACTGGTGTTGCCGCATTGACGAGGTGGAGAACGACAGCAGTCGCGACGAGCGCGATGCCACTCGCGTGCGATAGACAACGGACTATCGATGATGCATACGATCCCCTCGGCGACGCTGCGCCAGCGCCCACCGCTACTCAAGAGATGCCGGCCGCGCCGGTCGCGCCGGTCGTTGTGGTTCGGCGCTCGCGCCGCCGCACCCGGCAAAGCTTTCTGATTGCGCTCGGCGTCGTGGTCGTGGCATGGGCTGCCGGTCTGTTGGGGGCTTGGATGGGAGTGCGTCTCGCCGACCGTGCGCCTGCGCGTACCCCATCCACCCTCGGACTCGTGAGGGCGGAACCACGCGAGCAGCCGCTGCCTGCGCTGGACGTGTTCTCGGCTGCCTCCGCGATTGGCCCGTCGGTCGTCCATGTGTCGGCGATCACGAGCAACGGCGCGCTGGTCGGCGCGTCCACCGGCAGCGGCGTGGTCCTCACGGCCGACGGCGAGATCATCACCAACGCTCATGTGGTGGGTGGCGGCGCGTCGGTCAGCGTTCGTCTACCCGGCGAATCCGAGCCGCGCGAGGCGACCGTCGTCGCTCTCGACGAGAGCCGCGATCTTGCGTTGTTGCACATCGACGCCGACTCCCTCGTTCCGGCAGTGTTCGCCGACCCGGGTGACGTCCGGGTGGGCGACGACGTGGTTGCCGTCGGATTCGCGCTCGATCTCGATGGTGACCCATCGGTGACAGTGGGGATCGTGTCCGCTCTCGGGCGCGCAAGTGTCAACGAGACCACGGCGCTCAAGGGCCTGATCCAGACGGACGCTCCGATCTCCTCGGGCAACTCCGGTGGTCCCTTGGTCAACTCGCTCGGCCAGGTGGTGGGCCTCGTCACGTTCGTCGCGTTGGGCAACGGCACGACCACTGCCAACAGCCTCGGCTTTGCCATCTCCAATGCCGAACTACTGCCGGCCATCGAGGTGCTCCGCGCTGCCGCCAGCGGCGAGGAGCAGTTGACGGGGTTTCTCGGTGTGAGCCTCGATGAACGGCGCGACGGCGGCAGCGGCGCACTCGTGTCGGAGGTGCTGGCGGGCTTGGCAGCCGATGATGCCGGTCTGGAGGTGGGTGACGTCATCGTCGCCGTCGACAAGGTCGTGGTCACTGGCCCGGCAAGCCTCATCGCCGCGATCCGCAATGCGCGGCCCGGTGACGAGGTGGTGCTGGCGATCCGTCGCGACGGCCGCGACGTGACCGCAACTGCCACGCTCGCCGAACGCCCAGCCGAGTAGTACCCAGTCGCAACTCCCCGGCGGCGCGTCGTATCGTGCGGCCATGCAGCAACTCGACGCACACATGGGCGGGCAGCGACCGTTCGGTCTCAACTACTGGCCGATGGCGCAGGACGACCCTGGGGTCGAGATCCCGCGTGAGTCGATTCGGCTCGTCAGCCCCGACGGAGCGCTCGTTCGTGGTGTGCTCTGGACGCCGCCGGCCGGCAAGCCGTGGAAGACCGCCGTCATCCTCAGCCACCCCCGTGGTGACTTCAGCGTGCACTACGCCTGTCCGCTGCTCGCCGCTGCGGGCTATGCCGTGTTGGGGTTCGGCACCCGCTACCAGAACAACGACACCGATTGCCTGCACGAGAGCTGCATCGTCGATGTCAAGACCGCCCACGACGAGATGATCAGCCGCGGCGCAGAGGCGGTGGTGCTGCTGGGCAACAGTGGCGGCGGCAGCCTGATGGCGATGGCCCAGGCACAGCTGGGCATCGGCGACGGTTGGGTCGGCATGGCTGCCCACCCCGGCGAGGGCGTGTTCATGCTGCAGGTGATCGACCCGAGCGTGGCCGACGAGGCCGACCCCTTCGCAACGGTGCCCGAGCTGGACATGTACAACCCGGACAACGGATGGCGGTCATGGCCAGAGCCGTGCGTCTATGACAGGGACTGGCTGACGAGCTATCGGGCAGCGCAGGTGGCCCGGGTGGCGCGGATCGATGCGACCGCCAAGGCCTCGATCGTTGAGGCGGTCGACGCCGGCAACCAGCTGCGGGCGATCGACAAGGCCGACACGGTGGCATGGCGCGAGCAGCGGCGGCGGGCCGTGTTCACCAAGTACCTGACGATCTACCGCACGCTCGCCGACCCCGCGTACCTCGATCTGTCGATCGATGCCGACGACCGGCCGATGGGCAGCCTGTTCGCGTTCCCCGACCCGTTCGATGCCAACTACGGGCGTGGGGGGCTCGCCCGCACGATGACCGCCCGCGGGTGGTTGAGCACCTGGTCGGGCCTCAGCAGCCACGCCAAGCTGGCCGACACGATGCCGCAGGTGCAGGTGCCCACGTTGCTCGTTCATCCCACGGCCGACACGGAGATCCGTGTGTGGCAGGCGAAGGAGATCGTCGATGCAGCCGGCGCAGATGACGTGACGTATGTGGAGATGAAGGGTGCGCCGCACTATCTGGAGGGCCACCGCCGGGAGGCTCTCACCACCGTCGGCGAATGGATGGCGAAGCGCTTCCCGTAGCGGATCGGGAGATTCGCTCAACGTCGACCGTCCACGGGCGCACGTGTTGCCGAACTTCACGGACCACGGCGTCGTAGTTGCCGTGAAGTGGTCCTAACATCTGCGGCCATGCTGCTTGCTCTCTACCCCTTCGGTACCCGCCCCGGTTCCCGTGATCAGTTCGTCGACCTCGACGTTCCCGCGTGGGCGTGGATCGCGCTCGCAGCCACGATCGGGTTGATGCTGGCCATCGATCTGTTCCGTCACCGCGATGATCACGAGCCGTCGCAGAAGGAGGCGCTCACCGAGTCGCTGATCTGGGTGACGTTCGGGCTCGCGTTCGCCGGCGTCATCGCGGTGGCGTTCGGTGGCAAGGCCACCACCGAGTATCTCTCCGGCTACGTCATCGAGAAGTCGCTGAGCGTCGACAACGTGTTCGTGTGGGCGATGCTGTTCGCCAGCTTCAAGATCCCGCTGAAGTACCAGCACCGGGTGCTCTTCTGGGGCATCTTCGGTGCGTTGGCACTGCGCGGCCTGTTCATCTGGGCCGGCACGGCCCTGATCGCCAAGTTCTGGTGGGTGCTACTGATCTTCGGCGGCCTGCTGATCGTCACCGGCATCAAGATCCTGCGCCACCGCAACGACGAGGGTGAGAAGGAGCACACCGCGGGCATTCGCATCCTGAAGAAGTTCATGCCCGTGAGTGACGAGCTCGACGGCCACAAGTTCTTCACCAAGGTGAACGCCAAGCGGGCGGCGACTCCGTTGTTCGCGGCACTGGTGGTGGTGGAGCTCACCGACATCATCTTCGCCGTCGATTCCGTGCCCGCCATCCTCGCCGTCTCCAACGAAGGGTTCCTGGTGTTCGCCAGCAACGCCTTCGCAATCATGGGCCTGCGCGCGATGTACTTCCTGCTGGCGAACGCGAAGGAGAAGTTTCACTTCCTCAGCCATGCGCTCGGCGTCATCTTGATGTACGTGGGTATCAAGATGACGATCAGCCACTGGTATCACATCGATACTCTGGTCTCTCTCGGCGTCATCGTCGGTCTGCTCTCGCTGGCCATCTGGGCGAGCCTCAAGTTCCCCAAAGCCCTCGGCGGCGAGGCACACCAGGCGGAGCACGCTCACTGAGCTCCGTTCAGTCGTTCGACCGGCCTCGCGAAGGTTTCGGCGAGGGGTTGGCGCAGCCACTGCGCCGCCGGTAGTGTTCAATCTTCGTGTGCGCCACCCGGCGCACGGCAATCGATGTCCAGGCAGGTCCCACTCGTGGGAAACCGCATGGCGACAACCGAACCCGGTGCTCCGCCGGCCATCTGGCCAGCGGAGCATTTGCGTGTAATCCAGATGCCCGGCTCGTCCGGGTCCGACCGAAAAGGCTGCCGAGATGGCACTCAAAGCGATAGTTGGCGAGAAAGTCGCCATGAGCCAGGTGTGGGTGAACGACAAGGTCGTTCCCGTCACCGTGCTCCGCGTCGAGCCTGCGCGCATCGTGCAGGTGAAGACCACTGAACGCGACGGTTATACGGCGCTGCAGGTCACCTACGGGCACCGCGATGCCAAGAAGCTCACCAAGCCAGAGGCGGGCCACTTCGCAAAGGCGGGCGTCGAGCCCGGCCGTCGCGTTGTGGAACTGCGTCTCGACTCGGTGGACGGCTTCGAAGTCGGCCAGGAGATCAAGGTCGACGTACTCGCCCAGGGCGAGCTCGTCGATGTCACGGCAGTCAGCCGTGGCAAGGGCTTCGCCGGCACCATGAAGCGTCACAACTTCTCCGGCCAGGGCGCCAGCCACGGTAACCACAAGCACCACCGTGCACCCGGCTCCATCGGCCAGGCCAGCTTCCCCGGTCGAGTGTTCAAGGGCGTGAAGATGTCGGGCCACATGGGCCACGAGCAGGTCACCACCCTGAACCTGGAAGTCGTCGAGGCAGACCCCGAGCGCAACCTGCTGTTGGTGAAGGGCTCCGTGCCTGGCCCCAACGGCGGTGTCGTCATCGTCCGCAACGCAGTGAAGGGGAAGTGACTCAGATGTCCTCCATCTCCCTGAAGACCCCCGCTGGCAAGGACGCTGGTTCGGTCGAGCTCGATGCCGAAGTCTTCGGAATCCAGCCGAACGTGCCGGTCATGCACCAGGTCGTCACCGCTCAGCTGGCCGCCCGCCGTGCCGGCACCCAGAGCACCAAGACCCGTGCCGAAGTCAGCGGCGGCGGCAAGAAGCCGTTCAAGCAGAAGGGCACCGGTAACGCCCGCCAGGGTTCGACCCGTGCCCCGCACTTCAGCGGTGGTGGTGTTGCGCTCGGCCCCAAGCCGCGCAAGTACGACCAGAAGACCCCCAAGAAGATGATCAAGCTCGCCCTGCGTTCGGCGCTCAGCGACCGCGCCGCAGAGGGCAAGGTCGTCGTCATCGACGCCTGGGGCTTCGAAGCCCCCAAGACGAAGGCGGCCATCTCCGCACTCAGCGCACTGGGTGTCGAGGGCAAGGCGCTGGTCGTCGTCGAGATCAACGACACCAACACCATCCGTAGCTTCCTCAACCTGCCGTCCGTGCAGCTGATCGAAGTCAACGAGCTCAACGCCTACGACATCCTGTGCAACGACTACGTCGTGTTCACCCAGGCAACGCTGCCTGGCACGTCGGTGGCCGCCGCCGCCCCCGCGCCGAAGAAGGCTGCCGCCAAGAAGGCTGCCGCCCCGAAGGTGCAGGGCCTGGTCGACGCAGCCGTGTCGGAGATCGCCCCGGCCGCAGCCGAGCTGCCCAAGGGCGCCGCTGCCTCCAACGAGGACGGTTCGGCCCCCGATGGCTACGAGATCAAGGGCAACGCCGACTCCGGCCTGTACCACGTGCCCGGCTCGTCGTTCTACAACCGCACGGTGGCCGAATTCTGGTTCGCCACCGCAGAAGATGCGGAGGCAGCCGGTTTCCAGCTGCCCCCCAGCCAGCGCAAGTCGGCTGAGACCGAAGAGAGCAACTGATGAAGGATCCCCGCGACATCATCCTGGCACCTGTGGTGTCGGAGAAGAGCTACGGCCTCATCGAGCAGGGCGTCTACACCTTCAAGGTGCACCCCAGCGCGAGCAAGCCGGAAATCAGCGACGCCGTCGAAAGCATCTGGGGCGTCACCGTGTTGAAGGTCAACACCCTCAACCGCAAGGGCAAGGCCACGCGCGCACGGCGCACTGGCAAGGCCGGTTCCAAGCCCGACACCAAACGGGCCATCGTCACCCTTGCAGCGGGCGATGAAATCCCGCTGTTCGAGCACTGAGGCGCATCACCATGGGCATTCGCACACGCAAACCCACTAGCGCCGGTCGTCGGTTCCAGAAGGTCTCCGACTTCGCGGACATCACGAAGACGGTCCCGGAGCGCACGCTGCTCGCCCCGCTCAGCAAGAGCGGCGGCCGCAACGTGTACGGTCGCAAGACCTCGCGCCACCGCGGTGGCGGCCACAAGCGCCAGTACCGCATCATCGACTTCACCCGCACCAAGGATGGCGTCACCGCCAAGGTCGCTGCCATCGAGTACGACCCGAACCGCACCTGCCGTATTGCGTTGCTGCACTACGCAGACGGCGAGAAGGCATACATCCTTGCGCCCAAGGGCCTCAACGTGGGCGACCACGTGGGCAACGGTGTCGGCTCCGACATCAAGCCGGGCAACGCCCTTCCGCTGCGCTACATCCCCGTCGGCACCACGGTGCACAACGTCGAGCTGCGCCCCGGTGGCGGCGGCAAGATGGCCCGTTCGGCCGGTACCGCCGTGCAGCTGGTCGCCAAGGAAGGCGAGTTCGCCACCTTGCGCCTGCCCAGCACCGAGATGCGCCGTGTCCTCATCGACTGCCGTGCAACGGTGGGCGAGGTCGGCAACAGCGAGCACGAACTGATCACGATCGGCAAGGCCGGCCGCAACCGCTGGAAGGGCGTTCGCCCCCAGACCCGCGGTGTCGCCATGAACCCTGTCGACCACCCGCTGGGTGGTGGCGAAGGCCGCACCAGTGGTGGCCGCCCGCCGGTGTCCCCCTGGGGCAAGCCGGAAGGCGTTCGCACTCGCAACACCAACAAGCCGACGCAGCAGCTCATCGTGCGCCGTCGCCGCACGTCGAAGGGCCGGAGGTAGTCCACCATGTCTCGTAGTCTGAAAAAGGGTCCGTTCGTCGACGACCACCTGTTGAAGAAGGTCGACACGCAGAACGCAGCCGGCGAGCGCAAGGTCATCAAGACCTGGAGCCGCCGCAGCACCATCATCCCCGACATGGTCGGTCACACCATCGCCGTCCACGACGGCCGCAAGCACGTCCCGGTGTACGTCACCGAGAGCATGGTCGGTCACAAGCTGGGCGAGTTCAGCCCGACTCGTACCTTCAGATACCACGCCGGCCAGGAAAAGAACACGAAGGGTCGCCGCTGATGACCGGTCCGAAGCTCAACGAGAAGTCGTTCGTCGCCGGCGAGCGCAGTGGCACGAAGGCCAGCGCGATGTACGTGCGGTCGTCGGCCTGGAAGGCACGCGTCGTGCTGAACCTCATCCGCGACCTGCCTGTGCGCAACGCCGACGAAGTCTTGCAGTTCTGTGATCGCGATGCCGCAACCGTGGTCCGCAAGGTGCTGGCCTCGGCCGTCGCCAACGCAGTGCACAACGACGAGCAGGACGCAGAAGAGTTGTTCGTCAAGGCGTGCTACGCCGACGAAGGCCCGACGATGAAGCGTTTCACCCCCCGTGCCCGTGGACGTGCAGGCGCAATCAAGAAGCGCTCCTGCCACATCACGATCGTGGTTGCCCGCCTCGACGATCGCCGCCTGGAAGTGGTGCAGGCTCGCGAAGCCAAGCGCACCGCCGCCGGACGCCGCCGTGGCGCCGCCGTAACCGGCACCTCGGCCAGCCGCAAGGCTCGCGTCGAGCGCAGCCGCGAGCGTGCGCAGGGCCTCAAAGCCGGCGATGCAGGTCACGACCACGACGGTCACGACCACGATCACGACGAGGCAGCCGCCACCGAAGTCGTGTCGTTCGTCGGCGCATTGCCGGCCGACACCGACGAGGCGCCCGAGGGCTACGACATCAAGGGCAACGCCGATTCGATGCTCTACCACGCACCCGGCACCCAGTACTACAACCAGACCAAGGCCGAATACTGGTTCGAGAGCGTCGAAGCCGCCGAGGCCGCTGGATTCAGCGCACCGGGTGGCGGCAACAAGAACGAAGACGACACCGAAGTGAACGACACGGCCGACGAGAACGGCGAGGAGGCCTGACCATGGGTCAGAAGATCAACCCGTACGGTTTCCGTCTTGGCGTGACCACCGAGTGGAAGAGCCGCTGGTTCAGCGAGCGCGACTACAAGGAGTACCTCACCGAGGACTGGAAGATCCGCAGAGCACTGATGACGAAGCTCGAGTCCGCCGCGGTCAGCCGCATCGAGATCGAGCGCACTCGCGACAAGGTGCGGATCGACATCCACACCGCTCGCCCGGGCATCGTCATCGGCCGCCGCGGGGCCCAGGCCGACGAGCTGCGCGCACTGCTGACGCAGATCACCGGTAACCCGAAGGTGCAGCTCAACATCGTCGAGATCAAGAGCCCCGAGCTCGACGCAGCGCTCATCGCCCAGGGTGTGGCGGACCAGCTGGTCAACCGCATTGCCTTCCGTCGTGCGATGAAGCGTGCGGTGCAGAACGCACAGAAGGCCGGCGCCCTCGGCATCCGCGTGCAGTGCTCGGGTCGCCTCGGCGGCGCCGAGATGTCACGCACCGAGTGGTACCGCGAAGGCCGGGTGCCGCTGCACACGCTGCGCGCCGACATCGACTACGGCATGCGCGAGGCCCGCACCTCCAGCGGCCGCGTCGGCGTGAAGGTCTGGATCTACAAGGGTGACATCGTGCCCTACAAGGCCAGCACCGATGACAAGATCGCCCGTGAGGCTGCTCTCGCCGTCGGCGACGCCACCGGCCTGGGTGCGCCCCGCAAGGTCGTGTCGTCCGGCGCCCGTCGCAAGGCCGACGACGTCGAGCTCGACGCCGCCCCGCTCGTCAAGGAAGCCGACCCCGAGTTGGAGAAGCTGCTCGACGAGGAAGAGGAAATCGCCCGCCGCACCCACGGTGCAGCGCAAGAAGCCCCGCACTTCCGTGGGGAGGACTGATCCATCATGTTGATGCCCCGTAAAGTCGCTCACCGCAAGCACCACCGCGGTCGCACCTTTGGCCTGTCCAAGGGTGGCAACGAGCTCGCCTTCGGCGAGTACGGCATTCAGGCGCTCGAGCCGGGTTGGCTCACCGCCCGCCAGATCGAAGCTGCCCGTATCGCCATGACCCGTGCCATCAAGCGTGGCGGCAAGGTCTGGATCAACATCTTCCCGGACAAGCCCGTGACGAAGAAGCCGGCCGAGACCCGCATGGGTTCCGGCAAGGGCAACCCTGAGTTCTGGGTAGCCGTCGTGCGTCCTGGTCGCGTGTTGTTCGAGTTGTCGTTCCCCAATGAAGAGATCGCCAAGGCCGCCCTGGCCAAGGCGATTCAGAAGCTGCCGATCAAGGCACGCATCATCACCCGCGAGGAGGTGTACTGAGATGGCACGTTCGAACACTGAACTCAAGGAAATGGATCTCGCTGCCCTCGTGGAGGAGCTCCGCGCCACCAAGCAGGAGTCGCTCAACCTGCGCTTTCGCAATGCAACCGGTCAGCTCGACAACAACGCCGAGATCGGCAAGGTGCGTCGTCAGATCGCCCGTATCAACACCCAGATCCGCGTGAAAGAAATCGCGCTGGCAGAGGGGACCAAGTGATGTCCGAAACCATCGAAACTCAGGCTGCGGAGCGCAACAACCGCAAGACCCGTGAAGGCCTGGTCGTGTCCAACAAGATGGACAAGACAGCGGTCGTCGCAGTGGTCGAGCGCGTGCGCCACCCGAAGTACGGCAAGTTCATGATGCGTACGAAGAAGCTCTACGCCCACGACGAGACCAACGACGCCAACATCGGCGACCGGGTTCGCGTCATGGAGACCCGCCCGCTCAGCAAGAACAAGCGCTGGCGGCTCGTGGAGATCCTGGAGCGTGCCAAGTGATCCAGCAGGAATCCCGCCTCCGTGTCGCTGACAACAGCGGCGCCAAGGAAGTGCTCTGCATCAAGGTGCTCGGCGGTACTCGCCGGCGCTACGCAGGTATCGGCGACATCTTCGTGGCCACGGTGAAGGACGCCATCCCCGGCGCCGCCGTGAAGAAGGGCGACGTGGTCAAGTGCGTCGTCGTTCGCACCAAGAAGGAGCGCCGCCGCCCCGACGGCAGCTACATCCGTTTCGACGAGAACGCTGCGGTCATCATCAAGGACGATCTCACCCCGCGCGGCACCCGAATCTTCGGGCCGGTCGGTCGTGAGCTGCGTGACAAGAAGTTCATGCGCATCGTGTCGCTGGCCCCGGAGGTGCTGTGACCATGAAGCTCAAGAAGGGCGACACAGTCGTCGTCATCGCCGGCAAGGACAAGGGCAAGGAAGGTGAGGTCGTGCAGGTCATGCCGACCGCCAACAAGCTCATCGTCAACGGCGTCAACACGGCCAAGAAGCACAGCAAGGCCCGCAAGACCAACCAGCAGGGCGGCATCATCGATCGGGACATGCCCGTGGATGCCAGCAACGTGATGTTGGTCCACAAGGGCAAGCCCACTCGCGTTGGCTACACCACTCAGTCCGACGGCACCAAGGTGCGCGTCGCCAAGCGCACCGGTGAGGTGATCTCATGAGCACGGAAACCGCAACAACATCGGCTCCCCGCCTGAAGGTGAAGTATCAGGAGTCGATCCGTGCAGCGCTCACCGAGCAGCTCGGCATCACCAACCCGATGCAGGTGCCCCAGTTCGAGAAGATCGTGATCAACATGGGTGTCGGCCGCGCAACTCAGCAGCCATCGCTGCTGGATGGCGCCGTCGCCGACCTCACCAAGATCAGCGGTCAGAAGCCGATCGTCACCAAGGCCAAGGACAGCATCGCTGCCTTCAAGCTGCGTGAGACGCAGGCGATCGGTTGCAAGGTCACCCTTCGCGGCGACCGGATGTGGGAGTTCCTCGATCGTCTGATCGCTGTGGCCATCCCCCGCATCCGTGACTTCCGCGGCCTGCCGGCACACAGCTGGGATGGTCGTGGCAACTACACGTTCGGTCTTTCCGACCAAACCGTGTTCCCCGAGATCGATTACGACAAGATCGATGCCACCCGTGGCATGGACATCACGCTCGTGACGACCGCCGCCACCAACGAGCACGGCAAGGCCCTGCTCGACGCCTTCGGATTCCCGTTCAAGCGGGGCGAAGACGCAGGTGCGGCACCCAAGAAGCAGAAGCGTCGTGGCCCTGTGCGCGGCGGCAAGGGCGCAGGCAAGCCTGCGAAGAAGAAGTAGAGGGC
>JAYSPV010000013.1:0-52735 GCA_043721915.1 Ilumatobacteraceae bacterium | reverse complement strand
CCCGTACCCGGCCATCGAACGGCACCACGCTGGGCGGGCGCGGGTAGTCCCACACGCTTTCCTGCCCGGGGCCTGGCTCGATGCGTTGCGGCTTCATCTTCCAAGTCTCGCTCGTCTGTGTCATCGATTCCTGACGCAGATCGCAGGTTTTCGATGACGCAGATGCGAGAAGGTGCCCTTGGTGCTCGCCCGATGCCGCGGTCGGGGGTGGCGGCGTTAGCGTTTCGGCCCGGATGGAGCCCATCGTCGAACCTGTCGTTGCGCTGGTCGATGTGGTCGCCGTGCTGGGCAGCTTCCCGGCGCTGGCGGGCGCAACGCTCACGGTGCAACGGGGCGAGATCCTGTTGCTGCGCGGGCCGAACGGCGCCGGCAAGACCTCACTGCTGCGGCTGTGCGCAGGGCTGCTGCCGGTGGAGCGCGGTTCGGCCACCGTGCTCGGCTGCGATCTCGTGGTCGACCGCGCCGCCGTGCGCAACCGTGTCGGGCTGTTGGGTCATGCCAATGGGCTGTACGCCGATCTGAGTGTCACCGAGAACGTCCGCTTCTGGGGCGCGACGGTGGGGGCGACGGCCGCCGAGATCGAGGCATCCCTGGAACGGATGGGCCTGGCCACCAGGCTCGCCCACGTTCCTGTCGGCCGCCTCAGCGCGGGCCAGCGCCGGCGCACGGCGCTCGCCTGCCTCGTCGCCCGTCGAGCCGAGCTGTGGTTGCTGGATGAACCCCATGCCGGCCTCGACGCTGCGGGGCGCGACGAGCTCGACGACACGCTCCGCGCCGCGGCGGCGGCGGGAGCAACCGTGATGGTTGCCAGCCACGAGCTGGAGCGTGCCGGGGCACTCGCGACGCGTGCAGTGGAAGTGGTCGGCGGCCAAGTGAGGGACGTGCGCGGATGAGCATGTGGCGCATTGCCCGGTTGGTCGCGGCGAAGGATCTGCGCGTGGAGCGGCGCAGCCGCGTGCTCGTCAACCAGGTGCTGCCGTTCTCGGCACTGGTGATGGTGATGTTCGCCTTCGCGCTCGACCGGGAGTCCGTGCTCACGCTGGTGGCGCCCGGCTTGGTGTGGTTGGCAACCATGTTCAGTCTGTTGGTGATCGTGCAGCGGTCCTTCGCGATCGAGACGGCCGATGGAGCGCTCGATGCGTTACAGGTGGCCGGTGTGCGCGCCGGGGGCGTGTTCCTCGGTAAGGCAATGGCGTTGGCGGTGCAGCTCGCCGCCCTCGAGATCGTGCTGCTGGCCGCAGCCGTTTTCCTCTACAAGGCCGAGATCCGCGCCGAGGGCCTGGTGTTGTTGGTCACCACCTTCGTTGCCGCGACCATCGGGCTGGCATTCGTCGGTACGCTCTACGGCGGTCTCGCTGCCGGGGCCAAAGGGCGCGAAACGTTGTTGCCGCTCCTGATGTTCCCGGTCGTGGCACCTGTTCTCATCGGTGCAACCCGGGCGACCGAAGCGGCGCTTGGTACCGCAGATGCGACGCCCGGTGACGGTTGGCCTTGGATTGGCCTGCTGGCGCTGTTCGCCGTAGCGTTCGGTGCCGGCGGCACGCTGGCCTTCGGCTCGCTCATCGACGAATGACCGGAACATGACCTCAACACTGCCCACCGACACCGACACCGCCAGCAGCCAACCCGCCGCTGGCGACCGTCGGCCCACGTCCACGCGTTTCACCCGGGTGCTCGGCGGAGTCGTCGGCGTGGGAATCGCCTGGCTCGCCCTGTTCGGCCTCGTGCTCTCACCCGACGATCGGGTGCAGAAGGAGGGTGTCCGCATCCTCTACATCCATGTGCCATCGGCATGGCTGGCGTACCTCGCGTTCGTGGTCACCGGCTTGTGCAGCGTGATGTATCTCGTGAAGAAGACCCGCAGCCTCGTGTGGGATCGTCTGGCCGGCGCGAGCGCCGAGGTCGGGGTGCTGTTCATGGGCATCACCCTCGTCAGCGGCAGCCTGTGGGGCCGAATCTCGTGGGGCACCTACTGGATCTGGGATTCGCGGCTCACCACCACGGCGTTCCTGTTCGTCACCTACATCGGCTACCTCGCCGTGCGTGATCTCGGCGGCACCCACCAGCAGCGGGCTCGGCGCAGTGCCGTCGTCGCTGTGCTGGCGGTGATGGAGGTGCCGCTGGTCCACTTCAGCGTCAAGTGGTGGCGGCCGCTGCACCAGCAGGAGAGCGTCGCCGAAGGCAAGCTCGAGGGGTTGATGCTGTTCAGCTTGTTCGTCGGCATCCTCACCTTCACGCTGCTGTACGTGTGGTTGGTGATGCATCGTCAGCGGGTGTTGCTGATGCGCGATGCCGTCGACGACCACGGTCTCGACGTTGCCCTGGAAGCACGCCGCAACGAAGCAACGGAGTCACGATGATCGCGATGCAGAACGCAGGGTTCGTGATCGGCAGCTATGCCGTCACGCTCGGGGGCATTGCCATGTACGTGTGGCGAATGCTCGCGCAGGCCCGTCGGGCCGCCAAGGACGTGCCGGTCGGGGAGCGCCCGTGGACCTGAGCCCGCGTGAGGTGGTGCCCACCGCGGCGCGTGGCAAGAAGAAGCCGTGGTTTGCATACGGCGTGCTGACTCTGGTGCTCGTCGCCGGTGGTGTGTTCGTGGTCAAGTTCCTCACCTCCGCGATCGACTACTACTGCAACGTCGACGAGGTTGGCGTGAAGGACGGCTGCGACGTCGATCGCAACATCCGGGTGCAGGGTGTTGTCGAGAAGGACTCGTTGTCGACCGATCAGCTCGCGTTCCAGATCAGTTTCAACGGTGTCACCATGCCTGTCACGGTCGGTAGCAAGCCCACCGGTATCTTCCAGGAGTGCATCCCGGTCGTTGTTCGGGGCCGGGTGGTCGAGGCTGCCGACGGGTCGCTCGCGCTGCAGGGCGATGAAGTGATCGTGAAGCACGACAACGAGTACGACGCCGAGAACAAGGACCGCGTCGAACAGTCCAACGGTGAGGCGGCGGCGTGCTCGCGGAAGGGCTGAACGGGTTTCTCGGTCACTCGGCGCTGATCGCCGGGTTCGCCGCCTGCTTGCTGGGTGCTGCTGCGCTGATCATGGCAACCACATTGCACAACATACGGTTGCTGCGCACGGTGCAGGCGTACGGCTGGATCGCATTCGGTGGCGCCGTGCTCGCCCTCGCTGTCATGGTTCGCGGCCTGATCACCCGCGACTGGGCGCTTGCCTACGTGCAGAAGGTGGGCAGCTACGACACGCCGGCGCTGTTCAACTTCACGGCGGTCTGGAGCGCACTCGAGGGCAGCATCCTGCTGTGGTTGCTGCTCCTCGCGGTGTACACCGTAGTCATCATGCACCGCTACCGGACTCGTCTTGCCGACCCGATGGTCGCCTGGGCGTTGGTGGTGATGTTCGTCGTCACCGCGTTCTTCTTCTTCCTCGCGCTCGGCCCCACCGATGCGTTTCGGGCGGCGCCGCCCCCCAACTTCAACGCGTGCTGCCGCGGGCCGAACCCGCTGCTGCAGAACCACGTCCTCGTCCTGTTCCACCCTCCGATCCTGTACCTCGGGTTCGTCGGGTTCACGGTGCCGTTCGCGTTCGCCATCGCTGCGCTCGTGACCGGCCGTGTCGGTGAGGGCTGGTTGGCCGAGACCCGCCGCTGGGCACTGTTCGCGTGGGGTTTCCTCACCCTCGGCATCATCCTCGGAGGCTGGTGGAGCTACGAGGTGCTCGGTTGGGGCGGCGTGTGGGGATGGGACCCGGTGGAGAACGCCAGCTTCCTGCCCTGGCTCACGGGCACCGCCTACATCCACTCGGTGATGGTGCAGGAACGGCGCGGCATGCTGCGCGTGTGGAACCTCAGCTTGTTGGTGGCCACGTTCTCGCTCACCATTCTCGGCACCTTCCTCACCCGCAGCGGCGTCATCAACAGCGTTCACGCCTTCAGCGACGGCACGATCGGGCCGTACCTGCTCGGTGCGTTCGGTGTGATCGTCGCCGTCTCGCTCGGCCTGATCGGGTGGCGCGGCGATCGCCTGCGGTCACCCGGTGCGATCGACTCGCCCGTCTCGCGCGAGGGCGCATTCCTCGCCAACAACGTGATCTTCTCGCTGTTCGCGTTCGTGATCCTGCTCGGCACCGTCTTCCCGCTGATCGTGGAGGCGAAGGACGATCGCAAGATCTCAGTCGGCTCGCCGTTCTTCGACACGATGAGCCAGCCGATCGGGCTGGTGCTGCTGTTCTTGATGGCGGTCGCGCCGGCATTGCCGTGGCGCAAGGCGAGCGGCGAACTGCTCCGCCAGCGTTTGTTCTGGCCGGCCTGGTGCGGTGCCGGCGCGCTGATCTTCTCGGTGGCCGTCGGCGCCACCGGGTTCACGCCGTTGCTGGCATTCACGATGGCCGGGTTCGCCTCGGGTGCGGCGCTGCGGCAACTGGTGTTGGCCACGCGCCGTCAGGGGTACCGCGGTTTCCTGGGGCGCACGAATGGCGGCATGATCGTGCACCTCGGTGTGATCATGATCGCGGTCGCGCTCGCCGCCTCGAACAGCTACACCCGTGCGGGCGAGTTCGACATGACGACGGGCGAGACCATCCAGTTCGCCGGTCACTCGTTCACGTTGCTCGATGTCGCCGACTTCACCACCACTCGCGGCCCTGGGCTCCGGGCGGAGGTCGCGATCGACGGCGGGCAGGCCTACGCACCGGCGATCACCAAGTACACGGGGCAGGGCATGGATGTCGCCACGCCCAGTGTGCGCACCAGCTTCACCAAGGACATCTACCTGACCCTCGAGACGGGAGCGAAGCCGTCCACCGGCGAGGCGACGATCAAGGTGTTCATCAAGCCGATGGTCGTGTGGATGTGGATCGGCGGCCTGCTGTGCGGCCTCGGCACGGTGCTGGCGGCCTTCCCCGGCCGTCACCGCCGCCGTCCCACCGACGCTGTGTCGGCGCCGATCCCGCTCGACGACCTGCCGGTCAGCCCGCCGGTAGCACCATCGGCGGCAGTCGATGTCTGACCAGGAACCACTCACCGCGGCCGAGACATCTGCGGCCGAGACATCCACAACCGAGACATCCACAACCGAGACATCCGCAACCCGGCGGCGTGCCGCTCCGATCATCGCCCTTGTGGTGGCCGCTGTGCTGGGAGGACTGTTCTGGGTGCTGGCAACCAGTGACAGCGGCCCCACCGACAAGGCGGGTGTCATCGACAGCCCGCAGGTCGGCCGCCCGGCGCCGTCGGTGCGTGGCGAAACTCTCGATGGCGAGCCATTCGACCTCTCGCGGCGCAAGGGCAGCTGGGTGGTGCTCAACTTCTTCTGGTCGGGTTGCCTGCCGTGCAAGGCGGAACATCCGCAGCTCGTGGAGTTCGTCGCGCAGCAGGCCACCTTCGCCGATGGCGCCGAGTTCTACACGATCGCCCAAGACATCGACAAGGTCGCCGACATCCGCGACTTCTTTGCGCAACGCGGCGGCGATTGGCCGGTGCTGCGCGACGAGAACGGCTCGATCTTCGTCTCCTTCGGCGTCGCGCAGGTGCCCGAGACGTTCATCATCGACCCGAACGGTGTGGTGCGCGTGCGGTGGGCCGGAGAGATCGACGCGATCACGCTGTCGCAGTTGGTGCAGCAACAACGCCTGGCCTTCGAGGGCGCCCCATGAGCGGCGTCGGCCGCCTCTCGGCGTCGGCGAAGCGATGGCCCGGCTGGGTGCTGCTGGTGCTGGTCGTTGTCGGTTTCCTTGCGTACGGGACCACCAGGGATGCGGGGGCGCGAACCCCTGAGGAACGCTTGGAGGAGATCAGCAAGCAGCTCGCCTGCCCGATCTGCAACGGCGAGACCGTGTACGAGTCGCGCAACCCGTCGTCGGCCGCGATTCGCACCGAGGTGAAGGCACAGATCACCAGCACCGATGCCAGCGACGACGAGATCATCGCCTACATCGTGCAGCAGTTCGATGCCAAGACCCAGTTGCTGCCACGGGCCAGCGGCTTCGAGTCGTTGGTGTGGGTGCTGCCGTCGGCAGCCCTCGTGTGTGCCGCGGTGGGTCTGTTCTTCGCCTTCCGTCGCTGGAAGGCCAACGTCGACACGGTGCCCGACGACGACGACCGCGCGCTGGTGGAGGCCGCGCTGGCCGCCGACGAGGGCGACGCAGCCGATGAAGGCAACGGCCGGTGAACCCTGACCGCCTTGCCGAGCTGGAGGAAGAACGTCGTTTCCTGCTGCGCAGCATCCGCGACCTCGAGCAGGAGCACGCGGTCGGCGACATCGACGCCGACGACCTCACGACCTTGCGTGACGGCTACGTCGCTCGCACGGCCGCCGTGCTGCGTGAGCTGGAGAGTGGCCGGCACGCGCTGCGTGTAATGCCGCGTCGGCCGTGGTACCAGACGGTGGGCATTGTCGCGGTCACCGGTGCTGTTGCGGTGGCGTTGGGCCTCTTCGTCGCCGGCTCCGCAGGCCAACGACTGCCGGGCCAGACCCTCACCGGCGGCCAGGAGGCCGATGAAGTGGCGCTGCTGCTGGCCGAGGGCAACCGCCTGCTCGGCACCGACACCGCCGCAGCGGCAGATGCGTACGACAGGGTGCTCGCGATCGAGCCGAACAACGCAGAGGCCGCCACCTACAGGGCCTACCTGCAGGCCATCGATGGCAGGGTGGCCGACGATCAGGCGGCGGTACGTGCCGGAATCGAAGGTCTCCGCGCTGCCGCCACGCTCGACGCGACCTATGGCGACCCGCACTGCCTGCTGGCAGTCGCCGGCGGCAGCTTCCTCGATCCGGCCGATGAGCAGTTGGTGCTCACCGAGGGCGCGAAGTGCCTCGCCTTGAACCCACCCCGCGACATGCTCGGCGAGATCCAGGCGCTGATCGCCCGTTTCGACGGCAGTGCACCCACGTCGGTGCCTGAGGACGTGCCCACGCTGCTTGCTCAGGCCGACGCCGCACAATCAGCCGGTGACTACCCGGCTGCGCTCACGCTGTACCAGCGAGTGCTGAAGCTGGAGCCCGGCAACCTCACTGCGCAGACCTACTCGGGTTACCTGGTCGTGCTCAACGGCGATGCCACGGGCAATGCCCAGCAGATCGCCGATGGTGTGGAACTGATCCGGAAGGTCGTCGACGGCCACCCGGAGTTTGCCAACGCGCATTGCCTGCTGGCGTTGGCCAACCACTACTTCGCGGCCGACGAGGACGAATCGCTGACGACGCGCGAGGGCGAGCAGTGCCTGGCACTCGACCCGCCGGCCGATGTCATCCCGTTCGTGCAGGACGTGTTGGCCGAGGTCGCCGGCGGCTGAGCTGTTGCCTCGGTCGACGTGCGCGTCAGCCGGTGACGGTGTTCGGATCGCAGTTCGCCCCGCACACCACCACGACCACTCGCTCGCCCCGCTCGGGCACGTAGACGCCGCTGTGCAGGGCCGCGAGGGCGGTGGCCCCGCCAGGCTCGGCAACCAGCCGCAGGCGATCCCACAGCAGGCGTTGGGCGCTGCGGATGGCATCGTCGTCGACGGTGACGGACTCCGCGACGTGGTGACGCACGATGCTCCAGGCAACGCTGCCCAATTGGCGGGCGCCCAACGAGTCGCTGGCCAGGCCTGCCACCGTCACCGTCACCGGCTCTCCGGCCATCCGAGCTGCGTGCAGGCACTGGCTGGTGACGGGCTCGACGCTCACCACCTTCTTGCGGCCTGCGAACCACGCTGCCTGGCCCGCCGTGAACCCTCCGCCGCCGGTGGCCACGATCACCGTGTCGAAACCGTCGAGCTGTCGTTCCAGCTCGCGTGCCATGGTGCCCTGGCCGGCGACCACGTCCGGGTGGTCGAAGGGGTGTACCGCAAGTGCGCCGGTCTGTGCTTGGTGGGCTGTCGCTGCGGCCTGGGCGTCGTCGTAGAGACCGTCGACGACGTGCACGGTGGCGCCGAGCGAGGCGATCCGGTCGCGTTTCATCTGTGGGCTGCCTGACGGCACGAACACATCTGCATGCAGACCGAGGGCCGCGGCCACGAACGCGACCGCGGCGCCGTGGTTGCCGCCCGACGCGGCGACCAGGCCGGCGGCAGGGATGTGCTCCGCGGCGAGCACGCGATTGAACGCACCACGCGGTTTGAAGCTGCCGACGTGCTGCAGCAGCTCGAGCTTCAAGGTGACATCCGTGGGCAACTCGAGCTCTGTGGCGCCGATGTGCAGGACGGGCGTGACCCGGACTCGCCCGGCCAGCCGCGTCGCGGCCAACTCGATGTCGTCAGGTGTGACTGCAGGGGCGGGGTCGGAGCCGGGCATGCACACGAGCCTAGGGCGACAGCCGGATGGTGGTCGCTGGGCGCGCCTCGGTGGCGTACTACTGTCGCGCTCCATGAGCACACCTCCTCCCCCTCCCGGTGGTCCCGTCGGTCCTGGCGGTTTCCAACCGCCTCCCGGATACCAGCCCTATGGTCAGCCGGTCGCCCAGCAAGCCGGTAACTCCGGAATGGCAATCGCGGGCATGGTGCTCAGCCTCGTCGGCATCATCCCGTGCTTCTGGCTGTTCCAGATTCCGGGCCTGCTCGGAGCGATCTTCGGCTTCGTCGGTCTCAAGCAGACGAAGGATGGTGCTCGCCGTGGCCGTGGCATGGCGATCACCGGTGTGGTGATCGGCATCATCCTCACGCTGGCCTGCGTCGCGTTCTGGGTCTACTTCAGCACCAACAGCAATTGCGTCCGCAACGGCAGCAGCTGGGTCTGCGCGACCGACTGACGACTGGCTTCAGACCTCGGGTGGGGGCCACGCGGTGGCCTCCACCACGCGGCCGCCTTCGTCGCGGGTGAGCACCCAGATCCCTGCCTTCTGCCAGTTCGGTTCCCCGATGATCACGCACCCGCGGCGTTCGAGCGCTTGGATCGTCTCGGGGATGACGTCGCCGTGACTGCACAGGGTGCTGCCGTCGGGTAGTTCCGCCAGGAGCTCGAGCGCGCCCTCGAAGCCGGCCTCCTCCGCCAACCGATCGTCTTCGCGAATCGGCTGGCGGAGCACCGACGCCAGCGGTTCCACCGTCTGGACACAGCGAAGGTACGGGCTGCTGAGCAGCTCGCCGGTGGTGAGGCGGGCAAGGCGGCGGGCGAGTGAGTCGGCTTGGCGACGACCCTCCTTGGAGAGCGGCCGAAGCCGGTCGTCGCCGCGCCACTCCTGGCGCCCGCCCGCCTTGGCGTGGCGGACGAGATACAACATCAGGTTTCGCGAGTCGCCTTCATGTGACGTGCGGCGAGTTGGCGCACGAGCATCAGGAACACTGCGGCGCCGGCGATCGACAGGACGCCCGACAGGACCACGATGCCCAACTTGTCACTGAGGTTCGCAGCGAGGTCGGCGTCGCTGCCGCCACCGCCGACGCCTCCGAAGCTGGTGACGCCGAGCGCAATGCCGGCTCCGACACCGGCGAGCGTGATCGCGAGTTGGATGGCTACGAGGGGCGACACCGCCCGCTGCTTCCAGCTGGGGTCGTTTTGTGCGACCTCGGGGTCACTGGCCTTCCACATCTCGCGCCACATGAAGAAGTTGACGATGCCGAGTGTGCAACCACCGAGGATGTTGATCGCGATCGTCCATCCGGCGCTGAACGACTGCGGCACGCGACCGAGCACGTTGTGGTTCTTGGCCATCCGGAACGTCCAGATGATGAGCACGACCAGTTGGCCGATTGCAACAGCGGACAACAACAGCACGACGAGTCCGTACGTGGCGATGTCGTCGGAGAAGTCCGAGCTGTTGATCGAGCTGTTCAAGAAGTCGTCGGCCGAGTTGCGCAGGCTGAGCTGGACCAGCAGCGAGATCACCTGAGAAGCCATCGTCGCCACCATCAGGCCCACGAGCCACTTGGTGAGGCCACCGATCTTCTGGAAGTTGCCACCGACCGCCCCGTAGCCGCCGTATGCGACGTAGCCGGGTGGGGGAGCCATGTTGGAGGGAGGGGGAGGGGGAGGCAGATCCGTCATGCGGACCACACTACGCACGTAGCGCGCATCGGCTACGTGAGGGCAGACTGTGCGAATGGGATTCTTCGATCGGAACCGTGACGCGCTGGTGAAAAAGGGGCTCGACCCAGCCCGCCTGCCCAGTGGGCAGTACCTCACGGACCGGTTTCCGGTGCTCCATGTCGGCGACGTGCCGACGTACGCCGACGGCGAGTGGGATCTCACGATCACCGGCCTGGTCGACCGTCCGTTCACGATCGGGCTCGACGAGCTGAAGGCGATGCCATCGGTGACGCTCACCTTCGACATCCACTGCGTCACGAAGTGGAGCAAGTTCGACACCACGTGGATGGGTGTGCGGGTGCGTGATCTGTTCGAGCAGGCCGGCGTGCAGCGCAACGCGACGCACGTGCTCGAGCACGCCGAGTACGGGTACACCACGAACCTTCCTCTCGCCGACATCACCACCGACGAGGCGATCGTTGCCTACGCCTACGAGGGCGAGGAGATCGAGCCGATCCACGGCGGTCCGGTGCGAATCGTGGTGCCACACCTCTACTTCTGGAAGAGCGCGAAATGGGTGCGAACGCTGGAACTGCGCGACAGCGACCAGGCCGGCTTCTGGGAACGCAACGGCTATCACATGTACGGCGACCCGTTCAAGGAGCAGCGCCACCGCGGCGACTACTGAGCCTCAGCGAGGCGTGATCTTCTTCATCACCGATGAGAACGTGAAGATCGGCTTGTCGTCCTGCTCCAACTGTCCGTGCACGAAGGCCAGTGACTTGGTGTCCCGCACGATGCGCCCGCTCGCGTAGATCGTCGAGCCGACCACGCCCGCGCCGACGAACTCGCTGTTCAACGTGACGGTCACGGCGTACTGGCCCTCCAGCATCATGTAGAGGATCGCGCCGATCGTGGTGTCGGCGAAGGACATCAGCGCACCACCGTGCACGATGCCACCTCCGTTGGCGTGTCTCGCCTCAGGAACGAAGGCCCCAAGCGGGTTCCCGTCGTCCCCCGAGCGGAAGTAGAACGGGCCGAGCATGTCCTCGTAGGGGTCGCCGACCCAGGTCAGCCACCCGGCGAAAGGGCCGTCACCCACGGATTGCCAGCCATCGGTCCTGCTACCTGAAGTCATGCTCGAACCGTACACGTCGTTCAATGGTGGCAAGATCGAGCGAGTCGCGTGCGACTGCACGACGTCTGCGTACGGCGACCCGTACCAGGAGCAGCGCCACGCGGCGACTGAGCCGGCACTGGACACGCCGCTCCATCAGGGCATTAGGAGCGGGTTCGTGCTTCTGGGTCTGAATCGTCCCCCGGTTCCCGAGACGATTCAGCCCCAGATCTTCGCCCGGAACTGCCGCTATGAGTGCAGGACCGTATTGCTCCGGTTCTCCACGGATGTGACTGCGAGCCGAGCGCGGGGAATCTGATCGCCTCTCACCGTGTACCTTGCCCCGGCGATATGAAGTCGGGCTACTCGCCCTTCGCGCAATTGGAGAACGCCCTGCGTGGGTTTCCACCTGCCAACGAGACGACCAGTCCGCCAACCCCAATAGCCGCCGTCTTGCACGACGATGACGTCGCCTTCAACGACACCAATTGTGTATCGACCATAGAACGACCGGACAGTTACCAACGGCGTCAACAGCACCAGCATGAGGGCTACACCTGTTGCAAGCGAGTCAACCAGCCGGGTCGACACCTGAGGAACAGCGAACACAAGGACCCAGAAGAAGACCAGCGGGAGCACACGAAAGGCGCTGAGCACCACCACCGGCGTGTCGCGTGGTCCAGCGAATTCGCTGATCCGCTCGTTGGGGGGCTTCCTCATGGCCCACCAGTATGCAACAGATGTCAGCGCCCAACTTCAGGCTCGTGCACATCGCAGCGCGACCGGAGCCCCGTCGATGCCGATCGTGTGGCTCGCTGGCGCAGCCTTGGTAGCCGGCGCCCTCTTGCTGACGGCGCGGCGGGTGGTCAGACCGGCGGAACTGGCTGCGGCGTGTACGGCTCCTCGAGTTGCCGGACTTCCTCGTCGGTGAGCTGCAGGTCGAGCGATGCGATCGCATCGTCGAGGTGGTGTGGTTTGGTGAAGCCGCAGATCGGCGCGGTGACCGCCGGGTGGCGCGCCACCCAGGCCAGGCCGACGGCCGCACGTGACACACCACGGGCGGCGGCGATCTGCGCGACGCGCTCGACGATCTCCAGGTTGGCCGTGCCGTACAGCGTCTTGCCGTACTCGTCGGTCTCGGTGCGGATGGTCGACGCCGCAGGGTCACGGGTCAGCGTGCCGCGTGCGAGCGGGCTCCACGGGATGACGCCGATGCCCTGATCGAGGCACAGCGGCAGCATCTCGCGCTCCTCCTCGCGGTAGAGCAGGTTGTAGTGGTTCTGCATCGTGACGAACTTCGTCCACCCGTGCCGCGCGGCAGCGTGCTGCATCTTGGCGAACTGCCACGCCCACATCGACGAGGCGCCGAGGTAGCGAACCTTGCCGGCCTTCACGACGTCGTGCAGCGCCTCCATCGTTTCCTCGACGGGCGTGCGACCGTCGAAGCGATGGATCTGGTAGAGGTCGACATAGTCGGTGCCGAGGCGGCGCAG
Organism: Ilumatobacteraceae bacterium; assembly: GCA_043721915.1. Classification (GTDB taxonomy): domain Bacteria; phylum Actinomycetota; class Acidimicrobiia; order Acidimicrobiales; family Ilumatobacteraceae; genus UBA668. The sequence goes on along the minus strand of JAYSPV010000013.1, from coordinate 40,214 downwards.
GCTGGCATCGATCTCGTGCATGATCGCCTTGCGCGAGAGCCCGGCGCCGTTCGGGCCGGGTCGCATGCGGAAGAACGCCTTGGTGGCGATCACCACGTCCTCGCGACGGGTGAAATCGGCGAGCGCCCGCCCGAGGATCTCCTCGCCGGTGCCGTCGGAGTAGCTGTTCGCGGTGTCGAAGAAGTTGATGCCCGCATCGATCGCCCGCTGGATGTACGGGCGGCTCTCGTCCTCGGGCATCGTCCATGCATGGGTGCCGCGCTCGGGCACGCCGTAGCTCATGCAGCCGATGCAGATGCGCGAGACGTCGAGACCGGTGCTGCCGAGCTTGGTGTACTTCATCCGGCCGACTCTACGCGACCGGCCCCCGACACGCAGCGGGCTGGACATCGGCTGCGCCGACGATCATGTTCGCTGCGTGGATACGGCAACTGCGGAGTTCCAACGGACAGATGCCGAACGCGCCGTTCGTGGCCTCGAGTTCGACGATTCGGAATGCGTGTCCGGCCGACCCGACGGTCGCTGGTCGAGGCCGCGCTTGCGGCCGCCCTGTTCGTGGGGCTCGGCGTGTGGATGGTGGCCGATTCCCACCGTTCTCACCTTGGCAACCATGCCGTGCGCAATCCGGAGGCGAACGTGACGCTGGGCGTCGTGCTGATCGCTGTCGGCGTGATCAGTGTGGTGATCGCAGTCGTCTTCGTCGGCCTCCATGTCCAGCAGCGCGCTGGTCGGTCCACCGACTGACCTCGTCCGCTTCGGGAAGCACTTTCGCGCGATGGTGGCCAGGATTTAGGTCGGGAAGCGTCGGGGTGACGTGGCCGCGGCGCCTCGACCGCTGGAGTCAGTTGACCTTGAGTGCCGAGCTGAAGATCTTCTTCGGCTTCAGCTCGGTGGCGATGCGCCGGGCGATCTCCTGGAACGCCTGCGCGCACTCGCTCGTCGGGTCGGCGATCGTGATCGGGGTGCCGTTGTCGCCACCCTCACGCAGCTCCGGCACCAGCGGCAGACGGCCCAGCAGCGGGACACCCAGCTCATCGGCGAGGGCTTGGCCGCCGCCTTCACCGAAGATCTCGTACTGCTTGCCGTCGTCGCCGGTGAACCAGCTCATGTTCTCGATGATGCCCTTCACCTGCAGGTTCACCTTCGCGGCCATCGCTGCGCTGAGCGCGGCTACCTTCTGAGCAGCCGGCTGCGGGGTGGTGACCACGTAGACCTCGCCGCGTGGCAGGTACTGGCTGAGGCTGAGCGCGATGTCTCCGGTGCCCGGGGGCATGTCGATGAGTAGGAAGTCGGGGTTGTCCCAGAACACGTCGGCGAGGAACTGCTCGAGCGCCTTGTGCAGCATCGGGCCACGCCAGATGATCGCCTGGCCCTCCGGCACGAAGTAGCCGATCGAGATGCAGGTGACGCCGTGGTTGGCCGGCGGGATCAGCATGTCGTCGAGCACGACAGGGTCGCGATCGGTGCCCAACATGCGCGGGATCGAGTAGCCGTAGATGTCGGCATCGACGATGCCGACCTTGTAGCCCTGGCTGGCGAGCGCGACCGCGAGGTTGACGGTGACGCTGCTCTTGCCGACACCGCCCTTGCCGCTGGAGATCAGTAGCGGGCGGGTCTTGTTGCCCGGCTCGTTGAACGGCACGGCCTTGCCCTCGGCGTGGCCGTGGCCGCCCTGCGGGGCGGCTTCGCTCTTGCCGCCGCCGAGCATTGCACGCACGGCCTCGCGCTCCTTGTCGGTCATCACGGTGAAACCGAGGGAGAAGCTGGTGACGCCCTCCAGCACGGTGACGGCGGTGCCGACGCGGTTCTGGATCTCGTTGCGCAGGGGGCAACCGGCGACCGTGAGGGCGATCGTGATGTTCACGTTGCCGCCGTCGATCCGTACCTCGCGCACCATGCCGAGGTCGACGATGCTGCGGTGCAGCTCGGGGTCTTCCACGGGGCGCAGTGCGGCGATGATCTGATCGTGCGAGGGAACGGGCATCGGGCTCTCCGGGGTGGTGGCGGTGGGCGCGTCCGAATTACCACTACGCGCATAGGTAGAATATCGGCGTGGCTGCGAACTCGCCCTCGTTCACGTCGACCGTGTCGGCGATCACCGACGCATTCGGCGATCCGACGCGCCGTGGCATCTACCTGTTCGCCCGCGATCTTCCTGCGGGCGTGACGGCCGCGCAGATCGCCGAGAAGTTCGGCGTGCACCCCAACGTGGCCCGTCACCACCTCGACAAGCTGGCTGCTGGCGGCTACCTGGAAGTTGCGGTGGAGCGAGCCGAAGGCGCCGGTGCCGGCCGCCCCAGCAAGCACTATCGCGTACCCGCCGACGCCAAGGTGGACCTGACGGCCGACGTGCCGGTGCACAGCGACGATCTCGTGCTCTCGCTGCTCGGCCGTGCGTTGGCATTGCTGCCACGCGACAAGGCTGAGGCGATGGCCGAGGAAGTCGGCCAGGAGTACGGCCGGGCGATGGCGCAAGGCCTTGCCGGCGCGGATCTCGCGGCCGGCCAGCGCAGCCTGCGCTCCGCGATGCAGGCCGTCGCCGATGCGCTCACCGCCCATGGGTTCGCCGCCCATGCCGACCAGCGCAACAACCAGCTGCGCATCGTCAACAACCATTGCCCGTTCGGCGATGTGGCCATCGAGCACCCGGTGATCTGTGCGGTCGATCGCGGGATGGTGAAGGGGATGCTGTCGGCGCTGTACGGCGATACCGACGTGGCCACGATGCAGTCGCTGCCCCAAGGCGACACCTTCTGCGCCACCAGCGTCTGACCACCGGACGCGGGGCTCGGCCTCGCTACTGGCGGAGCTGGGCGTACTCGATGACTCGGTTCATCACGGCATCGCCACCATCGGCCGCAGCCGTCGTGCGAGCGACGCTGCCGCAGGTGAACGGCGGTTGCGGGTCGTACTCGATCATCAACTGCGCGGCTTCGGCCGCAGTGCGGTCGACCAACAGCTCGACCAGCCGCAACGCCATGTCGATGCCGCTCGACACGCCGGCGGCGGTGATGATCCGCCGATCGAGGTGCTCGACCACCCGGTCTGCCACGGCGGTCGCGCCGTGCGCCTCCAGGTTTGGGTAGCAGCTCCAGTGCGTGGTCGCGGTCAGGCCCTGCAGCAGCCCGGCCGCTCCCAACACCAGCGAACCGGTACACACCGACGTGGTGAGGATCGTGGTCGAGTGTGCGTTGCGTACCCAGTCGGTGACGCGTGCGTCGTGCTCCAGCAGACGGGTGCCGACGCCGCCGGGGAACACGATCACGTCGGGCTGCGGAAAGTCCTCGAACGTGCCGTCGGCGGTAATGCCGAGGAAACCGTTCTCGCTGCGGATCTCGCCGCGCTGGTGGCCGATGAACGTCACGTCGATCGTCGGGATGCGCTGCAGCACCTCGTACGGGCCGATGCCGTCGAGTGCGGTGAACTGGGGGAACAGGGCGATGACCACCTGGATGTTGCTCATTGGCCGGGGTCTTTCTGGTTGGAGTCTGAAAGAGGTGAACGGGAGGAATGAGTGACGCCCCGGGTCGCCAGCTTGCTCAACGGCGCACACGGCGTCAATGACGCGTCTCGGACGCTCACGGGTACCATGACGCTCGCCGCGTTGCCAGCGGCACGCCGGCAGGCGCTGTCTGCCCGCACCGCACCCGAAAGGACCGTCGTGGACGTACGCATCAGCGTCACCCAAACCCCTCGCGAGATCAGCCTGGAGCTCGCCGACGATCTCGACCGTGCCGCCATCAAGTCGAAGATCGAAGCCGCCCTCACCGGTGCCGTCGACGTGCTGTGGTTGACGGACAAGAAGGGCCGCGACGTCGGTATCTCCGCCGCCAAGATCGCGTTCGTCGAGCTGGGTGCCGCCGACGGCGAGCGCCGCATCGGCTTCGGCGGCTGAGCCGGCTCACGTCAGGGCACGCAGATGAAGGGCATCATCCTCGCCGGTGGCACCGGGAGTCGGTTGTGGCCGATCACCCGCGGCGTCAGCAAGCAGTTGCTGCCCGTGTACGACAAGCCGATGATCTACTACCCGTTGAGCGTGCTGATGTTGGCAGGCATCCGCGAGGTGCTGATCATCACCACACCGCACGAACAGCAGGGTTTTGTGAACCTGCTCGGAGATGGCAACCAGTGGGGTATCAGCATCGAGTACGCAGTGCAGCACACCCCCAACGGTCTTGCGCAGGCGTTCGTGATCGGCGCCGAATTCGTTGCCGGGCAACGCAGTGCGCTCGTGCTCGGCGACAACATCTTCTTCGGCCACGGCCTCGTGGAACTGATGCAGACCGCACGCGATCGTGAGCAGGGTGCCACCGTCTTCGGGTACCGCGTGAGCGATCCCGAGCGCTACGGCGTGGCGGAGGTCGATGGTGCCGGCAAGGTGCTCAGCATCGAAGAGAAGCCCGCGCAGCCGCGCAGCAACCATGCGGTCACCGGCCTGTACTTCTACGACGAGCAGGTCACCGAGATTGCCGCCAACCTCAAACCGTCGCCGCGCGGCGAGTACGAGATCACCGACGTCAACGCCGAGTACCTGCGCCGCGGTCAGCTGCACATGGAACTGCTCGGCCGCGGCTACGCCTGGCTCGACACCGGTACCTACGACTCGCTGCTGGAGGCTTCCCAGTTCGTCGCCACGCTCGAGAAGCGGCAGGGGTTGCAGGTGGCATCACCCGACGAGATCAGCTTCGCCGCCGGCTGGATCGACGAGAGCCAGCTGCGCTCCAACGCCGAACCGATGGGCAAGAACCCGTATGGGCAGTATCTACTGCGCCTCGCCGGCGAGGGCAGCCAGGCGTGACGGTCGCCCGATCGCGAGGCACCGCGTGAGCGGCCTGCTCGATCGGCAGCTGCTGTTCGTCAGTGGTAAGGGCGGCACCGGCAAGACCAGTGTCGCCGCTGCGCTCGCCGAGTTAGCGGTACGCGCCGGCAAGCGCACGCTGGTCTGCGAGATGGACGCGAAGGGCGCGCTCGCCGCTGCGTTCGAGGTGGGCGAGCTGGCGTTCCAGCCCAGCGAGGTGCGCCCCGGCCTGTTCGCAATGGTGATGAACACCGAGGACTCGCTGAAGGAGTACCTGCGCCTGTTCGTGCGAATCCCGCTGGTCGGTCGCATTGGCCCGCTGGCCCGCACGTTCGACTTCGTCGCTGATGCCGCCCCTGGCGTCAAGGAGATCCTCGGGATCGGCAAGCTGTGCCATGAGGTGCGTGAACGCCACTACGACCTGGTGATCGTCGACGCGGAGGCCAGCGGCCACATCGTCGCTCAGATCGATGCGCCGAAGGCGATCCGCGAGCTGGTGCAGGTAGGCATGGTGCGCGAGCAGACGGAGTGGATGTTGGAGATCCTCGGTGACGCTCGCCGCACCGGGTTGGTCGTCGTTGCGACACCGGAGGAGATGCCGGTGGCCGAGACGATCGAGTTGGTGGACAAGGTGCGCACCACCACCGACGTCGACGTGGCGGCCGTGATCGCCAATCGCGTGCTGCCGCAATGGTTCTCGGCCGCGGACGCCGAGGTGTTCGCGTCGCTCGCAGAGCCGGGGCCGCAGACCACGCTCGCCCGCGCGGTCGGTCCGCAGGTGGCCACGCTGTTCGATGCCGCCCGGTTGGCGCAGGCGCGCCGTGCGGTGGCGGTGGAGTACCTCGGCCGGCTCCGCGAGGGCGTGCCGATGGACGTACCACTGGTGTTGCTGCCCGAGTTGTTCACCCGTTCAGGCGGGCGGCGTGTGGTGGCCCAGCTGGCCGATGCGCTGCTCGACGAGCTGGGGGACATCTGATGGTCGCGGGTCGTCAAGCCCTGGCGGAGCTGCTCAGCACGAAGGAGATGATCGTCGTCTGCGGCAGCGGTGGCACTGGCAAGACCACGATCGCCGCCGCGCTCGGCGCGCAGGCGGCGGCCGTGTTGGGTGGCCGGGTGCTCGTGCTCACCGTCGATCCTGCCCGCCGGTTGGCGACCGCTCTCGGTGTCGGGTCGTTCGGCAACTCGGCCGTCATGGTTGCGCCGGAGGCGTTCCTCGACGGTGGCGGCGAGTGCCGCGGCGAGCTGTGGGTGCAGATGCTCGACACCAAAGCCGGTTGGGACGATCTGATCCGCCGCCATGCGCCCGATGCGAAACTGCGCGAGACCGTGCTGACCAACCCGCTGTACCGCAACATCACCGGCCGATTCGTCAACAGCCACGACTACCTGGCGATGGAGCAGCTCCACGACCTGCACGCCTCCGGCCTGTACGACTTGGTGGTCATCGACACGCCGCCGTCGCGCAATGCGCTCGATCTGCTCGACGCGCCAGGCCGGATGCGGGAGTTCTTCGGCAGCAGGCTCTTGAAGTGGTTGACGGTGCCATACCGGTCGCGCCTGTTCACGATCGCTTCGAAGCCGTTCTACCAAGTGGCCGATCGCATCCTCGGTTCGCGATTCCTGCAGGACATCGCCGAGTTCTTCATCCTCTTCCAGACGATGGAGGCCGGCTTCGTGAGCCGTGCGACGGAAGTCGAGCGCCTGCTCACCGACGCCGGCACCGCGTTCGTCGTGGTGACAACGCTGGAAGCGGCACCCACACGCGAGGCCCGCTTCATGGTGGGGGAGTTGCAGCGTCGCCAGATGCCGCTGGGGGCGATGGTGTTCAATCGGACGTTGCCGGACGGGGTGCGCCAGCCGGCAGCGATGAAGGCGTCGAAGACGCTGACGGCGGCCTGTGCCGACGCCGACCTGTTGGCGACGCTCGCCGAGGAGACCGGTGCCGACGAGGAAGCCGTCGGGCACGTCCTGGGCGAAGTGGCTGCCCGATTCCGTGATGTCGCCGTCGTTGCCGGCCGCGAAGCCGAGCGGCGTCGGGAGCTACAAGCGATGGTTCCGCTCGCTGTCACCGTGCCGACGATGGCCGCTGATGTCCACGATCTCGGCGGGCTCCTCGCCATTGGCCGGCATCTCTTGGGCGACGGATCGCGATGAGACGTGTGCCCGCGTGGCACACTCAACAGTCATGGCCACGCTTGGCGAGCTCACACGGCAACACACCAACCTCAACCGCGACGAGATCGATCACCTGCAGCGGCTGATCGGTGAGTGGGGCTTGCTGGCCGATCTGAGCTTCGCCGATCTGCTGGTGTACGTGCCTGCTCAGGACGGCACGTGGTACGTGGTCGCCCACGTGCGCCCGGCCACCGGACAGACGATCTACCACTACGACTACGTCGGTACGGTTGCGGCCGGCCAGGAACTGCCGCTGCTGGCCAAGGCCTACAACGACGGTGAAATCGTCGAGGGCGAAATCTCCGTCGACGGCATGCCCGACCCGGTGCGCGTGATGGCCGTGCCGGTGCTGGCCGATGGCAAGGCGCTCGGCGTGCTCACCCGTGAGTGGTCCAGCCGCAGCAGCCGCCAGCCGGGCGAACTGGAACGCACATACGTGGGCATGTTCCAGCGCTTCGCGATGATGATCAGCGAAGGAAGCTTCCCGTTCCAGGGCCCGGTCGCCGATTCGAGCGCCGCGCCGCGGGTCGGCGATGGTGTGATGGTGCTCGACGAGGAGGCGCGAGTGCGATATGCGTCGCCCAACGCCGTCTCCGCGCTGCACCGCGTGGGCATCGGCGCGAACGCAGTGGGCATGCGCTTGGCCGAGCTGGGCTTCAACGACAGCCCCGTGCGCTTGGCCTACGAGACGAAGCTGCCGGTGATCGAGGAGTTCGAGCAGACCACCGACGTCACCCTGTTGGCTCGCTGCTTGCCGGTGCTCGTGACCGCAGCTGACGGGGGGCGCACGGTGACCGGCGGCCTGCTGCTGGTTCGCGATGTCACCGAGGTTCGCAAGCGCGACAAGCTGTTGCTCTCCAAGGACGCCACCATCCGCGAGATCCATCACCGGGTGAAGAACAACTTGCAGACGATCTCATCGCTGTTGCGGCTCCAGGGCCGGCGCCTCCAGTCGGAGGAGGCGAAGGCTGCGATCGCGGAGAGCGTCCGCCGCATCCGCACCATCGCGCTCGTTCACGAGACCTTGTCGCGCGAGCCGGGCGACGACGTGGCCTTCCTCGAGATCGTCCGCCCGCTGCTGCGTCTCGCCGAAGAGGGCCTGCAGTCCCCTGACCGCCCGGTTCGGTTCACCGTGCAAGGCGACGGTGGCCGGTTGCCCAGCACCATCGCCACGCCGCTGTCGGTGGTGCTCACCGAGCTGCTGCAGAACGCGGTGGACCACGGGTTCCCCGAAGGCAGCGCCGGCGGCGATGTGGTGGTGGTGCTCGACAACGCCGACGACGTGCTCAAGATCCGGGTCATCAACGACGGCCGCAGCCTGGATCCCGGCTTCGAACTGAACAAGGCCACCGGCCTCGGCCTGTCGATCGTTCGCACCCTCGTGACCACCGAACTGGACGGCACGATCGCGATGCGCTCCGGTCAGGCCGAGGACTTCGCGACTGTCGGCCTCGGCGACTTGCCGCGCGGCACGGGAACAGTCGTCGATCTCACCGTTCCTGTCTGAGCTGGGCTACGCCCGCCGGCGAGTCAGACGAGGATGCGTTCGCGGCCGGTGATCCGGCGGCGGATGGTGCGGCGCTCTTCCTCGGACGTGCCGCCCCAGATGCCCGAGTCCTGGTTGGTCTCCAGGGCGTACTCCAGGCACTCGACGTGCACCGGGCACTCGCCACACACCTGCTTCGCCCGATCGATCTGCACCAGGGCGTACCCGGTGGTGCCGACGGGGAAGAACAGATCGGGGTCGGTGTCGCGGCAGATGGCGTCGCGACGCCATGTGTAGTCAGCATTCGCCAGTGCAAGACTCGAGGCCGGGATGGTCACTTGTTCACTCCCATGGGATCGACGATGATCGATGTGGTTTGTGAGCGTTTTCACGTTCGAGGGAACGGTAGGTAACAATTGCGCGCGTAGCAAGGGGCCGTTGGTCCTGATCCATACTTCGTGGCGATAGGGGGTATCTATGGCACAGGTGTCGAGGACGCAGGTGCTGGCCCACCGCGGCGCCAGCAGGGCCGAGCGGGAGAACACGGTGGCGGCGTTCCGGCGCGCCCGTGAGATCGGCGCTGATGCTGTTGAGCTGGACGTTCGCCGTTCCGCCGACGGTGTCCTGGTGGTGCACCACAACCCGCACTACCACGATGGGCGGCTGGTCGCGGGCACGGCCTACGCCGATCTGCCCGAGGGTGTGCCCACTCTGGCCGAAGCGCTCGATGCCTGCGCCGGCATGTGGGTGAACGTCGAGATCAAGAACGACCCGAACGAACCCGACTTCGACCCGAGCGAGTCGATCGCCGATGACACGATCGTCCATCTCCTGGCGCGCCACGACGACGACCGCTGGCTGATCTCCTGTTTTCGCTTGGAGACGGTCGATCGCTGCCGCGCCCTCGCCCCACAGATCAAGACTGCGTGGCTGTGCACCGCCGCGCCCGAGGGCATCGCCGAGACCTTGATGAAGAAGGGTCACCTGGCGCTGCACCCGTGGGTGGCGATGCTCACCCGCGACGTCATCGATACCTGTCACGCTGCTGGCGTGCAGGTGAACACCTGGACGTGCGACGACCCGGCGCGAATGGCCGAGCTGATCGAGTGGGGTGTCGACGGCATCTGCACCAACGTGCCCGATGTCGCGCTCGGCATGCTCGGCAGCTTGTAGCGGAGGTGCCGCGTGAGGGACGATGAGTCCATGAGCGCACTCGAGTTCGACATCATCGTCATCGGCATGGGGCCTGGGGGAGAGGATGTCGCCGGCCAACTGGCTGCGGCAGGTCTCTCGGTGTTGGGCATCGAGAGCCACCTCGTCGGCGGTGAATGCCCTTACTACGGGTGCATCCCGTCGAAGATGATCATCCGTGCCGCGGACCTGCTGCAGGAAGCCCGCCGTGTCAACGAGATGGCGGGCACTGCCGTCGTGACCCCCGACTACTCGATCGTCGCCGACCGCATCCGCGACGAGGCCACCGACGACTGGAACGATCAGGTCGCCGTCGACCGCTTCGTGGGTAAAGGCGGCACGTTCGTGCGCGGTCGCGGTCGCCTCGATGGCCCTGGTCGCGTGATGGTCGGCGACGACCTGTACACGGCGCGACGCGGGGTGGTCGTCGCCACCGGCACCTCGCCGGCGCTGCCGCCCATCCCTGGCCTCGCCGACAGCGCGCCGTGGACGAATCGTGACGTGTTCAAGATCCGTGAGGTGCCTGCGTCGCTCATCGTCCTCGGCGGTGGGGCCATCGGACTGGAGTTGGCGCAGGCCTTCTCGCGCTTCGGCAGCAAGGTGACCGTGGTCGAAGCGTTGGACCGCATCCTCGCCCCCGAGGAGCCCGAGTCGAGTGCCCTCCTCGCCGAGGTGCTGAGTGCCGAGGGCATCAACATCCGCACGGGGCAGGCCGCTGCCTCGGTGCGGCGCGACGGTCGGGTGACGGTGACCTTGGCCGATGGCAGCGAGATCAACGCCGACGAGATCCTCGTTGCCGCCGGCCGCACCCCGAACGTGCGCGGGATCGGGTTGGACACCGTTGGCCTCGACGAGACGGCTCGGCCGTCGTTCACCGTCGACACTCGGATGCGAGTGAACGGCGTCGATGGGCTGTGGGCCGTCGGCGACATCACCGGCAAGGGCGCGTTCACTCATATGGCGGTGTACCAGGCGGCCATCGCGTTCGACGACATCACCGGCGCCCAGTCACCGCGCCTGAGCGAGGACCACGCGGTCTCGCGGGTCACCTTCACCGACCCGGAGGTCGGGTCCGTGGGCATGACAGAGGCCCAGGCGCGTGCAGCGGGGCTCAACGTGCGGGTCGGCTTGGCCGACAGCTCGACCTCCAGCCGCGGCTGGCTGCACGGCGCAGGCAACGAGGGCCTGATGAAGCTGGTCGCCGACGCCGACAAAGGTGTGCTGGTCGGCGCCACATCGGTGGGGCCGCGAGGTGGGGAAGTGCTGTCGATGTTCAACCTCGCGGTGCATGCCCGCGTGCCGATCGCCCAGCTGCGCTCGATGATCTACGCCTATCCCACCTTCTACCGCGGCGCCCTCGACGCCCTGGCCGACCTGGCCGAATAGGCGTCAGCTCTCGGTCTGTGGGCGAACGAGGCGGACGGCGTTCGGTACGTGGGTGAACTCGAGCCGTTTCGTCTCGCCGAGGTAGTCGCCGTCGAGCTGGTAGGGGAAGGGTGTCTCGTGGTCGATGGTCAGCGCCGTCAGGTCGGTCTGCAGATCGAGCGTCGTGCTGGCCTTGACCCCACCGCCGCGCAGCGCGCCGCCGAGGCCGCCGAGGATCGCGCCCACCTTCATCGTCCGGAACGTGATCGCCACCAGCCCGCGGTCGAACGTGGCCGCCGGGCTGAGATCGAGTGGCCGGTTGCCGAGATACGTGTACGGGTTGGTGTTGAGCACGATCGTGAAGTATCCGTCGTCCACCGGCGGGGCACCCGGTGTGTCCACTCGGAAGTGCGGTTGCTTGCGGTCGTACTGCACCGCCCACGTGCGTACCGCGGCGTAGATGAACAGCGGGTGGCCCAGCCAACGCTTCATCGATGCGCGTCGTTCCACCTCTTTCACGACCGCCGCGTCGTAGCCGACGCCGGTGTGGAAGCAGAAGTAGCGGCCGTTGACCTTGCCCAACCCGATGGGCTCGATGTCGCGGGTGGCGATGCCGGCGGCCAACTGCTGCACTGCGACGACAGGGTCGTTGGGCATGCCCAAGGTGCGGGCGAACACGTTGGTGCTCCCGCCGGGTAGCACACCCAAGGCGGTGTCGGTGCCGGCAACTCCTGTGGCCACTTCGTTGAGCGTGCCGTCGCCGCCGTAGCCGATGACCACGTCGAACCCGCGGCGGGCCGCGTCCTGCGCGAAGCGGGTGGCATGGCCGCGGCGGTTCGTCTCCACGACTTCCACGGTGTTGCCCTGCGACAGGGCGCGGTGAACGACGACGGTGTTGCGCGCCGTCACCGACGACGCGAAGGCGTTCACCACGAGCAGGATCCGCACCGCACGGACGGTACAGGCTGAACGCTGGGTCAGGGAAGTGGTCGCGATCTCGCCCACCACTTGCGTGCCCGGTTGGGTCCGAGCCGTACCGGCCGGTAACAATGGCAAGCATGAACGTGATCGTGTGCGTCAAGCAGATCCCCGACCCGGCCACGCCGGGTGCGTTGGGTTCCGATAACACCCTCAAGCGAGATGGCAAGCTCATCCTCGACGAGTCCGACAGCTACGGCGTGGAAATGGCGCTCCAGCTCGTCGCTGCCGCCGGTGGTGGAGAAGTCAGCCTCGTGTCGATGGCCCCCAACGGTGAGGTGTCCGGTCTGCGCACTGCGCTCGCGATGGGCGCTGCCAAGGGCACCCTGGTCTCCGATCCGGCGCTGCAGGGCAGCGATGCCCTCACCACCGCCAAGGTGCTCGGTGCAGCGATCCAGAAGATGGGGGCGTTCGACCTGGTCATCGCCGCCACCGAGTCCAGCGACGGCTACACGGGCACCGTGCCCGAGCAGCTCGCCGAGGTGCTCGGCCTGCCGTCGGTCACCTTCGCCAAGAAGGTCACGATCAACGGCGCCACGCTGGAAGCGCACCGCCAGACCGAGGACGGGTACGACGAGGTCACCTGCCCGCTGCCCGCTGTCATCAGCGTGACGGCCGGCGTGGTCGAGCCCCGCTACCCCAGCTTCAAGGGCATCATGGCCGCCAAGAGCAAGCCGCTCGACACACTCACCGTCGCCGACCTCGGGGTCACCGCGGTGGGCTGGGCCGGTGCCGGTCAGAGAATCGTCAGCGTGACGCAGGCCGAGGCCCGCGCCGCCGGCGAGATCATCGAAGACGACGGTGAGGGTTTCGCCAAGATCGTGGCGTTCCTCGAAAACTTGAAGGTCATCTGAGGAGCACCGACATGAACATCTGGGTTTTCTCTCAAGCAGCAAACGGTGCGCCCACCACGGCCACCCTCGAACTGATCACCAAGGCTCGTGGGCTGGGCACCGTCACCGCATTCGTCGGTGGCGATGCGTCGGCCATCGCCGGTTCGCTCGGCGAGCACGGTGCGGCCAAGGTGTACGCCACGGGCGACCTCGCCGGCAAGCTGCCCGGCGTTGCCGTCTCGGCAGCCATGAAGGCGGTCATCGACGGCGGCGACACGCCCGACCTGATCATGTTCCCGCAGACCACCGAGGGTCGCGATGTGATGAGCCGGCTGTCGGTCAAGCTCGACCGTACGGTGCTCACCAACAACGTCGACATCACCGTCGACGGCGGTTCGGTCAGCGTCACCACCCCCATCTTCGGTGGTAACACGCTGGTCAGCACCTCGTTCTCCGGCGCCGGCCCGTTCCTCGCAGCGTTCCGTCCGAAGAGCTTCACCGCGGAGGCCAACGGTGGCGCTGCGGCCGCTGTCACGGCTGCTCCGGTGCCCGAGCTCGGCGCCACCGGCACCGCACAGGTGGTCGCTGTGCACGTGGAAGCATCTTCTGGCCCCAAGCTCGACGAGGCAGCAATCGTGGTCTCGGGTGGCCGTGGCCTCGGTGAGGCCGCCAAGTACGAGATGGTTGAGACGCTCGCCAAGCTGCTCAAGGGCGCGCCGGGCGCCTCGCGTGCGATCGTCGATGCCGGCTGGGTTCCGTACAGCTACCAAGTCGGCCAGACCGGCAAGGTCGTCAAGCCGGGCGTGTACATCGCCGCCGGTATTTCTGGCGCCACCCAGCACATGGTGGGCATGAAGGGCTCGAAGAACATCATTGCGATCAACAAGGACAAGGAAGCCCCCATCTTCGGCATCGCCGATCTGGGCATCGTGGGCGACGTCCACAAGGTGCTTCCGAAGCTGATCGAGGCGTTGCAGAGTCGCGGCTGACCGAGCAACACCGGAACGAAGGAGGGCGGCCCGCAAGGGCCGCCTTTCTCCGTTTTGAGCCAGTCACCGCGACTTCCCTGCACCGAAGTTAGTTGAGCGCGCAACCGGGGCTCCCCAGATGGGTACGTAGCGGTCTGGGGCGCCCCCGTTGCGCGCACAAGTGTTGCGGTTGCCGGACTTCGGTCGCTACACCAGCGGCCAGGGGTAGCGGCGACCGCTGTTGTCGACGGGAAACGCAGCCTGCTGGACGATCCACTCGGCGCGCTCGCGCAACGCTTCGACTTCCTCGTCGTCGAGCAGCGCTGCGACATCCAGCGGCACGCGGTCTGCGACCTGGGCGGCGAGCGTGAGCAGCTCTCCGGGCACCGGTTCGCCGCCGAACTCCCACACGACGGTGCGCAGCTTGAACTCGGCTGCGAAGCACAAGCCATGATCGATGCCCCACAGGTGGTCGTCACCGTCGATCAGCACGTGGCCGCTCTTGCGGTCGGTGTTGTTGGCGAGCACGTCGAACAGCGCGAACGGGCGCAGCGCATCGTGTAGCTCCGGGCGTGTCTCGTAGATCGTGAAGTAGTGCTGCTGGTGGTCCGCCTCAACGAACCATTGCATGCTGCCCTCGCCCAGCGGGCCGTTACGGATGATCGTGGGCGGCACGAGATCGAGGCCCATCGCCTCGCTGAGTCGGTACGCGGCCAGCTCTCGACGGTGCAGCCCTGGCTCGAAATCCCACAGCGGACGTTCGCCCTTCAACGGCTTGTAGATCGCCTGTCCCACGGCCTCGCCGTTCACCGACAGGTTCACCAGGAAGGTGGCGTTGCTGCTCCAGGGCATGCGCCCCTCGATGTCGATGTCGGCGCCGGTCAGCAACTCCAGCCGATGTGGCGATTCGGCCGTCATTCGCTAGTTCATCCGCACGCAGAGGTGGCCGTCGGGGTTGATCGGGCGGGCGCACCAGATGCACGATGGGCGGCCGGCGGCGACGATCGATTCCGTGTGATCGCAGAACGCATGGGCCTGGCTACGGGTGAGGAACACGCGCACGTGGCCGCGATCGGGATCGTCGTCGAGTGGCTCGCCGTTCTCGTCGACGGCGATCACCTCTTCGAGTTGCACCAGCACCTTGTCGCTGCTGCGGTCGTAGCCGAGTCCGACCGGCCCGAGCACGAACGCGGCCTCCACCGGCGCCGCCAGTTCCATCGCGGCGGCAAGCGGCTTCGCGGTCGGGGCGGGCAGGTCGTTGAGCACCTTGCGCAGGTAATCCACCAGTGCCGACGCCTGCTGCTTCTCACACCTGACGGTGACGCGAGTGGGGCCACGCCGCGCCTGCAGGAAGAAGACCCGCTCGCCGGGCTGCCCGATGGCGCCGACGGTGAAGGCATCCACCTCGTCGAAGTCGAAGTACACGCTCATCGCAGCCGGCCGTCAGGAGGGCCGGAGGTCGGCGAGCGAGCCGCCCGTGGAGTTGACGGTGAGCACAACCGGAGCGCCCGCGCCGTACGCGATGGCCGAGACGGAAGAGGTGCTGATGACGATGCGCTGGAACAGGTCGATGTGGGTGCCCATGGCATGAGCGACGGCGGCCTTGATCGGGTCGGCATGGCTGACACAGACGATCGTGCCGCCGGGGTGTGCGGCTCGGAGACGATCGATCGCACCGACGATGCGGTTCTGCATCGCTGTGAAGCTCTCGCCTCCGGGAAAGGTGAAGGTGCTGGGTGCACGCTGCACCGTGTTCCACTCGGGCAGCTTCATCAGGTTCTTGAGCTCGGCACCGGTCCAGTCGCCGAAGTCGCACTCCAGCAGGCCTTTGTCGATGCGGACCTTCATGTTGCGAGCAGCGGCGATGGGTGCAGCCGTCTCACGTGCACGTTCCAGCGGTGAGGCATAGATCGCATCCACCGTCTTCAACTCGGCGATGCGTTCGGCGGCGCGCTGCGCCTGCTCGCGGCCGACATCGGCCAGGTGCAGCCCGGGCGCGCGACCGGGCAGCAGCTTGCCGGTGGTGGGCGTCTGCCCGTGCCGGACGAGCAGGACGACCGTTGGTGCTGGGTTGGGTGTGCTCTTCGTTCGCGCCATCGCACTGCGGAAACCTACTGTGCTGGCCGTGGATTCGCTTGCTCAGCTGCGTAACGACGTGTGTGACTGTCGGCTCTGCCCGCGCCTGGTGGAGTGGCGCGAGCGGGTCGCGGTCGAGAAACGCGCTGCGTACCGGGAGGAGGCGTACTGGGGGCGGGGAGTACCCGGTTTCGGCGACCCCAAGGCGCGGGTGCTCGTGCTCGGGCTCGCCCCCGCCGCGCACGGCGCCAACCGCACCGGTCGGGTGTTCACCGGCGACCGCAGCGGCGACTGGCTGTACCGGGCGATGCATCGCGCCGGTTTCGCCAACCAGCCCACGTCAGTGCACGTGGGCGATGGTCTGGCGCTGCGCGGCGCGTGGGTGGCGGCGGCGGTGAAGTGCGCTCCGCCGGACAACAAGCCGCTGCCGGAGGAACGCGACGCGTGCCGCCCGTTCTTGCAGCGTGAGATGGCGCTGCTGACGAAGGTGAAGGTGGTTGTCTGTCTCGGCGGGTTCGCCTACGAGGCGGCGTGCAGCGAGTTCGCCGTGAAGCCGCGCCCGAAGTTCGGGCACGGTGTCGAGGCGGTGGCGCCGAATGGGCTGACCCTGCTCTGCTCGTACCACCCGAGCCAGCAGAACACCTTCACCGGGAGGCTGACCGAGCCGATGCTCGACGCGGTGTTCGCCCGCGCCGCCGAGATGGTGGCCTGAAGCCGTCTACTTCTTACGGGTGGCGTAGGCGACGATCGCGTCGAACTCTTCTTCGAGCAGCGGCATCACCGACAGCCGGTTGCCCTTCGCCAGCAGTCGGCACTCGGCCAGTTCGGGAATGCCCTTCAGCTCGTCGAGCGACACGAACGGCAGCTTCTTCACCGGGGCGACGATGACCCAGTCCCACCGTGGGTCCTCCGGCTTGGAGGCCGGGTCGTAGTACTTGGTCGTGGGGTCGAACTGGGTGGGGTCGGGCTCGGCGGTCTTGGCAACCTTGCAGATGCCGGCCACACCCGGAGGTGTCGCGTTCGAGTGGTAGAAGAGCGCCTGATCGCCCTTCTTCATCGCGCGCATGAAGTTGCGTGCCTGGTAGTTGCGCACGCCGTCCCACCCCTCCTGCTTGTTCGTGACCAGGTGGTCGTAGGAGAAGACGTCGGGTTCGGACTTGAACAACCAGTAGGCAGCCACGGCGTGCGAGGTTACCGGCCAGCTCAGACCCACAGGCGAAGCGCGGTGAAGACGGCCATGCCCACGGCCATCATCAGGATCATGTTGCGCTTCCACGCAAACACGATCGCCGCGGCCAGCAGAGCCCAGATCTGGTAGTTGTGCCAGCTGACGAAGCGGTGGCCGTGCGGCGCGAACACGTTCTGTGTGATGATCGCGGTGAGGGCGCACGCCGGGGCGTAGCGCAGGCCGCGTTCGATGCGGGCGGGCAGTTCGATGCGGGCGGGCAGCATGAAGAAGCTGCTGCGGGTGGCAACCGTCACGAGCGTGAGCCCGATGGTGGCGACGACGAGATAGAGGGTGCCGCTCATCAGGCGACCTCGCCTTCGCCCGCGATGTCGGCGGCGACAGCTGCCGCGCCGTGGGGTTCGTCGGCGGGTTTCCACGCCTCCGCGACGAGGGCGACGGCTACGCCTGCCAACACGGCGATCAACAACCCGAGTCGCATCGGCAGAGTGGCGGTGGCAACCGAGACGGCAGCGGTGACGACGACGCCGGCGGCGATCGGGAAGCGGTGCACCATCGGGATCAGCACTGCCAGGAGAGCGAAGTAGGCGGCGAGCTCGAGCCCCCACCGCTCGGGGGCGAAGGCGCCGACGAGGATGCCGGCGATCGACGAGCCCATCCATGCCACCCAGTTGACGACCGCTCCCCCGTAGAAGTAACCCCACTGTTCAGGCGTGCCATGCGTGCGCGCGTCGGCGAAGCGCCGGGAGAACAACGCGAAGCCGAGATCGCCGTTCAAGTAGCCGGCGAGCATCCTCTGCTGCCATGGCAGCATCACGAACGACTTGCGCGAGGCGGCGGCGAAGATCACGAAACGTAGGTTGACCAGCAGCGCCGTCACCCACACCACGGGTAACGGGGTGGAAGCGATCAGCAGCGGTAGTACGGCGAGCTGCGCCGAGCCGGCGAACACCGTGAGCGTGATGAAGACCGCGATCGGGATCGACAGGCCGGCGTTGACCATCGCCACGCCGGTGACCAGACCCCAGACGGAGATGGCTGCGGAGAAGGGCATCATCGCCTTCACGCCCTCGCTGTAGGCGGGCCGATCGATCGGCGGGATCATCCCGCTGAACGTGGTGGACGCCTGCTGCATCCCATCATCATGCCGGGGCCATTGCGCCGCGCCTCGGGCCGTGCCCAGTGGCGAAGCTACCCGTCTGTTGCTGGCGTTGGAGTCCAGCCGGACGCCGCGCGACCGTACCCGTCTCGCCCTCACGCTCGGCTCGGCGACGGCGCCGCGGACGCGTCGCCGGTATCCGGCGTGTCTCGTGATCGCGGATGACAGGTTGCCCTGCGCCGTTCGCCGTCCGCGCGCGGGGAAACCTGTCATCCGCGAACCGCCGTGGGTACTGGCTCGTGGGTGTGGACGAGCCGCGTGGTCGTCGCTGCGCACGGCCGCGGTACTCTCGGGCCGGGAAGGGAGACAGCGATGCCGGAGGAGTTCGAGGGAGATCTGGCCGGAGCCGTGTTCTGGGGTGCCGAGATGACCGGGGCCACGTTCCGCGACGTGAACCTGACCGGGGCCACGATCAGCCATGCGTGGCTGGTGAACGTCGAGATCGATGCACTGGTGGAGAACCTGGTCATCAACGGAGTCGACGTGACGGCGTTCGTCAACGAGCGCGACCCGTGGTACCCGTTGCGCGGCATCCTGCGCCCGGCCACTCCGGCCGACATGCAGCAGACGTGGGCAGCGATCGAGGCCGAGTGGGCGATCACCACCGGCATGGCGATGGCGCTGCCCGAGGCAGCGCAGCACGAATCCGTGAACGGCGAGTTCACGTTCGTGGAGAGCATGCGCCACCTCGTGTTCGCCACCGACAAGTGGTTCACGGCACCGATCCTCGGCGAGCCGCTCCACCCGATCGGCCTGCCGAACCGAGGCTCGCTCGACTACCCGTTCCCCGGCCTGCAGTTGCATCTCACCCCGACCCTCCACGCGACGATGGCCGTGCGCGACGACCGTGTCGCCCGAGTGCGCGACTTCATCGAGACGGTGCCGGCCGATGCGTTCGACCGCTCGATCGACGTGTTGGAGAACGGGCCACACCCGCTGGTCGAGTGCCTGTACACGGTGTTCGAGGAGGAGTTCTGGCACAACCGCTACGTCCGCCGCGACCTCGCGATCCTCGAAGCCGCGCATGCAGGTTGAGTTCTCCGGGGAGATGTGGTTCTGGAAGGGGCCGGCGCTGTTCCCCAGGACGTCACCATGTCGGTCCGACTCGGCTGAGATCGGCACCGGTATCCGCTGGCGCGCCTACCATCCGGCGGATGGATCTCGATGCAGCGGTCACCCGGGCGAACGAACTGGCCGCCACGGCGAGGGCCGCCGGTGACCATCCGTTCGGCGCACTGCTGTTGGTCGACGGTGACGTGGTGGCGGAAGCGGTCAATCGGGTCAACAGCGACCACGACCTGACCGCTCACGCCGAGATGATGCTCGTGCGCAACCTCGAACGCGACGGCCAGTTGGAGTTGATCGCAGACGGCGTCGTCGTTGCATCCACCGAACCGTGCCCGATGTGTGTCGGAGCCTTCTTCTGGGCCGGCGCCCGCCGGGTGGTGTTCGGGCTGTCGGCCGCCCGCCTCAACGAGATCGTCCGGCGACCCGGGGCCGACGACTACGGCTTCGTGATCACTGCGACGGAGCTTGGTCGCCAGTCGATGCCACCGATGCACATCGAAGGCCCCCGCCTGGAGAGTGAGTCCGCCGCTATCCACCAAGGCTTCTGGACGTGATCGGCATGGAGCCGTGACTGACTCGCCGCTGGACGCGCTCTCGATCGATCGACGTGCGACGGTGCAGCGAACCGACCTCGATGCAACCTCGTGGGTCGACTACGTACCCGGGTTCGTGCGCGACGCCGAGGGTGAGTTCGCAGCGGTCCATCTGGCCGCGCCGTGGGCGCAGACCGAGGTGCTGCGCTACGACAAGTACGTACCCGAGAACCGTCTCTCGGCCGGGTTGCGTGCCGACACGCTGCCGTTGCTGCGACAGACGGATCTGCACCTGCGCAGTGCCTACCGTCAACAGATGGACGGCGTTGCTGCGATCCTCTACCGCGACGGCCTCGACTTCCAGGGTCTGCACAGCGACCGGGCGATGCGCTGGCTGGACGACACGCTGGTCGCGATCGTCGTGCTCGGCCAGCGACGTCCGTTCGTGATCCGCCCACGTGGTTCATGGACGGAGTCGCTGGCGAACCGAGCGCCCGCCGGCGAAGGGGTCGACGACATCGTGCTGCTACCCGGCGAAGGGGACCTGCTGGTGATGGGCGGCCGCTGCCAGGCCGACTGGCTGCATGGCATCCCTGCTGCCGCCACTGAGAACCCGCGCATCTCGCTGACCTGGCGTTGGACCAGTCGCCGCGGCCGCCCTGACACCAACCCCGGTCACTACGAGGGCCGCCAGTTCAGCGACAGCGCGCAACGTCCCGGTAGCCGCACACGCCGGCCGTGATCGGGGCACGAGACGTGACCTGAGTCCGCCTCAGCCAGCGCCGCGATCGGCCTTGCAATTCGCAGAACGGTCGTGCCGGAAATGGCCGACAAGGGGGTCGCACGCGGGGGTCGATTCGCCTACGATGGTTCTCCTTGAGTGCCAACGACGACACCCACATCTCGGACCCTGCCGTCGAGGCCATCATCCGCGACCACGCCGACTGGGCGGGCGGCCTGATGCCGGCGCTGCACGCAATGCAGCACCACGCTGGTTACGTCGATCGCGGGTACATTCCCCAACTCGCCCGCACGTTCAACCTGTCGATCGCAGAAGTACACGGCGTCATCAGCTTCTACAAGGACTTCCGCACCGTGCCACCCAAGGGCCCGATCGTGCAGGTCTGTCGCGCTGAGGCGTGTGTCGCTCGTGGGGGTAGGGCCGTCGAGGCGCGTGCGCTCGAGTTGGCCGCCACCGAGCCCGTCGAGATCGAGGAAGTGTTCTGTCTCGGTCTGTGCGCCCAGGGTCCGGCCGTCGCCACCGGTGGCGAACTGTTCGTCGGCGTGGACGCGGCCGGCATCGAAACGATCATCGGACACGCAGTCCGCCGCGAATCCGCCGTGGCCGCTGTTGGTTCCGCCATCGGCGGCGCGGCCGACGGTGTCACCGTGTACGTGCCGCTCGATGCAGCGGCCCGTGCGGCAGGTGCCGATGAGGTGGCCGCAGCACTCGCCGTAGCCACCGGCGTGCGTGTGGTGCGCAACGGCTCGCGCGGCATGTTGTGGCTGGAACCGCTGGTGGAAGTCGCCACCGCCGAAGGCCGCGTCGCCTACGGCCCGGTCACCGTGGCAGACGTGCCCGGCCTGCTCGCTGCCGGGTTCCTCGCCGGTGGCGAGCACCCGCTGCGGCTTGGCCTCACCGAGTCACTGCCGTGGATGGCAGCGCAGCAGCGCGTCACGTTCGCCCGCGTAGGTGTCATCGACCCGCGCGACGCCGACGACTACCTCGCCCATGGCGGCATGGCCGGCTTGCGCAAGGCCATGGCGATGGCGCCGGGCGATGTCGTCACCGAAGTCACTGACAGCGGCTTGCGCGGCCGCGGCGGCGCCGCCTTCCCCACCGGCATCAAGCTGCGCACCGTGCTCGGCACGCCGAGTGCGCAGAAGTACATCGTGTGCAACGCCGACGAAGGCGACAGCGGCAGCTTCGCGGATCGGATGCTGATGGAGGGCGACCCCTTCCAGCTGATCGAGGGCATGATCATCGCCGGTTGGGCCGTGGGCGCCAACGACGGGTTCATCTACATCCGCAGCGAGTACCCCGACGCGATCACCGCGATCCAGGCGGCGATCGCGGAGTGCGAGGCCCGCGGCTGGCTCAACGGCGTGGGCAGCACCGCCACCTCAACGGCAGTCGGCGTGATGGGCAGCGACTTCGTGTTCCGCCTGCACGTGCGTGTCGGCGCTGGGGCCTACATCTGCGGTGAAGAGACGGCGCTGATGGAGAGCATCGAGGGCAAGCGTGGCGTCGTGCGCGCCAAGCCGCCGCTGCCCGCCATCGAGGGCCTGTGGGGCAAGCCCACCGTGATCAACAACGTGCTCAGCCTTGGCGCGTTGCCGCACATCCTCGCCGACGGCGCAGCCAGCTACTCCTCGCTCGGCCATGGCCGCAGCCGCGGCACCCAGCTGGTGCAGGTGGCCGGCAACGTGGCTCGCGGCGGCATCTTCGAGGCAGCGTTCGGTATCACCGTGCGCCAGCTGGTGGACGAGTTCGGTGGTGGCTGCGCCAGCGGTCGTCCCGTGCGCGCCGTGCAGGTGGGTGGCCCACTCGGCGCCTACATCGGCCCGGATGGCTTCGATCTGCCGATCGATTACGAGGCGTTCGCGGCGGCCGGTGCGCTGCTCGGCCACGGCAGCATGGTGGTCTTCGACGACACGGTCGACATGCTCGGCATGGCCCGCTTCGCGATGGAGTTCTGTGCCGCCGAGTCGTGCGGCAAGTGCACTCCGTGCCGCATCGGCAGCACCCGTGGCGTGGAGCTGATCGACAAGATCATTGCCGGCGAGCGCCACGACGAGAACATGGCCCTGCTGGTGGACCTGTGCGGCGTGATGGCCGACGCGTCGCTGTGTGCGATGGGCGGCTTCACCCCGCTGCCGGTGCTGAGCGCGATCGCCCACTTCGCCGCCGACTTCGGCGATGGCCCCCACCCGAACCTGATCGCCGCCAACGGAGCACACTCATGACGCTCGACATCTCGTTCTTCACCGCAGAGCGGATCGGTCACGACCATGACCATGACCACGCCCTTCATGATCACGCCCTTCATGATCACGACATGGGCACCCCGCCCGCCGATCGCTCACGCGTCGGCAGCCTGCCCACCGTGGCTCTCACCATCGACGGTCGTGAGGTGCTGGTCGAGGAGGGCACGTCGGTGATGCGCGCCGCGGCGATTTGCGGCGTCGACGTGCCGAAGCTGTGCGCCACCGACAGCCTCGATCCGTTCGGCTCGTGTCGTCTCTGCCTCGTCGAGATCGACGGCCGCAAGGGCACCCCGGCGTCGTGCACCACCCCTGTCGCCGCTGGCATGTCGGTGACGACGCAGTCGCCCAAGCTCGAGCGCCTGCGCCGCGGTGTCATGGAGCTGTACATCAGCGACCACCCGCTCGATTGCCTCACCTGCGCGGCCAACGGCGATTGCGAACTGCAGGACATGGCCGGCGCAGTCGGCCTGCGCGACGTGCGCTACGGCTACGCCGGCGACAACCACCTCGGGATGGAGAAGGACACCTCCAACCCGTACTTCACGTTCGATTCCTCCAAGTGCATCGTCTGCTCGCGCTGCGTTCGTGCCTGCGAGCAGGTGCAGGGCACGTTCGCCCTCACCATCGAAGGCCGCGGTTTCGGTTCGCGTGTCGCTGCCGGTGCCAACGGCAACTTCTTCGACAGCGAGTGCGTGTCGTGCGGAGCGTGCGTGCAGGCCTGCCCGACCGCCACACTCACCGAGAACACCGTCATCGAGATGGGCCAGCCGCGGCGGACCGTGCTCACCACCTGCGCCTATTGCGGCGTCGGCTGCACGTTCAAGGCCGAGATGCAGGGCGAGACGGTGGTGCGGATGACCCCGTACAAGGGTGGCGGCGCCAACGAGGGCCACTCGTGCGTCAAGGGTCGCTTCGCCTGGGGCTACGCCAGCCACCCCGATCGCCAGCTGAGCCCGATGATCCGCGAGAAGATCACCGACGAGTGGCAGACCGTCTCGTGGGAGGAAGCGATCTCCTACGCAGCCACCAAGCTGCAGGACATCCAGGCCCGCCACGGCGTCGGCGCCATCGGTGGCATCACCTCGTCGCGTTGCACGAACGAAGAGGTGTTCGTGGTGCAGAAGATGATCCGCACTGCGTTCGGTAACAACAACGTCGACACCTGCGCCCGCGTCTGCCACTCGCCCACGGGTTTTGGCCTGTCGCAGGCATTCGGCACGTCGGCGGGCACACAGGACTTCAAGTCGGTCGAACTGGCCGATATCATCCTCCTGATCGGCGCCAACCCCACCGACGCCCACCCCGTGTTCGCGTCGCGGATGAAGAAGCGCCTGCGTGAGGGCGCACAGATCATCGTGGTCGACCCGCGCCGCATCGATCTCGTGGAAAGCCCACACGTCAAGGCCGCGTACCACCTGCCGCTGCGCCCGGGCACCAACGTCGCGATCATCAATGCTCTCGCCCACGTGATCGTCACCGAGGGTCTGGTCGACGAGCGTTTCGTGCACGAGCGCTGCGACCCCAGCGAGTTCGCCATCTGGGCCTCGTTCGTCTCTCAGCCGGAGAACAGCCCGGAGTCGATGGAGGTGCACACCGGTGTGCCTGCCGCCGACGTGCGCGCCGCGGCCCGCCTGTTCGCCACGGCCGGCAACGGCGCGATCTACTACGGCCTGGGCGTCACCGAGCACAGCCAGGGCAGCACGATGGTGATGGGCATGGCCAACCTCGCGCTTGCCACCGGCAACCTCGGCCGTGACGGCGTGGGCGTGAACCCGCTGCGCGGCCAGAACAACGTGCAGGGTTCGTGCGACATGGGTTCCTTCCCGCACGAACTGCCCGGCTACCGCCACATCAGCGACGACACCACCCGCGCCACGTTCGAGGCGTTCTGGGGTCACACGCTGCAGGCCGAGCCCGGCCTGCGCATCCCCAACATGTTCGACGCAGCGATCGACGGCCACTTCAAGGGCATCTTCGTGCAGGGCGAGGACATCGCCCAGAGCGACCCGAACACGGTGCACGTGATGCATGCGCTGACCTCGATGGAACTGGTCATCGTGCAAGACCTGTTCATCAACGAGACGGCCAAGGTCGCCCACGTGTTCTTCCCCGGCACCTCGTTCTTGGAGAAGGACGGCACGTTCACCAACGCGGAGCGGCGCATCAACCGCGTTCGCCCTGCGATGCGCGCTCGCAACGGCAAGCAGGAGTGGCAGGTCGTCGCCGAGCTCTCCACCGCGCTCGGGGCGCCGATGCACTACGACAACGCAGCACAGATCATGGATGAGATCGCAGCACTGACGCCCACGTTCGCCGGCGTGTCGTTCGCCAAGCTCGACGAGCTCGGCAGCGTCCAGTGGCCGTGCAACGAGGCCCACCCGGCCGGCTCTCCGATCATGCACGAGGGCACCTTCGTGCGTGGCCTCGGCCGCTTCACCCCCACGCCGTACATGCCGACCGAGGAGAAGAGCACCCGCCGCTTCCCGTTGTTGCTCACCACCGGCCGAATTCTCAGCCAGTACAACGTGGGCGCCCAGACCCGCCGCACGAAGAACGTGCAGTGGCACGCCGAGGACGTGCTCGAGATTCACCCGGCCGACGCCGAGGAGCGCGGCATCCGCACCGGCGATGAAGTGACGATCGCCAGCCGCGTCGGGGCCACCATCTTGAACGCAGTCGTCACCGATCGGATGACGCAGGGTGTCGTCTACACCACGTTCCACTACCCGGTCAGCGGCGCCAACGTGATCACCACCGAGCTCAGCGACTGGGCCACCAACTGCCCGGAGTACAAGGTGACCGCCGTGCAGGTCTCGCCCGGACATTCGGTGGCGACGGTCGAGATCGACCACCCCGAGCACCGCCTCGGCGCGCTGGTGCGAATGGCCAATCAGATCGCACGGCAGATGGTCGCCGACCCGAACCTCGATGCGGTCGCAGCGACTGCCACGCACATCGGCAAGTTCTGGGAGCACGACATGCGCGCAGATCTCGTGGCAGCCATCGAGGGTGGCACGGTCACGGTGGACGACACGGTGGTGCAGGCGATGCAGCGCCTCGCGATCCCTGCCTGAGTCGTCGCGCCCAGCAGCGTCCGCGGTGCAAGTCGGAGCCGGTCGCGAGCCGGCCGTCTCAAAGCGCGGCCTACTCCTGACACCTTCCGCCGCCCAAGGGCGGTCCAGCCGGCCGAAA
The DNA here is from genome assembly GCA_043721915.1 of Ilumatobacteraceae bacterium. Lineage (GTDB taxonomy): Bacteria > Actinomycetota > Acidimicrobiia > Acidimicrobiales > Ilumatobacteraceae > UBA668. The sequence continues at coordinate 14,218 of JAYSPV010000013.1, read as the reverse complement.
GGAGGGTCATCGCTCACCCATGGGTGGAGAACGGTGCCATCGACGCGCAGCGCGCCAAGGCAGACGGAGGCGTCGGTTCGGCAGTGCCCGCCGATATGGTCGGCCCTTGGCTTCCCCCCATGTGAACTCACAGCAGTTGGAGGAAGCGATGACCGCATGGCGCGCCCCCGTCGACCATTGGCTCGGCGGCCATCACGGAGTCATCACCGCAGCCAAGCTCTTCGAGCTTGGCTGCTCCGAGCGGACGCTGCGACGGATGGTCGCGTCAGGAGCGCTGATCCCGGTCTGTCCGGGCGTGTTCCGCGGTCGTCAGTGGTCCGATGGAGTGATGTCTCGACTCGTTGCAGTGTGCGCTCGCGTGCCCGAGGCGTCGATTGCGTTCACGACAGCCGCAAAGCTCTGGGGGTGGCGACGCGTCGACGATGACCGCATTCACATCCTTGTGCCGCACCACTCGGCGGTTGCCCCACCCGGAGTGATCGTGCATCGATGCCGAACGATCGCTCCGGTTGACGTCGTTCACCGGCAAGACGGGGTTCGCCTCACGAGTCCGCCGCGCACGCTCTTCGAAGGTGCCGACCTCTTCGGTCGCAGCGCGACCCGCTCTGTGTTGGAGCAGTTGTTGCCCGAACGCACGTGCACACTGGAAACGGTGGTCGACACCTATCTTCGCCTCCGTCATCCACGACGACCTGGATCGATGGTGCTCGGGGAAGTGCTCAGTTCCAGGCCAAAGTGGCGAGCTGTGTTGCAGTCGGATCTGGAGCACCGGGTGGATGAAGCCATCGCGCGTCAGGAGCTCCCCGCCCCGATCCCTCAGTGCCCCGTACTGCTGCCGACAGGAACGACGATCCACCTCGACTTCGGATGGCCCGAGTGGAAGGTCGGGCTCGAGGTGGACGACCCCTCGTGGCACGCGGGCGAGGAGGAACGACATCGCGACACCCACCGCGATCGAAAGGCTGGAACTGTCGGCTGGTTTGTTGCCCGCGTCACGAAGATTGACGTCAACGGCGGGCTGGCGGATGCAATCAGCGACGTCGCCGCCATCATCGCGCTTCGACACGCGGCATAGCCCGCCACCCTTGGGTGAGCAAGGGTGCCGCTTCGGTTGTTGTTCCCCGCCCCTTGGGCGGCGGAGGGGGCCGCCTGCGGGGCTACTGACCAGGGCGCTCGTGCAGCGGGGTGGCCATGGGTTCGTGGTCGGCTCAGGGACTGGTGTACTTGGCGCGCCACTGAGGGGCGGGCTCGGAGCGTTCGGTGAGCCAGTGTTCGGTGCCGTCGACGATCACGGCGTCGGCCACGGTGTAGAAGCCGCTGAGCCAATCGACCTCGTCGCCGTTCGGGACGCGGATCTGCGTGGCCACGCGTTGCCCGCTCGCGACGACATCGACTACTTCGATGCTCCAGCCATCTGGGTATGCCTCATTCATCGCCATGAAGGAGGCGCCGGTGAACTGCTCACCCGTCGCGGTGTAGCGAATGACAGCGGATGGCGACATCACTGCTGCGGCGCCAGCCCAGTCGCGCGCCTGCATGCGTTCGAAGAGTTGGCGGACGACGGTGGCGGGCTCCATCGAGCGATCGTATGCGCTGCGTACGGCGTACGGTTGGGGTATGCGGGTTTCGGCGAAGGCGGACTATGCGATCCGAGCCGTGTTGGAGTTGGGGGCTCGATGGCGCCGTGGGGAGCAGCCCGTGCCGATGAAGGGCGGTGCAATCGCCAAGGCGCAGCAGATTCCGATGAAGTTCTGCGAGAACATCCTGTCCCAGCTCCGTGCCGCTGGGGTCGTCGAGTCCCGGCGAGGAACCGACGGTGGCTACTGGCTTGCCGTCGATCCGGCAACGGTGAAGTTGGGCGACATCATTCGAGTCGTCGAAGGTCCGCTCGCCGCTGTCCGCGGGGATAGCCCCACCGAGGTCGAGTTCGAAGGCACCAGCGCGGCAATGCGTGACGTGTGGGTGGCAGTCCGCGCATCGCTGCGCCGAGTGTTGGACATGGTCACGGTTGCCGATGTGGTCGACGCCATGTTGCCCGCCGATGTGCGGGAACTGTTGGACGATCCGGGTGCGTGGGAAGTGGTCACGCCGCTCACGATCGAAGGTCTTTCCCACTAGATCAGTTGCAAAGCTCGGCTTTGCCGATAAAGATGATCAAGTATGTCAACAATAGCTACCCTCAAACCCCGCCGACCCCGTCTCGGTGTCCTCGTGCTGGGTGCATCGGTCCTGTTCGCGGCGTGTGGTGATGGCAGTTCCAACAGCGAAGGGACGACCTCGGTCACCGTCGCCGATGCAACGCCGGGCGCCCTCGAGGGGACGGTGCGCCTGGGCTTCTTCGCCAACGTGACCCACGCCCCGGCGCTGGTGGGCATCGCCGAAGGCACGTTCGCTGCTGCACTCGGTGACGGTGTCAGCCTGAGCACCCAGACGTTCAATGCAGGCAGCGAAGCCGTTGAGGCACTGTTCGCCGAGTCGTTGGACATCGCGTTCATCGGACCCAACCCGGCGATCAATGCGCACGCCCGCTCGCGGGGCGACGCCATCCGCATCGTCTCGGGTAGTACCTCGGGTGGGGCCTTTCTCGTGGTGAAGCCGGAGATCACGTCGGCCGCTCAGCTCGCGGGCGCCACGCTGGCCACGCCGTCGTTGGGCAACACGCAGGACGTGGCGCTGCGGGCCTGGCTGAAGGACAACGATCTGGAGACGACGCCGGAAGGTGGTGGTGACGTCAGCATCCTGCCGCAGAGCAACTCCACCACTCTCCAGTCGTTCCTCAGCGGTGACATCGACGGAGCCTGGGTACCGGAGCCGTGGGCCACCCGCCTCGTGGAGGAGGGCGGCGGCGCGGTGCTGGTCGACGAGCGTGACCTGTGGCCCGAGACCGGTGGCGAATACGTTACGACTCACGTCGTCGTGCGCACCGACTTCCTCGACGACCACCCCGACCTTGTGAAGGCGGTGCTCGTCGGTCTCGCCGACTCGCTCGCACTCATCGCTGCCGACCCGGCCGCCGCCCAGGCGAATGTGATCTCCCAGATCGCCGAGATCACGGGCAGTGAGCCCAGCAGCGAGGTCATCGCGGCCAGCTTCGGCCACCTCACCTTCACGCTCGACCCGATCGCGGCCTCGCTGCAGACGTCGGCGGATGACGCGATTGCCGTCGGCCTGCTCGAGCCGGTCGAACTGAACGGCATCTACGACCTGACCCTGTTGAACGAGATACTCGTCGAGCGCGGCGAACCGGAGGTGAGCGGCCTGTGACCGTGATGTTCGATCATCACCGTTCCGACCCGGTCGCCGAGGCCGTGCCCCCCGAGGCCGTGCCCCCCGAGGCGGTCGCACTTCGGGGCGTTTCCAAGCGGCATGGCAGCGGGCAGAATTCGGTCGTCGCGCTCGACGACGTCAGCCTCACGGTGCGGCGCGGCGAGTTCGTGTGCCTCGTCGGCGCCTCCGGCTGCGGGAAGACCACGCTGTTGTCGCTGGTTGCCGGTCTCGACCGACCGACCTCCGGCGAGGTCGAGGTCAACGGCCGAACGGCGCTGATGTTCCAGGAGTCTGCTCTGCTTCCTTGGCGCAGCGCCGCCCAGAACGTGGAAGTGGCGCTCAAACTGAGCGGGGTGCCGCGACGTGAGCGGCGCGACCGTGCGGTGGAACTGCTGCGGTTGGTGCACCTGGCCGAGTTCGTTGACAAGATGCCCCACGAGCTGTCGGGCGGCATGCGTCAGCGTGTCGCGCTCGCTCGGGCGTTGGCCCAGAAGGCCGACATCCTGCTGATGGATGAGCCGTTCGGGGCACTCGATGCCATCACACGCGACGTGCTGCACGACGAGATCGAACGAATCGTTCGCGAGCAGCAACTGACCGTGGTGTTCGTCACCCACAACGTCCGCGAAGCCAGCCGGCTCGGAGACCGCATCGTGTTGCTCTCGAGCCGACCGGGCAAGGTGGTGGAGGAGTTTGTCGTCGATGTGGAACGCCCGCGCCGCCTCGAGAGTCCGCAGATCTCGGCGATCGCGGGGACCGTCACCACACGGTTGCGTGAAGAAGTGCGCCGCCATGCCCGCTGAACTCGTCAGCCCGCAGCGACCACCGACCGGGGTGGAGTCCGCCGAACTGGTCAACGACGCAGAGCTCGCCGGCCTCGATCACTTAGAGCTCGGCGACGAACGCTCCGTGTCGTCGGGCGTGCGGCTGTGGGGCCAGACCTGGCCCAAGCTCGCTGCGATCGGCCTCGTCATCGCAGTGTGGCAGGCGGCGGTGTGGGCCGAATGGAAGAAGATCTACGTGCTGCCCTCACCACTGATGGTGTGGGATCGCCTCTGGGCGGACATCGGCACCGCGACGCTGTGGAGCGCGGTCGGCACGACCATGACTCGGGCGATCATCGGATTTGTGATCGCGCTCGCCATCGGTGTCGCCGTCGCGCTGGCGGTCAGCGCATCGACGCATGTCCGCACGGCGATCGGCTCGATGATCAGTGGTCTGCAGACCATGCCCTCGATCGCGTGGTTTCCACTTGCGATTCTGCTGTTCGGCCTTGATGACAGTGCGATCTACTTCGTTGTCGTCCTTGGTGCCGCCCCGTCGATCGCCAACGGTGTGATCAGCGGTATCGATGGCATGCCGCCGTTGCTGCGGCACGTCGGTCGCAGTATGGGGGCCGGTTCGGTGGCGCTCTATCGCGATTTCGTGGTGCCTGCGGCCATGCCGTCAACCGTGTCGGGCCTGAAACAGGGTTGGGCGTTTGCCTGGCGCAGCCTGATGGCCGGCGAATTACTGGTGATCATCCCGGGCGAGCAGACCATCGGTACACGCCTGTCGTTCTTACGCGACTTCTCCGACGCTGAAGGCCTACTTGCAACGATGGTGGTGATCCTGGTGATCGGCATCCTTGTCGACTCGTTGGTGTTCAGCCGGCTCGAGCGCAGAGTGCTTCGCAATCGTGGGCTCGCCATACGCGAGTAGGTGGCCGTGTCAGCGCGTGCGGAGCTGCAAGGCAGCGATGTGCAGCGGGCCCACCGTCGCGAACTGCGCAGCCGCCGAGCGATCGTGGCCGAACAGCTTCACGCCGGCCGCCGAAGGTGACGCCTGGAGGTTTGCCATCCACTGCGAGTCGGAGCGAACCGTGCTGACGAACACGGTGTCACCAAGACGCAGCGACAGCAGCGGCACCTTGCGGGCGACGCCGCTCTTACGGCCGGTCGTCTGCACGACGAGCGGGCCGACACCCAACGGTAGGGGGTTTCCCACGCCACGCTCGACGAGGGGGAGCACCACCTGGTTGAGGACGTGGAACCCGTTGCGAATGATGTTTGCTGGATCGAGCATGCCGCTAACAACAGCTAGCACTGCCGGTTTGTTCCCGATTCGGTGGCCCCTCTTTCACCGCGCGTTCGTTCCGGGATAGGGTTCGCCCGGCCAGTGGTCAGCGGAAGGGGAACTGAATGAGTCGCGTCGTCTACGACGGCACGCCCATCGAGTACGAGGAGGGCGACACACTTGCGGTCGCCGCCCTTCGTGACGGGCAGCACCCAGCGCGGGGCGGCACGCTGTGCCTGGCGGGCGACTGCGGCAATTGCGTCGCGATCGTCGATGGCACGCCGTGGGTGCGCACCTGTCAGACGCCGGCTCGTCCTGGCCTTGTCGTGCGTCGCCACCCGAACGGTTCGCATCCATCGCCCGGCGGCCCCGAGCAGCACACTGCGGTGGCCGTGCGCCACCGTGCGGCGGGCCATGTTGTCATCGGCAACGGAGTGAGCGGCGCGGCGGCGGCGGCGATCGCCCGAGCGAACGGCGACGACGTGCTCGTGCTCGACGCTGCCGATGGCCACGAGGTGGTCGGCGTGTTCGACGGCCCCACTGTCATCGTGCGTACGCCCGACGGCGTCGACCAACTGCATGCTCACCACATCACGCTCGCCACCGGTGCTGCGGAGATCCATCCGGTGTGCCCGGGCAACATGCTCGCCGGCATCTACACACCTAAAGCTGCGGCAGCGTTGCAGGCCGCGGGCGTCGACCTCGGCCGCGTCGCCACGGTCGGCCCGGATCTCGTCGCGTTCCACGGCCAGGGCAGCGTGGCCGCTGTCGAGACGGCCGACGGCATGATCACGGAGTGCGACAGCGTCATCGTCGCGCTCGGCAGCGCCCCGCGCGACCTGCTCGCCCGGATGGCCCCGATGGTGCCTGTCACCGTCGTCGGTTCCGCTGCCGCTGCCCACGCACTGCCGGCCTGCCCGCAGGAGGGCGTGGTCTGCCCATGCGGGAAGATCACAGTGGAAGACCTCGACGGTGTGTGGCAGAAGGGCTTCAACGAGCTGGAGTTGGTGAAGCGAGCCAGCCTCACGGGAGTCGGCACCTGCCAGGGTGGCGTGTGCATGCCGCACCTCCGTGCGTTCGTGGCCGATCGCAGCGGCACCACGCCCGAGCCGTTCACCGCCCGCCCCGCCGCCCGCCAGCTCACGCTCGGCGAGGCCGCTGCGGGCTACCACATCGACACGTTCCGTCGCACCCCGCTGCATGCCGAGCATGTGGCCCTCGGCGCCACACTCGACAAGTTCGGTGGCTGGTTCCGCCCGTGGCACTACGGCGATCCGGTCGCCGAGTACTGGGCAGTGCGTGAGGCCGTCTCGCTCGGCGACGTCAGCACGCTCGGCAAGATGATTGTCAGCGGCCCCGATGTGGTCGAGGCGCTGGAACGGCTGTACCCGAACCATGTGCACGACATCAAGGTCGGCCGTGCCCGTTACGTGATCAACCTCACCGAGCGCGGCCACATCCTGGACGACGGCATGATCCTGCGCGACGCTGACGACCGGTTCACGCTCACCTTCACCTCCGGTGGCGCAAGTACGGCCGAGATGTGGGTACGTGACTGGATCGAGACGTGGGGCCTCAAGGTGCACGTACTCGATCGCACCGTCTCGCACGGTGCGATCAACGTCACCGGCCCGTTGGCGGGCGAGCTGCTGCGCCGAGTCGGCGTTGCCGACGAGGATCGTCCGAAGTTCCTGCAGCACCGTCGCCTGGACGTCGCGGGTGTGCCCTGCCACGTGATGCGGCTGTCGTTCACCGGCGAGGCCAGCTTCGAGTTGCACCACCAGATCGACCGCAGCGCCGAGCTGTGGCAGGCACTGATGCACCTCGGCGCACCGCTGGGCATCAAGCCGCACGGCCTGCAAGCGCTGTTCGGGCTGCGTTGCGAGAAGGGGCACATCATCGTCGGCCAGGACACCGAGCTCGACAGCTCGCCGCGACGGGTGAACATGGACTGGGCCGTGAAGCTGGACAAGCCGGCGTTCGTCGGTCGCGATGCCCTTATCCGCACCGCCTCGCTTCCGGACGAGCGGCGGCTGTTCGGCTTCCGCATGGAGGGCCCTGCGCCGTTGGAGGGCAGTGTCATCAGGGTCGGCGGCGATGTCGTCGGCCATGTCACGTCCAGCTGGAACTCGCCGCTGTTCGGACATGCCGTGTTGATGGGCTGGCAGAAGCGATTCGTCGACGGTGAACGACACGCCGACGTCGTCGAGATCGACGGCCGCGAAGCGCACGTCAGTGATGTGCCGTTCTACGACCCGGAGGGTGCACGTGCTCGTCTCTGAGTTCACCGATCATCTCGCAGGCTGGCGAGTCATCGCCACGCCGGCCGCACTCGACGGCGCGTCGTGGCCCGCCGGTTCGCAGGTCGTGCGCATCTCGCCCGACGACGCCTATGTCATCGGCGCCGCCGAACCGACCGTGCCCGCCGATGCCCATTCGATCGTCACGCCCGAGGTCGGCTTCTCGATGGCCCTCGTGCTCGACCTCGTGGCGCTGTCCGAGCAGCACATCGAATGGCAGCTACCCGCGCCGCGTCCCGCGCTGGCGCAGGGGCAGATCGCGGGTGTACCCGCCAAGCTGGTGCTGCACGCCGACGGATCCGCCCAGCTGCTGGTGGCCAGCGCCGCCCGCCACGAACTGCAGGAGCGGCTGTCATGAACGAGTTCGTCGAGACACTCCTCAATCTGCCGTGGCAGGTGGGCGACCCGAAGCCGGCGTACGACGTGGTGATCATCGGCGGCGGAGGCCACGGCCTGGCCACCGCCTACTACCTCGCAACTCGTCATGGCATCACCAACGTCTGCGTCCTCGACTCGAACTACATCGGTTCGGGCAACAGCGGGCGCAACACCACGATCATCCGCAGCAACTACGGCATCCCCGAATCCGTGCGCTTCTACCAGCACAGCCTGGAGATGTACCAGGGGCTCGAGGACGAGACCGGCTCGTGGATCATGCACAGCACCAAGGGCCAGATATGGCTGGCCCATTCGGTGATGACGGCACGCACCGAGCAGACCCGGGCCCTGATGAACGAGGCGTGCGGCGCGAAGACCGACTACATCCTGCCCGACGAGATCAAGGCCCGCTGCCCGCAGATCGATCTCACCGGCGGCGGGCGGTACCCGGTGCAGGGTGCCAGCTATCACCACGAGGGCGCCACTGCCCGCCACGACCGTGTGGTCTGGACGTACGCCCAGGGTGCGCTGCGCAAGGGCGTGCACATTTTCCAGCACACGCCGGTGATCGGCTTGCTGAAGGACGGCGATCGCGTCACCGGGGTTCAGACACCGAAGGGGCCGATCTCGGCAGGTGTCGTGCTGTCGGCCGTCGGCGGCAACGTCACCACCGTCGCCGACTGGGCGGGCGTACGCCTACCGATCCGCACGCACGCGCTGCAGGCCTTCGTCACCAACGCATATGCACCGGAGTTCGCCCCGATCGTCTCCTCGAACGACCTCGTGTTCTACGTCAGCCAGACGCCTCGTGGGCAGATGCTGATCGGCGCCGAGTACGACCGGCAGGCGAGCTACCGCACGTCCACCAGCTACGCCTACCTGCAGGCCTGCTCGGCGAAGGCGACGATCATGTTCCCGTTCCTGTCCAAGCTGCGCATCCTGCGCTCGTGGGCCGGTATCTGCGACGTCAGCACCGACTTCTCGCCAATCATCGGGCACACCGGTGTGGACGGGTTCATGATCTCCACCGGATGGGGCACGTGGGGCTTCAAGGCGATCCCGGCAGCGGGCGAGCAGCTCGCGCAACTGATCGCCACCGGCGAGTCGCCGCCGTTGATCGCACCGTTCGGGCTGGATCGCTTCGCCAATGAACTGGCGATGGCCGACCCCAGCTCCGCAGGAACGAGGTAGCCCCGATGCTCTGGATCGAATGCCCGAACTGCGGCTCGCGCCCCTTCGAGGAATTCCGCTACGGCAGCGTCTTCCCGGTCACACCCGACACGATCACCGACGCCGACGCGCGCAACGTCGATTATGCGTGGATGCAGGACAACATCCAGGGTGTCACCCTCGAACGGTGGTTCCACGAGAGCGGCTGCCGGCGCTGGTTCACCGCGCGACGAGACACGACCACCGACGCTTTCCTATCGCTCGACGACTGACGCTGGGCTACTTGCCGCGCTTTTGTACGTTGGCCCACTCGTCCTTGAGGCCGACGGTGCGGTGGAACAGGCCGCCGATCAACGCGTCCTTCGCGTAGTACCCGAGCCGTTCGAACTGCACCACCTGGCCGGGTGCGATGTCTCCGAGTGCCGCCTCGGCCTTGCCGGCCAGCACCCGCTTCGAGTCGCGGTCGAGGTCGTCCATCGGGTCGCCGGTGCGCTCACCGGGTACGTCGGCAGTGAACAGCCGCTCGTAGTGCGCCGCCTGGATGTCGACCGCATGTGCCGTGGACACCCAGTGGATGGTGGCTTTCACCTTGCGTCCATCGGGGGCGTTGCCGCCGCGGGTTGCTGGGTCGTACGTGCACTGCACCTCGGTGACGTTGCCGTCGGCGTCGGTGCTGAAGCCCGTGCACTTCACGAAGAATGCGCCGCGCAGGCGGACCTCGCTGCCGGGGGTGAGGCGGAAGTACTTCGGCGGCGGCTCGGCCTTGAAGTCGTCGTCCTCGATCCACACCTCACCCGTGAACTCGACCGTCCGTGAGCCGCCTGCCGGATCCTCCGGGTTGTTGACCAGCTCGATCATCTCGACGTGACCCGCAGGCCAGTTGGTGACCACCAGCTTGATCGGCTGCAGCACAGCCATGCGGCGCTGCGCGGTGCGGTTGAGCTGGTTGCGGATGAACCATTCCAGCAACTCGATCTGATGGCGGCTGTTGGTCTTGGCCACGCCGATGAACTCGCAGAAGTCGCGGATCGAGGACGCGGGGTAGCCCCGGCGGCGCAACGCGCGCAGCGTGGGCAGGCGCGGGTCGTCCCAACCCTCCACCACACCATCGTCGATCAGCTGGCGGAGCTTGCGCTTCGACGTCACCGTGTACGTCAGTTCCAGCCGTGCGAACTCGGTCTGGCGAGGCTGGTCGCCCCGCAGCGGGCAGTGCTCCAGGTACCAGTCGTACAGCGCGCGATGGCTGTCGAACTCCAGCGAGCACAGGCTGTGGGTGACACCCTCGATCGCGTCGCTCTGGCCGTGGGCCCAGTCGTAGGTCGGGTAGAGCACCCACTGGTCACCGGTGCGGTGGTGGTGCTCGTGGCGGATGCGATACATGATCGGGTCACGCAACTGCATGTTCTCGTGCTGCATGTCGGCCTTCGCGCGCAGCACATGGGTGCTGTCGGTGAACTCGCCGGCGCGCATCCGCCGGAACAGATTCAGGCTCTCCGCCGCCGGTCGGTCGCGGTGCCGGCTGTCGACACCCGGCTTGCCGTACCCGCCGCGCTGGGCGCTGATCGTCTCCGCGTCCTGATCGTCGACGTAGGCGAAACCGGTGATGATCAGGTGCTCGGCCCACAGGTACAGCTGCTCGAAGTAGTCGCTCGCATAGACCGGCTCGCCCGGATCGAAGCCCAGCCAGCGGATGTCGTCGACGATTGCGTCCACGTACTCGGTGTCTTCTGTGACCGGGTTGGTGTCGTCGAAGCGCAGTTTGCAGACGCCGCCGAACTCCTCCGCGATGCCGAAATCGACGCAGATGGCCTTGGCGTGGCCGATGTGCAGGTAGCCGTTCGGCTCGGGTGGGAAGCGGGTCTGCACCCGACCGCCGAACGTGCCCTGCTCGTTGTCGGCACGGACGAGGTCGCGCACGAAGTTGCCGGCTGCGGGGGTGTCGGGTGCGTCGCTCATCGAGCTGAAACGGTATCTGATCGACGGCGCCGAGAGCCGAATGTCGATGTGCGCGATCTGGGCGAGGTCGTCGCTTGCTCCGCAAAACATCCCGGCCGGGCAAGGGCCTCTGATTGTTGCGGCTTGGGCCGTGCGTTCGCCAGGGTCGACTGTTGGCGTCGTCCACGAGTTACACCTTGACGGTGAAGGCTTTGTACATCCTGGTGATGAAGATGGTGTTGACGGTTCTCGATCCTCGACTTCGTCGATGAGCTCGAGCCCTTCGCAGCGTTCGTCGACGGCACCCTCTTCGTTGACGGGCAGAGTCTCGGGAGCGAGATCGGTCTTGAACAGCACGACTTCGTGTACCTCCCTGCCTTCGATGACAGCGCCGTTCGGCTCCCGTGCAAAGTCCTTCGGCTCCGAACGGTGAATTCAATGGTCGCTACGTAGCGTTCCGTGAATTCAAAGTTGCGGGCGCAAGTTAGTTCCGCGGCACCTTGCTCCAGGGCTGATCCTTGTCCACGCGCGGTTCGCCGGGCAGGCCGAGCATCTGCTCGCCGAGGATGTTCTTCATGATCTCGGTGGTGCCGCCCTCGATCGAGTTGGCGCGAGCGCGTAGGAAGCTGTGGCGGATGCCGTGGTCCATGCCGTCCACCGACAGGTTCTCCGGACGCCGGAACGTGAAGTCGTAGCCCACCATCGCGTCCGCGCCGAGCAGCTCCATGCAGAACTCGGTGCACACCTTGTTGAAGTTGCTGAGTGCGAGCTTGGCGATGCTTCCCTCCGGTCCGGGGTTGCCGGCTTTCGCCTTCGCCGCGCCGCGGGCGTTGGTGAGGCGGGCCACCTCCGAGGTGCAGTACAGCTGCATCAGGTGATCGCGTTTGGCGCCAGTCTGCTGGTCGGTCGGCAGCAGCTGGAACAAGCGGATGGCTTCGTCGATGGGGCCCTTGCGCTTGCCGCCGCCGCTGCCCGAACCGATGGCCGTGCGCTCGTTCATCAAGGTGGTGAGCGCGGCACGCCACCCTTCGCCGACCGCGCCGATGCGGCAGTCGTCAGGGACGCGGGTGTCGGTCATGTACACCTCGTTGAACTCTGCCTCGCCGGTGATCTGGCGCAGCGGGCGAACCTCCACGCCGGGCAGCCGCATGTCGAGGGCGAAGTACGTCATACCCTTGTGCTTGGGCGCCTCTGGGTCGGTGCGGGTGACGAGCATGCCCCAATCACCGAGGTGGGCGAGCGTGTTCCACACCTTCTGGCCGTTGACGATCCATTCGTCGCCGTCACGCACTGCTTTGGTGGCCAGGCCTGCGAAGTCGCTGCCGGCGCCGGGTTCGCTGAACAGCTGGCACCACCGCTCCTCGCCGGTGAACATCGGGCGCAGGAAGCGCTGCTTCTGCTCGTCGCTGCCGTGGGTGACGATCGTCGGTCCGGCGAGGGCCATGAAGAACGTGCTCGCGTTGGTTGCCTTCGCGCCCGCCTTGCGGCACTTCTCCTCCACCAGCCGGTTGAGGTCGGGGCGCACGCCAAGACCGCCGAAGCTCTCCGGGAAATGCACCCAGGCCAGGCCGGCGTCGTACCGGTGGCCGCGGAACTCGCGATCGTCGGTGGTGGCCGGCGGGTGAGCCGCCAGCAGGGCGTCGATGGCTGCCGAGACGCGCTCGAGTTGTGTGTCGCTCATCTCCCCAGTCTCGCCGTCAGCGGTCTCTCCGTTCAATGTGGAGCAGCGCGTTAGCGTGGCCACATGATCGTCATCTGGGGCTTCAAGGTCTTGTTCAAGACCATCGGTGAAGGGCAGTTCCATTGCCCGTCGTGCGGCGTCGACCGTCGCTTCGAGCACCGTCGCGGGCGGCGATGGTTCACGATGTTCTGGATCCCGATCATCCCCTTGAAGGTCGCCGGCGACATCGTCGAATGCAGCGTCTGTAAGAAGAGGTACGGCGAGAGCGTTCTGGCGCTGCCGACATCGGCGGAGACGGCCACCAGCATCGGCTTCGCCCGCCGTGCGATCGCAGCGCACATGGTCGCAATCAGCGACAACACGACGGTGGCCAGCGAGGCTGCAGTGGCGATGATGCACGAGAGCGGGATGAGCGACTACGACCACAGCCAACTCGACATCGATCGCCAGACGTCCGACTGGGAACGGGTGCGCTCGTGGGGCGAGCACCTCGCCAAGACCCTCTCGCCTGCCGGGGCGGAGGCGATGTTGCTCGCCGCGGCTCGCGTTGCCGCAGCCGACGAGTTGATCACCGACGCCGAGCGAGAGGTGATCAACGACCTCGGGGCGGCCTTCGGGCTGACGCCCGTGCACATCGACGGGATCGTTGCTGCGGCCAACCAGGTAGCGCCCCGACATCATGGATGACACTGGCTCAGCGGGCGGCTCGGCGCCGACTCCTGACGCAGCGGCCTCGGCCGAAGAGCGTGCCGCGATGCGTGGCTTCCTCCAGCGCTGCGAGGTGCGGCTCTCGACGATGCACCGTGTTGCGACGGCGTTGCTGTCCGGCGCCGGCATCCTCGTGCTGTTGCCGGCGGTGGAGCGCGACGCGATCGTCCAGGTGATGCGCTCACTGCTCGTCGGCCCGATCTCGTGGTCGAGAGGCCTACTCGCGGTCGCCGTGGCGTCGTCGTTGGCATTGGCGTTGGTGGTGCTGTGGCTGGTGATCATCGAGCTCACCCGCTTCTACTTCCACGCCAACCATGTCGTGCACGCAGACGGGGAGGTGTTCACGCCGCGGTTCACGCTCACGGGCCTGCGGATGCCGCTCGACGAGTTCGACGAGTCCACCAACGCCGCCTACGAGCTAGTGCACTCGGCGCAGCGGACCGTGCGGCTGCTGGTGCCCGGCAACGAACGGGCCAGAGCACGGATCGATCGTCAGCTGGATGCATATCCGGGCCTCGTCGAGAGGGACGTCGACCCGGATCGCGCCCGTGCCGAGGCGCTGTTCGAGCTGGCGGCGTCGCGCCGGCGCACGATGGTGGAGGAGGTCGCGAAGATCGAGTACGGCATCGTTCGTCACATGCTGCGCCTGCAGGTGATCGTGCTTCGTTACGTGAAGGCCCTGCTGGTCATCGTCGTCACCGCGGTCGCGACGTTCGCCTGCGCA
>JAYSPV010000012.1:0-18973 GCA_043721915.1 Ilumatobacteraceae bacterium | reverse complement strand
ACCTTCAAGGCCAACACCGACGACCTGCGCGAGTCGCCCGCGCTCGCCATCATCGAAGATCTCGTTCGCGAGGGCGCGATCGTGAAGGCGTACGACCCGCAGGTCGGCAGGCAGCTGCCGGGTATCGAGGTCGGCTCGGATGCGTTGTCGGTTTGCGACGGCGCTGCTGCGCTGCTGGTGCTCACCGAGTGGGACGAGTTCCGTTGGATCGATCTCGACGACGTTCGTCAGCGTCTCGCGGGTTCGGCCATCGTCGACACCCGCAACCTCCTCGACCGAGCGGCAGCGTTGAGGGCAGGGTTCAACTATCAGGGCGTTGGTCGCTGACGATGCGCATCGTGCTTGCCGGTGGTGCCGGCTTCCTGGGTAGCCATCTCGCGGACCTGCTGCTCGCTCGTGGCGACACCGTGCTGGCGGTCGACAACTTCTGCACCGGCCGCCGGGCGAACGTCGCCCATCTCGAGGGGCACGAACGGTTCAGTCTGCTCGAGCACGACGTCACCGAGCCGCTGTCGATCGACGGCAACGTCGATGCCGTGATGCACCTCGCCAGCCCGGCTTCGCCCAGCGACTTCCTGTCGATGCCGCTCGAGATCCTCGCTGTTGGTTCCAACGGCACTCGCAACCTGCTCGATCTTGCGGTGGCCAAGCAGGCCCGCTTCTTCCTCGCGAGTACCAGCGAGGTGTACGGCGACCCGTTGGTCCACCCCCAGCCCGAGTCGTACCTCGGCAACGTCAGTTCCATCGGCCCGCGCAGCTGCTACGACGAATCGAAGCGCTTCGCCGAAGCGATCACGATGGCCTACCACCGGGTGCATGGGCTGGAAGTGCGCATCGTCCGCATCTTCAACACGTACGGCCCGCGCATGCGCCCCGACGACGGCAGGGTGGTCACCAACTTCGTGTGGCAGGCGATCCGCGGCGAACCGATCACGCTCTACGGCACCGGTGAGCAGACGCGTAGCTTCTGCTACGTGGCCGACGAGGTACGTGGCCTGGTCGCCGTGCTCGACGGGCCGATCACCGGCCCCGTCAACGTCGGTAACCCGGGCGAGTTCACCATGCGCGAATTGGCCGAGGCCGTGGTCGAGACCACCGGCTCGAGCAGCGCGATCGTGGTGGTGCCAATGCCGCCCGAGCGCGACGGTGACCCGCTGCAACGTCAGCCCGACATCACCCTGATCCATTCGCAGCTCGGTTGGCAGCCGGAGATCACGCTGCATGACGGCCTCGCCAGGATGGTTGCGGCCGAACGCCCCTGATCGTCCCGTGGCGGCCTCAAGGGGCACCGTCGAAATGCCGATGAAACCAGCGATGGGCGCACAGAGAGGACCGAGGCGCATGCGCCAAATCGTACGAACAGCGGCTGCGGCGGTGGTGGGTCTGACGACGTTCCTCGTTGCCCCCGTGGCGATGACTCACGCGGCCGTGACGACCTACATCGTGACGAATACGTCGTCGAGCGTGACGACGAGTGGCTCGCTGCCGTGGGCCGTGCAGCAGGCCAACTACACCACCCCCGGCTTCGACAGGATCAGATTCAACATCCCTGGCGCAGGGCCGCACACGATCACGCTCGTGGGCACGCTGTACCTGAACGACACGGTTGCGATCGAGGGGAACACCGAACCAGGTTGGACGATGCAGGCCCCGATGATCTGGGTGGAGGGAGGGGCGAACGTGCCCAGCCTGTTCCTGCTGCAGAACGACACCGGCACCGGTCGTACGAGTTCGGGCAGCGCCATCATGGGCCTCGGCATGGTGCGCTACACCTCCAACGCGATCACGATCATGCCGGGCAGCCAGGGCAACTGGATCCAACAGAACCTGATCGGCTTCCGCCCGAACGGCGCGAACGTCACGCGCAACACGTCCACCGGGCTCGCCGGGGTGGGCACTTCGCGTGGTATCGGCATCGCGTCCTCCTACAACGTCGTGCGTTGGAACACCATCAGCGGTGTCGACAATGCGATCACCATTGGTCTCGCCTCCATGCAGGGCGCCCCATACAAGACGAACTCGATCCGCCAGAACAACATCGGCACCGACCCCACCGGCACGATCACCGCCGGCTACGGCAACCTCGGTGATGGCATCTTCCTCGGTGAGGGCGCATCGGAGAACTTCCTCGGCCCGAGCAACGTGATCAGCGGCAACGGATCCGCTGGCATCGAGTTGTTCCACTCCACCAACCGCGGCAACGTCCTGTTCCGCAACTACATCGGTCTCGACGTCACCGGCAAGGTGAAACTCGGCAACGGTGAACTCGGGGTGCTCTTCACTCGAGGTGCCACGTACAACGCCATTGGTGGCTCCTTCGGCGGAAACTTCATCGCCGGCAACACCTACGGCGGTATCTCACTCGGGCAGAGCAGCTGGGGTGCAGCCAGCGTCAACTGGGTGCAGAACAACACCATCGGGCTGAACATCGATGGGGTGGTGATGGGCGGCCAGCAGGTGGGTGTGTCGATCAACTCCGGCTCGCGCCAGAACCTGGTAGCCGGCAACGTGATCGGCGGCCACACGCAGCATGCGGTGATCGTCGGCGACCCAACGGCAAAGGGCACCACTGCCAACTCGGTGAACAACAACTATCTCGGTCGCACTCTCGATGGCACCCAGGTGGCGAATGGTGGCTTCGCGGTCATGTTCCTCAACGGCGGCTTCAACTACATGTTGGACAACCTGCTGGGGACCAACACGCTCGGCCCGGTGGGCGTCGTCAACAGCCCTGGCTTGGCGATCAGGCTGTTGTAGGGGTGTCGACGCGGAGCCCGGACTGGCAATGCCAGGTTCGTTCCAGTCGCTCCTAGTCGGCGCGGTTGACGACGACGTCCAACTGCAAGGACACCAGGCCGGAGGCCTTGTCGTGACTGACGACGGCGAGACGATGCTGGCCCTCGCGAAGGTCGAGCAGATGGCCGTGCTCGCGGTCGCTGAGCCGAACCGACAGTGGGTAGTCGCCGTCGAGGAGCGGCACCGTGGCAGTGGTGAACTCGATCGTGCCGACGCCATCGAGGCGGCCCAGCGGGTTGCCCAACCGATCGGTGTCGGTCTTGAACACGAGGCGGCCGGACCGGTCGAGCAATTCGATCTCCATCAACGCATCGTTGATCGGCTGTCTGGTCTCATAACCGACCGTGATCGTGAGTGGGTCGCCGCTGTTCATGTACGACCTGCCTGCGTCGGTGCCAGGGTGCCTTAGGGCGATGGCGCTGATACGCGCAAGTGACTCCGTTGTGGGCACGAATGCCGACTTGTCGTCGAGGTGGCCATGGAGGTGCTCGCGAAAGATGCGGATGCTCTCGCCCGGGGCACCGTCTGCGACCAGTTCGCCATGGTCGAGCACCAGGGCCCGGTCGCAGATCTCGCGCACCGTGTCGGCGGCGTGGGTGACGAACACGATCGTGCGGCCCTCGCGCTGGAACTGCTTCACTCGGTTGATGCACTTCAGCTGGAACACCTCGTCGCCGACGGCGAGCACCTCGTCGACGAGCAGGATGTCGGGGTCGAGGTTCACCGCGACTGCGAAACCGAGCCGCACGTACATGCCGCTGCTGTAGTGCTTCACGGGTTCGTCGATGAATTGCGCGAGTTCGGCGAACTCGACGATGTCGTCGAACTTCTTGGTGATCTCCCGGCGCGAGATGCCGAGGAACGATGCGTTGATGAACACGTTCTCGCGGCCGGTCAGCTCGGGGTGGAACCCTGCACCCAGCTCGAGCAACGACGCCAACCGACCGCGCAGTCGGACTTCGCCGGAGGTGGGGGACAGGATGCCGGCGATGCATTTCAGCAGCGTGCTCTTGCCGGACCCGTTGTGGCCGAGGATGCCCACCGTCGTGCCCTCGGCGATGTCCACCGTGAGTGGGCGCAGCGCTCGGAAGTCCTCGGTGCCCTTGCGGCCGAGGCGCAGCAGACGCTCCTTGAGCGAGTGGGTGGGATCGCTGGCGAGGTGGAAGGTCTTCGAGATGTTGTCGATCTCGATTGCGTTGCGGCCGCTCACAGGTCCTCCGCGAAGTTGGCCTCGGCCTTGTCGAAGTAGTTGAGAGCGAGGCCGAACAACACCAGCGAGGCAGCAGCGACGATGGCGAGGTTACGCAGGTACCAGAGCTGGTCGACCCCGGGTAGCACCCGCTGGGCGACCGTGCCGCCGGCGCCATCAGGCACTGTGACGGTGTCGGTGCCATAGATCGCTCGCTGGAACGTCATCACGATGCTGGTGACCGGGTTGATCAGGATGATCGAGGTGGACATGCCCTTGCCGGTCAGCCAAGTAGCGCCGCGCTGCCAGGTGTAGAGCATCGGTGTCAACCAGAACCAGCCGAGCAGCATGATGTCGAGCAAGTGCTGCGTGTCACGAGCCTTCACGTTCAGCGCGGAGAGGAAGACTGCGGCCGCTGCGCACAGCATGATGGCTGTGGCAATCGCCGGCACGAGCAGCCACATGTACGCCCAGTCGACGTTGTGTCGCGCGGCGACGAGCACGATTGCAAACGCACCCATCTGCAGAGCGAGGTGCACGGCGGCCGCGCCAACCGTGCTGAGGGGGAGGATCGCTCTGGGGAAACGCACCTTGGAGACGAGGTAGGCATTGGCGGTGATCGACTGCACCGAGGTGGTGAACGAGGTGGCGATGAACGTCCACATCACCAGGCCGCACAGCAACCAGATCGGGAAGCGATCGAACGCCTCGCCGAGAATCGAGAACACGACGTTGTAGACGACCAGCAGGAATACGGGCTGCACCATCGACCAGACGAACCCGAGAATCGAGTTCTTGTAGCGGACCTTCAGCTCCTTGCGGATCAGGCCCGCCAACAGTTCGCGAAACGCCCAGATCTCACGGAGGTGCGTGCCCAGCCGGCGCTTTCGGCCGACGACGGTCATCTCGTCTGATGTCTTTCGAACGTCGCTCACAGCGCCCGCCAGCCTACGCCCCAGCATGGGTGATGGGGCTGCAGCCCAGGTGGCGTCCGCCACGGCGGGCTAACCTGCGAATGCCTCGCCCCGCCGGTCGCGGCTCGCCCACCATGCCGCTGCCCGCCCGCCCTCGACCCCTTGTTCGCCTGCTCGGATGGTCGGCGATCCCTGTGGTCTTCATCGTCACCCTGCTGGCACCGGGCCTGTTCGGACTGCGCAGCATGGCCGGCGTCGACCAGCTCTACCGCCAGCAGCCGTGGTCCGAGCAAGTGGGAGCGCCGACCGATGTCACCGGTGGCCTCACCTGGGACACCTACGACCAGTTCCAGCCGCGATGGCTGGAGGAACGCGACCGCCTGTGGGACGGCGACCTGCCGCTGATGGGCGACACGTACCCGGGCGGCGAGCCTCTGGCCAGCCTGCCCATCACCGGCATGCTCGACCCTTTGCACCTGCCGTGGCTGGTGCTGCCGCCGTGGATGGCGCCTGCGTTCACGAAGGCGCTGCAGTTGATCGTGGCCATCGGGTTCACCGCCGGTTGGTGCCGGCGGCTGGGGCTGTCGCGTCGCGCTGGGCTCGTCGGCGGCCTTGCGTTCGCCACCTCCGGCTTCATCACGTACTGGACCGGTTGGCCGCAGAGCAACACCGCAGCGGTCATCCCGGTGGTCTTTTTCGCTGCCGAGGGTGTGCTGCGCCGGCCCACTGCTCGCCGTGCGGGCGGCCTGGCCCTGGCTTTCGCGTGGCTGCTCGCCACCGGCTTCCCCGCGGTGGCGCTATACACCGTGATGGTCCTGGTGCCGTATGCGGGGTTTCGGCTGTGGTTCGGTGAGCGCGGCGGGGACACCCGGGCACGGGTGCCGGTCGCGTGGATCCGTCGCATCGGTGCTCTCGCTGCCGGTGGCCTGCTCGGCGCAGTGGTGCTGGCGGTGCAGCTGCAACCGTTGCGCGACCTCGTCGCCTTCAACCTGTCCCAGCGGAGTGGTCGCGCCAGCCGCGACATCGAGTCCTGGCGGTTCTTGTTCGGCTCGGTCTTCCCTCACCTTCAGGGCATCCCGAACTGGCACGAGGGCACGCTCTCGGAACCCACCAGCGGTCAGTATTTCATCGGTCTCGTCACCCTCGCGCTCGTCGCGTTCACCTGCACCCGACGCCACAGCCGCCTGCCGCGCGGCGTTCGCCCGTTCCTCGCCGGAGCAGCAGTCTTCATCCACGCCGTGATCTTCATCGGTGGCCCGTTCCTGCTGGTCCTACGGCCGGTGCCGTTCTTCGACCAGAACCCCGCCCAACGAATGGGCAGCGTCGCCGGGTTGCTATTGGCCGTGCTGGCCGCCGCCGGTGCCGAGGCCTGGTGGCACGGTGACGAGGCTCGCTGGCCGTGGATGCCGACGGCGTCGAAGGTCCTGGCGGGGCTGGTGCTGTTCGCCGGCGTCGGCATCGCGATCCACCGTTGGGGCGCGATTCCCGGTGCAGCGCTGGTGACGGTGGCCACCATGGCGGCGCTGGTGATCGGCTGCTGGTGGCTGCTGCGTGACGCGCGCCGCGATTCGTGGTGGGCCCGGCTGGGCATTCCGGTGCTGGTGGCGCTGGAAGGGTTCGCCTTCATCGCGCCCAACCTGCCGTTCATCCACCGCGACGAGTTCTTCCCACCGAGTACCTCGCTGGCGGCGATGAAGGAACTGCAGGGCACCGACCGCGTCGACGCGGAGCGCACGCTGCACCCGGGGGTCGGCAGCGTGTACGGCCTGCGCACGGCGTCCGGACACTCGTTCGCGACGAGCAGCTGGCTGGAGTTGGTGCAGGCCGTGCAGCCCGACAGCACGATCTCGCTCACGTTCCACCGGTTCAACTTCTTCGGCGAGGAAGCAGCGAACCCGATCCTCGACCGCCTGTCCGTGCGCTACCTGCTGCGCCCCGTCGGCTACCTGCCCGGCCTGGCCGAGCCGGTGGAGGTGGTGGTTGCTGCCGGCGACGAGCCGGTGCTGTCGGCCAACAGCCCGTCGTCGCTCACGATCAGTGCCTCGGTCGTCGGGCCGTTCCGAGGCTTCTACGTCGCCCTGTCCGAACCGGTCGTCGACGGGATGCGAGTGTCGGTGACGGTCGATGGCGAGCAGCAGCTGAGCCGCCCGCTCGACAGCGACATGGGCAACAGCCAGTTCGCCGTCGTGGTGGCGGGGGAGGACCGCGGCCCCGCGGCCCGCACCGGGGTGACGATGACAGTGACTGCATCCGGTGGCAAGCAGTTGACGGCGACCGGTGTCACCGCACAGGTGGTGCGCGCGACCGACGACGGCCAGCGGCTGGTGCACGCTTCCGACGGTGCAGTGTGGGAACAGCTCGAGGCGTTGCCGCGATACCGCTGGGCAAGCGACGCAGTGGTCGTCACCGACACGCCGGCGGCGGTCGGGTGGCTCGCCCAGCAGCAGCCTGCCGACACCGTGTTGCTGGAGGCCCCGCCGGCGGTCGCACCCTCGGGCACTGGGGAAGTGGTGGCGATCGAGGAGTCCGAGCCGGAGGCGCGGGTCATCCGCACCGACAGCACCGGTCCCGGCCTGCTGGTGGTGGCCGACGCCTATCGCAACGGCTGGACGGCGAGCGTCGACGGCGTGCCGACGCCGGTGCTTCGCGCCGACCATGCGCTGATGGCCGTGCAGGTACCGGCCGGGCAGCACACCGTGCTGCTCGAGTACACACCGCCCGGCTGGCCTACAGCGTGGCGATTGTCGCTGCTCGCCACGCTGTTGGCGATCGCGCTCGTGATGTGGCCGTGGTGGTCGCGGTGCCTGCCGCGGGGTGTGCTCAGCCCGTGGTCGACGTGGACGGCGCGCCGTCGCTCGACGAGCCCGCCGGCAGCTCCGGCACTCGAATCAACCGACTGAGCGGCAGCCAGCTGACGTCGGCGACGACGAAGGCCAGCCGGGCAGCCACCGCGGCCGCTGTCGCCGGGCCGCTGCCCATCTCCGCTCGCAGGGCCAGTACCAGCACCGCCTCGCGCACGCCGATGCCTCCGGGTGCAGGCAGGGCCAGAATGCCCACCAGCCACGACGTGACGGCCGCGACCAGGGTGAAGCCGACGGCGGCTTCGGAGCCGAGTGCCGCGGTGATACACCAGGTTCCTGCTCCGATGCACAGCCAGACGGGCAGCGACCGGCCGATCAGGACGCTGATCGTGCGCGACGAGCCGGCTGCTTCCGGAGCCGCCCCTGCGACTCGGAAGATGAAACGACGCAGCGGTGTCACGTACAACGTGGCGCACAGGGCCACCGCGGCACCGACCGTCCACCAGCGCACGTCGT
Organism: Ilumatobacteraceae bacterium; assembly: GCA_043721915.1. Classification (GTDB taxonomy): domain Bacteria; phylum Actinomycetota; class Acidimicrobiia; order Acidimicrobiales; family Ilumatobacteraceae; genus UBA668. The sequence goes on along the minus strand of JAYSPV010000012.1, from coordinate 10,757 downwards.
TGGCGCCACCGCTGATCGCGCCACCCACGGCCACCAGCAGCGCGGCGCCGCCGACGAGGCTGACCGTGGAAAGGCCGGCACTGCCGTACGCCGGGCGGCGCGGCACGCCGCCCCGGGTGGCGAGTTCGCCGACGCCGACAGCGTGCCAGACCCCGCCCGGCACGTACTTGCCCAATTGGCCGACCATGAACCATCGGGTCGCGGCCGCAATCGGAGGATGATGCCCGAGTGCACCGAGCGCGGCATGCCATTGGGCGGCCTGCAGCCAGACGGAGACGAAAGCCAGCGTCAGTCCGGCAGCGAGGAGGCCTGGCCGGGCCGATTCCAGTGCGGCCGAGACCGAGTCCCAGTCGCGTGCCAGCGCACGTACGGTGAAGACGGCACCGATGGCGATGATCGTGAAGGCGACGATGGCGAACGTGATGGCGTGGCGCCGGCTACCAGCTGCGGGTGCCGGCGGCGCTTCGGCGTCGTCAGCCATTCCCGTCGTCACTCTCGGGCCGGACGCTGTGCTCGCCCAGCTCGCGACGGCGTCGAGCGAGCGCTTCGCCCTCCACCACCCGCCGGGAGGCGGCGACGACGTCGGCCAAGAACGCGACCATGAGCAGCTGTCCGGCGAGCAGCACCATCACGATGCCGCCCAGCAGGCTGGGCAGGCGCGAACGATACGTATCGGCGGTGACGAAGTACCACAGCCACCGCACCAGCAGCCCGGTGCCGACGAGGAACGGCACTGCGGCAATGAGCGAGAAGAACCGGAACGGCCGGTAGATGCTGTAGCTGCGCACGATCACCTTCATCGAGCGAACGACGTACGAGGCGGAGTTCTTCACCAGGCGTGATGGGCGATGCACCGGGTTGGTCTCGATCGGCACCGACGTGACGACCAGCCCCTCAGCCCCGGCTTGGATCAGTGTCTCCAGCGTGTACGTGTAGCGGTTGTGCACGCGTAGGCGCAGTGCGGCCTCGCGGCTGATGGCGCGAAAGCCACTGGCCGCATCCCGGACCGGCGTGTGCGAGGCGAAGCGCACAACTCTGCTGCCCAACCGTTGCAGGCGTTTCTTGATGCCGGAGAACTCGTCGGTGGATTCGATCGGCCGCTCGCCGACCACGATGTCGGCGGTGCCGGCCAACACGGGCGCAGTCAACGAAGGGATGAACGCGGCGCGGTACTGGTTGTCGGCGTCGGTGTTGACCACCACGGTGGCGCCGAGGTGAAGTGCCGCATCGAGCCCGCTGAGGAACGCGACGGCCAGCCCACGGTTGCGGCCGTGACTGACCACATGGTCCACTCCGTGCGCACGCGCCACCTCGACAGTGCGGTCGGTGCTGCCGTCGTCGATGATCAGCCACTCGACCACGTCGAACCCGGGCACCTGACGCGGCAGGTCGGCCAGCATGCCCGGCAACGAGTCCTCCTCGTTGAGACACGGGATCTGGATGATCAGCTTCTGGCGCACCACCGGCAAGGCTACGGGTGCAGTGGGTCGTCGGCGTCGGGGTTGATGCCGTGGCGGGCGATGGCGGCCTGCACTTCCTCATGGCTGGCCTTGCCCTCGGCGGCCAGCGCGCTGAGCACGCCCACCACCACATGGCCGGCATCGACCTCGAAGTAGTCGCGCAGGGCCTCGCGGGTGTCGCTGCGGCCCATTCCGTCGGTGCCCAGCGGCACAAACGTGCGGCCGGGCAGGAAGCGGGCCACCTGCTCGGGCACGATCTTCATGAAGTCGCTGACGGCGACGATCGGGCCGGGCGAGTCCGCCAGCAACTGCTGCACCAACGGCACCCTCGCCGGCTCGTGCGGGTGCATGCGGTTCCACCGTTCGTTGGACAGCGCATCGTCGCGCAACGCCTTGTACGAGGTGGCTGACCACAGCTCCACGCCGATGCCGTACTGGGCGAGTTCCTCCGCCGCGGCGCGGGCAGCGCCCTGCGCGGAGCCGCTGAACAGGACGGTGGCACGGCGCTCGGTGCTGTCCGGCGCGGCCGCCCAGCGGTAGAGGCCGCGCACGATGTGGGCTGGGTCGAGGCCCTCCGGCATGGCCGGCATCGGGTAGTTCTCGTTGTAGAGGGTGATGTAGTAGAAGACGTCGCGGTCGGTGCTGTCTGCGCCGTACATGCGGTGGATGCCGGCCTGGATGATGGCTGCCACCTCATAGGCGAACGCCGGGTCGTACGACTGGCACGGTGGCACCGTGCTGGCGAGGACGAGCGAGTGGCCATCCTGATGCTGCAGACCTTCACCCGGCAAGGTGGTGCGGCCGGCCGTGGCGCCCATCAGGAAGCCACGCGCGCGTGCGTCGGCGGCCTGCCAGATGAGGTCGCCGACACGCTGGAAACCGAACATCGAATAGAACGTGTAGAACGGAATCGTCGGCACACCGCGAGTGGCGTAGGCGGTGCCAGCCGCGATGAAGCTGGCCATCGAGCCGGCCTCGGTGATGCCTTCCTCCAGGATCTGGCCCTTCGCGGACTCTGCGTAGCTGAGCAGCAGGTCGTGGTCCACCGGCTCGTACTTCTGGCCCTGCGAGGCGTAGATCTTCAGCGCTGGGAACAGGCTGTCCATACCGAACGTGCGGCCTTCGTCGGGGATGATCGGCACCACCCATTGGCCGATGTGCTCGTCGCGGGCGAGGTTGCGGAGCAGGCGGGTGAACCCCATCGTCGTGCTGACGGCCTGCTCGCCGCTTCCCTTGCGCAGCTCTTCGAAGGTGCTGTCGGTGGGCATCGCCAGCGTGCGGCGCGGACGGATGATGCGCTTGGGCACGCTGCCGCCCAATGCCCGGCGACGTTCCATCATGTACTGGTACTCCACCGAGTCCTCGCGAGGGCGGAAGTACGGCATGCCGTCGTGTTCGAAGGCTTTGTCGGGGATTTCGTCGTGAAGGTGCAGTCGGTCGCGCAGGGCCATCAGCTGTGCGTCGGTCATCTTCTTGATCTGGTGGGTGCTGTTGCGGCCCTCGAAACCGGGCCCGAGAGTCCAGCCCTTGATCGTCTTCGCGAGGATCACCGTTGGTGCGCCCGAGCCGAGATTCTCGGTGGCCGCCTTGTATGCGGCGTAGAGCTTGCGGTAGTCGTGGCCCCCGCGGGGCAGGTTGACGAGGTCCTGGTCGGTGAGGTGAGCCACCATCTGGCGCAAGCGAGGATCGGGGCCGAAGAAGTTGTCGCGGATGTAGGCGCCGCCCTCGACGCTGTAGCGCTGGAACTCGCCATCGACGGTGGTGTTCAGCTGGTTGAGCAGCACACCGTCCTTGTCCTCGGAGAGCAAGGCGTCCCACTTGCTGCCGAGCACCACCTTGATCACGTTCCAGCCGGCGCCACGGAAGCTGGCCTCGAGCTCCTGAATGATCTTGCCGTTGCCGCGCACAGGGCCGTCGAGTCGCTGCAGGTTGCAGTTGACCACGAACACCAGGTTGTCGAGCCTCTCGCGGCTGGCGAGGGAAATGGCGCCCAGCGTCTCGGGTTCATCGCACTCGCCGTCGCCCAGGAAGGCCCACACCCGGCTCTGGCTGGTGTCGTCGAGTTCGCGGTTCTGCAGATAGCGGTTGAAGCGTGCGTGGTAGAGCGCTGTGAGCGGCCCGAGACCCATGCTCACGGTGGGGAACTCCCAGAAGTCGGGCATCAGACGTGGGTGCGGATAGCTGCTGAGGCCCTTTCCGCCACGCCCGATCTCGCGTCGGAACTGATCCAGGTCGCTCTCCTGCAACCGCCCCTCGAGGAACGCGCGGGCGTAGACGCCCGGGGTTGCGTGGCCCTGGAAGTAGATGTGGTCGCCGGCGGTGCCGTCGTCCTTGCCGCGGAAGAAGTGGTTGAACCCGATCTCGTACAGGCTTGCCGAGCTCGCGAACGTGGAGAGATGGCCCCCGATCCCATCGGCGAACTTGTTGGCGCGCACCACCATCATCGCCGCGTTCCAGCGCACGAAGGCTCGAATGCGACGCTCCAGGAACTCGTCGCCCGGGAACCATGGCTCGGCCTCACGCGGGATGGTGTTGATGTATGGGGTACTGACCGTGGCGGGGAAGCTGACCTGCGATTCGCGGGCCTTCTCGAGCAGCTTCGTGAGTAGGAACCGAGCGCGAGTCTTGCCGTGCACGTCGATCACCGCGTCGAGGCTGTCGAGCCACTCCTGTGTTTCGCCGGGGTCCGAGTCGGGCAGCTGGTTGACGTGGCCGTCGAAGATCATGAGTCGCAGTCTGCCACCGCTACCGACCGGTAACCGATGAGCTCGACGATTCGTGTGCCAGCACGCGTGCGGGGGTGAGCGGCGTGAAGGCGCTGCCCGACCATCCCGAGACATCGAGCAGGAAGTGAGTGCTGATGCTGCTGTAGATGCACACCGTGCCGGTGGCGCTGAGGCTGGTGACCACCGAGTTCGTCTGCGTGTGATTGGGCACTACGTGTAAGCATCGACGCGGTTGGCACCGAGGGGGTGCAGGGGAACATCGTGCCAAAAGCCGATACCGGCGGGTGCGACCATGGTCAGCGTCAGTACGGCGCCGGTGGGCACCGGACTTGCGGGCACGTCGAGCAGACCGGAGATCTGTTGGCTGCGCTGGTGCCGCCGACCAGCACGCCGCCGACATAGCGGGTGTCGACCAACCGCTGCGCAGGAAGCGGAGCGAAATCGGCGTCCGGTGGGAACGCGGCGAACAGATCGACCAGCACATGCACCGAGTGCGAGGTCGTCACGCAGACGTCACCACTTTCGTCGGTGGCTACCACCATCGTCAGGTTCTGAATGAAGCCGGCCGAGATGCCCCGCGACGAGAAATGGGGCGCGGGGGTGCCGCAGGTGTACAGGCGGACGTCGGCGCCCTGGCCGCCGCCGAGGACGGTGAGGTTGACCACCGCGGTGAAGGCGTCCGTCGGTGCACCAGATATGGCGTCGAGGCACGAGCGGGGTTGCCGTCAGCGCTGTCCTTCGCCACTTGATCACGTTGCCTCCACCCACCAGCCGACCACGTCGAACAACGTGTTCGGTCGCGGCGTCGTGTGACCTCGGCGGCAGTCGAATCGTCATCGTGAACGGGTGGCGGAGCGGGCCGAGCCTCTACCATCGCTGCGATGAGTCGCCAGACGATTGCCTATCAACCTGCACTGGATGGCACTCGCGCACTGGCCGTCACCGCAGTCCTGCTGTTCCACGGCGGCATCAGCTGGATGAGCGGCGGCTATCTCGGGGTCTCGGTGTTCTTCACGCTGTCGGGCTACCTGATCACCTCGCTGCTGCTCACCGAGCACACCCACAGCGGCCGCGTCGACAGTGCAGCGTTCTACAGCCGCCGTGCCCGCCGCCTGCTGCCGGCCAGTGTCGTCTGCCTGGTCGGTGTGTCCGTCCTGGCATGGGCGGGGCGGTTCTCCGGCGTGTCGAACATCCGTCGCGACGTGATGGGTGGACTGTTCCAGGTCTTCAACTGGGTGAAGCTGCTGTCGGGCGAGAGCTACGCCGACCTCCTCACCAACGCCGACGGGCTGAGCCGTCCACTCGACCACTACTGGTCGCTGGCCATCGAGGAACAGTTCTACTGGTTGTGGCCGCTCGCGTTCGTCGGGCTGATCGCCTTCGGTCGTCGTTGGAACGTGCGCCCGGTGGTGCTGGTCGGCGGGCTCACGGCACTGTCAGCCGTTGCCGCGCCCGTCATAGCCCAGGTGTGGGGCTCTGACGCCGCCTACTGGGCGACGCCCGCTCGCATCTGCGAGATCCTCGCCGGCGCGCTCGTCGCCTGCTGGTTGCACGGTCGCGACGTCTCCCAGCGGTTCGCCCCGCTCGCCCCGGCCGCGCTCGGCGTGCTGGCCGTCGGCGGCGTGCTGTTTCCCGAGGGCAGCGGCCCCGCCTACGAGGGTGTGCTGCCGCTGGTGGCGCTGTGCAGCGCCGCGCTGATCACCGGCCTGCAGGCGCAGGGGCCGCTGCGCCAACTGCTCAGCGTGCAGCCCGTCGTGTTCCTGGGCAAGATCAGCTACGGCGTGTACCTGTACCACTGGCCGGTGTTCGTGCTGATCGACCGCGAGCGGTGGGACATGCCGGTCGGTGCCTCCCTGGCGATCAAGTGCGCGATCACACTGGCGGTCGCGGTCGTCTCGTATTACGCGATCGAGCGGCCGATCCGCACCGCCACCTGGCTGCCGCCGCAGCGCACTCTGTTCGCTGCCGTCGGTGGCACGCTCGTCGTGGCGATGGTGGCATGGGTCGTCATCCCCACGGACAGCAAGTACTACGCCGTCGACGAAGCCGCCGCGGAGGCTGCCGCGATGGACACCGGCCCGGTGGAGACGCTGGTGCCGCTCAGCCCCACCACTGCTCTGTCCACGTCCACCACCGTGGTCGCGGACGGCAGCACCTCCACCACGATCTCGCTGGTCACCACCACCATCGAACTCCCTGTGCCGCCGCGGCCGGTGCGCATCGCGGTGGTCGGCGATTCCACCGCCGAGGCCTCCGGTGCGGGCCTCGTCGCCTGGGCTGCCGCCAACCCTCAGTACGCCCAGGTCAGCCTGGCCGCTGGCCCGGGTTGCGGCCTGGTGATGGGTGGCTTCATCGACGTGTTCAACGGCCCGCGCGACGTCGACGACGAATGCGGGCTCTACGTGTGGGAGATCGTGCCAGAGCGGATCGCCGAGCTGCAGCCCGACGTCGTGATGGTGCTCACCAGCGTGTGGGACGTCTACGACCGCCGGCTCACCGAGGATGCCGCGCCCCTGCCGCCGTCGGATCTGGCGGTCCAGGCGGTGATGGAGCAGTCGTTCCTCGACTTCACCGACAGCCTGCTCACCCTCGGCGTGCCGCGTGTGGTGTGGGTGGAGGGCCCGGTGCCGCTGCCGTCGCTCTTCGGCGGGGAAGACGTCGAGGGCCAGCCCGATCGCCATGAGATCCTGTGGGCGATGATCGAGAAGGCGGCCGCCCAACGACCGGCCGCTTCCGTGGTGGATCTCGCCGGGTGGCTGCACACCCAGGACTGGGAAGAGAACCGCGAGGCCCGTGTCGACGGCCGGCACTGGGCGCCAGCAGCATCACTCGAGATTGCCACCGAGTTCCTCGGGCCCGCCCTCGTGCAGGCTGCGCTGCGATGACGACCACCGTGTTCACCGACGGCGCCTGCGCCGGCAACCCCGGCCGTGGCGGCTGGGCATGGGCCGTCGCCCCCGAGGGCCAGCCGTGCGGCAGCGGTGGCGCGGCCCACACCACCAACCAGCGGATGGAACTGCAGGCCGTGCTGGAATCGTTGCGTGCGCTGCCCGGCGACCTCACCATCGTCAGCGACAGCACCTACGTGGTGCACTGCTTCCGCGACAAGTGGTGGGTGAAGTGGAAGGCGAACGGCTGGAAGAACAGCCAGAAGCAGCCGGTCGCCAACACCGACATCTGGATGCCTCTGGTCGAGCTGGTGCAGCAGCGCCAGCCCACGTTCCGGTGGGTGAAGGGCCACAGCGGCGACAAGATGAACGACTTGGTCGACCGCCTCGCCGTCGAGGCGTCGAAAGGCCCGTTCGATTCGGTCCCGGAACCACCGTCGGCTCCGCCGTCCAATCAGGCCAGCCTGTTCGACTGAAGGCGGCCTCGGTCCGGACCGCGAACTTACGCGCTGCCGGCTCAGGGATGCCGCTCCCGACAGCACATTCGCGTCACCCGCACAGCCGGCGCCGGTCGTCCTGCGCGGGTCGCTCTGACCGCCGACCGAGCAGCGTTCGAGCAGGAGTACTTGTTGACCGTCACTGGCGTCGACGTCGACGGATGGGATCCCGAAGCTGCCATCAAGCGTGACTACATCGCGCAGGCCGACCAGGTCTGCACGGCGACGGACCAGGACGTGAACGGCGCGTACGAGTCGGCACTGCAGGGGGTCGATCCGGAGGCGCCACCGACAGCCGAGCTCTTCGGAGAGTTGTGGACGCGGCTCGACCCGATCTTCCGCGACCAGCTCGCGGCCCTTCGCGCGGTATCCCCGCCGCCGACAGACATTGAAGCGCTTGAAGCGCTCTACGGCGCCTTCGACGCAGCCATCGCCGATGTCAAGACCTCGGTCGACGCCGCCCTCGCCGGCGACCCGGCCGCACTGGGGAGGCTCACCGGCAGTCGGGGGGCGATGACCCATTTGCCACAGCGAATCAGCTGGCCCTGCGACTTCGCCATGCGGGTCTGCGGCGCTTCCGACTGAGCGGACACCCACGCCTCGGCCGACCAAACTTGCTGCATGTGCCGTGCGCAAGATCAGCGGCGTGAACAAGCCGTCGGCGGTCACTGTCGATGCGTTCGAGCGCGCTGTGTGGTCGATCACTGTGGCCAGCACGGCACTGCTGGCCGAGCTGTCGGCGGTCGTGGTGCAGCACAACATCCACGCCGCTGATGGCAGTTTCCTCGCCCGAGTCGATCTTGCAATTCCGTCAGTTCGACCGGGTATCGAAGCCCACAGCCGGTCGTTTCACGCAGGCACACACCAGGAGATCGTCGACCAGAGGTGAGAGAACCGGGCGATCGAGGAGGGTTGGCAGTTCCTCTATCTCGGCTGGGCGGATCGCAAGACGCCTGCATAGGCGAGGGCCTTCCTCGAGCGCGTCGTCGAGCGGCGGATCATCGACCTCCACCTCGACGTTGCAGAACTGATCCTCCAGAAGTGACGCGCTGGAAGCCCTGCCATCAGGGGTACGCGTCAGTTCGCGGGGAGGTTGAGGCGCACGCGAAGTCGGCGTCGGCGTCAGCGGCGGGCGCCGATGACGCCGCGCTGGCGGAGCGCGGCGATCGCCTCCGCGTCGTGGCCGAGTTCGGCGAGGATCTCGTCGGTGTGCTCGTCCAGCTTCGGGGCGTGACGTCCGATGCCGGTCGGCGTGGCCGAGAAGTGCGCAGGCGGCCGCGGCTCGCGCACCTTGCCCAGCCACGGCCGCTCGTGCTCGACCAGCGTGGCGTTGTGTTGCACCTGTGGATCGAGGTGCACCTGGTCGAGCTGGTTGATCAGCGCGCACGGCACGTCGTGCGAGTGCAACGCATCGCGTAGCTCGGCACCAGGACGCAGGGCGATCTCCGCCGTGATCAGCTCGCTCAGCACGTCGGCGTTGGCCTCCCGGGCTGCAAGCGTCGCGAAGCGCTCGTCGGTGAGCCACTCGGGCTTGGCGAGCGCAGCGCACAACCCGGGCCATTGCGAGTTGGAGGTGGCGATGAGCGTGATGTGGCTGTCGGCGGTGCGCCGGATGAGGTAGCCGTCCGCCATGTGCGGACCCGCGGTGACGCGGCCGTCGTCGGCCAGCAAGGTGTGCTGCATCATCCCGTCCGGCCAGAGGAAGGCGAGTGCTGTGTCGATCATCGAGAGTCTGATGTGCTGGCCGCCGGCGCCGCGCTCGCGTGCCAGCAACGCCGCGAGGATCGACTGCATCGCCGTCATCGCGGTGACCTTGTCGATCACGATGTTGCGGATGAGCGCTGGCTCGCCGTCGGGCGTCGCCTGCAGTGCTGCCATTCCACTGAGGGCCTGTACGACGTAGTCGTAGCTCTTCTGATCGATGTACGGCCCGGTGTCGCCGAAGCCGCTGACCGAGACGTAGATCAGCCCAGGGTTGACGGCGCGCAACGCCGGCTCGTCGATGCCCAGCCGCCGTGCCACACCGGGCCGGAAGTTCTGGATGAACACGTCGCTGCGCTCCACCAGCTCGCGCAGCAACGCAACCCCGTCGGGTTGTTGGAGATCGAACACGGCGCTGCGCTTGCCGCGGTTCACGCCGGCCCACAGCGCGCCGATCCCACCGACCCGATGGCCCAGCAGGCGCATCCGATCGCCACCCTTGGGTTGCTCCACCTTGATCACTTCAGCGCCGAGGTCGGCGAGCAGCGTGCCCGCCCACGGCCCCGCAACCATCTGGCACGCTTCCACCACGCTGAAACCTTGCAAGGGCCCTGTCATGGCGGCACCGTAGTTCACTCCGCGCGGCGACGGTCCGCTTGGGCGGGGTGAGGCGTCGCCGCCTAACGTCTCGGGCATGGACATCAACGGAGTCAGCGCAATCGTCACGGGTGGTGCCTCTGGCATCGGGGCGGCCACCGCCCGCCTGCTCGCCTCGAAGGGGGCCAAGGTGGTCGTTGCCGACCTGCAGGAGGACAAGGGCAACGAGCTCGCCGACGAGATCGGCGGCGCGTTCTGCAAGGTCGACGTCACCAAGACCGACGACATCATCAACGCCATCGAGATGGCCAAGAGCATGGGCCCGCTGCGCGTGCTCGTGAACTCGGCCGGCATCGGTTGGGCGCAGCGCACGGTGGGCAAGGACGGCCAGTACGAGTCGGCAGCCAACCTCGATGCGTTCAAGAAGGTCATCGCGATCAACCTGATCGGCAGCTTCGACTGCATTCGCCTCGCTGCCACCGCGATGAGCACCACCGAGCCGCTCGACTACGGCGAGCGCGGCGCGATCGTCAACATCGCCTCGGTCGCCGCGTTCGACGGCCAGATCGGCCAGGCGTCGTACTCGGCCTCGAAGGGTGGCGTCGTCGGCATGACGCTGCCGATCGCCCGCGACCTGGCCGCGGTCGGCGTGCGCGTCAACACCGTTGCCCCCGGGCTGATCGACACCCCGATCTACGGTGAGGGCGACAACAGCGAGGCGTTCAAGGCCAACCTGCAGAAGGGCGTGCTCTTCCCGCAACGCCTCGGCTTCCAGAGCGAGCTAGCCTCGATGGTCGTCGAGTGCATCACCAACAGCTATATGAATGCCGAGACGATCCGCGTCGACGGCGGCATTCGCATGCCACCGAAGTGAGGCCGCGGCGGTAG
>JAYSPV010000011.1:0-16257 GCA_043721915.1 Ilumatobacteraceae bacterium | reverse complement strand
GTCCTCGATGGACTCGCAACCGGCGGAGGCGGCCTTGAGGTGGTCGGCGATCTGACGGTGGCCGACATCAGCACGGCCTCGGGCTTCAACACGATGATGAGCGCACTGCAATCGCACTCGGACATCAAGGTCGTGCTCGGTGGTGACACCATCGTCGTCGGTGCCTTCAAAGCCCTCAAGGACAGTGGGACACTCACCGACGACATGTTCCTGTCCGGCGTCGACGGAGACAACGAGGCCCTCGAGCTGATCAAGGCCGGCGGCGCGTACAAGCTGAGCATCGCCTTCGCGTGGACGCTGATGGGCTACGGCTTGGGCCAGTTCGGAGCCGACTGGGTCGAAGGCAGAGAGGTGCCACAACTGGTCGTCGCACGCGGCGTACAGCTCGACTCGGTCACTGCCATAGATCAGTTCGCCACAGCGAGCGCCGACCCCGCAAGCGTGTTCGCCGACCGTTCCCGATACGAGGAGTACTTGCCCCTGTACGGCAACATCGGCTACGAGTCCCGGCACGAGTACTGGACCAAGCCGGTTGACCCACCGTCAGGGAGCACGGTGTCGGGTTCGTCGTCCTAGCGCTTCGTGTCCGGGAGTTGGGGTGACAGGCTGAAGAACACGTACTTGAAGGAGACCCCCGCCGGCTGAGCGGGGTTGTCGTGACGACGGCACGAAAGGGCGGTCTGATCAGGCCAACAACCCGGCCTTCTCTGCAGAACTTCTCACGGGACCGTGAACTGTCCCGGGATCGGTGACTGTCAGAACCTCGACGAAGTGCCCCATCCGACCCCTCTGCAATGTGAGCAGGAGACCGAGCACGGGTTCGCGATACTGACGACATGAGCCGTACACGCATCAGCCAGGGCAGTACGTTCGAACAGCAGATCGGGTACTCGCGTGCCGTCGTCGACGGTCGCTGGGTGTTCGTCGCCGGCACGACCGGCTACGACTACTCGACCATGACGATCAGCCCGGACCCGGTGGAGCAGGCGCGCCAGGCGCTGGCGAACATCGACGACGCGCTGCGCCGGGCAGGGTCCCGCGCCGACGACGTCGTGCGCGTCCACTACCTGATCCCGAATCCCGACGACTTCGAACCGTGCTGGCCAGCGTTGCGCGAGTACTTCGCGACGGCTCTGCCGGCCGCCACGATGATGGTGGTCGGTCTGGCGACACCAGAGATGAAGATCGAGATCGAGGTGACCGCGCTCAAGCCCGAGACATGACAGGCGGGGATACAGATGGACCGCCCGTGTGCTGTCAGGGCAGCGTCACGAATTGGGCGAGGAACGTCCGCGCTGCTGGGGTGTCGAGCCGGTAGACGACGCTCGTGGCTTGACAGACGGCGTCGCCGGTGATCGTGGTGGCGGCCAGGATCGTGGTGGACCCGAGGAAGTTGGGGCCGCCGGAGTCGCCGTAGCAGGTGCCGCCATCGCCGAGCGCTTCGTTCATCGAGATCCTCAACCAGCTGGGGTTGGTGGAGTTGAGCGTGCCGACTGCGACCATGCGCACGTCGTTGTACAGGTAGGCCTTGCCGCCGGGCTGGTTGACGACGTCGTACGCCCCGTAACCGACCGCAGTGAACGTCTGCGTGGACGGCAGTTTCGACAACGTCCCGGCCTTGGGCAACACGGCAGGTCGGATGCTCTTGATCGGCCTGTCGAGTATGACCACGGCGATGTCGTGCGGGTCGCTCTGCACTTGCGAGTACAACGGATCAGCGTGGAAGGTGCCGCTGTAGGTCGCGTCGCCGGCCACATACGCCGAGTCGAAGCTGACCCGCACTCGCGTGTTGTCGTCACCGCAATGCGCCGCAGTCAGAAAGACGGTCGGCGAGATCAGTGTGCCGCTGCAATAGATCCACGTGCCGTCGGAGTACTGAGTGTCGTTGACGAGCCCGCCGACGTTGGGGTGGCCATTGCCGTCGGCGACGCCGCCCGTGATCGCACCCGCGGATCCGACCGTGAACGCTGTTGTCATCGCAGCGAATGCTGCCATCACCCAGACCTTCTTCATCGCTGCCATCCTCTCGTACACCGAACACTTCACGTCGGCCGCGCCCTTGGATCGCACGGTACCACGGACGGCGTCAGCGTCGCCCGGGATCGCCAGGCGCGCTCCAGTCCACCGGCCCCGTCCGGGACCCCAGTGAGCGATGTGTAGGGTTCGTTGTTGGGGCCGATCACCTTTGGCGTAGCGGGAGGAATCTGGAATGGCACACACGCCGTTACTGTCGATGTTCGAACGGGCTGCACGCGAGGTGCACGCCGCAGATGACGCAGAGAGCGGTCCGTCGCAGGGCAGCAGCCGGCGCACCTTTCTGGCCGGCGCCGCCGCGGTGGGCGCGGCTGCAGCAACGTGGCGTCTGGGGCAGCCGGCGCCGGCGTCCGCAGCCAGCTCTGAGCGGATCGTCATCATCGGGGCCGGCTTGGCTGGGCTGACGTGCGCGTACGAGTTACGCAAGGCCGGCTACGTGGCCGAGGTTCATGACGCGCACCCGGATCGGTTGGGTGGGCGCGCATGGTCGGATCGTGAAACGTTCGCGGCTGGGCAGATCTCCGAGCATGGCGGCGAACTGATCGATCAAGGCCACACGCAGACGCTCCAGTTGTGCAGGTCGTTGGGACTGGTGCTCGACAACCTGCTCGCTGCCGAACAGAACGGCACCGAGCCGAAGTTCTGGTTCGACAACGCCCCATACTCCTACGTCGACGCGACCAACGACGTCAAGTCGATCTGGCAGAAGATCAAGAGCGACGTGCAGGCTGCCAGCTATCCGACGTTGTACAACCTGTCCACCGAACGCGGCCGCCAACTCGACTCGATGTCGATCATCGACTGGATCAACGAAAGCGTTCCCGGTGGCATGTCGTCACGGCTCGGCCAGTTGCTCGACGTGGCGTACAACATCGAGTACGGGGCCGAATGTTCGCAGCAGAGCTCGCTCAACCTGCTGTACCTGCTCGGTTACTCCGGCCAAGGGCAACTCCGTCTGTTCGGACCGTCGAACGAGAAGTACCACGTGCGCGGCGGCACCGACCGGATCGCCACCGGCCTGGCCACACAGCTCAGCGGCCAGATCGTGTCTGGCTCAGCCCTCACGAAGATCGCCCAACGTGCCGATGGCGGCTACGACCTCACGCTTCGGCGAGCCGGCAAATTGGCGGTCCAGACAGCCGATCGCGTAGTGCTCGCCCTGCCCTTCGCAGTCCTGCGCACACTCGACTTCACTCGGGCGGGTTTCGGTGATCGCAAGGTCCGGGCGATCCGCGAGCAGGGCATGGGCACGAACTCCAAGCTCAACGTGCAGTTCGTCGACCGTCACTGGAGAACGCTGGGCGGAAACGGCGACACCTTCGCCGATACCGGCTACCAGGCCACCTGGGAGGTCACCCGCGCCCAACCGGGCACGCCCGGCATCCTCGTGGACTACACCGGCGGACTGATCGGTGACAGCTTCGGAACCGGCACGCCGCAATCGCGGGCAGCGACGTTCACGCAGCAACTCGAGCCGGTCTTCCCGGGCATCAGCGGCAAACTCAACGGCCGCGCCACCATCGACTACTGGCCCGGCAGTCCCTACCAGCGAGGTTCGTACTCATATTGGAAGGTCGGCCAGTACCAAGCCTTCGCCGGCGTCGAGCGCGAGAGCAGCGGGCGCTGCCACTTCGCCGGCGAACACACCTCCGTCGACTTCCAGGGTTACCTCAACGGCGCCGTCGAAACCGGACAACGCGCCGCAGCCGAGATCCTCGGCGCCTACAAGTAGGAGCCGCACGCCTCGCCGATCCGTCCGTTGCGGTCGTAGTGCGGCGTTGTCAGCGGGGTCCGTTGGCGGCGAGCTGTGCGGCAGCGCTGTCGATGAGCCGTTGCACGTGGAGGCCGCGGTGCACGTCGAGTTCGTGTGACCTCCCCGTACGGATGCACTCCGCGAATTCCGCGACGATGCGGCGGCTGGCCGTCTGCACCTCGGCACGGAGCTCATCGGGGCCGAGCGCGCCCGCGTCGAAGCGTCGGCGGCCCTCGAGGCCGTGCACCTCGACGCACAACCCACCGTCCTGGTTGCTCGTCGCGCACAGCGTTGCCTGGCTGATGCGACCGTTCTCGTGCTCGCATTCGAGGAACACGATCTTGTGCACATCGCCCCGCGCCGAGATGTCGACGATCGGGCCGAGCGCCGCGTCGAGGCCGTCGAGCACGTGCGGGCCGAGGTCGAGGAGGCCTCCCTGCCGCAACCGCCACGGTGTCGCGAAGTACGTGCCGGGCACGCACCCGTTCCCGAAGAACGATGCTCGGCCGCCGTAGCTGTCGAACTGCCGGGCCTCGGCGAGGAACGCCCGCATCGAGTCGTAGTAGCGATTGGTGAAGATCACCTGCGACACGACGCCTGCCTCGTCGATCGCGGCCGCCAGCTCGGTCGCCTGGCGGCCATCGAGCCCGACGGGCTTGTCGAGCAACACGGCCTTGCCGGCTCGCGCTGCCCGCGCTGCGAACTCGGCCTGCACGTCGGGGGGCAGGCTGAACGTCACAGCGTCACACGCGTCGAACAGGGCGTCGAGGTCGGTGAACGCTGCCACGCTGTGCGTGCTCGCCAACTCCTGCGCGGCATCGGGACGGCGTGCCCACACGCCGGTGAACACACAGTCGGGAGACTCGGCGAGCATCGGCCCGGTGAACAGGTGCCCCCATGGGCCGGCGCCGACGAGACCGATGCGGAGTGGATTGCTCATGCCGTCACTTTGCCATGTCCCGCTGCTCTGCGGCACGGGAGGGGCGGTGCGACTTCGGCTGCGGCGCGTGGGTCCGCTACGACTACAGGGGTGACCGACCACGACCATGCCGCGCCGAAGCCTGTCCGCGAAGAGCGGCAGCCTCCGCGCGACGGCGTGGAGGAGGTGGCGCCGGGGATCCTGCGGCTGCAGCTGCCCATCTCGCTGCCCGGCCTGGGGCATGTGAACTGCTACGCGATGGAGGACGCCCGCGGCATCACGCTCGTCGACCCGGGGTTGCCCGGCCCGAAGACGTGGCGCGAGCTGCAGCGGATCATGAAGGCCGGCGGTTTCGCGATCGAGCGCGTGCATTCGGTGGTTATCACCCATTCGCACCCGGATCACTTCGGCCAGGCCGGTCAGTTCCGCAAGCGCTTCGGGGCCGAGGTGATCACGCACCAGACGTTCCGCACCTTCCTCGACCCCGACGCCGAGGACCAGGAGAGCGCCGACGAACTGGAGATCATCGAGCGGCCGGTGAAGGCGCAGCTCGAGTCGCTGCAGGGCGTGGACATGCGTCGCGGCCCGTTCGCCAAGCACACCCCGTGGGGCGGCGATCCGTACTCGATGCCGCGCGCTCGCCGGCTGCGCTACTGGGCGATGCGCAAGGCGGCGGGTCGCTTCGTCGCCACTCCCACCCCCACACGCCGGGTGGAGGATGCCCAGGTGCTGCAGCTGGGCGGCCGCGAGTGGGTGGCGGTCCACACTCCTGGGCACACCATCGATCACCTCTGCCTCTACGACCCAGCCGCGGGCGTGATGATCAGCGGCGATCATGTGCTGCCCACGATCACGCCGCACATCTCCGGGCTGGGCACCACGATCGATCCGCTGAAGGACTTCTTCGACAGCCTCGATCTGATGAAGACCTTCGATGACGTGAAGCTGGTGCTGCCCGCGCACGGACTTGAGTTCGCCGACCTGTCGGGCCGGGCCGAGGCGATCAAGCGCCACCACCACGAGCGCCTCGACAAGCTGCGCACCGCCAGCGGCGAGATCGGTCGCGGCACCGTGCATGAGTTCATGCAGGTGCTGTTCCAAGAACGCTCGTGGGGCTCGATGGCCGAGAGCGAAACCTATGCCCACCTCGAACACCTACGCCTCACCGGCGAAGCCGCAGTGGACGAAACCGGCGACCAGCTGCGCTACAGCTTCGACTGAACGCGGCCGGTCCGGCTGGCGCGGACCGGCGGCAGTACCTCGGGTCGGCGTTGATTTAGGCTGACGACGTGAACGAGCCCGTCTACGACCTTTGGTACGACGCGACCAGCGTCGGTGCTGATCTGGTCGTCGAGACCTGGATCAGTCACGGGCCCCGCGCGTCGGACCCGTCGTTCGACCCTCAACCCGGCGACTGGGTGTTCGTGGGAGACGACGATGAGCCGCCCTGCCGGGCGCGGGTCACGCGTCGCAAGGCCAATCACGTGTGGGTGCAGCTCGATCTCGGCATGGTGACAAGTGCTGGTACCGGTGCCGCGGCAGAACGACACTGACTCCAACGAAGTCATCGACTGACCGACGTCCACCTGCGGCGTACACCGCATGTGTCGCAGCAACTCGGTCCGTCAGTGGGCCGTGCCTCGCTGGTCGACGATTCGCCGGCGGCAGGCGGGGTACATTCGTGTCGCGCCGTTTCTGCAGGATGACGCCATGAAGACGACCTACGACGAACGCAAGTTCACGGAGCTGGTGCTCCACATCGCGTCCTGTTTGCAGAGCGATTCGGCAGGCGGCGCAACGAAGCTGAACAATGTGCTGTTCTTCGCCGAGTTCGCACACGTGCGCCGCACGGGCCGCCCGATCGCGGGGCCACCTACCAGAAGCTGGAGCACGGCCCCGCTGCGCGACGGCTCAAGCCGGTGAGCGACACCCTCATCGCCAACGGCGAGGTGTCGCTGGTGGCGGAGGAGTTTCTCGGCTACCAACAGCACCGGCTGGTGCCGTTGCGCGAGGCGGACCTCAGCGTGTTCTCCGCCGACGAGTTGGCCACGATCGCGAAGGTGCTCGAAGGCCTCCGCGGTCTCAATGCTCGACAGGTCCGCGACCTCTCGCACGAGGAGGCAGGGTGGCGCCTGGTCGAGTTCGGTGACGACATCCCGTAGGAGGCTGCGCTGGTGAGTGTGCGCCAGGTATCGACGCCGACGTCGCGTCGTCTCGAGAAGGAGGCCGCAGCACGACTCGGCCTTCTTCCCGCGTGATCCGCCGAGTTTCCGCCGCTGCACCCGTCTTCAAGAAGGCTCACGAGCGGTTCGGCTCAGGACGTTCGGCCGTCGGACGCCTTCGGGGGCAAGGTGGGAACGGTGCGAGCGGTCGGTAGGTTCGCCGTGGCAGTTGATTGAAGCAGACGCTTCCAAGTGGAACCCCTGACCAAGGGGTTCCCGCTCGTTCTCACACGACGCAATGGAGGCGACATGCCGGATCGGCGACAGCTTTTGACGGAGAACTCGTTCCTCACGACCCTCGACCTCAAGAGCGGGCCGGATTGGAAGCCACTCGAGGGTGTTGCTCGGCTGGTACGCCAGTCACCCGAGCTGCCCCAGTTTCACCTGGGTGAGTTCATGTACCTGGCAGCACTGCACGGTGTGCGGCAGCGTCTGACCATCCATCTGTACAAACACATCGACACGCGGCGATACCTGAACCTCGACGAAGGCGGCCACGCGTACGCCTACCAGTTCCGCCCCGACGACACGTGCCCGCCGAACTTCGGTGGTCGCTATCGGCGCTACCGCGATCTCGTCGACGCGATCGATCGACTGGATCTGCAAGCCTTTGAGCGCGAGAAGCTGTTCCGCTCCTTTCCACCGGAGGAGTGGCACACCGCAGCCTGGGTTTGAGCGACCTGTGTCGAGCCCGCGTCATCGAGGAGGGTGTCAGGGCAAGCGGGCTCGGTCGAACTCTTGCTGCAGTCGCGGGCGGCAGTGGTTGGTGTCGCGGACGTCGGCCTGCTCCGCCCGGACGGTGGCCGCCCTCAGCGTTGCCAGGCTGTTGCGATGGCGGCGACGTGGCGGTGGTCGGTGCCGCAGCAGCCGCCGACGGCGTGGAGGTTCGGCAGCTGGTCGCGCAGCGCCACGTAGCGGCGCGCCAGGTCGTCGGGGTCACCCTCGTCGAGTACGACCATCTCGTCGAGCTCGGCATGGCTGAGCGCGGATGCATTGGCCCGGATGCCACCGATCCGCTGTGCCCACGGTGCCGTCGGGTCGAGCACATGGTCGAAGTGCGTCGGGTGCGCGCAGTTGATCATGTAGTGCAGCGGGCAGCTGTCGGTCGCGGCGTCGGTGGCCTCGATCGCTTCGCCGAGGGGCATGCCGGTCGGCAGGCGCCCATCGGTCTCGAGCGTGAACGACACGACGCAAGGCACGCCGGCAGCTCGGGCGGCGAGCGCGACCCCCGCGGCTTCTCCCACGTATCCCATGGTGAGTGCGGTGACGACGTCGACGCCGGCGTCGGCCATCCGGCGGACCTGGAACCCGTGGTAGTCGGCGGCGGTCGCGGGCGTCATCGAGTCCTCGACGCGGTACCCGTCGCCGCGGGGTCCAACCGGGCCGTTGATCAGGAATGGCTGGCTGCCCGTCCAGGTGGTGCGCACGTCGGCGACCACCTGGACGCATGCGTCGATGTGGGAACCGAGCGCGTCGAGGTCGTGGCCGACCACTCCTGCCCAGTCGGGGTTCGCTCGCCACGTGGCCGCGTCCAGCACCGCCGCAGCGCCAATCGACGAGGCGATGGCCGCGTAGTGCTGCAGATACTCCGTGAGCAAGGCGCGACCGGCCGTCGTCGCAGCCAAGGGGTACGCGGCGAATGCCGGGAGATCGACGCCGCGCTGGAACAGCAGCCAGGTCTCGAGGCCGGCATCGGTGATGACGGTGGTGCCCTTCGCGGGCCAAGGGGTGCGTGTGGTCATGGTCATGTTCCTATGAGACGCCACCGGCGCGGCGGCTGCTTGTGGATTCCCTGAGGGTTGTCTGAGGATCAGTCCGCTCCCCGGGCGCGACGGTCGAGGGCGGCGGCGGCGAGCCGGACCGCGTCGTAGAGTCCCAAGCCGGCTCCGGCCGCCCACCACTCATCGAAGCGGTCGTCGTCGACCGATTCGCGGAGGTGCTCGATGATCGCTGGCAGACGTTCGGCTTGCGCTCCGTAGCTGACTCGCTCACGATCGTCGGAGGTCGCGGCCGCCAACTGGATTGCGTTCATGATGTCACCGCTGTCACCCAGCGGCTCCACGATCTCGCGGAGCGCCGTCAATGCGTGAACCAGATTCCCATGGCGAAGGTACCCGTGCAGACAGTCGGCGTACGTGTCGAGTGCCTGGTCTCGCTCGCCGGCGCGTGACAGTTCGGTCGCCAGCGACATCCTCGCCACGGATGCGACGAAGTAGTTGCCCACGGTGGCCGCCACATCGATCGCGGACACGAAGGCATCGGTGGCCGCTGCATCTTTGAGCGCGCTCAGCAACTCGCCTCGGGTGTAGCTCAGCCACCCCCGATCGGAGGGTGAGCACCGGTTCGCATCGAAGCGATCGATGAGCTCGAGACCGACACGTGGGTCGCCGAGATAGGTCTCGGCCAGGGCGTGGTCGACGACGCCGATCGCGGCGAGATGCGGATCGTCGAGTGCGGCCCCGAGCTCGCGAAGTTCGCCGGTCGCGCTGACCGTCCCCGCGTAGTCGCCCGAGTAGATCGCCACGTCGGCGATGATCTCCCACGCCGTGGCCTGAGCACGTCGATCCGGTGACGCCAACGCCGTTCGGGCGTGCACCATCGCCTGGTCGAGTTCGCCCCGGTTCGCCTCAGCGCCGGCCACCAGCAAGTGCGCTCCTGGCGCCGCTACAGTCGGATCGCCCGCGAGCAGTGCACGCGCCCACTCCTCAGGCTCGTTCCAGAACGACGAGTAGGTGAAGAGGTGCAGCGACGTGCACAGCGCATCGGCAATCTCTGGATCGTTCGTCTGGGCCCAACGCTGTGCAGCGCGCAGTTCGGGCACAATGCCCTTGAGACGATGACGGCCCGCTTCCTCGTCAGTGCGCCGGATCCGATGGTCGGCGTCGGCGGCAACCGAGGTGAAGTGGCGTGCATGCCGGGCGCGCACGACGTCCGCACGGCCCGAGGCTTCGAACGCGGCGGTCAATGGCGATCGAATCGTCTGCAGCATCCGGTAGCGGGCCGAGGCAGAGGACAGATCCGCCGCCAGCAGCGAGCGTTCCGCGAGATCGGCGAGCTTTACCATGGTGGTGGACCCTGTGCCGAGCACGATCGCAGCGTCGTCGACCGTGACGGCGCCGGCGAACACGCAACAGTCCTCGAACACCTGCCGTTGGTCGACCTGCAGGAGACCGACCGACCAGTTCACCAGCGAGTCCAGGTTCCGGTGGCGGTGCCCGCTCGAACGGTGCGACACCTGCAGGACCGGCGCACCGGCGTCGAGCGAGTCGACGATATCGTCGAAGGTCATCGAGCCCAGGCGAGCGGCCGCCATTTCGATCGTCAACGGAAGTCGATCGAGCTTGGCCAACATCACGTCGAGCCCTTCGCGGTCGATGCGGTCGAGGTCCCAATCTCGTCGTGCGGCGCTTGCTCGTTGGGCGAACAGGTCGAGGGCCGCGGCCGGGTCGAGCGGAGCGACGTCGTGGATCCACTCGCCTCCGAGGCCGAGCCGCGAGCGACTCGTGGCGAGGATCCGGACAACACGATCCGGCACCGACAACAGCCGATCGATCAGGTCGGCAACACTGTCGACGACGTGCTCGCAGTTGTCGAGCACGACCAGTGCGTCGAGCCGGGCGATGGCCGAAACAGCGGTCGTTGGCCGTGCCGCCTCCAGCGAGACGGAGAGCGCAAGGGCGACCGCCGGGAGGACATCGGCGCCGGGTTCCAGAGCGCTCAAGTCGACGAAGTGGCCACCGTCGACGCCACCGACCTGCGCGTCGCTGAGGATCGCCCGAGCGAGCGCAGTCTTCCCGGCGCCGCCCGGCCCCAACAGCGTCACGAGAGGTCGTGCACGAAGCGCTGCCACTGCCCTCGCGTAGTCGTCATCGCGCCCGATGAGCCCGACGGGAACGGCACGCTGGTCCGGACCGTCGGCGGTAAGTGTCGCGATGAAGCGGTAGCCGTGGCCGCGGACGTTGTGAATGGTGTGCTGTGAAGCGCCGTCGTCGCCGACCGCCCGCCGCGCTTCTTTCATGCGGGTCGTCAGGTTCGCTTCGGAGAGGAAGCGGTGCCCCCACACGCCATCGAGCAGGTCGCTCTTCGTCAGCACTCGATCCCGGTGCTCGATGAGGAGCACGAGGAGATCGAACGCCTGCGGTTCGAGATGCACTGCAACGCCGGCGCGTCGGATCTCGCGGGACGCCGGATCGATCTCCACGTCGTTGAACCGATACACAGCAAGAGTCTTGCAGTTGGCAAGCGAACAGAATCCTGTGTCGTGAGCCGAGGCGCTCGAACCGAGACCACGTTCAGCGGAGGCGTCAGCCCAGCGGTGTCAGCGAGCTGAGACGAATCCCGTAGGTCTCGTCGTAGTTCACCGTGCCGACGGGTGAGTCGTTGGTGGTCGCCGCGGTTGATGTCTGCACGACGACGAGATCGGTGCCGGCCAGGTACCACGTGTCGATGACCTGCAGGTCGGGCGACACGTCGTCGGTGATGGTGACACGCACGTGCAGCGTGTCGACCGTCGTCGTGCCGACCACTTGGGGTTCGGTGCCGATGACGACACCGTCGTAGGTGTCGATCGCTGAGCCGTTGACGCACGTCTTCGACCAGGTCGTACCTGCAGCCGCGGCGAGCGGGCGTGGGGCGCCCGTGCACACCCAGGTGTCGGTCTGTGACTGCCCGAAGAACTCGTCGTAGTTCGTGCGGCCCGGCTCGCTGACGCCGTCGCTGTCGATGCAGCGCTGCCACTCCTCCCAACGTTCCTCCAGTACGTCCCACCGCTGCTGTATGCCGCACGCCGTCGGGATCACCGTGATCGTCGTGGTTGCCGGGTAGTCGTGGTGGGCGCCGGTCAACGCATCAACGCTGTCGCGGCCGGTCGTCGCGTACATGTACACACCGGGAACGGCCAGTTCGTTCGCGGTGGTGGTTGTCGGCCCGTCGGTGTCGGTGCCGGGGTCGGGGTCGGGGTCGGTCTCGGTCTCGGGGTCGGGGTCGGCGATGGTCGTCGACGTGAGGGCGTTGTAGCGCTGCTCGACCTCGGCCAGAGGCACGGGAGTCGACTCGCTGCCGGCGAAGAGGTGCAGTTGGTGGGCCACAACCACACCCAACGCGATGACGAACAACCCCGTGAGGGACCAGCGCACGCGGCGGGACATGGCGCCGACTCAGACCAAGGTCCGCGGCCCGGTGCCGGCGATGCTGCCGAACACGAATGGCGTCCAGCTGACAGCAGTGGCGACCTCGAGACTGGGCATGCGCAAGTTTGTCATGTCAGTCCGATGCCGGCGGTGAGCCGACGAAGTGGAGTGCTGCTCTGGACGTCTGCGTCCTCTGGGGTCTCAGTGCGAGCGTGTCGTGCTGCGCCACGGTCGCACGCCAGTGTTCACGCAGTCTGTTCGGGTTCCTCTTGGGCGAGCCGGTCCGCGAACGACTCGTCGGTGACATCCGCGTCTGCGAACGGGACACCTTCGAGGTGATCGGTGGGGTAGTGGTCGATGTGCGCTTCGTCGCTGGTGACGGGGTCGTCGAGCCCGGTGACCTCTTCGTCGAACTGCTCGGCACCCGACTGGGCGTCTTGGGAATCGGACATGATGCGCTCCTCACTGTTGGACGTTCGAGACCGACACGTCGCCGGGGGCCAGAGCGACAAGAACTCACTGGCACCATACCCCTGGATTCATCTGCGGCAGCGTGGAGGTGCCGCCTCGTTCGTCGGCCGAGCGAGCGGTACAGAATGGCGATGCTGCGGCCCTGGGCCGCACCCACACAGTGCGCCCGCGCGTCGACCTACACACCGGAGGAACTGCCGTGCACCTCGATGCTGTCCACCCGTTGAAGCTCGGCGGCGCTTACGGGTCGCCGTACTCGTTGAAGATGCGCGCTGTGCTGCGGTACCGCCGGATTCCCTTCACCTGGGTGCTGCGCGGGTCGCAGTGGGACGACATGCCACCCGCACCGGTCGCGCTGATTCCCGTGATCGCGTTTCCGGATGCCGACGGCAACTACACCGAATCGATGGTGGACTCGAACCCGTTGATCGCCCGGCTGGAGGGGATGTTCAGTGAGCGCAGCCTGGTGCCCGTTGATCCGGTGGTCGCCTTCATCGACTACCTACTGGAGGATTACGGCGACGAGTGGGTGACCAAGCAGATGTATCACTACCGCTGGTACTACGACGACGCGATCGCGAAGGCCGGCTCGTTGCTGCCCCTCGATCAGAACCAGCAGATGTCGCCGGACCAGTGGGGGAAGGCCCAGCGCTTCATCACCAAGCGGCAGATCGGACGGCGCGCGCTGGTCGGCTCGACGGAGCAGAACCGGCCGGTGATCGAGCAGTCCTACGAGCGGCTGCTGGATCTCCTGCAGCACCATTTCGCGACCGAGCTGTTCCTTGCCGGGGCCCGGCCCGTGCGGGGCGACTTCGGCCTCTTCGGCCAGCTGCGCCAGCTCGTCGGCTGGGACCCGGAGTCCGCTCGCATCGCTGTCTCGCGTGCCCCACGGGTCGTCAACTGGGTCGAGCGGACCGACGACCTTTCCTGGTGGAACGTGGACGGGGACACGGGCTGGCGCGACCGCGACTCGTTGGATGTCCTGGGTGAGCTGCTCGCGGAGATCGGACGGACCTACGCGCCGTTCATGCTCGCGAATGCGCAGGCCCTCGATGATGGAGCCGATGAAGTCGTGTGCACCATCGATGGGCACGAGTACCGCCAAGGCCCCTTCGTCTATCAGCGCAAGTGCCTCGGCTGGCTGCGCGAACAGCACGCGGCGCTGAGCAGCGACGACCGTCGCGCCGTCGATTCTCTGTTGGCCGGAACCGGCTGCGAGGCATTGTTCGCCTGACGCGTGCCCTCGTCGGCGATTGTCTCACCCGCAGTGCCAGCGGCACACCCGACTCACCGGGCGGGGTCAGAGGATTCGGATCGTGCCGGTGTTTCCGTCGACTTCGAGCCAGGTGCCATCGACGAGGTCTGTGATGTTGGTGACGCTCATGACGGCAGGGATCCCGAGCTCGCGGGCAACGATGGAGGCGTGGCTCTGCATCGCGCCGGTATCGCAGACGACGGCCGCGGCAACGAGGAAGAGCGGTGTCCAGCTTGGGTCGGTGATCGCGCAGACGAGGATCTCGCCGGCCTCCAGACCTCGTGGGTCGCCCGGATCGGTGATGACCCTGGCCGGTCCGGCCGCGACTCCGCCACTGACGGCAATGCCGCTCAACTGAGTTCCCGCCGGGAGCGCTGAGCGGGCCGTGTCCGGCGGGCGCCGCAACGGCCAGGTGGCCGGGTCGGGAATGCGGCCCTCGAACCACATCGGTGGTTCGCGGTCGTTCAGGTAGCGCTCCAGTGCGGCTCGTTCGGCGATGACCTCCGCGAACGAGGCGGGCTCGGCCATGTAGCGGGGGAGCTCGTCGATTGTGACGCAGAAGGCGAGCCGGGGGTCGGTGGGCCCGCCGAGCTCGCCGGCCCGCCGGACCAGTTCATGCAGCGCGCGGCGGACGCCCAGGTTCTCGAGCACCAAGATGTCCTTCGCGCGTTCACGGCCGATCGATCCGGCCCGTGACACGGCAGCGGAGCGAAGTGCCAGGGAGCGTCGCGGCCACCGCAAGATCCTCGCCGTCTCGATCTCGGCGGCCGCACGATCGGCGGCCAGGCGAGCCATGGCCATGTCGGGTGCCCGGTCGTCAGGGACGTGGCGAAGCCGGTCGATCGCCGCGAGAACCGGGCGATGATCCATTGCCCATGCCGGAGCGGCCAGTTCGTACTCGTCGTTGCCGCGATGGCCGAACCTGGCGAGGAATCGCCGCAGCGGCGCGTCGAGCGCAGTCGCGTCGAGACGGTCGCTCACCGTGTCAAGACCGTCGTCGAAGAGAGCTGTGAGCGAGGCATCGCCGGCAACGATGCGTCCCAGCGCCCACTGCTCCTGGGCGATTCGAGCCGAGTCCACGTCATCGATGCCGCTCACCAGCCGATTGGCGAGTCCCACCGGAAGACCGGGCAGCTCGACCAACTTGTCGAGCACGGCTCGCGGCCCGGCAGCGATCATGCTGAAGTGCAGCAGCCGCTTCATGCTCTCGGCGAGGCGGTTGGGATACTCGGCCACGAAGGCGAGCAGGTCGTCGTCGGTGGCGATCGCGGGGTCGGGCATCGAGACCAACCACGCCTGTGCGTCGGCCCGTGCCACGTCGAGCGACGTCAGATCAGGATCGCGGAGGATCTTCATGAGGAACTTGGTCACGCGCGCGGTCGCCAACAAGTTGCGGTCACCCTTCGCTCGGCGATACGGAGGCAGTCCGTCGACCTTGCCGAAGACCTGCTCGTCGCTGGTCGAGGCGTTCATGCCAGGAGTACGCACGCCCATGATCCGAGCGAGTGAGCCGCTGCCGTACAGGTAACCGCCGAACACGCCGGTCCCCAGCCTGACGCCGTCGATGTCGCGCGGGGTCACGAACCCGATCTCGCGGAACACTTCCATTTGGGCCCGCCCGACGTCGTCGCCCATGAGCGTGCCGCCGAGTGCCGACAGCACATGCGGAAACACCTCGCCGGTGTTGCCGCGCGTGTAGAGCGGATAGCGCGTGCTCGGTTCCATGTCCGCCACCCAGATGCGATCACTGACAACCGTTCGATCCTTCATCCCGACCTCCGTGGGCGCGTCCTCAAGTCGACAGACGTTCAGCACCGCTGCGCGGGTGACATTCGTGTACGAACTCGGCCGGTCCAGGGGTGAGCCGAAGCGCTGTCGAGGGGTTGAGACAGAGCGGAAGCGGGTACGGACCTTCAGCATGGATGAACAGGGCACACGTGTCGCGCCGCGATGCCGTAGCACGCTGTTCAAGGATCGAGGAACCCGAGATGAACGCGCTGAGTCCACAACGGAATGATTGGGACCATATGAACGGCTGGGGTGGAGGGATGTGGCTCGGGGGTGTGTTGATGATGGCACTGTTCGTCGTGCTCATCGTCTGGCTGGTCCGCTCCCGTACCGGATCGGCCGGGCCTGGGCCATCTCAGCCTGTCGAGCCACACGAGCAGGCCCGAGGAATCCTCGCTGAGCGGTTCGCCAAAGGCGAGCTGACAGCCGAGGAGTACGGCGAACGGCTCGACGCCCTTCGATGAACCCGACGCCGGACGCCGGACGCCGGTCAGCCCTCGAGCCGTCGGGTGAGCTGGGCGGCGATGTCGGGCGGGACGAAGTTGTTCTCGGTCGTGGTCTCGGCTTCGGTGAGCTCGACCATCCGCTGCACCACTTCGGCGGGGTCCATCTGGCCGCCGGTGACCATCTGACCGATCATCTTGAACATCGGCGACACCGGCGCATTCAATGAGGTGTCGCCGAAC
>JAYSPV010000010.1:0-19934 GCA_043721915.1 Ilumatobacteraceae bacterium | reverse complement strand
TACCGGTAAGCGTTCTGCCGGAACGGGCGGACGAGAGAGGAACGCCACGCGTCCGCGGACGCGTGAGCGACCCCACGCATTTCTGTCGCCTCCAGGAGTCGAACTTGGGTCAATCGGACCAACAGTGTGTTCTCGATCGCGCTAGCGCGATCAGCCTAATGAAGGGGTGTCACGGAGTTACCGGTGAGGTCGGTCACGCGTCCGCGGACGCGTCGAGGTAGCTCATACCTGCCAGTGAGAATGGGATCTGCCGATCTGTTGCCGAGCCATGAGTTGACTTTCGAACAATGTGATAGCAGAATGCAAGCATGCCGAACGTACTAGTACGCGATCTGCCCGACGATGTGCATGCGAGCCTGCAGCGCCGCGCCGAGTCGGCAGGGCAGTCCCTTCAGCAGTACCTGGCCACTGAACTCACACGATTGGCATCGATGCCCACGATGGACGACGTGCTCGCACGCATCTCTCGCAGGCACGGTGGGCGCGTCGGCCTTGAACGAGCTGTCGCGGATCTCGACGAGGAGCGCGGCGACCGTTGATCGTGATCGACGCGTCGGTGCTCGCCAATGTGGTCAGCGACGACGGGCAAGCCGGACGCGCCGCACGCACCCGGATCGCTGCCGCCTCGCAGTGGTCCGCTCCGGACCTCGTTGATGTCGAGACCGTCTCCGTGCTCCGCAGGCGCTGGCGCGCTGGAGACCTCACGGCGCGACGATTCCGATCGGCAGTCGGTGACTTGCTTTCACTTCCAATCGCCCGATTTCCGACCGGACCGTTGATGATCCGGGCCTACGAACTTCGGTCGAACGTGACCCCATACGACGCCACCTACGTTGCGCTTGCCGAGGGCCTCTCGTGCCCACTCGTAACGGCTGACGCTCGACTTGCCCGAGCGCCCGGCATCCACTGCGCAGTCGACGTCCTGGTCTTCTGACCGTGCCGCGGACGCGTGATGACGTAGCGCAGAACTGTCGCCCTGCCCGCAGGACATCCGCCGACACTTCCGAGATTGTGCGATGGTGCACGACCTGGCCGAACTTGCTGCCGCCTACTGAGAGAACTACAAGTTGTCGTTGTCGGCTGAGCGCCCCGACCGTCCGAAAGCGTGTGAGACCTACTGGGCGTGGGAGGAGGTCGAGGAATGCGTTCGTCTCAGACCAGAAGATGCGATCGAAGTACTGATTCTCCTCGCTGACGCAGCGCCGGACGACGCGGCGCTCGCCCACCTCGGCGCAGGCCCGATCGAGACTTGGTGTGCTACGGCGGTTCGGACGTGGTGATCGACCGCGTTGAGAGTGCAGCCATGCGCAACATCAACTTCCAGACGGCCCTGAGGTGCGTGTGGTTTGACGCTGACATCGAGCGCCGACGACCTCGCAGCCCTCGAGGACACGCTCGAGCTGCTCTCGGATCCTGTGGCCATGGCCGACATCGAGCAAGCCCGCCGCGACGTCGTGGCAGGCAACACCGTTGCGGCCGACGAGATCCGAGCCAAGTACTTGCACCAGTGAACGCTCCCCATTGGGCGCTGCGCGTGGCAGCGTCCGCGGAACGACAACTTGCTCGCCTTCCTGAACGTGTCGCCGCCGCAGTCGTGGAGTTCATGGTCGGGCCGGTGTGCGAGATCGACGACGACGCAGCAACCGTCACCGTCCTTCGAATCGAGCATCGATCCGACGTCTACCGACCTAGGTAGCACCGCGTCGCGCGCATCTCCACAGCTGTCGACCCACGCCCTCAGTAGGACTTGGGCAGGCCCAGCACGTTGGTGCTGATGAAGTTGCAGACCATCTCCTGGGAGACGGGTGCGATCTTCATCAGGCGGGCCTCGCGCCAGTAGCGCTCCACGTGGTACTCGCGTGCGTAGCCCATGCCGCCCATCGTCTGCATCGCCCGGTCGCACGCGAAGAACGCAGCCTCGGCGGCGAGGTACTTGGCGGTGTTCGCGGCCTCGCCGCAGGGCAGGCCCTGGTCGAACAACCAGGCCGCTTCGCGCACGGCCAGCTCGGCGGCGTGGAGCTGCATGTGCGCCTCGGCGAGCGGGAAGGCGATGCCCTGGTTCTGCCCGATCGGGCGACCGAACACGACCCGCTCCTTCGCGTATGCGACCGCCGCGCGCATCGCGGCCCTGCCGATGCCGAGTGCCTCGGCGGCGATCAGGATGCGTTCCGGGTTGAGCCCGTCGAGCAGGTACCTGAAGCCCTGCCCCTCCTCGCCGATGCGACGGCTGACCGGCACCCGCAGCCCGTCGTAGCGCACCTCGCACGAGACCACGGCGTTGCGGCCGAGCTTCGGGATCGGGCGGATGTCGACCTCTGGTCGCTGCAGATCCACCAGCAGCAACGTCATCCCGTCGGTCGGCTTCGCACACTCCTCGCGAGGGGTGGTGCGCACCAGCAGCAGGCACATCTCGCACAGCGGCGCTTTCGTCGTCCACACCTTGGCGCCGTGCACCACGTACTCGTCGCCGTCGCGGACGGCACGGGTGCGGATTGACATCGTGTCGGTTCCGGCGTCGGGTTCCGTCACGCCGAACGCGACGTGCAAGTCGCCCGACGCGATGCGCGGCAGCAGCTCTGCCACCAACGCGGGTGAGCCGTGACGACGCACCGGCTCCATCCCGAAGATGGAGAGGTGGACGGCTGAGCAGCCGTTCATCGCCGCGCCGGATGCGGCGATCTCCTCGAGCATCACCGACGCTTCGGCGATGCCTTGCCCGCCGCCGCCGAACTCCTCGGGGATCGCGATACCGACCCAACCGCCGGCGGCGAGGGCGTCGTAGAACGCCCAGGGAAACTCGTGGGCCTCGTCCTGCGCGGCCCAGTACTCGTCGGGGAAGTCGGCGCAGACGCGGCGAACGCCCTCGCGAATGGCGTCATGATCGGCGGACCGGGTGAACTCCATCGCGAGGGCCTCGCGTCCGTCAGATGCGCTCGATGATGATCGCCGGGGCCATGCCGCCGGCGGCGCACATCGTTATCAGGCCGTAGCGGCCGCCGGTGCGTTCCAGTTCGTCGAGTGCGGTGCCGATCAGCATCGCGCCAGTGGCGCCGATCGGGTGACCGAGGGCCATCGCGCCGCCGTTGACGTTGACCTTCTCGCGGTCGAGATCGAGATCCCGGATGAACTTCTCGGCGACGACGGCGAACGCTTCGTTGATCTCCCAGATGTCGATGTCGTCGGCGGTGAGGCCGGCCTTGGCGAGTGCCTTGCGGGCAGCGGGCACCGGTGCGTTGAGCATCAGGGTCGGGTCGTCGCCGACGTTCGACATCGCGACCAGGCGGGCACGGGGCTTCCAACCGCGGGCCGCGGCGGCCTCGGGGCTGGCCCACAGCACGGCGGCGGCACCGTCGACCACGCCCGAGCTGTTGCCGGCGTGGTGCACGTGGATCACTTCCAGGTCGGGAAACTTCTGCTGCACGAGACCCTTGAACGAGGTGCCCTCGGCATCGAGCGGGTAGGCGTACATTCCGGCGAACGACGGAGCGAGCGCCTCCAGGCTCTCGATCGTGGTCTGCGGGCGGGGGAACTCTTCGCGATCGAGGATGATGCTGCCGTCATCGGCGACGACCTTGATCAGGCTGCGGTCGAAGCGACCCTCGGCGATTGCGCGCGCGGCACGCTGCTGCGAGGCCAGGGCCAGCTCGTCGAGCGCGCGGCGCGGGATGTTCTCCAGCGTGGCGATCACGTCGGCGCACACGCCCTGGTGCGGCTGGGGGTGGATGGCGCGCAGGTGCAAGTTGCCCGAATCGAGCAGGGGTGAGGCGTCGGGGTGGCGGTTCGGGCCGTAGGTGGACATCAGATCCGTGCCACCGGCGACGATCACATCCTCTAGGCCCGACATGATCATGCCCGCCGCCAGGTTCGACGAGGTGATGCCGCCGCCGCAGAAACGGTCGAGTGTCAGACCGCTGGCCTTCGGGTCGTAGCCAGCATCGAGCGCGGCCATGCGGCCGAGGTCGCCGCTCTGCGTGTTGCTCTGGTTGCTGGTGCTCCAGATGATGTCGTCGACGGTGGAGGTGTCCAGCTCGTTGCGCTCGGCGATGGCCTTCAGCACACTGGCGCCCACCCGCTGCGGGTGCATCGCGGCCAGCGCGCCCTTGCCGACCTTGCCGATGCCACGCGGCGTTCGGCAGGCATCGATGATCCAGGCTTCGGGCATTGAAAGAACCTTTCGGAGGAGGGGCCGTGAGTTTCGCATGCGGCCCTGTCGTGGCGAGACTCGTACGAACGGCCCGGCCCTTGGCGTCAGGTCCTGCTGGTGTTTGTACTAGACAGACCGGCAGATGAGTGACATGACCGACGTGATGCCAGGGCTGGACCACTGGTTCGCCCGCGACCTGCCCGAGCTGGCCGTGGAATGGCAGCCGGCGACGGTTCCTGCGCCTTCGCTGGTGGTGTTGAACGAGGGCCTGGCGTTCGAGCTCAACCTGTCGCAACCCGGCCTACGCTCGGGCAAGGGCATCGCCGTGCTCGCCGGCAATGCAGTGCCGGCGGGCGCCGTGCCGGTGGCGATGGGGTATGCCGGCCACCAGTTCGGCAACTACTCCCCGCGCCTGGGCGATGGCCGCGCGTTGCTGCTGGGCGAGCTCACCGCGGCCGATGGTCGCAGGCTCGACGTGCACCTGAAAGGCTCCGGTCGCACGCCGTTCGCACGCGGCGGCGACGGCAAAGCAGCGCTCGGGCCGATGCTGCGCGAGTACCTGATCTCCGAAGCAATGCACGCGTTGGGTGTGCCCACCACCCGGTCGCTCGCGGTTGCGGCGACCGGCGAGCACATCATGCGCGACACGGGCCCGGTGCCTGGGGCGGTGCTCACCCGGGTCGCGGCGAGCCACCTTCGCGTCGGCATGTTTGAGTATGCGGCGCGGCTACCCGCGGACGGCCTGGTGCGTCGCCTCGCCGACCATGCGATCCAACGTCACCATCCCGCTGCGGCCGCGGCGGAGCAGCCGTACGTCGCGTTGCTCGCATCGGTGATCGAGGTGCAGGCGGAGCTGGTGGCGCAGTGGATGCTGCTCGGGTTCATCCACGGGGTGATGAATACCGACAACATGACGATCTCCGGCGAGGGCATCGACTACGGGCCGTGCGCGTTCATGGACCGCTACGACCCGGGCACGGTGTTCAGCTCGATCGATCACAGTGGTCGCTATGCGTTCGGCAAGCAGCCAGGGATCGCGCAGTGGAACCTCGCTCGCCTTGCCGAGGCGCTGCTGCCCCTGATGGCTGACGAGCCCGACGTCGCGGTCGAGCTCGCGATGGCCGAACTGCAGCGCTTAACCGAGCGCTTCCGCGCGCAGTGGGAGCGGGGCATGCTCGCCAAGCTCGGCCTGGCGACGACAGTGGGCGGCGACCATCAGTTGTTCGACGACCTGTTGGCCGTGTTGTGGGAGGCCCGGGCGGACTACACGGGCAGCTACCGCGAGCTGGCGAGCGTGCTGCGTGGCGAGATCGGTCCGCTCGGCTTCGCCGCCGGTGGCGGCGCAACGTGGCTGGCGCGGTGGCTGGCGCGGGTGGCCGTCGAAGGGCGCGACCGGGAGGTGGTTGCAGACGAGATGGATGCCGTGAACCCGCGCTACATCCCGCGCAACCAGCACGTCGAGCGTGTGCTCGCTGCCGCAACGGCCGGTGACCTGGAGCCGTTCGAAGAGTTGCTTGATGTGGTGACGCATCCGTTCGACGACGGTTCCGACTGGGATGAGTTCGCCGGGCCGGCGCACGACGCATTCGCCGCGACTCACCGGACGTTCTGCGGCACCTGAGCACGAGGTACCCGCCCCCGGCACATCAAGGCGTTGGACCACCTCTTTCGGACGCGCGGTTCGTCGCCGTCACCGCGTCCGAAAGAGGTGAACCAGGGGGTGCTGGCCTTCACCGCCGAGCGGTCTCCAACGTGTCAGGCGGTGACCCAACCGTCGCCGGTCCAACGCTCCACTGCGCCGGTCGTCGGCTCGATGCGCAACATGTGCAGCCACCCGTTGGCGACCAGGTCGTGCACGACTGCGTGTGCGCTGATCACCGTGTCGATGCCGGCGCGTGGCGCCTCGATGAACACCGACAGCCGCAGTGGCGGATGACGCAGGGTGGTCCCGTCGTGCAGTGACTGCATCGGCAACCCGATGCGCAGGTCGCCGCCGTTGCCCTCGAACACGCCGATGCGGCCACCGACCACGTTGTGCAGCACCTTGTTGCCGCTGCCGTAACGGCGGTTGTCGACGGTGGATGCGTGGTACTGCATGTTGATCCAGTTGGTGACCACCATCGGCGCCGTCATGATCAGCGTGAGCACGGACAGATCGGTGTCGAGCCGCCAGTCATAGTCGTGGAGGAACGAGCGCCCACCGAGATCCATGTGACGGGTCCGCTGCCGCGGCGCCACGATGAAGGCGGCGTTGCCGGCCAGACCCCACTCGGGCCGCACCTGCGACCAATCGTTCGCCCGCCGCAGGATCGCCTGCTCGAGCTGCTCGGGCTGCGCAGCCAGAGCACCGAGACCGAGGCTGTCGGCTCGCTCGGCCCGTGCTCCCTGGCCGGCCGCGGCCAGCCAACCCTGCAGCTCGGCCAGCTCGGCGTGCAAGCCGACGGGAGCGAGCCCGGTGTCGAACAGCACCACCTCGTCGGTGGTGGTGTTGTGCAGCGCCGGCACGAACCACGTGGTCTCGGGCACCGTGATGCCGCGACCACGGAGGTGCTCGCGAACCCCTGGCGAGTTGAGCAGATCGGCCAGCACGCGGGCGTTCACCTCGCCGGTCTGGCCACCGCAGGCGCCGCAGTCGAGCCCTGCCGCGTGCGGGTTGTTGGCGGTCTGGCTGCCGTGGCCGACGAGCAGCACCAGCGGCGCGAAGCCGTCGACCAAACCCATCGCGCGCAGCACCTTCTCGGCGATGGCGGCGGCGCCTTCCGTGTCGTCGTCGACCATGCTCATCCGGAGGTGCAGGCCGGCGATGGAGCCGGCGTGCAGGCCGGCGTCCTCCCACTTCGCGGGTGCACCGATGTGCGGGAGGCTGTCCTTGATCAGCTTCGGGCCGTAGAGCAGGCCCATCGATTCCACGAAGCTGAACACCGACGATGGTGCGCTGCGGAAGCTGCTCCACCGCTGACGATCGCCGAGTGTCGCTGAGCGTTCGGCGATCAACGAGGCGTGGCCAGCGCCGCTCTCGGTCGTCTCGCTGACGTTCACCGCGGGCGAGAGCAGGCCGGGCAGCTGCGGCCGGGTGAGTGCACTACCCGCCGGTGTGTACGAGAGCGGCAACCCGAAGAACCCGGCGAAGCCGCGGGTGTGCACGGCCGGTGCGGCCGCTTCCAGCGCCCGGCGGAACACCTCGGACCGCACGTCGATGCAGAAGGCGGCCTGAGCGGCCGGCGGTTGGGTAGCCGCGGGTTCG
Source organism: Ilumatobacteraceae bacterium (assembly GCA_043721915.1). Lineage (GTDB taxonomy): Bacteria > Actinomycetota > Acidimicrobiia > Acidimicrobiales > Ilumatobacteraceae > UBA668. The sequence goes on along the minus strand of JAYSPV010000010.1, from coordinate 12,546 downwards.
GCGGCGGCCAGCTCGCCGATCACCGTCGCCTGGTAGCTGCGCTCGAGTGCGGTCTGCAGCAGCCAGTCGATGCGCTGCTCGTCGGCGATCTGCGCCGCCAGGCCGTGTGCATCGGCCCATGATGCTGCCCAGCCGTCCCAGGTGGCCGTGGCCTCGCCCAGTTCTTCGGCGTCGTTGCGCAGCAGCCACTCCCAGGCCAGCCGAATGGCCAGCAGGCCGACGATCTCGTGGTCGTCGTCGCCGATCAGGCGGGCCTGCCAACGGCCATAGGCGCACCAGGCCGACCAGCCGTTCACGGACAGCAGCAACGCCGTGAGGTAGGCCTCGTGGCCCTCGTCGGGAATCGTCAGCTCGCGCAGCATCATCGAGATGGCGGCGGCCGGCTCGGCAGGCAGCGTGGTGATCTGCGCCCGTGCCCAGGCAGCGCCGTGGTGCCACTTGACGCCGTGCGTTGCCGACAGCTGGATGCGCCAACCGGCGAACAGATCAACGGCATGTTCGGGGTGCCACGACCCCTGCCAGCGGTCGAAGTGCGCCGCGCAGTGCTGGCTGATCTGGTGGGTCACCAGGTCGCCCCACGTCTGGCCGGGGCGTGGTGCGCGCCCGAGGTCGCGCACGTCGGTCGCCAACGCCATCCGTGACAGCGGCGCAGTCTCGGCAGCCGGCGCGTTGAGCGCCTCGAGGGCCGTTGCAGCGAGAGCAGGGTCGCCGATCGCAGCTGCAACGGCGTGCAGCTGCCCAGCGGTGAGCCGGCCGGCGGCGTGCTCCTCGCGGAACCACGCGCGAGGCATCGTCAGTGAGGTACCGGCGAGCGCACCCAGCATCGCGGCCGTGTGCGGAGCGGGTGAGGCCCGCCAGCCCCAGTAGGGGTTCACGGCGATGAACTGGTCGAGGGGCCACGTGGGAGCGATGCGGTCGCACGCTGCCGCGATGTGGCCGATGAGCGCAGTGGATGCGCTGTCGGGTGTCGAGGTGATGGTCATACGAGGCTCCGATCCCGCGACGTGACGGTGAACACCGGCGCGGCGGTGACGAGTGGGAGGGGCATCACCCGGGCGCGGGGCGCGGGCGGGTGCCAGACGGCGAAGGCGACTCGGGTGAACGCCTCATCGATGAACAGGCCGCCGTAGATCCACGGGTACAACCGCTTCGACAGCCGGCCGGTCGGCGCGATCGCACAGATCGACTGCACGATGAACAGCGCCGCGAACAGCGTCGCGACGACGAGCAGCAACGCGGTCGGCGCCGCCGAACCCTTCGGCACGAAGCGCCCGAAGAGATCGTGCAGAGCGAAGTAGGCGAGTGGGACGGCGACCGTCCCTGCGATCAGGGCGGGCGACAGGCGCCGGCCGCTCGGGCGGGCGCCGGCGATCATCAGTGGCACCAGGGCCAGGGCGACGATGCCGCTCATCACCCAGATGGTGTCGCTCGGCGGCTCGGAGAACGGCAGCTTGCCCCACAACCAGCCCACGGCGAGCGTGCCGGCGAGTGCGAGCGTCGCACCCAGGCCGACGGAGAGTGCCGATGGAGCGCCCGGCTTGTGGGCCAGCTGCTTGCGTTGCGTCTGGCGCACCGCGCCGCCGGCGCCGAGGAATGCGTGTGCCTTGTACAGCGAGTGGGCAAGCAGGTGCAGAAGGGCCACCTCCCACAGACCGAGGCCGCACTGCAGCAGCATGAAACCCATCTGTGCGCAGGTGGACCAGGCGAGCGAGACCTTGATGCTGATGCGGGTGGTCATCACCAGCGCGGCGATCACTGCGGTGGCGGCACCGACGCTCACCAGCAGTGCTCTCGTCTCGGTGGCGCGATCGACCACAGGAGCGAAGCGCAGCAGCACGAACCCGCCGAGGTTCACCACCCCGGCGTGCAACAGCGCGGAGACGGGGGTGGGTGCCTCCATCACCTGGATCAGCCATCCGTGGAAGGGCAGCTGCGCGCACTTCAGCAGTGCGGCGAGCGCGACCAGCATGATGCCGATGCGAGCGCCGGTGGGCAGCGAGGCGGCAGTGGCCGCCTCGACCGCGATCCGGTCGATGCGCAGCGTGTCGAAGGTGGCGCCGAAGGCGATGATCGCGCCGAGCATGCTGAGATCCGCGCAGCGGGCGAGGATGAACTTCTTGTGGGCGACCGCCACCGCCACGGGTCGATTGCCGAAGAACGTCAGCAGCCCGTGCATGGCCAGGCTGGTGGCAGCCCAGGCGAGCGCAAGGACGATCAGGTGGTTGGCGACGACCACCAGCGTGACAGCGGCGATCGTCGCCAGCAGCCTGACGATGTAGGACCGCTCGTTCGGGTCGCCGGCGACGTATGCCTGGGAGTAGCGGATGACGACCCACCCGACGAAGCTGACCAGGACGAGCATGGCGGCGCCGATGGTGTCGGTGCGCAGCACGGCGTCGGCACGTTCCTGCGTGAGCGCCCGCACGATGGCCGCCGCAACTGCAGAGGCCACCATCACGAGGGATGCGGCGCGGGCGCCGCGCCAGGCGGCGCTGACGGAGCCGGCCTTGGGGGCGGCTGCGGCTGCGGCCAGCGCGGCGACCGCTGGGAGGAGCAGCAGCGCGATGTGCAAGGGAGGCAGGGAGCTGGAGGTGGCGATGTGCAAGTGCGTGGTGGTCCTTGTGAGGTGGGCGTTCCGATTCTGACGGTTGGCGACTGTTCTGTCCAATATATAGTTCGGCACAGATTCATCTGTCTGAAAGAACGGTGCTCAGGACGTGTCCCCTCTCAACTTCCACCACCTCCGCTACTTCTGGGCAGTCGCCAAGGAGGGCAACCTGACGCGGGCGGCAGGGCAGCTACACGTGTCCCAATCGGCGCTTTCGGCCCAGATCAAGCAGCTCGAGACCGAGCTGGGCCAGCCGCTGTTCCATCGCACCGGGCGCACCCTGACGCTGACGGAGGGCGGCCGGCTGGCATTCGCCTACGCCGAGACCATCTTCACCACCGGCAGCGAGCTGATGGCCGTGCTGCGCGAGGGCCGACGCGAGGAGCGCCAGGTGCTGCGCATCGGTGCCGTGGCCACGGTGTCACGCAACTTCCAGGAGAACTTCATCCGGCCGATGCTCGACCGACCGGATGTCGAGCTGGTGCTCACCTCGGGCAGCCTGCCCGAGTTGCTGTCGCGGCTGCGGGTGCACTCGGTCGACCTCATCCTCTCGAACCAGCGGGTGCACGCGAGCGCGACCGATCCCTGGCGCTGCCGGCGCATCGCCCGTCAATCCGTCAGCCTCGTCGGCCGGCCGCGACCGCTGGCACCGTTCCGGTTCCCGGAGGATCTGGCCGAGGTGCCGTTGCTGCTGCCGGGCCGCGACAACGACATCAGGGCCAGCTTCGACGTGCGCTGCGAACAGCTGGGCATCCGCTACCGGGTGCGGGCCGAGGTCGACGACATGGCGCTGTTGCGGCTGCTGGTCCGCGACTCCGACGCGATCGCGCTGCTTCCGCCCGTGGTGGTGCAGGACGAGCTTCGTGCGGGCAGCCTCGTCGAGCACGCAGTGGTGCCCGACCTGCACGAGAACTTCTACGGCGTCACCGTCGCCCGGCACTACGAACCGCCGCTCGTGCAAGAGCTGCTCGCCCGCACCGAGCGCGAGATCCTGCAGCTACCGGCCTGAGTCGCCTGCCGGGCCCGGAGCGTCCAGCCCTGGCATGCTCGGTGGTGCGCGGTGCGTCGCCGACGCTGCTGGCGTTGATCGGCAGGTGTTGTCGCCGCGGGGCTCGCGTGTGTCGGGCGTGCTTGCAGGCGTGTTCGCCGGCTTGTGCTCGGTGGCCTACATCGCAGGCATTCGCATCGATCCGTCGGCCACCGTGATCACTGCATCGACATTTCCTGCGGCCTGCGTGGCGGTCGGCAAGCTGGCGTTCGACGACCCGCTGTCGCGCCGCCAGATCGTCGGGCTGGTGGTCGTCCTGCTGGGCGTCGTCGGTGTCGCACTCGGCTGAAGCAGCCCACGCTCGTTCGGCCTGAGTCACGCGGCTGTGGCTCGTTCGCCGTACGATCGGCCGGATGCGCATTGTCTCGCTCCTGCCCTCGGCCACTGAGATCCTGTTCGAACTCGGGCTCGGCGACGATGTCGTCGGGGTCACCTTCGAGTGCGACTTCCCCGCCGAGGCTCGCTCCAAGCGCGTCGTATCGACCTCCGCTCTCCCGGAGAATCTGACACCTGCCGAGATCGATGCGATCGTCAAGGAACGCATGGCTGCCGGCGAAGACCTGTATCGCCTCGATCGAGGCGCATTGGCGGACATTGATCCTGAACTGATCGTCACTCAAGACCTGTGTGCCGTCTGCGCTGTCGATGTGAGCGTCGTCGACGATGCGTTGGCGTATCTCGCGTGCACCGCCGACGTGCTCACGCTCGACCCGATGACGCTCGACGCCGTGATCGATTCGATCACCGCTGTCGGTGACAAGACGGGCACCCAAGCCCGAGCCGCCGAGATCGTCGACGGTCTCAGGCTTCGGCTTCGCCAGGTTGCCGCCCTTGTCGATGGAGCTCCAAAACGTTCGACGCTGATGCTCGAGTGGACCGATCCGGCGTTCACTGCCGGCCACTGGGTCCCCGACATGGTCGAGGCCGCTGGCGGCACCTGCGTGCTGGGGTTCCCCGGCGCGAACTCTCAGGGAGTCGAGTGGGACACCATCCGGCTCGCCGACGTCGAGGTCGTGATCGTGTCGCCGTGCGGGTTCCGACTCGACGGTGCAGCGGAGCTCGCGCAGGGCGTCATCGACCGCGGCTTGCTGCCGGAGGCTGCGGAGGTGTGGGCGATCGACGCCGATGCGGTGGTCGTGCGCCCCGGCCCTCGTGTTGTCGAAGGCGTCGAGGTCATCGCGAGCATCCTCCACCCAGAACGCTGCGGCGCCCCCGACCCAGCGCTCGCCCGCCGGCTTCGCTGAGCGTTGCGTACGCTGGGTTCGTGAGCCAGCTCGAGATCCCACGGTTCGGAGCGCTCCTTGCGCCGTTCATCAGCAAGGTGCCGCCCGAGGCGATGCCGCGGTTCCTTGCCCTGCTCGAGCGTGGTGCGGCAGACAGGTATCGCGAGTGGGCCACGATGCTGCCCGACCGTGCTGCCGAGCTGTTCTCGTGCGCGGCGAGCGAGGACGAGATTGCGGACGTCATCGAGGCCGCGTTCACGCTCGACCCTTCGTTGCGCGAGGCAGTGGCCGCACCGCTGCCCGGAGCCGTGGCTGCCTACCGGGCCGCGTTCGCCGGGCTCGACGTGTGGGACCAGTTGCGCGTGCAAGCCAACGCCGAACGGCAAGGGGCTCAGGCGTGGCGCAACATCGCCAAGCAGATCGACGAGCCGACTGTGCTCGCTGCGCTGGCGCGCTGTTCGGCCCTCGAGGAAGCCAGCGCCGACCGCCTCGACGAGTTGATCGCCGGCCACGCTCCCGCTCAGGAACCGCGGCCGGCAGCGAGCACGTCGGTGCGGCCGTAGTGGCCGACGACGTCGAAGTAGCGCTTGGCGTGCAACCCCAGCCGCAGGTCGCACTCCGCAAGCACGATTCCCTCGGCCCCGTAGAGCGGGCCTGCGATCACGTCGCCGTTGGGTGAGACGACGCAGGCGCCGCCGTTGCCGAGGATGTCGACGCCGTCGGGCAACGGCACCGGGAAGTCGGCGGGGAACGCGCTCGCCAGGATGAACTGAGGGACGCTGACGACGAACGCCCCGGCCTCGATCGCGATGTGTCGCATCGACGCGAGCCAGCCGTCGCTGTCGTCGGCCGTGGGTGCCAGCCAGATCTGCGGGCCGCCCTCGTACACACGCCACCGCGCCAGCGGCATGCGGTTCTCCCAACAGATCAGGCCACCCACTCGCGTGCCGCCGGGAAGCTCGACGACGCCGAGATCGTCACCCGCGCCGACTCCGTGGAACACACGCTCGTGCATCGTGGGCATCAGTTTGCGATGCCGGTGCAGCACCCCTTCGCCACCGATCACCAGCAGCGTGTTGTACAGCGAGCCGGGCCGGTCGTCCTCGCGTTCGTTGATGCCGATGGCCATGTGGATGCCGAGCTCGGCGCAGGCCTTGGCCAGCCGGTCCACCTGCGGGCCGCCGACGTCGATGCTCGACGCCCACATCCGCTCCCACAGTTCGTCGCAGCCACGGGTCCACCCTGCCGCCTGCGCGCCCCATGCTCCGCTCGGGTATGCGGACACGAAGCACTCGGGGAAGACGACGAGGGTCGCGCCCTGCTCCGCGGCGTCGCCGAGCAAGGCGATCGTCTTGTCGATGGTCGCCTCGGCATCGAGGATCACCGGCGTCGCCTGCACCGCCGCTACACGTACCGTCTGAAATCCGGCCATGGTCGCGACGGTACCCCGGCGTCGGATCCCGGTTTTCCACGTACACGAGGTCGGCGGTCGTGACATCGTCGCCAAGTTCCACCGTTGCGACGAGGCGGCTGGGGAGCTGTGCTTTCTGCGATGACAGGTTTCCTTGCGCCCCGTCCGCAACAGTGCAGCGAAACCTGCTTTCCGCAATGTCAGAAGCAGCCAATGCGGCCTCCGGGCACGGTGCTCACCAGACGAGCCCGGCCGCGTCCTGTCCAGACGGCTGTCTCTGCGGCCCGGAGCGGCAGCCACTCGTATCTCGCGAGCTGCCTTGTGTCATGCTCACCCGATGTGTGCGGGCATCTCGGCTGACGAGTGATGGGCGCGCTGCTCGGGCTGTTGAGTTCGCTGATGATCGGACTGTCCGATCTGTTCGGTCGCAAGATCGTCCGCTCCGCGGGCGTGATCACTGGTTCGCTAGCGTTGCAAGTGGCGGCGATGTGCACGGCACTTGTCTCCGTCCTGCTGTTCGGCGGCGTGTTCACTGCGCACGATGTCGTGATCGGTGGGTTGTCCGGCGTCGCGATGGGCGTCGCGTTGGGTGCCTACTACCGGGGCATCACGGTGTCGTCGGCCACCACCGTGTCGCCGATCGTTGCCACGCTCAGCGCCATCATCCCGTTCGGGTACGCGATGGTGCGCGGCGCATCGCCAACCCTGCTCGCGCTGATCGGCAGCCTGATCGCAATCGTCGGCCTCATCGTGATCACGACCGGCGGCGGCGCCGTCGCCCACTCGGTTCGGCGGGGCCTGTGGTGGGCGGGCGCGTCGGGTGTGGCGTACGGCGTCGCGTTCGCCGTGGTGTTGGAAGCGACCGACGATGCGGGGCCGTGGCCCGCGGTCTGGCAGCGCGTCGGTGGCGCGAGCGTGCTGTTCCTCGCGGTGCGGCAGCGGTCGGGTTCGGCGTTGCCGCCCCGCGGGTCGCGAGTGTCCGGCCTGCTCGCCGGCGTGTTCGCCGGGCTGTGTTCGGTGGCGTACATCGCAGGGATCCGTATCGATGCGTCGGCCACCGTGATCACCGCATCAACGTTTCCCGCGGCGAGTGTCGCGGTCGGCAAGCTCGCGTTCGACGATCCACTTTCGCGGCGCCAGATGCTCGGGTTGGTGGTCGTGCTGCTGGGTGTCGTCGGCGTTGCGCTCGGCTGAATCGCCCGCAGCGCCTCCTGCCCGGGGAATTGGTGCGATAGCTTGCGACGATGTACTTGGCGGGGCACTTGGTGGGTGGAAGGCGCGGACTTGCCCACACGATGCGACGTTGGTCGTGTCGCGCCCCGTTGGCTCTCTTACTGCTGATTGCAGCGTGCGGCCAAGCGAGTGCCGCGAACGAGCCTGAGCCGTCCGGCTTGATTGAGCCGGCGAAGGCCGTGGAGGACGACCAGTACGAACAGACCCTGCCGACGTGTGTCGACGGTGTCGGCCCGGCGGTGCTCGATGCCGCCTTCGGGTTGGGCCACACGCGGTCGTTGGGCGAACTCGGCGGTTTCGACGAGCCGACCACTTACACGCTGCCCGATGGTCGCGAGCTCTGGTTGGTGCACGATGCCTTCCTCGACTTGGACGGCCTCGGTGGGGCCTACTTCGATCAGGCGTACATGCAGAACCTGGCCGTGCTGATCGATGACACCAATGGCACACAGACCTGCGTGTCGTCACTGTTCCAGCGCGGGGCGGATGGTGTGCCGGCAGGCTTCGAGCTGGGCCCCGACGACCCGGCGCACCGCCACGAAACCATGCATCGTTGGTATTGGGCGCTGGGCGGCGGCCTCGATGCCGACGGCCACCTCGCCGTGTTCTGGCAAGAGGTTGTAGAGGATCGGTCGCGCGACTCGGTGCGCACGCCCCAGGACGGCATCGTGCGTCACTCGGTGGGCGTCTGGCTCGGCACCTACGACCCGGTCACCCTCGAACGTCTTTCGTTTGCGCCGGCAGCCGACCCTGGCGCGGAGCCGATGTACGGCGCCGCCGTCGCCGATGACGCTGCGGGCGGGTGGACGTACCTGTTCGGCAACACCCTCAACCGTGACCTGACGCTGGACGACGGGTACGCGAACGGGCCTCACTCCGCGACGGTCAACACGCTCGCCCGAGTGCCGCTGGGCCAGTACGCGGCGGCGCCCGAATACTGGGATGGTGCCGGTTGGAGCCCTCGCCGTGAGGCGGCCGCGTCGATCCACACTGCCGGCTGGACGGAGTGGATGATGCAGCCGATCCTGATTGACGGGCGCTGGGTGTCGGTGACGAAGAGCGACGGCTGGTGGGGTGAGGAGTTGGTGGTGCAGACCGCCGATCAACCGCAAGGCCCATGGCGCACGGTGTACACCAACCCGCGATACATGCCTCGGCTTGGCCCCGACCCCGAGTCGGCGTTCGGGATGGGAGTGCTGCAATCCAGCTACTCGCCGGTGATCGTGCCCGAGTGGAGCACGTCCACCTCGCTCGCCGTAGTGATCTCGCAGAACGGGTGGAACTGGAGGCAGGTCTGCCTTACCGCCGATGCCGTCCCCTACTACTGGCCGTCAATCCTCCAACTCGACGTGCCAACGAGCTGAGCGGAGCCCGCGACTGAGAGACACTCAGCGGACGTCCACGGAATTCCAACGCGGAACGGGAGGGATTCGCAGATCGGCGGGGCGTGTGGCACGTCGTACCTGCTCAGAGTATATTTCTTGTCAGTCGCAGTGCTTGTGAGCGGGAGCAACCCGGGAGTAACGACTGAGTCGGGCGCTATCGATCACCGACCGGGCCAGGTCACTCCAAAGTGCTGGACAACGTCGGTGAGCACGTTGCCCAGAATGCCGACGAGCAGACCGCCGGCGAATGTGTTCAGCCCATGCAGCACCCGCGCGATGATGGGCCGGTCGGGGGTCGGTGTACGGAGTTGAAGCTGGAGGGTTTCAATCAGTACGTCGAGCCGTACGCGATCCTCTGGGGCGAGTTGGAGGTCGTCCATCGACCTTTGCACGCCAAGGACGACTCTCTCAAGCGAGCGATGCTCGGTGACCGTGATGGCTGGAAGTTCTGGGTCGACTTGCTCCGTCAGCAGTTCGAACGCAAAGTCCACGGCACCATCAATCTGACCGGGACTGAACGCGCGAGACAGATCGACACCGAGGGCGGTCTGACGCTGTAACTGCACCTCGCCGGCGACGCGTTCCCACCAGACCACCATGCCGCCCCAGCCGAGCGTCCAGTCGCGGAACTCTGCGTGATTGGTGACGGACCGCTGAGACCGGGGGAAGAAGCTCCTCATGCTCGAGGTTCGTGGTCGAAAGCGCGAAGGCGGCATGGTTCATGCTCCACAGCAGTCCGTTGAGTCGAGCAGCGAAGCTTCCGAACGCTTGCGAGTCCGGAGACACCTCATCGACCGCTATGAGGATCTCTGGTTCGGCCCCTTCCCACCAATCGTGGAGACCCGTCTCGAGGATCGTTCCGATCAGCCTCGATGCCACCCTGAGCCCGTTGCGCAGAGCGGCGACACCGGCGCGGTCGTCCAGCAGCGTTCCGATGTTGTCGCTGGCAACCGACGCCGACTCGGCGTGCGTCATCAGCGAGGCCACCCCCAGCTCGTCGAGCTCAACCAACGCTTTCTCAAGATCGTCAGCGAGGGCTCCGGAATCGGTCCCGTCTACGACGAGCGCAACCCTTGCTAGCGCTGCCTCGAGGTCCTGCAAGACAGAGCGAAGGGACAGCAGTCTCTCCGTTCTGGTTTGTTCTTGTTCGACTTCGTCACCAGACACGACAGTCTCCAATGCAACCCGTCCCGAAGCCCCGGCCACCCGCACTCACGTCAGCGGGTTGTATCCGGGCACGGAGCGGTGAGGTGTATCCAGGTAGACCTTCGACTCGGGGGAGCCGAGGAATCGGCCGTGGCTCCAGCGGATTTCGACATGGCCTGTCACCGTTAAGTCATGGCCGTCGGACCGACGCCTAACCGTCGCCTGCCACGCGACTTCCGGCTGGCCGGCTTGTCGTGCGGCCACCTCGAACGCGCGCAACTCGTAGCTCTGCATCCAGTCCCACGCCGAGTCGATCCGCAAGCGGAGGTGAGCCGTCCTGTCAGTGCCGAGCACGAAATAGGTGGCGGTGGTTACGCGAAGAATCCGCCAGAGCAGCCGCAACTTGTCGCGTGAGCTTGACATCGCGGCCTGCCATCGCCGTGTTGACTCCGCCGCCACTTCGCCGCACAGGTTTGCCCAGGGCAGCTGTAAGGCTTGCGGCCAGACTCGGGAGTTCAGGGCTGCCTTGAGCGCACGCTGCTGCTCACGCCCGAGGTCGCCGACGGATGAGGGGAGACCCGGTAGTGCCGTGTGGGATCTTGCCGCCGCGTACAGGGCCTGGAACTCATTGGGTGCAGCCTCTGCGAACCAATTCACCGTTGACCGCTCCTCCCCAACGAGAAGTCGGTCGAACAGGCGTGGTGGGCCGGGATTCAACAGCACCTTGGAGAGGTACTTGCAGCTGATGAGGAAGACATGGTCGATCCGAAGATCAGCAGGGATCACGTCGTCGCCGGGTGGCCGGTGTGGCCCCTTCCACTCGACTCGGCGCGGCGGCCGACCGCGGAGACCGTCCGCGGCAGTCAAGAACGCTCGCCCATTGTCGAAGGCTGTGCGAAACGAGTCGGCGTCCTTGCCTCTCTCGTGCAGCTCGCGAAGTCGCTCCCACACCTCGTCAGATACGTTGACGAGTTGCGGCGGTCGCTGCGCCATCGCATTCTCGAGACTCGGCGAGAGCGTTCCGAGCGCGGTCGCGATTTCCGTGATCTCTGTGAGCCCGGCAGGCATCGATCAGTCCTTGAAGAGCGGAGTGAACTCCAACTCTTGCGCGGCAAGTTCGACGTCGCGCTCCGTGTACAACTCGAACGAGGGATACACATCGACCTCCGGGCGGTTCTGCATCCACATCTCCACGGCGTCGCCCCATAGCTCGTCCCGTAAGGTCTGACGAAGCCGGTCTCGAAGTCCGTCGGCAAGTTCGTGTCCAGGTATGCGCGCTATGAGGCGCAGGGCGAGGACCCAGTTCAGGGTCTCCTGGTCCTCAGCGATGAAGACCTGCGGTGGATCATCACGAACGACCGCACACGCTACGGAACGCGCCACTACGCGGTCCTCCGGGCCAGGTCCTGAGCTGTCCAGAACCCCGGTTGTGGGTTGTCCGTGAACCCCCCCTTCGCGTAGCGCTCGAGCCGTTCGAGGCTGTCCTGCGAAAGCATCTCGATCGCGTCGAAGAACGCGTCAGGCCCGGCGGCCCGGAGCGCGGTGTCGCCCTCACTGGGCCGTTTCGGAAGGTGGCTGGTCAGGAAGACCAACGGCACTTCGCCGCGGGCACCCTTCAGCGCAAATGCACGTCCAAGCGATTTCCACACAGTGTCGGTACGAAGTAGGCCACCTCGGTGGCTCGTGAATGCGCCTGACACGTCGAAGAACCAAGTTGCGCCGTCCACGTCGGTGGCGACGAAGTTCACGGTGACGCCGGTCTTGCGTATGCGTCGATTGCGCTCTGCGATCGTGAACCCGGCCTCCTCAATGAGTTGCTCAGCGAGTTTCTGCGCTGCCTTTCCTTCCTTCGTAGCTCGACTCTGGAAGTCCTCGGCGTCATCAATGTCCATCGCTGGCACCTCTACCGTGCGCCTCCGGCTCACTTGAACTTCGGGCACACTCGGCTCTAGCGCTTCCTGGACACGGCGACGAGCAATCTCGACGTAGCTGTCATCAAGGTCGTAGCCGACGTAGCGCCGTCCAAGACGAGCGGCCGCGACGAGGGCCGACCCACTTCCCATGAACGGATCAAGCACGAGATCGTCCTTGAACGTGTACAGACGAATGAGCTTCTCGGGCAACTCGACGGGGAACGGAGCGGGGTGGCCGACCCGTCGCGCACTCTCGGGCGGAATCGACCAGATGTCTAGGGTCATGGCCATGAAGTCCTCGGTCATCAGCGTGCTCTCGTGTGGCAGACCTTCTGCTGCGCGTTGCTTCACGGAGCGAGCACGGTCGAATCGACCCTTGCTAGCCACGATTACCCGCTCGCTGATATCGCGGAGCACTGGATTGGCAGCGCTTCGGAATGAACCCCAGGCACATGAACCGCTGGCGCCCTCTCCCTTCTGCCAGATGAGTTCCCCCCGAAGAAGCAGCCCGAGGTCGTGTTCGAGAATGCGGATCACATCGGCCGACAAGCTTCGATATGGCTTGCGGCCGAGGTTGGC
>JAYSPV010000009.1:0-10526 GCA_043721915.1 Ilumatobacteraceae bacterium | reverse complement strand
GGTGCGCTGCGCCCGATCGTTGACAGCGTGTTCCCCTTGAGCCAGGTCCAGCAGGCTTTCGTCCACAGCGATGCTGGCCACGCCCGCGGCAAGATCATCATCCAAGTCAAGTGATCGCAGCGGCGCCGTAGTCGGGTCTGAGCGTGCCCCTACCGCCGGTTCAGCAGGCCGTCGTTACACCTGGTGGCATCTTGATCACCGCGAACGATGCAGGAAGAATCAGCCCACCGCACTTGGAGTCGCCACCGCACGAGGCTGCTCCTATGGTGATGAGGGCGCAAGCCGTTACGCGAAATGCAGTGGCCCTCACCCAACCAGCCTGCCCTAACCGGATTCAGCTGTCCAGCGACCAGAGCGGCAGTTCGGTACCTCCTCAGGCGAACTGTGAATTCAATGGTCGGTACGTTGGCTTCCGTGAACTCAGAGTTGCGACGACAAGCATCTTGAGGGATCGGGGCCGCACTAATTGCCCGCTAGGGGCGCAAAATGCAAGGCACCATCGCGCACAGATCTTCCGATCTGGGCGCGTCCTCTGCCGCCGGGAAGGAGTGCGCTGGGATCGCTGCGAGCAGTTCTGTCAGCTGGCGACGTCGACGGCGCTGACGATGTGGGTCGGTGTGAGCTTGACGAGGAGTTCGCCGGGGACTCCGTTGCGTGCGCCGTACTCGTCGGCGCGGTCACGACCCATGTAGCGGCCACCGATACGAGCGGCCCACTTCCGAACGAGGTCGATGTCGTCGATGAGCTCGACGGTGCCTTCCACGATGACGAAGGAGAATGGCGGTCGATCGTCTTGCACGCAGATCGTTGCCGCGCCGGTACGTGCCAGATTACGGCCCTTGATCGTGTCGGCGCCGGTGTTGAACCAGACGGCTCCGTCGTCGACGTCGATCCAGATAGGTGCCGCGTGCGGTCTGCCATCACGGCGCACCGTGGCCAGCACCGCCGGCCGAGCGTCGGCGACGAGGAACGCCGACCACTCCTCATCCGTCATGGGTCGATAGGCCATGGTCGTCATCTTGGCGCAGGGGGCGGGTTCAACAGAGCATGCCCCCCGCCACGTGCCTGCTAGCTGGAGGCTCCATCGTAGCGGCGCAGGCCGCGTCGCCAGAACCAGCGAGAGAACGCGATCAGCACCGCAGTGGACACGACGGCAACCGCCACCGCCTGCCAGGTCAGCCGGCCCGTCACGGCCTCCGACGGCACAGTGATCGCGAACGCGAGCGGAACCAGGAACGTCAGCCCGTACTTCAGCCACCCCGGGTAGATGCCCACCGGGTACTGGCCGGCGCGGTACACCCCGTCGAACAGCTCCTGCACCTCGTTCATCCGGATCAGCCAGAACGAGGCCGAGGCCAACATCAGCCAGACGCAGTAGATGGAAACAAGGCCCACCAGCAGCACGCCGATGAACGAGAGGAGCGAACCGGCGCTCACCGCATCGCCGATCTGGACGAGCGCCACCACGAGCACGACGAGACCGACGATCACGTCGGTGAGCTGCCAGAGCCGGATGTCGCGCACGCTGACCAACAGCTGTGCGTCGGCGGGCTTGGTGAGCGCGAAGTCGAGCCGGCCTTCGCGAACGTCCTCGACGACACGCTGCATGTTCGGCTGGATCACCGAGCGGATCATGCCCCCGACCATCGTGAAGACGCCCATCACAGCCAGCAACTGCGGCCGTGTCCATCCGCCCAGCTCCGCGGTGTGCGAGAAGACCAGCGCGAGCGCTGTCAGCCCGGTGGCGATGGTGAGCAGCGACTGGACGAGTTGGATGAAGAAGTTGGCGCGGTACTGCGCCTCGTTCATCACGCCGATTCGCAGGAACGTGAGCGCGAGTCGGGCGCTGCCCGTGCGGTCGGGATCGCGGCGGCTCATCAGCCACCGACCGAGCTGAACTGGGCGACGGCGCGCCGCCACACCAGCGCGACGAGCAATGTGCCGACACCGATCCAGAGCAGCTGCATCGCCAGGCCCTGCCACAGCTCCTGTTGTGTGATCGGGCCGGTGAGCGCCGTGATCGGGAACGCGAACGTCCAGCGGAAGGGGAACGCCCACGACAGTTGGCGCGCCCATCGCGGCATGAGCTGCAACGGCACCAGCCGCCCCGAGAGCAGCAGCTCGGAGAGGAAGTACGCCTCGTAGATCGCGCTGACCCGTGTGGTCCAGAACGTGATCAGGCCCAACGCCCACAGCACCAGCGAGCGGATCAGGTAGGCGCCCCAGATGGCGAGGAAGAACACTGCGCATTGCAGCAGCGTCGGATTCAACGTCGGGTGGAACACCAGCGACAACGCAAGGGCAATCGGTAGCCACAGGACGATGATGACGATCTTGCCGCCGGCGAACTCGCCGAGGTCGTAGTGGATCGGGTGCACCGGTTTCAGGAGCTGCGACGCGAAGTTGCCCTCCTTGATGCGCCACTCCCACCCGAACGGGGTGAACACGATGTTGATGTTGCGGACCAGCATCCACACGATGTAGTAGGCCGCGAACGCCCCTGGGGTGAACCCCTCCACCGAGCCGCCGTGGCTGCGCGCGATGGTGCTCCAGACAACGAGATAGATCACCGGTTCGACCACCATGCCGATCATGTAGAAGTACGCGGCGGCCCGATATTGGAACTGACTGATGATCGACGTGCGCATCAGCGTGATGTACATCGACGCCATCGCCCGCGCTCTCGACTCGGGGCGCGGCGAAGGCTGCGCAATGGCGCTCACGCCGGGTTGCTCGTCTCGAAGAGGCGCTCGATGATGTCCTCGACCGGAGCGTCCTCAATGGTGAGATCAACGACGTCGTGTTCCGCCAGCAGCTTGCCGGTGGCAGCCGCGATGTCGGCTCGCGCGGCCTTGACCTTCACTTCACCGCCGTCGGCCAGGCGGGCCGTCACGGTCTTGTCGAGCGAGAAGCGGGTGGCCAACGACGCCAGTTCGCCGTCGAACAGGATGCTGCCGTGGTGGATGACGATGACCCGCTTGCACAGCGCCTGCACATCGGCCATGTAGTGGCTGGTGAGCATCACGGTCGCGCCGTAGCGCTCGTTGTACTCGGCGATGAAGCTGCGGATGCGCTTCTGCATCGTGATGTCGAGCCCGATCGTGGGCTCGTCGAGGAACAGCACCTTGGGCTGGTGCAGCAGCGACCCGGCGATCTCCACCTTCATCCGTTCGCCCAGCGACAGGTTGCGCACGGGCTTGGTGATCAGGTCCCCGAGTTCCAGCAGTTCCACCAGTTCGTCTCGAAGGCGCTCGAACCCTGCCCGCGGAATGCGGTAGATCGCGCGGTTCAGCTCGAACGAATCCGATGCCGGCAGATCCCACTGCAACTGGTTGCGGTTGCCCATCACGAGGGTGATCTGTCGCAACAGCGCAGCCGGACGGCCCTTTGGCTCGTGACCCAGCACGGTGCATCGACCGCTGGAGGGGTGCAGCAGCCCGGAGAGCATCTTCAGTGTTGTGGTCTTGCCGGCACCGTTGGGGCCGAGGAAGCCGACGACTTCGCCGGGCTCGATGCGGAAGCTCACGCCGTCGACTGCTGTCACCTGGCGCGTCTCGCGGTGGATGAGGCTACGCAGCGACGCCTTCAGCCCGGCCTCGCGCACGGGCACCTCGAACACCTTGCACAGCTGGTCGACGATGACTGCTGGTTCGACTGACATCTACTCAGTCTGACCGATGTCAGCGACGTGAACGAGCGATGTACCTTCGCGCGGCCCGCTTCCACAACGGCCGCCGAATGGGTGCCGCGGCGTCGTTCGCGATGGTTGCTTCCACAACCGATGCCTGCGGCTCGACCAGCGACGGGGCATGTTCGGTGATCGCTGCGGTACGGGCGTACCGCTCGACCTGTGCGATGAAGTGCCGATCAGCGAGCAGGGATGCCTGTGCCGGCGTGCAGCCCGTGCGTGCGCACACGACGTGGCTGTAGAGCAGGGCGTCGGCCGCGGTTCGCTCGTAGAGCAGTTCCTGGGTCGCCTGATCGAACTGCGGGCCGAAGAAGGTCGCCGACGCTTCGCGGGGTTGGGTGACATTGACACTGACCCGCTGAATCGGGGCCCCCACGAACGTCGACACGTCGTCCCACATCTGGGGAGACTCCAGGTAGGTGGCAAGGCCCAGCGAGTCGGCAACTTCGATTGCGGCGGCGGCGGCCATCGCTCGCTCCGCCTCCGTCATTGGCCGGTCGATCGGGAGGGAACAGCGATCCCGGGCCAGCATGCGACACATCAGATTGTCATGCTGATGTGCTGCGACGTCTTTGGACAGCAACGGCCCGAGCCCGTCGCGTGACAGCAGATCCACCTCGTAGTTCCCGAACGCGGCCTTTTCGGGGAGCAGCGCCCAGTACAGCTGGTGCGATAGGAGTCGCGCTCGAGGCTCGCGGAGCACGGTGAACATGTCGCCGGCATCGAGCAGGCGCAGCATTCCGTGCATCGAGAGATGGCCCGCCACGAGCGGCGTCTCGGGCTCGTCGATCTCATCGGTCGGTCGGAGCACGGTGTAGCGCAGCGCAGCCGGGAGCGAGTCGTAGTCCACGAAGGAACCGAACAGCGCTTCATCCCAGCGATAGCGCGACACGTGGCCCGAGAACGCCGCCGCCAACGCGGCCCGCATGCTGCTGCCCGCCGTCTTCGGGATATGCAGAAAGCCGCATCGAGGACGTCGCTGCTGAGGCTCCATATGGCCAGCCTAGTGCTGCTGGATTCGGCCGAGAGCTAGCCTTGCTGCGTGTGGAAGTGTGGACTGCGATGACCAACCCGACGGATGAACGGTCAGCTCACCCGCTCACCCAGTTGCAGCGGCTGGAAGCGGAAGCCATCCACATCATCCGTGAGGCCGTGGCCGAGGGCGGCCGCCCGGTGATGCTGTACTCGATGGGGAAGGACTCCACCGTCTTGTTGCACCTGGCGCGAAAGGCGTTCGCCCCGTCGCCGATCCCGTTTCCGTTGTTGCACATCGACACCACCTTCAAGTTCCGTGAGATGTACCGGTTCCGCGACGAGGTCGCAGCGCAGGACGACCTGCAGTTGATCGTGTACGCCAACCCCGACTGCGTGGCCCGAGGTATCAACCCGTTCGACCACGGCTCGTCGATGCACACGAACCTGTGGAAGACCGAAGGGCTCCGCCAGGCGCTGGATCTCTACGGTTTCGACATCGCGTTCGGTGGTGCCCGCCGCGACGAGGAAGCGTCCCGTTCCAAGGAGCGGGTGATGTCGTTGCGCTCGAAGAACCATCAGTGGGACCCCAAGCAGCAGCGGCCCGAGCTGTGGCAGTTGTACAACGTTCGGCGTAGCCCCGGTGAGTCGCTGCGGGTGTTCCCACTCTCCAACTGGACCGAGCTCGACGTCTGGCACTACGTCGAGCGCGAGCAGCTGCCGATCGTGCCGTTGTACCTGGCGGCTCCCCGGAAGGTCGTCGACCGCGACGGCATGCTGATCATGGTCGATGACGAGCGTTTGCCGTTGCTGCCCGGCGAGACCCCCGTCGTCCGCTCGGTGCGGTTCCGCACGCTCGGCTGCTATCCGCTCAGCGGCGCAGTGGAGAGCACCGCCACCTCGGTGGCCGAGATCATCGACGAGATGCAGCGCAGCACCACGTCCGAACGCGAAGGACGGCTCATCGACCACGACGAAGCCGGTTCGATGGAGAAGAAGAAGCAGGACGGCTACTTCTGATGAGCGGTGAAGATCGCGGCGAACCGACGCTGTTGCGCGTCGTCACCTGCGGCAGCGTCGACGATGGGAAGAGCTCGCTGATCGGTCGGCTGCTGTTCGAGACCGACAGCGTGCACGACGATCAGCTGGTGGCGCTTGCCCGCGACTCAGCGACGTCGGGCACCCAGGGCGCCGAGCTCGACTTCGCGCTGCTGCTCGACGGCTTGCTGGCCGAACGCGAGCAGGGCATCACGATCGACGTTGCGTATCGCTTCTTCTCCAGCGCGCGTCGTGCGTTCATCGTCGCCGACACACCGGGGCACGAGCAGTACACACGCAACATGGCCACGGGCGCGTCCACCGCGGATCTGGCGATCCTGCTCGTCGATGCGCGCAAGGGCGTGCTCACGCAGACCCGTCGACATTCGTACATCGTGTCGCTGCTGGGCATTCGCCAGGTGGTCGTGGCGGTCAACAAGATGGATCTCGTCGATTACGACCGGTCACGGTTCGAGGAGATCGAGGCCGAGTACCGCACGTTCGCCGAGCAGGTCGGCCTCACCGACGTGAGGTGCATCCCGGTCAGTGCGCTGAGGGGCGACAACGTCGTCACGGCCAGCGAGGCGATGCCCTGGTACACGGGCGAGACCCTGCTCCAGCGCCTCGAGACGGCCCCCTCGGTGCAGGATGCACCCGGCGCATTCCGCATGGCGGTGCAATGGGTCAATCGGCCGAACCCTGAATTCCGTGGTTGTTCCGGGCTGATCGCCGGTGGCGAAGTGCGCTCCGGCGATCGTGTGATCGTGCAGCCCAGCGGCGTCGAGACCACCGTTGCCCGAATCGTGGAGATGGGCGGCGACCTGCAGGTCGCAACCGCCGGGCAATCCGTGACGCTCACCTTCACCGACGAGGTCGACGCCAGCCGCGGGGATCTGATCTGCGATCAGGCCCACCCGGCGGAGGTGGCCGACCAGTTGCAGGCGCACGTGCTGTGGATGCACGACGCGGAACTGCTTCCCGGTCGCTCGTACCTGCTCAAGATGGGCGCCCGCACGGTGGGCGCGTCGTTCACGGCGCCGAAGTACCGCGTGAACGTCAACACGCTCGAACACACGGCCGCCGCCACGTTGCAGCTCAACGAGGTCGGTGTCTGCGATCTGTCGCTCGATCGTCCGGTCGCGTTCGACCCGTACACCGAGAACCGCCAGACCGGCGGCTTCATCGTGATCGACCGGATGACGAACGCCACCGTGGGCGCCGGCATGGTGAAGTTCGCGCTTCGTCGCTCCCGCAACCTGCACCGCCAGGCAGTACAGGTCGACAAGCAGGCCCGTGTTCGGCTCAACGGCCACGGCGCGCGCGTGCTGTGGTTCACCGGCTTGTCGGGCTCCGGCAAGTCCACCGTCGCCAACGAGGTGGAGGCCCGCCTGCACGCCGCGGGCATCCGCACCTACCTGCTCGACGGCGACAACGTGCGTCACGGCCTCAACCACGACCTCGGTTTCACCGATGCGGATCGGGTGGAGAACGTTCGCCGTGTGGCCGAGGTCGCGAAGCTGATGGCCGACGCAGGCCTGGTGGTGATCGTGTCGTTCATCTCGCCCTTCGCCGCAGAACGGCGGTTGGCCAGGTCGATGATGGACGAGGGCGAGTTCGTGGAGGTGTTCGTCGACGTGCCGCTGGCGGTTGCAGAAGGTCGCGATCCCAAGGGCCTCTACGCCAAGGCCCGTCGCGGCGAGCTGGTCAACTTCACTGGTATCGATTCGCCCTACGAGCCACCCACTGCTGCGGAGATCCGGATCGACACCACTGTCGTCTCGCCGGCGCAGGCGGCTGTACAGATCATCGATCGTCTGGACCTCTGACGATGTCACACGCTGAGCGCCCGTCCTTCGACCTGCTCGACCCCGCCTTCTACCAGGACGGCGACGGCATGCATGCCGCGTTCAGTTGGATGCGGGCGAACGAGCCCGTGTATCGCGATCGCGGCAACGCGCTGGTTGCCGTCACCCGCCACGGCGACCTGCAGGACGTCGAGCGACGCAGCAGTGTGTTCGCCAGCGACCATGCGTACCGTGCCGTGCCGGCTGCCGACGAGATCAACATGATCGCCCAGGACGACCCGCGGCACCGCCAGCAGCGAATGCTGGTGCAGGGCGAGCTCACCGGCGCAGCGATCGGCCGGCGCAAGCCCGAGATCGAGGCGCTTGCCGGTGAGCTGATCGACGCCTTGGCGAAGCAGGACTCGGTCGAGGTGGTCGGGGCGCTGTCGGGGCAGCTCCCGGCGCGCCTCACGTGCAGGCTGCTCGGGTACCCCGAGGCGATGTGGCCGCAGGTGAAGAGCTGGAGCGAACGGTTGATGCGCACCGACATGCGCGATCGTGACGAGCAGGTGATGCGCGACTTCATCGATGCGAACACCGAGTTCGTGCAGGCACTGATGCCGCTCGCGCGTGAACGGGTGGGTTGTCCCGCCCACGACCTGATCGGTACGTGGGTGAACGCCACGATCGACGGCGAACCGTTGCCGCCCGCCGCGATCGTTCACGAGGTCGGCCTGTTCATCAGCGGCGGCGCCGAAACCACTCGCACGGCGATCAGTCACGGACTGCGCGCGTTCGTCGATCACCCGGAGCAGTGGGAGGCGATGGCCGCCGACCCGTCACTGGTGGCGGGTGCCGTGGAAGAGGTGCTGCGCTGGGTGACGCCGTTGAACAACATGTTCCGGCGGGTGGTCACCGACGACCTGATCGGCGGCGAGCCGGTGCGTGCGGGTGAACGTGTGATCATGCTCTACCCATCGGCCAATCGCGACGAGCAGGTGTTCGCCGATCCGTTCGTGTTCGACATCCGCCGGAGCCCGAACCCGCACCTCGCGTTCGGGTTCGGGACGCACCTGTGCATCGGCACGCACGTCGCGCGCACGACACTGGCTGCAGTGTTCGGTCAGTTGTCGCAGCGCATCACCGATCTGCGCGTGATCGCCGAGCCGGACGTGGAGCCCAACATCTTCGCCCGCGCAGTGCGCAGCTTCGAGCTCGGCTACCGCGCCCGCTGACAGGCAGCGGGTGCCTCCACTACTCTGCGGCGCCATGGGGAACATCGATTCGGTTTCGGCGATCATCCGCGTGCACGGCGTAGAGCGCGCGCAGCACACCGCGCTGGTGCAAGGTGAACGCCGTCTCACCTGGGCACAGCTGTACGAGCGTGCGCGCCGTATGGCCGGTCTGCTCGCGGCCAACGGGGTCGGCCCGCAGGACCGGGTGGCCTTCCTCGACAAGAACGGCATCGAGCATTTCGAGGTGTTCTACGGTGCCGCGCTGCTGAACGCGGTGTGCGTGGATGTCAACTGGCGGCTGGCGGCACCCGAGGTGGAGTACATCGTCAATGACGCACAGGCGAAGGTGTTCGTGGTGGGCAAGGACATGGTGCCGATCCTCGACGCGATCGCCCCCAACCTCACCACCGTCGCCAAGATCCTGGTGATCGACGGCGACGGCCGCTATCCGGATTACGAGTCTGAGGTCGCCGCCCACGCCGACGTCGACCCCGGCGTGCCCAGCCTCGACAGCGATGTCGCCTTTCAGTTGTATTCCAGCGGCACCACCGGCCGTCCGAAGGGCGTGATGCTCACCAATCACAACTTCTTCGGCCTGTTGCCTCTGGCCAAGGAGATCTGGGAGCTGTCCGCGGCCTCGGTCAACCTGATCGCGATGCCGTTGTTCCACATCGGCGGCGGCGGGTGGGCGGTGGCGGGCCAGTACGAGGGCGCCACCAGCGTGATCCTGCGCGAGCTGGATCCGGTGGGCCTGATCAAGTTGTTCGGCGACGAACGGATCACGCATGCCTTCCTCGTGCCGGCGGTACTGCAGTTCATGCTGATGGTGCCCGGCGCCGAGGAGGCCGACTACTCCTCGCTGGAGGTGTTCGTCTACGGCGCCTCGCCGATCAGCGAGGACGTGCTGGCGCGCAGCGTGCGGATGTTCGGCTGCAAGTTCTGGCAGGCCTACGGGCTCACCGAGACCACGGGTGCGGTGGTCAACCTGCCGCCATGCGATCACGATCCCGATGGCCCCAACCGCCACCGCCTGCGCAGTTGTGGCCTTCCCGGCCCGGGTGTGGAACTGCGCATCGTCGACCCCGACAGCACCGATGGGGCCCCACGCGACTGCGAGACCGGTGAGGTGGGCGAGATCTGGATCCGCTCGGCGCAGGTGATGTCGGGTTACTGGAACATGCCCGAGGAGACCGAGAAGGCCATCGCGCCCGATGGTTGGTTCCGCAGCGGTGATGCCGGCTACCTCGACGCCGACGGCTACCTGTACATCCACGACCGGGTGAAGGACATGATCGTCTCCGGTGGTGAGAACGTGTACCCGGCCGAGGTGGAGAACGTGTTGATGAGCCACCCTGCGATCGCCGATGTCGCCGTCATCGGTGTGCCGCACGACCGGTGGGGTGAGACCGCCAAGGCAGTGGTCGTCCGCAAGCCCGATGCCTCGGTCACAGAGGAGGAGATCATCGAGTTCGCCCGTGAACGCCTCGCTCGGTTCAAGTGCCCCACGACGGTCGGTTGGGCCGACATGCTGCCCCGCAACCCCAGCGGCAAGGTGCTGAAGAAGGACCTGCGTGCGCCGTACTGGGAAGGTCGTGCACGGAACGTGAACTAGCACGTTCGGCGCGTCACATGGTCACTGAGCTGGGGGGATGTGTCGTTCGTCGATGCAGCGAAGTGCCCGGCATCGACCACGATTATCCACCGTTGACCGCTAGTGACCGACGAAAAGTGCCAACGGAGTGCCAACGAGAGTTCCGCCTGTCGCCGACATCAGCGTAGATCGCCGCCGCGGTCAATGCCGTACGTCCT
>JAYSPV010000008.1:0-18084 GCA_043721915.1 Ilumatobacteraceae bacterium | reverse complement strand
CGGCGAGTGGATGATCGCGTTGTCGATACCGAGGTACATCGACACGTGCCCCGGGTAGTACACCAGGTCGCCGGCCTGGGCGGTCTCTCGGGTGACAGCCGTGGCCGCCCGGATCTGAGAACCGCTCTGGCGGGCCAGGGTCGTGCCCGCCTGCGCCCACGACCACGAGGTGAGGCCGGAGCAATCGAGCCCGACGCCCGGCTTGGCGGTGTTGCGGCGATACGGCGTGCCGAGCTGGCTGAACGCAGCGATCAGCGCGACCTGGTGACTGGAGTCGGCCTTGCGCCACGCAGCCTGCATCGCAGCTGGGTCGAGCATCAGCCGACGAGCGGCTTCACCAGCGACCGCGTCGCGGAGGGACGCAAAGTTGGCGAGCGAGCGGGCGTCGCCGCTCGCAGCGTGAAGGGCCCACTCATCCAACGCGTTGCGTGCGTAGAGGGCGAGGCCGTCGTTGCCACTGATGGCAACGCTGGAGGGGGCCGCGACGGCGGCTGGCGCGCCGAGAGCCGACGCGGGGATGGCGGCACACCCGAGGGTGGCGGCAGTGATGAGAACGGTTGCTGCGACTTTGTGACGAATCGTCATGGGAATGACGTTCCTCTCTCGTAAGCGACACCTTCGGATGAGTGTCGTTCGGGCGTGAATGAGGTTCTGTCCGCCCCTCCTTCACAGCGAGAGCGCCATACGAGAGCGCCACCGCAGCTGTTCCTCCAACGAACCGCCACCCACGAACGTGGCCGCTGTTGTTGCAACGGCCGACAAGATAGCGTCATCCAATTGCAACAATCAACGCGTCTGAAAAGATTTCGTCATCATTTCGTCATCTCAGTGTCGACGATCCGTGGTCATCAGGCCACTCAGCTGGCACCTTGCGACGCCCGTCTAGGCTCCACACATGGGCCACGCCATACCCCGGGTTGCCGCGCTCCTCGCTGCCGGCGGCGGAATCCGCTTCTCCGGTGGCGACGGTGACCGGCCCCACAAGCTGCTCGCACTGCTGCGCGGCCGGCTCGTGTGGGAGTGGTCACTCGAGCACCTGCTCGACGCCGGGTTCGATCATGTCGTGATCGTCACCGGCGCGCTCGAACTGCCGATACCGACGAGCGACCGTGTCATCGTCGTTCACAATCCCCTCTGGAGGAACGGGCAGGCTGGCTCCGTCGGGCTCGCGGTCCATGCTGCCGGCGAGCTCGGCGCACGGGCGGTGACCATCGGGCTCGCTGATCAGCCGTTCGTCACCTCCGCCGACTGGCGGGCCGTCGCAGACGCGCCGCCCGAGGCTCGGCTCGTGCTCGCCCGCTACGAGGACGGCACCGGCCCGAACCCGGTGCGGTTGCACATCGATGTCTGGCCGCTGCTCCCCGCCGACGGCGACACCGGCGCTCGCGACCTCTTCCGCCGCCACCCCGAGTGGGTCTTCCCGGTGCGGTGCGTAGGCTCAGGAGCCGACATCGACACGCTGGAGGATCTGGAGCGATGGAACAACTGCTGAACGAGTTCTTGGTACATCGCCCCATCGAGCAGACCTGGGCGGTGCTCACCGACGTCGAGCGCATCGCGCCATGCCTGCCTGGCGCCCAACTGCAAGAGATCGAGGGCGACGTCTATCGCGGCGTCGTGAAGGTGAAGCTGGGCCCGATCTCCACCCAGTTCAAGGGGCAGGCCCACTTCGTCGAGCGCGACGATGCAACCCACCGCGCCGTGCTCAGAGGCGAAGGCCGCGACACCAGCGGCAAGGGCAACGCCGATGCGTTGATCACCGCGCAGCTGGAGGCCATCTCGCCCGAGCTCACCAAGTGCGTGGTCTCCACCGAGTTGCGCGTCACGGGCAAGGTCGCCCAGTTCGGCCGCGGCATCATGGGTGATGTCAGCGAGAAGCTGATGACGCAGTTCGCCCACAACCTCAACACCATGCTCGACGCCGATGGCGACTCGCCACTCGACGCCCAGGCCTCGCCCACCGAAGAACCCAGCGACGAACCCGCCGCCGAGACGCCGGCCGAGCCGGCCGTTCGCAAGATCCAGGGCCCAGCAGCCGAGCCGATCGAGCTCAGCGACCTTGCAGGTTCTGCGTTGCTCAAGCGAATGCTGCCGGCGTTCGGTGGCCTGGTCCTGCTGCTGCTCGTGCTGCGCCGCCTGCGCAAGTAGTACCAGGGCGACGTGAACATCCACGTACCGCCACGCGTGCGCACCGACGACGAGCGCGTCACCGAGCTGCTCGGCCGCCACCCGCAGGGCGCCTTCGAGGTCGTGGTACGTAGTGCGACCGGCGATCCGGCAGTGCTGCGCAACGCCCCCTTGCTCGACGACGGCACGCCGATGCCCACCCGCTACTGGCTGATCGACAAGGATGCCCTTCGCCGGGTGAGCACGCTCGAGGCGGCCGGTGGCGTGCGAGCGGCCCAAGCGCAGATTCCCGCAGCCGAGGTTGCAGCAGCACACGCCAGGTACGCCACCGAACGCGACGCAGCGATCCCCGCCGACCACAACGGCCCGCGCCCGTCCGGGGGCGTCGCCGGCACCAGGGAAGGCATCAAGTGCCTCCACGCGCACTACGCCTACCATCTTGCCGGAGGCGACGACCCCGTCGGCCGCTGGGTGGCACAACACCTGGTCGAGGACGCGGCGGTGTCCGATTGAGGGTCCTGCAGATCGCTCTCGACGCTCGCGAGGCGGTGTTCACCGACCCGGACGCTGCGTACACGGTGCCGGTCGGCGCAGGCACGCTGGCAGCGATGATCACCGGCGACCCTCCCCTGCCTGAGGAACTGACGAACGCTGTCGGCTTGTTCGTCGACCACATCGAGGACGTCACCCGCGAGGTGCCCGGCTCGACGTTCGCCGACACGATCGAAGTGCACGGCCCGGGTCTGCAGACGTTGGTCGACGTATTCGTCGGACACGCCACCTGCCTTCCGTTCGAGCTCGAACGCGACGACGCGGAGGAGATCTACCGAACGCTTGCCACCGAGCCTGCTGCCGCTCGGGTGTTGAACCCCGGGCTGCCCGCCGCTGAGGTGCACCGCATCCTCGGCGTTGCCTGCGCCGTCGTGGCCACACTGCGCGCACTGCAGGTCACCACGCTCACGATCGTCGAGCGCACGACATCCGATGAGGCTGCCGGCTCATGAGTCGCGCGGGCGGACACCCTTCGATGCCCAGCGGGGGCGCCATCCGGCTCTACGGCCGGCGCGTCATGCTGCGGCCGCTCGTTGCCGGTGACTGGCCCCAATGGGCCGAGGTCCGCGCCCACAACGAGCAGTGGCTGACCGTGTGGGAGCCGTTGCGGCCAGCCAACCTCCTCGACCCAACCCGCGACCGCGAGGCATTCCTGTCGCGTTGCAACGCCCGCGACCGGGATCGTCACGCAGGCATCGCCTACGGGTTCGGGGTGTTCATCGGCGCCGATCTTGCCGGAGAGATCAACCTCAACGGCGTCGCGCGCGGTGCGCTGCAGGGCGGCACCGTGGGGTACTGGATCGACCAACGAATGGCCGGCCAGCGCTACATCGCCGAGGGCGTCGTGGCGCTGATGCGCTTCTCCTTCGAGCAACTGCACCTGCACCGGCTGGAGATCTGCATCGTGCCGCGCAACACCAACAGCCGACGAGTGATGGAGGTGTTGGCAGTTCGCGAGGAGGGCGTCGCACAACGGTTCCTCGAGATCAACGGCACATGGGAGGATCACGTCCGGTACGGCATCACAGCCGAGGAGTGGTTCGCGCGCAGCGACGAACTGTCGGCCGCCTGGTTGTAGCGCGACGTGACCGCGCCCGGCTCGGCCCGGCTAGGCCTGTTCGGCAGCGAGGCGAATGGCTTGGGCCTTCGCCTTGCGCACCGTGGTGCGCCGCTTCCACTCCTTCACCTTCCAGTGGCGCAACGGTCGAGCCATCGCGCTCTTCTTGCCGCGCTCGGCGTCGTGGTGGTGCGGCGGCACCCAGGCTCTGCCAGGCTCGTGCACCTCATCGGGCTCGAAGCCCGCACTCACCTGGGCCGCAACTGCTTGCAACTCGCTGTTGATGCGATGCCGCTCGTTGTGGGCGTGTGCCTGTGCATCCATTTTCGGCGGCGGAACCGCCTCTTGGTTGCGATGGCGCTGGCTCATTGGGTACCTCCGTGTGTCGTCGGAACGTACTTGTTTGCTCTACACGACGAACCGTAGACCAGCCGCCAGAGACCAGGTAGGGGCTTTCCGTAACAGTTGTGCGCGCTTTTCGCAATGCCTCTACGCGCTGGCTGATCAGACCTTCTTCGAGCTGATTTTGGCCTGGAGTGCGGCGATCCGCTCGGCGAACCACGGCTGACGTGTGCTCCACACCTGCGGTGTCAGCTCGCGATCGACAGCGTCAGGATGGTTGTCGATGTCGGCCATTTCCTGGATGGTCTTCTTCACTTCGATCAGCAGCGCGCGCGGCGCCGTCGCAGCCCGTGCAGCCATCTCCTGCGCGGCCGCCAGCAACTGATCGTCGTCGTACACCCGGTGCACCAGCCCGACGCGCTCGGCTTCGGCGCCATCCATGATCTCGCCGAACACCACGCCGGCGAACGTGGCCTGGGGGCCGACGATGCGACGCAGCATCCAGGTGTGGCCCCCGCCGGGGTGGATGCCGATCTGCAGGAAGCGGGTGTCGAACCTGGCACGGCGCGCCGCGAGCCGCAGATCGCAGCCGAGCGCGAGGTTCATGCCGGCGCCGACAGCGGCACCGTTGACCGCGGCAAGCGTGGGTAGCGGGCTGCGAGCAATGCGCAGGAAGCCTTCGTAGATGCCACCGAGGCTCTCCTTGGTGGATTCGGCAAGGTTGCCCAGGTTCGCGCCGGCGCAGAACGCGGGAGCCGCGCCGGTGACGACGATCGCACCGACGGCGGGGTTGCCCTCGATCTCGTCCATCGCGGCGATGATCTCGGCGACCATCGCGGCGGTGAGCGTGTTGCGTTCCGCGGGGTTGTTGAGGGTCAGCGTTGCAACGCCTTCGGTGACTTCGACAAGTACGAGCGACATGGGCACACGGTAGCCAGACAGCGACGGCGGCCACCACCGCAGAGTGCGGCTACCGTCGTGTGCGTGCTCGATCATGTGTTCACCGATGCAATCAGCGCGCTGCGTGACGCGTTCGAGGCGGCCTTCCTCGAACGCCAACCGTTCGAGGAGCACTTCCAGTCGGACGTGCTGCTCGGCGACCTGACCTGGGAGACGAGCTACGGCCTGCCCGGCGAAGGCATGCCGCCGCACGTCGTGGCGCACATCACGTTCGACTGGCCGTCGTGGAGCCAGACCGCGTATCGCCAGTGGTACGTGGATGAGGTGCTCGATCGGTTGCCCGCCATCGAGATCGAGATCGTGCTGCGCGTGCAGGGCATGGCAGACGTCCCGGACGTCGCACGGTTCTTCGACGCGACCGAAGCGCTGAGCCCGCTGATCGGTGACGGCCGGCTCGAGCGGGCCGGGGTCACCGTCGAGTCCGCCTTCGGCGAGGAGACCCGCGAGGTCGACGACCACGCCGTGGAGGTCACCTACGAGGGTTTGTACGAACTGGCGGAAATCACGCTCGCCGACGGCGCCAACCGGCTGCTCGACGATCACTTCGGGGTGCTCGGCGGCTGGGTTGCGGCAACGCTCGTCAAGCTGGCCGATCTGCGCTAGCTGTCCCTCGGCTGGCGCGCAACTCGCTCATCGCCGTCGCGCTGTGCCATCGTTCGCGCCATGTCCGACGTCGTGCTCTACGAGGTGAGCGAGCGAATCGCCACCATCACCCTCAACCGCCCTGCTGCTCGCAACGCGCTGTCGACCGAGGTGCTGCGCCTGCTGCCGCAGCGGATGCGCGAGGCCGACGCGAGCGACGAGGTCGACGTGGTGATCCTCACCGGCACCGATCCTGCGTTCTGCGCCGGTCTCGATCTCAAGGAGCTGGGCAGTACGGGCGGCAACCTCGGCGCCACGGGTGCAGATGGACGCCCCAACCGCGATGGTGTTCGTGGCCCGTTCCCCTCGATGGTCAAGCCGGTGATCGGCGCTGTCAACGGGGTGGCCATCACCGGCGGCTTCGAGCTGGCGCTCAACTGCGACTTTCTCGTCGCCAGCGAGTTCGCCAAGTTCGGCGACACTCACTCACGCGTCGGGGTGATGCCCGGCTGGGGCCTGACCGTGTTGCTGCCGCAGGCGATCGGCGTGCGACGCGCCCGCGAGATGAGCTTCACGGGCAACTTCATGCTCGCCGACGAGGCACTGGGGTTCGGGCTGGTCAATCACGTGGTCGGCCACGTCGACCTGATGCCGTTCACCCGTCAGCTCGCCCGCGACATCGTGGGCAACGAACAGACCGGGGTACGTCAGATCCGCGCCACGTACGCCGAGATCACCGGCGATCAGCAGGGCTGGCAGGTCGAAGCCACCAACGCCGCCCGATGGCAGCGCGAGATGTTCAGCACCGAGCACGTCGAGGCCCGCCGACTCGCCATCCAACAGCGCGGCCGCCAGCAGTAACCTCCGGGCCTTTCCTGCGGCCGGTGTCGTTGTGCCCGCAACTGGGGCGCCCCAGTTGCCTACGTAGAGTTCCGGGGCGCCCCAGTTGCGCGCACAACGATCATTCCAGTGCCTCGGTGAGGTCGGCAAGCATCGTCGCCGAGCGGGTGACGACGTCCGTGTAACTGAACTGCAGCCCGAGAAAGCCGTCCAGCTGCAACCGATTCAGCCGCTCGGCGTCCTCCTGCATCTGCATCGGCGTGCGGTGCCACTGATACCCGAGCAACTCGACCACCACGTTCGTGCCGGGGAAGTGACAGTCCACGCGGACGAGCTTCTTCTTGCGCCTCGCGAGCACCTGCTGGGTATCGGGTCGGGGGAAGCCCAGTTCATCGATCAGCTCCAGGAACGTTCGCTCCAGGTAGCTGTGCCCGCCCCTGCTCGCTTCACTTCCGGCCAAGACCGCCAGCAGGCGCGTGCACCCCGACCGGCCACGACTTCGCAGTTCCACGAGTCGACGGTGCAGGAAGTCGTCGCTCGTCAGCCCGTCACGCAGCGCGCTGTCCAACGCAGCGGTCAGTCGCCTGGGAGTTTCGGTTGCAGCCAGATCGATCAGCACACGGGTTGCGGACAAGCACGGCAGGCCCATCGCCGTTGTCGTGTCGAGGCGAGTGAGTGACCGCGCCCGGTGCACGATGTGCAGGTGCCGATCCACGCGACGTTGCCGCGGCACCGTGACGTGGAACGGCGCCTTGAGCGCGAACCCGTCGCACCCCAGGAGTGCGGCCGCCGTCGGACCCGACACCCAACACGGTGCGCCGATCGAGGCGACGAGCCGTTCGAGCGCCTGCAGCTTGTGGAGGAAGGCAAGCGGCCGGTCGCCTTGGATCTTGATGCCGCGGTTGGTGTTGGTCATTGCCGCCACACTCCTCAGCCCGCTCACAGCACCGCTCACAGCATCCGTCACAGCCGCGGCCAATTCGCCGAATTTGATGGTTGCGCGCGCAACTGGGGCGCCCCTGTTCGCTACGTACGGTTCTGGGGCGCCCCGGTTGTGCACACAACACTTCGCGCGAGCAGGCCCCGGGCGGCTGGTCTCAGGAGAGTGCGGCGCCCCGCGTGCGGAGTTCGGTGCGGACGACCTCGGCGATGTCGAGGGCGAGGATCTCGGCGCCGTTCACGTTGAGGTGGAAGCCGTCGTCGGCACGGACGTCCTTGCCGACGCCGTCGCGCGGATCCACCACGAACTCCGCCCAGCCGCCGTTGACCCCAGCGAATCGCTTCCAGGTGTCGACGAAGATCACCTTCGGGCGCTTGGCCACCTCGCCGCGCACGACCTCGTCCTGCACCTGCATGCGCGCCGTCACCTCCGGGTTGTCGTCGTTGGGGATGCCCACCCAGATGAGGGTGCGGTTGCCGTCGCTGAGGTAGTCCATTGTCTCGCCCACCCGGCGGCCGTACTCCTCGCGCCACTCCGTGTCGTCGGCACTGGGCTCACGCGCAACGGCCCACGACTCGTCGAGGTTGCGCAGACCCTGTGCGTCGTTGCCGCCAAAGGTGACCACGACGATGTCGGGATTCACCTGCGGAACGATCCCGCGCATGTGCGCCGGCCAATCGAAGAAGTCGGGCCGAGCCAACCCTGACGATGTCTTGTAGTCGACCTCCGTGGTGACGATGCCAGTGCTATCGAGCAACGATTTCAGGTACGGGCCGAACGTGCCTGCGTCGCTGTCGCCGATGATCAGCAGCTCCGCCGGATCGGCAGCGGATGGCACCGTCGGTTCTTTCACCGGTGGTTCGGTGGTCGTGGTGGGCTGCAACGTCGTCGTACCGCCGGGGTCGACCACCACGGTGTTGATCGACGGCGGCACCACGACCTTCCCCGCGTCGCTGTCGTCGCCGCCGATCACGCCACCGATTGCCGATACGGCGGCCCATAGAAAGCCAACCACGATCAGGGCAGCGACCAGACGGCGCACCATGTAGGTGCGCCTGCTCGCCCTCCCGCGGCCCGCCGGAGAGGACCGCTGCCCGTACGACATCGACATCACGACAAGGTTACGAGGCTGTGAGCGATGAAGCGCGGCCTTCCGATGCAGCTACGATGCGGAGCGGATACTTCATCCACAAAAACCAATACTCCAAGGGGGAGAAACATGCGCAAGACCAAGCGCGTTGCAGCAATGGCGTTCATTGCCACCTTCGGCCTCATCGCCGCCGCCTGTGGCGACGACGCGAAGAAGTCGGATACGACCACAGCAACCGAAGAGACCACCGCCTCCACGGTCGCCCCGAGCGATCTCAAGCTGGGCGTGGCCTTCGACACCGGTGGCCGTGGCGACGGTACCTTCAACGACGCTGCCGGCCGTGGCGCCGACCAGGCCGAAGCAGAGCTGGGCGCCACCGTCCAGGAGATCGAAGCGACCGTCGAAGACGACCGCAAGCCCAACCTCGAGGCTCTCACCGCCGCTGGCAACAACCCGGTCATCGTGGTCGGTTTCGCCTTTGGCGATGCCCTCACCGAAGTCGCCGCAGCGAACCCCGGCACCGTGTACGGCTGGGTCGATGGTTACTTCGACGCACCGAACGTGAAGACGCTGTCGTTCGCCGCGAACCAGGGCTCGTTCCTGGTCGGCGCCGCTGCTGCCCTCAAGTGCGACTGCGACAAGATCGGCTTCATCGGCGGTCAGGAAATCGACCTGATCAAGGAGTTCGAGGCCGGCTACATCGCTGGCGCGAAGGCCGTCAACCCCGACATCACCGTCGAGTCGCAGTACCTCGGTGCTGCCGGCGACAACGCTGCGTGGGGCTCGCCCGACAAGGCCAAGGAAATCGCACTCGGCTGGTACGCCGACGGCGTGGAAGTCATCTACTCGGCAGCTGGCGGTTCCGGTAACGGCACCATCGAAGCCGCAGTCGAGGCCGGCAAGTGGGCCATCGGCGTTGACAGCGACCAGTACCTCACCGCCACGCCCGAGCAGCAGGCGCACATCCTCACCTCGATGCTCAAGCGCGTCGACGTGGCCGTGTTCGAGACCGCCAAGGCAGTCCAGGACGGCGACCTCAGCGGCGGCTTCAAGGTGTTCGACCTGAGCGTCGACGGCGTCGGTTACTCCACCTCCGGTGGATACCTCGACGAGTTCGTCACTCAGCTCGACGAGTTCAAGGCGAAGATCGTGTCCGGCGAAATCGTCGTGCCGACCAAGCCCTGATGGCTGTCTGATTCAGCACACGTAGTACAACGAGAGCCCGGGGGTCACACCCCGGGCTCTCTGCTATAACAGGGCACGATGCAACTCACGGGGCGAACATGACGGACCACCACGCAGACCAGCTGTCGACAGATCTGGCAGTAGAACTCCGCGGAATCGAGAAGCGATTCCCCGGCGTCATCGCCAACTACGACATCGACCTCAAGGTGCGCCGAGGCACGATCCACGCGATCGTCGGCGAGAATGGCGCCGGCAAGTCGACGTTGATGAAGACGCTCTACGGCATGCACCAACCCGACGCCGGCACGATCACCGTCAACGGGGTGCCGCAGCACTTCCGGACACCCAGCGACGCCATCGCCAGCGGCATCGGGATGGTGCACCAGCACTTCATGCTGGCCGACAACCTGACGGTCTTGGAGAACATCATCCTGGGCGCCGAACCCACCAAGGGCGGCCGGCTCGACACTGCGGCTGCGCACCAGCGCGTCAATGAGATCGCCAAGGCGGCGGGCACCACGGTCGACATCGACATGCGGGCCTCTGAGCTGGGTGTCGGTCAGCGTCAGCGAGTCGAGATCCTCAAGGTGCTGTACCGCGGCGCCAACATCCTCATCCTCGACGAGCCCACTGCGGTGCTGGTGCCACAGGAGGTCGACGAGCTGTTCGCCAACCTGCGCCAGCTCGTCGATGACGGCGCCACCGTGCTGTTCATCTCGCACAAGCTCGATGAGGTGCTCGCTGTCTCCGACGAGATCACGGTCATCCGCCAGGGCACCACCGTCACCACTGTGCTACCGCACGAGGTCAACCGCAAGCAGCTCGCCGAGCTGATGGTCGGCTCCGAACTGCCGTCACCCGAAGGGCGCGAGAGCCAGGTCGGCGTCGAAGGCCGCCTCAGTGTCGAGCATCTCACCGTCAAGGCCGCGGGCCAACGCGATCTGGTGCACGATGCGACGTTCACCGTGCGCAGCGGCGAGATCGTCGGCATCGCCGGCGTCGAGGGCAACGGCCAGTTCGAGCTGTGCACCGCGATCCTCGGCCTGCTGCCGTGCACCGGCACCGTATCGATTGGTGGGCACGACGTCTCCAAGGCCAACACACACCAGCGGCGCAACGCTGGCGTCGCCTACATCCCGTTCGACCGCCACCGTGAGGGCCTGATGCTCGACGCGCCGTTGTGGGAGAACACCCTGCTCGGCCGCGAGCACACCGCCAGCCTCAACCGCGGCCCGCTCATCGATGGGGCGGCCGCCAAGGCTGACAGCCGCCAGATCATCGACCGGTTCGATGTGCTCACCCCCGGCGAGACCGTGCCCGCCTTTGCCCTGTCGGGCGGCAATCAGCAAAAGCTGCTGGTGGGTCGCGAGCTGAGCAGCGAACCAAAGGTGCTGATCGCTGCGCACCCCACCCGCGGTGTCGACATCGGAGCCCAGGCCGCGATCTGGAACGAGATCCGAACAGCCCGCGACCACGGCCTGGCGGTGCTGCTGATCTCAGCCGACCTCGAAGAACTGATCGGGCTCAGCGACACCATCCTGGTGATGTTCGACGGACTGATCACCGCCACGCTCGACCCAGCCAGCGCCACGCCAGAGCTGCTGGGCACGTACATGACCGGCGGAACGGTGGAGGCAGCCTGATGTCGAACGAACAGAAACAGGTGGGCGGCACCCACACGCTCGACGCCATCGGCAACGACGTCACAACGTGGCACAAGAAGCTCACCACCCGCAGCAATGCGACGGGCATCCAGACCGGCCTGTTCACGCTGGCCAGCTCACTGGCGGCTGTCGTGCTCGCACTGGCCATCTGCGCGGTTCTGCTGTGGGTCACGGGCAAGAACCCGTGGGAGGCCTACAGCACCATCATCAAGACCGGCACCGAGGGCGACAAGCTGCTCGAAATGATGAAGCGGGCCACCCCGCTGATCTTCAGCGCCACCGCCGTTGCGGTCGGGTTCAAGATGAACCTGTTCAACATCGGCGTCGAAGGCCAGTACCTGTTCGCCGCGCTGATGGCGGGCACCATCGGCAGCAGGGTCAGCCTGCCGGCCCCGCTGCACATCCTGTTCATCCTGATCGTGGCGATGGTCGCCGGTGCCCTGTGGGCCAGCATCGCGGCTGCGCTCAAGGTCGGCCGTGGCGTCCACGAGGTGATCTCGACGATCATGCTCAACTACGTCGCGCTGTCGGTGATCCAGTGGTTGTTCGAGAACTTCTTCCGCGACAACGAGGCCGAGGGCCTCAACGTGAAGACCAAGCTGCTGCCGGCGAGCGGGCGGATGCCCGACATCGTCAAGGATCGGCTGGGCGGCATGTTCCTGGTGGCGCTGTTCGTGGTGTTCCTCTACTGGGTCCTGGTGTTCAAGAGCCGGTTCGGGTTCCGGCTGCGTGCGTCTGGCCTCAACCCCGGCGCTGCGCGCACCTCGGGCATCGATGCGAACAAGATGATCGTGCTGTCGCTGCTCGTGTCGGGCGCCATCGCCGGCCTCGTGGCGATGCAGAGCGTCCTCGGCGAGATCTACGCGTACGGCCCGAACGCCACACCCACCCAGCTGGGCTTCCTGGGCATCGCCGTGGCACTGCTCGGCCGCCACCACCCGATCGGCATCGTCGTCTCAGCGTTGCTGTTCGGCTTCCTCGACTCCACCTCTGCGCAGTTGCAGTTGGCCGACATCCCCAGCTCGATCGTCAAGCTGATCCAGGCGATCACGGTGCTCACCGTCGTGATCATCAACGAGTCCACGATCCGTTGGCTGAACAAGCGAACAGCGGAACGAACGGCCGCCACACTCATCCACCGTGCGGAGGTCGCAGCGTGAGCACCATCGAGACCACCCCCAGCGTCGAGGCGAGCGTCTCCAAGCGCGCGCAGCTGTTGGCCAACAGGCGCACGGTCCTGCTCGTGTCTGCGACTGTGCTGCTGGCGCTGATGTCGATCACTCGCCTGTGGACCGACAAAAACGCGCTCACATCGTCACAGACGATCGGCACCGCGCTACGCGTGATGGTGCCGATCCTGATGGCCGGAATCGCCGCGCTGTGGGCCGAACGATGCGGCGTGCTCAACATCGGCATCGAAGGCATGATGATCTTCGGCACCTGGTTCGGCGGCTACTTCGCGTGGCAGCACGGTGCCTGGGTCGGGCTCGCGATGGGTGTCGTCGGCGGCGTGATCGCCGGTCTCATCCACGCGGTGGCGACAGTGCACTTCGGCGTCAACCAGACCATCTCCGGTGTCGTGATGAACATCTTCGCGTTCTACGGCGCTCGCTACCTCAGCGATCTGCTGTTCGTCGGCGAGCAGGGCGGCGGCGTCAGCCAGTCGCCGCCGCAGAAGTCGGCGATCCCCAAGTTCGACACGCCGTTCCTTGCCGGCGGCGACCTGTTCGGCTGGAAGACACCCGATTTCTTCGGCTGGCTGGAACGTAAGCACTGGTTCCTGCTCGGCGACATCGGTGGCATCGCCCGCGGCCTCACGTTCAACATCTCGTGGGCCACGGCAATCGCGCTCGCGACCGTGCCGATCACGGCATGGGTGATGTGGCGCACTCGCTTCGGCCTCCGGTTGCGTTCCTCGGGTGAGTCTCCGTCGGCTGCAGAGAGCCTGGGCGTGAAGGTCAACCCTCTGCGATATGCGGGCCTGGCGATCAGCGGAGGTTGCGCCGGATTCGGCGGCGCAACGATGTCAATCGTCGCATCGTCGTACTACCGCCAGGGCCAGACGCAGGGCAACGGCTTCATCGGCATGGCCACGCTGATCTTCGGGAACTGGCGGCCTACGGGAGTACTCGCGGGTGCCAGCCTGTTCGGGTATTCGCTCGGCATCAAGCTGGTCGCGAACAAGAGCATTCCCGCATTGTTCCTGTTCATCACCTTCGTCGCCGGCTGCATGATCATCCTCTCGCTCGTCCGCAAGAAGGTGATGCCGGCGATCACCGCAGTGGTTGCCGGCGCGCTGTTCTTCACGGCGTACCTCACCGTCAACGAGGTCCCCGAGTCGCTCACCCAATCGCTGCCCTACGTGATCACCCTCGTCGTGCTCGCAACTGCCAGCCAGCGACTGCGGCCACCAGCGATGGCCGGTGTGCCGTACCGCCCCGGCAACACGCACTGACCGGCGACCGCACGGTGAGCAGGTCTGCGGGCGGTCCGCTCGCGGACGTACGCGTCCTCGATCTCACCTCGGTGGTGATGGGGCCGTTGGCCACGCAGATCCTGGGTGACCTCGGCGCGGACGTGATCACGATCGAGGACATCGCCGGCGACACCAACCGCTACATGGGGCCGGGCCCGCACCCACAGCTCTCGGGCATTGCGTTGAACCTGCTGCGCAACAAGCGCAACGTCTCGCTCGACCTCAAGCACCCCGACGGGCGCGAGGCCTGCCTGCGATTGGCCGAGCACGCCGACATCGTGATCACCAATCTCCGCCCCGGTCCGCTGAGCCGGCTCGGACTCGCCTACACCGACGTCGCTGCGCGCAAGCCCGACATCATCTACTGCCAGGCACAGGGCTGGCCCACCGACGGCCCCGACGGTGACCGCCCGGCATACGACGATGTGGTGCAGTCGGCAGCCGGCATCGCCCACATCTACGAGCAGCAGTCCGGTGAGCCGCGCATCGTCCCGTCGATCATCGCCGACAAGGTGAGCGGGATCACGATCGTCTACGCGGTGCTGGCTGCGCTGCACCACCGCAATCGCACCGGTGAGGGCCAACGGGTGGAGGTGCCGATGGTGCCCACGATGCAGGCGTTCATGCTGGTCGAGCACGGTGCCGACGCGATCCCCGAGCCACCATTGGGCAGCACCGGGTACCGGCGGGTGCTGTCGGTGGACCGCCGGCCGCAGCGCACCTCCGACGGCTGGATCCACATGCTGCCCTACAGCCGCGACAACTACGTCGACCTGTTCCGCGCCGGCGGGCGCGACGACCTCGCCGACGACCCGCGCCTGGGGGACCGCTCCAGCCGGGCAGCGAACGTGGAGATGCTGTACGCCGCGGTTTCCGAAGTCGTGTGCACCCGCGGCACCGCTGAGTGGCTCGAGTTCTGCGACGCGCACGACATCCCGTGCAGCGCCATCGTGAACCTCGACGAGCTGGTGGCCGGGTATCCGGTGAGCGAGCACCCCCACGCCGGCAGCTACCACGTCATCCCGTCACCCGTCGTCTTCGACACCACTCCGGCCGCCGTGAACCGGCCGGCAGCGCTCATCGGGGAGCACGGCGACGAGGTGTTGCGCGAAGTCGGCTACAGCGAGGCGGAAGTCGCCACCCTGCGCGAAGGAGGCGCCCTGCGCTCACGCGCGTGACGTCGGGGCGTCAGCCGGCGGCGAGCTCGGCGACGGCCTTGACTTCGATGCCGCCACGCGGTCGCTGGGTGAGCGTCACCCGGACGTGCTGCGGCTGGGCCGACTGCATCACTTCGCCAGCGATCTCGGCAGCCATCGCCTCGGCGAACACCGCCCGGTCGCGGAACCCCCACAGGTACAGCTTCAGGCTCTTCGATTCGATGCACCACTCGGCGGGTACGTACTCGATCACGACCGTCGAAAGATCGGGTTGCTGCGTGACAGGGCACATCGAGGCCAGCTCGTCGTTGGTGAAGGTGACGAGGGTGACATTTGCAGGCGCGGGGAACACTTCGACGTGCTCGACGGCATGACGCACGGTGCTGCCGAGGATCGTCAGCTGCCGCTCGGGAACGGTCGGTGAACTCATGGCCCACAGGGTAGGGCCGTCGCGGACAGCCCCCTACGCTGGGGTGATGAACATCCAGTCGCTGCCCAAGGTGTTGCTGCACGACCACCTCGACGGTGGCCTGCGCCCGCGCACCGTGATCGAGCTGGCCGCCGAGTACGGCTACAAGGGCCTGCCCTCCACCGACGAAGCCGAGCTGGCGTCGTGGTTCAACCGTGGCGCCAAGCGCAACGACCTGGTGCTGTACCTGGAGACCTTCGCCCACACCGTCGGCGTCATGCAGCACAGGGACGCCATCGAGCGCGTGAGCTACGAGTGCGCCGTCGATCTCGCTGCCGACGGCGTCGTCTATGCAGAGGTGCGGATGGCGCCCGAGCTATGCACCGAGCAGGGCCTTACGCTCGACGAAGTCGTCGCCGCGATGCTCGACGGCTTCCGCCGCGGCTCGGCAGGCACCGACCTCACCATCTACCTGATCTGCTCGGCGATGCGCACCGCAGCACGCAGCTTCGAGATCGCCGAGCTGGCGGTGCGCTGGCGCGACGCCGGCTGCGTCGGGTTCGACATTGCCGGGGCCGAGGCCGGCTACCCGCCCACCCGCCACCTCGATGCGTTCCAGTACGTGCAGCGCGAGAACTTCCACACGACCATTCACGCCGGCGAGGCATTCGGCCTGCCCAGCATCTGGGAGGCCGTGCAGTTCTGCGGCGCCGAGCGGCTGGGCCACGGCGTGCGCATCGTCGACGACATCACCGGCCCGACGGGCGAGGAACAGCTCGGCCGGCTGGCCACGTTCGTGCGCGACCGGCGCATCCCACTCGAGCTGTGCCCCACCAGCAACGTCGGCACCGGCATCTGCGCGAGCGTCGCCGAACACCCGATCGGCATGCTGCGCCGGCTGAAGTTCCGCGTCACGCTCAACACCGACAACCGGCTGATGAGCGCCACTTCGATGACGTTCGAGATGGAGCAGCTACGCGACGCGTTCGGCTGGGGCCTCGACGACTTCGAGTGGCTCACCATCAACGGCATGAAGAGCGCATTCGCGCCCTTCCCCGAGCGCCTGCGGATCATCAACGGCATCATCAAGCCCCGCTACGCCATGGCCCGCGCCGGCGCCCTCTAACGCCAACCCAGGGCGGTCTGGCAGACTCGCGGGATGGCTGTTGCTCTCCACGTCGTCGACCATCCACTGATTGCAGACTCGCTCACACGGGTGCGCGACAAGGACACGCCCAACGCGATGTTCCGCCAGGAGCTGGAACGCATCGGCACCCTCTTGCTGGCCGAGGCCACACGTGGCCTGCCCACTCACGCTGTGCGCGTGCAGACCCCGCTCACCGAGACGTTGGGACGCCAGCTGAACAACCAGCCGGTGGTGGTGCCGGTGCTGCGCGCCGGGCTCGGCTTCTTGCGCTCCGCACAGGAGTTGCTGCCCAACGCCGATGTCGGCTTCATCGGTGTCGCGCGCGACGAGGAGACCCACCAGCCCAAGCCGTACGTCAACAAGCTGCCGGAGAACCTCGCCGGCCGCCAGATCATCGTGCTCGATCCGATGCTCGCCACCGGCGGTTCGCTGGCCCACACCTGCGAGCTGCTCGTGCAGCGCGGCGCAACGGGCACGATCATCGTCGTCTGCGTGTTGGCGGCGCCGGAGGGCATCGAGCTGCTGCGCCAGAGCGCGCTGGATCTTGCCGTGTACACCGCCTCGCTCGATGAGCGCCTCAACGAGATGGCCTTCATCGTGCCCGGCCTCGGCGACGCGGGCGACCGCCAGTTCGGCTCCCCCGCCTGAACGGGCCGAGCAGACCAGCTCAGACGAGCGTCATGTTCCGTTGGCCATTGGCGTTACTGCGTGAGCAGCGCGGCCAGCGCTTCCAAGTACTCGGCGGGTTCGCAGTCGATGCCTTCGCCGTACAGCTTGACCTTCGGCTCGGTGCCGCTGGGGCGCACCTGCACCCGCATGTCATCGCCCAGCTGCAGGCGGAGCAGACCGGCTTCCTCGAACCACTCCACCGCAGTCACGGCCTTGCCACCGACTTCGGCGGGCGGCTCCGAGCGCATGCGAGCGACGGCAGCCGCACCATCGGCGGGAGCCATCCGCAGCGACTTCTCGGCCATCACGTGGCGGCCGTAGGTGGCGGCGATCGCATCCAGGCGATCCTGCAGCGTCACGCCCTCCGCAGCCGCCACCGACGCGACCTCGGCCATCATCACCGCCGCAGTGATGCCGTCCTTGTCGAGCGGCTGGCCGCAGACGAGGTAGCCGAGCGCCTGCTCGTAGCCGAACACGAAGTGCAGCTCCGGGTGCTGCAGCACGGTGTGGCCGATCCACTTGAAGCCGGTGAACGTCTCCAGGCAGGTGACCCCGTGAGCGGCGGCCATGCGCCCGAGCAGCGACGACGACACGAGCGTGGTGATGACAAGCCGGTCGGGCACGCCCGCCGTCTCGCGCAAGATGTGGTCGGCCAGCAGCCAACCGATCTCGTCGCCGCCGAGACGTCGCCAGCCAGCCGCCGTCGTGGAGGTGGCGGCCGTCGGGATTGCGGCGGCCATCCGGTCCGCGTCGGGGTCGTTGGCCAATGCGATCAGGGCGCACGACGAGGCGGCCTGCGCCATCAGCAGGTCCATCGCACCCGGCTCCTCCGGGTTGGGGAACGACACAGTGGGGAAGGTGCCGTCGGGCTGTTGCTGGGCGGCCAC
>JAYSPV010000007.1:0-32645 GCA_043721915.1 Ilumatobacteraceae bacterium | reverse complement strand
CAGCCGTGAAGGTTCGCTGCTCGACATGGCGGTCGACATGGGCATCATCAAGAAGTCGGGCGCATGGTTCACGTACGACGGTGAGCAGCTCGGCCAGGGCCGGGAGAACGCGAAGAACTTCCTCTCGAACAACCCCGAGATCATGGTCGAGGTGTCCGAGAAGGTGCGGGTGCAGGCGG
Source organism: Ilumatobacteraceae bacterium (assembly GCA_043721915.1). Lineage (GTDB taxonomy): Bacteria > Actinomycetota > Acidimicrobiia > Acidimicrobiales > Ilumatobacteraceae > UBA668. The sequence continues at coordinate 32,466 of JAYSPV010000007.1, read as the reverse complement.
GCATCGGTGTCGATGCGAATGCGCCAGTGGAGGCCGCGTTCACGCCGGCCGACGAGCAACCGATCGTACTCTGAGGTCGTCGGCGCACGCCACGATCGTCACGCTCGGCGTGGCGGATCTGGCGAGGTCCACGTTGTTCTGCGAGGCGCTGGGCTGTCACAGGTCCAGCGCCTCGGAGGTTCCCGTCCCGCTCTTGCGCTCGACGTACGGTGGGCTCGCCGATTGTGCAAACCGAGCGGCGGGTAGCGTAAGGCTCCATGTCTCGCAGCTACGTCGTGCACACCTTCGGGTGTCAGATGAACGAACACGACTCGGAACGCATCTCCGGCCTGCTCGAGGCCGACGGTCTCACCCCGGTCACCGATCAGGACGACGCCGACGTGGTGGTGCTCAACACGTGCTGCATCCGTGAGAACGCCGACAACAAGCTCTATGGCAGTCTCGGCTGGCTGCGGACATGGAAGGGCGAGCGTGAAGGTCGCCAGATCGTGGTGTCGGGTTGTCTCGCACAGAAGGATCGGGACCTGGTCGCGCGCAAAGCCCCGTGGGTCGACGTGGTGCTCGGCACTCACAACGTGCATCGCGCTGCGGAACTGGTGGTCCACTCGCAACAGCATGGCCAGATCACCGAGATCCTCGATGCGGCGGTGCTCGATGACCATGCGATGTTCCCCAGTGCGCTGCCGGCGCGCCGCGACACCAGCTTCAACGCATGGGTGACCATCCAGATCGGGTGCGACAACCACTGTGCGTTCTGCATCGTCCCAGCCGTTCGCGGCGTCGAGATCAGTCGCCCGTTCGACGAGATCGTGAGCGAGGTACGCAGCCTCGTCGCCGAAGGCGTCACCGAAGTGACGTTGCTGGGGCAGAACGTCAACAGCTACGGCCGCGATCTCCAACTGGCTGCCCGTCAGGCGGGTGATGGCGAGGCGCGACTGCGGCCGTTGTTCGCCGATCTGCTCACGGCGGTCGGCTCGGTGCCGGGCTTACGCCGGATGCGGTTCACCAGTCCCCACCCCAAGGACATGCGCCCTGACACGTTCGCCGCCATGGCCGCGGTACCCACGATGTGCGAGCACCTCCACTATCCACTGCAGTCGGGCAGCGATCGCGTGCTCGCGTCGATGCATCGTGGGTACTCCGCAGACCGCTATCTCGAGCGGCTCGCCCAGGCGCGTGCGGCCATCGACGATCTTGCGGTGAGCACCGACATCATCGTCGGCTTCCCCGGTGAGACCGAAGCTGACCACCAGCGAACCCTCGAGGTCGCTGCGGCGGCGGAGTACGACTACGCCTATACCTTCCAGTTCTCCCCTCGGGAAGGCACCGAGGCTGCAGCAATGGTCGAACACTTCGTCGAGCCGGCCGTCGTCGCTGAACGCTTCCAGCGCCTCCGCATCGTGGTCGAGAGGAGCGCGCTCGCGAAGCACCAGGGTCGCGTCGGTCGAACCGAGGAAGTGGTGGTGGAGGGCCCGAGCAAGAAGGACCCGACGGTCTGGTCGGGTCGCACCCGCCAGAACAAGCTGCTGCACTTCACGCCAACGGTCCCGATTCGGGTGGGCTCGTATGCCCTGGTCGAGGTCACGTCGGCGGCGCCCCACCACCTGTTGGGGCGGTTCCTGGAGCTCACTGCAGAGCCGCTGCACAAGCGACGAATCCCATTGCTCGCCGGGTGAGCCAGCCGCTCGTCATCCTCGGCCCCACCGCATCGGGCAAGAGCGATGTGGCAATGGCGTTCGCGGTCCGGTCGCCGGGTGCGGAGATCGTCGCGGTGGACGCCATGCAGGTGTACCGCCGGATGAACATCGGCACTGCCAAGCCGACGCAACACGAGATGGCGTCCGTGCCGCATCACGGCATCGATCTGGCCGAGCCGAGTGACGAGTCCGCAGTCGCCGACTTTGCACGGAGCGCGTCAGCGGCGCTGGCTGGTATCGCCGCTCGTGGTGGTCGGGCCATCCTCGTGGCCGGCACGGGCCTCTACCTTCGTAGTCTCACCGACCCGATGGAGATGCCGGGGCAGTGGCCCACGGTGCGAACTTCGCTGGAGGAGCGAGCCAGCGCCGAGGGCGCGGAAGTGCTGCACGCGGAACTCGTGTTGCTCGACCCGCTGGCGGCGAGCCGGATGGAGCCGTCGAACGCCCGGCGAGTTGTACGTGCGCTCGAGGTCACCTTGGGGAGCGGGAGGCCGTTCAGCTCCTACGGCCCGGGGCTGGACCAGTACCCGCCGATTGCGTTCACGCAGGTTGGTTTGCGGTGGCCGCGTTCGGTGCTCACGCAGCGCATCGCCGACAGAGTGGACAGGATGATGGCTGCCGGCTTGCTGGCGGAGGTGGCGGCACTTCTCGCCGAGCCAATGCCGCTGTCGAGGACCGCCCGGCAGGCGCTCGGCTACAAGGAGCTGATCTCGCACCTCGAAGGCGAGCTGTCTCTCGATGAGGCGGTTGCCTCGATCGTGCTCCGGACCCGGCAGTTCGCAGTACGCCAGGAGCGATGGTTCCGTCGCGACCCTCGCATACGCTGGGTGGACATCGAGCACGACCCGGTCGCTGAGGTCGTCCCGACACTCCTCGAACCATGACACGACAGCTCACCCTCACCAAACATCACGGACTCGGCAACGACTTCCTCGTGGCGTTCGACCCAGGCGTCGATGATCCGGCGGCTCTGGCCCGCGCACTGTGCGATCGTCGGCGGGGCATCGGCGCCGACGGTCTGCTGATCGGGGAGAGCGCAGAGGGTTACGACGCCCGGATGGTGCTCTACAACGCCGACGGCTCACGTGCCGAGATGAGCGGTAACGGCATCCGCTGCTTCGCTCAGGCGGTGGCCATGCGGCGGGGCGATCACGACGAACAGCGCATCCTCACCGATGCCGGTGAGCGGCTCGTCGTCCTCACGCCCACCGAGCACGCTGACCTGGTCCTTGCCTCGGTCGACATGGGCGAGGTCGTCGAGATCAGCGCCCCGGCCGACTGGGCGGCGCTGCAGTGCGACCCGATGCGCCCCGTCAGCCATCTGAGCCTGGGCAACCCGCACAGCGTGGTGGGTGTGGACGAGGTTGCGGCGGTCGAGCTGCACGCACTGGGCGCCATCGTGCCGTACGTCAACCTCGAGATCATCGAGCCGGGCCCGGAGCCGTATGGCATCACGATGCGCGTACACGAGCGCGGCGCAGGGATCACCGAAGCCTGTGGCACAGGCGCCTGCGCGGGTGCGTGGGCAGCCCATCGGTGGGGGTTCGTCGGCAACGAGGTGCAGGAAATCGTGGTGCACATGGACGGCGGTGATGCAACAGTACGGCTGCATCATCCGTCACCCGGCCGTGTCACCCTGGTGGGGCCGGCCCAGTTCGTCGGCAGCATCACCGTCGATCTCGATCGCACCGAATGATCGCACCGCAGCATGTCAGCCCTCCACACGAAGTGATGCCGAAAGGCAACGCATGAACTCTCCATACACCGAGGCGCTCGGCGCCACGCTCATCGAACGCACCAAGCGCGAACGGATCGTGCTGGTTGGCGTGACCAGGCCCGGGCGGACGGATGAAGACACCAAGGCAGGGCTCGACGAACTGTCGCTCCTGATCGACACCGCCGGAGCTGACGAGGCCGGACGAATGATGCAGCGCCGCGACTCGCCCGACCACACCTGGTATATCGGCAAGGGCAAGGCCGAGGAGCTTCGCGACCTGTGTCTCGCCGTCGACGCCGACACCGTCGTGTTCGACAACGAGCTGTCTCCCGGCCAGCAGTACAACTTGGAGAAGCTGCTCGGGCGTACCGCGCTCGATCGCACGGCCGTCATCCTCGACATCTTCGCTCAGAACGCTCACACCCTGGAGGGCAAGGCGCAGGTCGAGCTCGCCTTGCTCCGGTACCGCCTGCCGCGCCTTCGCCGAGGTGCGAGCGCCAAGCTCTCCCAGCAGCGCGGTGGTGTCGGCAGTCGCTTCGGTAGTGGTGAGACCAAGCTCGAGGTGGATCGCCGGCGGATCATGCGGCGGATCACCAAGCTCGAAGGCGATCTACGCGAGTTGCAGCACACTCGCGATCTCCAGCGCAAGAGTCGCAGCCGTAGTGGCCTCGGTGCGGTGACGATCGTCGGTTACACGAACGCCGGTAAGTCGACGCTGCTCAACGAACTCACCAAGGCCGGTGTGCTCGTCGAGGACCGGCTGTTCGCAACGCTCGACCCCACCACACGCCGTCTGGCGCTGCCCGGCGGCGAGCCGGTCCTGCTCACCGACACGGTCGGCTTCATTCGGCGCTTGCCCCACGGCTTGGTCGAGGCGTTCAAGAGCACGCTGGAGGTTGCAGCGCTTGCCGACTTCCTCGTGCACGTCGTCGACTGCGCGGCCCCAGATCCTGAGGGACAGATCACTGCGGTACGAGAGGTGCTGTCGGAGATCGATGCACTCAAGGTCCCCGAGTTGCTGGTGTTCAACAAGGCCGACATCGCTCCCGACGTGGCAGCGGAACTACAGCAGCGACACCAAGGCTCGGTCGCAGTGAGTGCCGCCACCGGCGAAGGGATCGAAGGTTTCCTGCTGGCGCTCGCGGACCGCTTGCGTTCGATCACCGCAGTCGTCGAGCTGCTCGTGCCATACGACCGCGGTGATGTGCTGGCGGCTGTTCACAGGGAGGGCGAAGTTGTCTCGACGTTCCACGACACCGACGGGGTGCGAGTGCGCGCCCGCCTCGCCGACGCCTCCGCTGGGCGGCTCAGCGAGTTCGTCGTCCACTCGGCCTGACGGCATGCAGTCGGGCAGGATGGTGTTCCCATGAACGATCCAGATGGTTTCGTCCCTCCTCCGTACCCCTACGACCGGCTCGACCGGTTGTCCCCACTGGCAAAGGCGCTCGATGGGGGTGTTGTCGATCTGTCGATCGGCACGCCCTGCGATCCGCCGTCGGCTGCTGTCATCGAGGCGCTGGGGCACAGCAACTCCGAGCGCGGTTACCCGGCCAGTATCGGCAGCGAGCAGTTGAGGGCGGCAATCCGTGGCTGGCTCGCACGACGATTCGACCTGGATGTGCCGCTCTCGCAGATCGCCGCCTGCGTGGGCACCAAGGAGTTCGTCGCGACCACTCCCCAGTTCCTCCGGCTGCGTACGCCCTCGCGCGACACGGTGCTCTACCCGGCAGTCGCCTACCCCACCTACGAGATGGGTGCCACGCTCGCAGGCTGTCGGGGTGTGCCGGTGCCGGCACTTCCTTCGGGGGGCATCGATCTGGCGGCGATCGACCCGGCGGACGCCGCGCGTGCACTGATGCTGTGGGTGAACAGTCCCTCGAACCCCACCGGAGCACTCAGCGACCTCTCCGCTGCCGCAGAATGGGGGCGTGCCAACGGCGTGCCGGTGTTCAGTGACGAGTGCTACGTCGAGTTCACATGGGACGCACCGCCCAGCACCATCCTGCATGCTGGTCTCGAGGGTGTCGTCGCCGTCCACTCGCTGTCGAAGCGGTCCAACCTCGCCGGCCTACGGGTCGGATTTTATGCCGGCGACGCCGAGCTGGTGGATTACCTCAAGGAAGTTCGCAAGCACGTCGGGATGATGGTGCCCGGTCCCGCCCAAGCCGCCGGTGTTGCGGCGCTCGCCGATGACGAGCATGTCCGGTTGCAACGCGACGTCTACAGGCGGCGGCTGGAGCGGCTCGGCTCGGTCCTCGCTCAGTGGTCAGGGCTGGAGATCCCGATGCCGGCGGGGAGCTTCTACCTGTGGTTCGATGCTCATGATGGCTGGGAGTTCGCAGAGCGACTGGCTCGCGTCGGCGGTGCTCTCGTGAGCCCCGGCGACTTCTACGGGGCCGGCGGTGCACACAACGTGCGTGCAGCCGTGGTACAACCTGACGACCGGATCGAACTCGTCGCCCGGCGACTGGGGGTGCAGTGATGTCGTATCAACCACAGCCACCATGGGGCACAGCGCCCTCTGCACTCATGGGTGCACCAGCTGCCGCACGCCGCATGCGAGGGCCGCTGCTCGCCGGCATCGTGATCGGGGTCCTCGGTCTCGGGGGCGGATTGGCGTTGATCGGGCTCAGTGGCTCCACCGAGCAGTCGACAGTCGAGAAGTTCGCTCGTGCGCCAGCAGGTTGCACGACCACGTTGCAGTTCGACAAGGCTGCCGTGTTCACGCTCTACCTCGAGACCAAGGGCACGCTCGGCGACCCAGGCGGCGACTGCGCCGCCAACGGCGCCAGCTACGCCCGCGCCGAAGGCGACCCGCCCAGCTTCACCTTAGCGTTGGTCGATGAGGCCGGCAGCCCGGTCTCAGCCGTGGCCGTGAGCGGTGGCGCCTATGACGTGGGTGGCTACCGCGGCGAAGCCACGCAGCAGGCCCAAATCGCGACGCCTGGTACCTACAGGCTCACCGTGGCGAGCGACGCCACCGACTTCGTGATCGCTGTGGGAGGCGAGCCCGATGCCGACAGCTCGACGGTGCGCACCGCCGGAGTGGCGGTGTTGGTGCTGGGTCTGCTGGTTGGCGCAGCCCTGATCGTGCTCGGTGTCCGCAAGAAGCCGGTCGCCGACCCAACTTCGCCGGGTTGGCCACAGAGCGGACCTCCGGGTTACCAGCCGATGGCCCCTGGCTACCAGCCAGCGCCTGCGGCACCACCCCAACCGGGATGGGCTCCGCAGCCACCTGCTGCGCCTCCCACCCAGCCGCCAGGACCGGGTTGGGGAGCGCCACAGCAGTAGAGATGCCGGAGAGCGTGGCTCAGAGGCGACGCATCACCGTCACGACGCGGCCGAAGACCTGCACCTCGTCGGCGCTGAACACCAACGGCACCAGGCGAGGGTTCGCCGGTATCAGCGTGACCGAGTTGCCCTTGCGCTGGTAGGTCTTGACGGTGGCTTCCTCGCCAGGGATGCCAGCGATCACGATCTCGCCGTTGTTGGCGGTCTCTTGTGCGCGAGCGACGACAAAGTCGCCATCCATGATGCCGACCTCGATCATCGAGTCGCCACGCACCCGCAACATGAACAGGTCGCCGTCGCCGGTGAAGTCCTCGGGCAGCGGGAACAGTTCCTCGACGTTCTCCTGTGCGAGCACATCGGTGCCGGCGGCCACGTCGCCGACCAGAGGCACATGGCGCACGGGGCGGCGCTCGATGGCTGCGCCCGAGGATGGGTCGTAGCGCACCTCGATCGCACGGGGCTTGGTTGGGTCGCGCTTGAGGTAGCCGAGCCGCTGCAGGGACGCGAGGTGGCTGTGCACGGTCGAGGGAGAGGTGAGGCCGACGGCCTCGCCGATCTCGCGGACGCTGGGCGGGTAACCCCGCTCACGCATGCTGGTTTCGATCATGTCGAGGATGCCGCGTTGGCGAGCGGTGAGCTGTTCGGTCATGCAGGCAGCGTACACGTGTTCGTGGGTCAGGTCAAACACTCGTTCGTGCAACAAACGTTCGACTCGGGGTTGACATCGAACAGTCGTTCGTGCAGACTACGAACGTTCGTTCGTGCAACACCTGTTCGATCTTGCCGTGAGTGTGCTGCCAACAAAGTTCGCCAAAGCAGCCAACAAAGTGTGAAGGAGCACCCATGTCCGCCACCGCCGCCCAGTTCACCGCCGTGGTTCCCGCTCGGTTCGCCGCTCCGGCTCGCCACCACGAGCGTCCCAGTACCCAGGTCTACGTGCGTCGCCGGTTGCTGGTCGTGTTCGTGCTGCTCGCCGTGGTCCTCGCCATTGCGGCCGGCGCCGGCGATGTTCTCGCGAACCGCGGTGGTGCACCTGCCTCCACCTCCGCGGTTCGCGCAGCACGCACGTATGTCGCTCAGCCGGGCGACACGATGTGGTCGATCGCTCTGCTGCACCGGGGTGCGACATCGCAGACCGACTACGTCGAGTCGCTGATCTCCGCCAATGGCGGCTCGGAGCTGCAGGTCGGTGAGGTGATCACCCTGCCGTGAACCTGGCCGGTAGCGTGGTCGCCCATGCGCTGCCCGAAGTGCCAGGTCGACGACACCAAGGTGATCGATTCGAGGGAAGCCGAGGACGGCTCGGCGATTCGTCGTCGGCGGGCGTGCGGGTCCTGTGCCCATCGTTTCACCACGTATGAGCGGCTGGAAGAAGTGCCGTTGATGGTGGTGAAGGGCAACGGCAGCCGTGAGCCGTTCGATCGAACGAAGCTGGTCGCCGGAGTCGCAGCAGCGTGCAAGGGTCGGCCCGTCACCGCCGAACAGATCCGGTGCCTGGGTGAAGCGGTCGAGGACGAGGTTCGCCTACGTGGACCGGAGGTGCCCACGTCTGCGGTGGGTGTCGAAGTGCTCGATCGGCTGCGCTTGCTCGACGAGGTTGCCTACCTGCGCTTCGCGAGCGTGTACAAGGGCTTCGTCGCCGCTGCCGACTTTCAGCGAGAGCTCGTGCTGCTGAAGAAGCTGCAGCGTTCGTGACTGTGCGCGGGTTTGCGGTCTGCGTGGCGCTGTGCGCGGTCGGTGGCTGCTCGTCCACCGACGAAGTCGGCTCGTCGAGTGTTCCGTCCGCGACGACGCCGGCCACCGCCTCGGTCGGAACGATGCCGTCGGAGTCCACCTCCACGATCCAGCCCCCCACCACGCTCACGGCTACGACGCTGCCCCCCACTACGGTCGCGCCTGCCACCGTTGCCCCCGCCACGTCTGTCGCGTCGGCTGCCGACGACTTCCTGGGCGAAGAGACAATCGGGTACTCTGCTCAGGGCCGGCCCATCGTGGCCAGCCACCGGGGCACGCCGGGGGGCACGGTGATCCTCGTGGTCGCTGTCATCCACGGGAACGAGAACGCCGGGCTTGCCGTGCTCGAGGATCTCCGCACGATGCCGCTGCCTCCGGGTGTCGATCTGTGGCTGATGGACGCGATGAACCCTGACGGGCTGGCCAACGACGAGCGCCACAACGGCAACGGCGTGGACCTCAATCGCAACTTCCCACACGACTGGACGCAGGTGGCCGTGCCGGGTGACTGGGAGTACAGCGGCACGGGTCCGGCCAGCGAACCCGAGACGCAGGCGTTCATGGCCTTTGCAGATCGGATTCGGCCTGCGCTCACGCTGTGGTACCACCAGGACCTGTATCGCATCTCGCCGTCCAATCGCAGTGACGGTCCGCTGCGCGAGCGCTACGCCGAGATCACCGGGCTGCCGATCATCTCCGTCACCGGCGGCACCTACACCGGCGTGGCGGCAACCTGGGTACGCACGAAGGTGCCCGACGCGATGTCGTTCATCATCGAGCTGGGTCCCACTCTGTCGGACGACGAGGCCGCCGTGCACGCAACGGCAGTGCTCGACATCGTCGCTCTGCTGTGAGTCACCGCACGCGCAGGTAGCGCGTGAACAGGAAGCTGTCGTCCTCGAGCACGTGCGCCAACCGCATCCGGTGAGCAAGGGAGGGCGCTGCGTTGGTGAGGCGGGGGCCGTCGCCGCCGCTGATCTGTGGGCTGATCGACAGGTTGAGCTCGTCGATGCAGTCGATGGCGGCGAGCATCCCGTTGAGCGTGGCGCCGCCTTCGGCCTGCACGACCTGCACATCGAGCTGGGCCAGCACGCCCGCCAGGTCGAGGACACCGACGCCTGCGCGTACGGACGGTACCGGGACCGTTGCGGCGTCCTCCGGTAACACCAGGAAGGCCTTCCCGGACGTGAACAAGGGAACGCCGAAGTCGAACTCTCCGTTGCGGCTGACAATGCCGATGCGCTGCCCGGGCAGCCTTGGCGGGCCGTAGCCCTCGGCGCGCACCGTGCCGGCGCCGACCAGGATGACGTCGGCGAACGAACGCAGTGTGAGCAGCAGTTGCTGGTCGGTGGGGTTGGAGAGGCCACGTGAATTGCGATCGACGACCGTGCTGCCGTCGAGCCCCGACACCATGCACAACGACACCCAGGGGCGGCCTGCCGGGCGCGGCCGGGGTGCGTCGTAGCACTCGCGCAGGCTGACGTCGTCGGCCGGGTGAGGAAACAGCCGTCGCATTGGTGAGATGATGCCACGCATGGCGACTGCACACGACGATTCCGATGCCCAGACACGCACAGCCCTGCGGACCTGTCCGCTGTGCGAGGCCGGCTGCGGTCTCGAGATCACGGTGAAGGGCAAGCCCGGCGACGAGCAGGTGACTCGGATCCGCGGCGACATGGCTGATGTGTTCAGCCACGGGTTCATCTGCCCCAAGGGCAGCACCCTCAAGCAGCTGCACGACGATCCGGATCGCATCCGCAAGCCGCTCGTCAAGCGCAACGGCGTGCACGAGGAGGTCGAATGGGACGAGGCGTGGGCAGTCATCGCCGATCGGCTCCCGGCGATCATCGCCGCGCATGGCCGCGAGTCGGTGGGCACCTACCTGGGCAACCCCGGAGCGCACAGCCTGTCCGCGCTGCTCTACAACCGGTCGCTGTTGCAGGCACTGGGCACCCGCCGCCGATTCAGCGCCTCGACCGTCGATCAGATGCCTCGCCAGGTGGCTGCGGCGTACGTGTTCGGCACCGCAGTGAGCGTGCCGGTGCCGGATCTCGACCACACCGACTTCTTGGTGATCATGGGCGCCAATCCCTACGCCTCCAACGGCAGCCTGTGCACCGCCCCCGACTTCCCCGGCCGGATCGAGGCGATCCGTGCTCGTGGCGGTGCTGTCGTGGTGATCGACCCGCGGCGCAGCCGAACCGCGGAGGAGGCCGATCGGTGGCTACCTATCCGCCCCGGGACCGACGCGTTGCTGCTCGCGGCGATGGTCACCGCGCTGGCCCAGGACGGGCTGATCGCCCCTGGCCAGCACGTATCGGCGCACCTGCGTGGCCTGGACGCCGTGGTGGCTGCGCTCGCGACGTTCACCCCTGAGTCGGTGGAGCTCGCGACCGGCGTAGCCGCCGCCGAGATCCGTGCGCTCGCGCGAGATCTGGCCGGTGCCAAGAGCGGCAGCATCTACGGCCGCATCGGTACCACCACCACCGAATTCGGCACGACCACGTCGTGGCTGATCGACGTGGTGAACATCGTCACCGGCAACTTGGATCGGCGCGGCGGAGCGATGTTCACCAGGCCGGTTGCGGGCGCCCCGACGACCCGCGGCAAATCCGGCACCGGCAAGGCGTTCGCCATCGGGCGTGGGCACACCATCGCCCGCCACCTACCGGAGGTGATGAGCGAGTACCCGGCAGCGGCGATGGCCGAGGAGATCACCGATGCCGGTGATCAGGGCATCCGGGCGATGGTCACCGTCGCCGGCAATCCGGTGCTCAGCACGCCCAACAGCGTGGCACTCGATGAGGCGTTGGCGCAGCTGGAGTTCATGGTCAGCGTCGACATGTACCTCAACGAAACGACGCGCCACGCCGACGTGATCCTTCCGCCGCCCTCGCAACTGCAGCGCGGCCACTACGACGTCGCGCTGTTGCAGTTCGCCGTGCGCAACGTGGCGAACTACAGCGAGCCGGTGCTGGCGCTGGATGCCGATCAGCCCGATGAATGGGAGATCCTGGTCAAGCTGGGGTTGATCGCGGACGGCTCGGGGCCCGACGCGCAGCCGGAGGCAGCTGATGAGGCCGCCCTGCACAACATGGTGCACGGCGCCGTCAAGGACCCGAACTCGTCGGTGCACGGTCGTGATGCGGACGAGATCATCGATGCGTTGGGCTCTGAGCCGGGGCCAGCCCGTGTCCTCGACTTCATGTTGCAGACCGGCCCGTTCGGGGCGGCGTTCGGTGCCAACCCGGATGGTGCAAGCCTGCAGTTGCTGCTCGACAACCCGCATGGGGTTGACTTCGGTGCGTTGGAACCGCGGCTGCCCGAGGTCCTGCGCACGCCCAGCGGGACGATCGAGCTCGATCACCCCGTGCTGATGTCCGATCTGACCCGACTAGCGGCGGCGATTCCCGCCGCTGATGAGCAGCCGATGGTGCTCGTGGGCCGTCGCCACCTGCGCAGCAACAACTCGTGGATGCACAACATCGAAGTGCTGGTGAAGGGCAAGGCCCGGTGCACCCTGCAGGTGCACCCGGAGGATGCCGTGCGCCTGGGGCTCGCCGACGGGGGTGTCGCACGCGTGACCAGCAGGGTTGGTGCCGTGGATGCGTCGGTGGAGGTGACCGAGGCGATCCGGCCGGGTGTGGTGAGCCTGCCTCACGGTTGGGGCCACGGGCAGCCCGGCACCCGGATGCGGGTTGCCGCAGAGCGGCCCGGCGTCAACAGCAACATCCTCTCGGATCACGAGGCGATGGACCCGCTCAGTGGCACGTCGGTCCTCAACGCGATTCCGGTCGAGGTGCGCGCGCTCTGACTCAATACCGCGAACTGGCCTGTGGATATGTGGATAACCACTGCCTTGTCGTCGGTTGTTCCCTGTGCGTTTCCCCACCGTCCACATGGTAATTCACACGGTTGTACCCCTTCCTCCCCACAGGCACGAGCCCGTAGGGTGGTACCCGTAGCTGGCAGCGGTGCAAGGGCACGGATGGACAGCGGGTCGGGGAATGGCATGCACCTTCAGAGGTGCTGCTCGTCAACTCGCTGTGGGGCCGAGGTTTCCGAACCTGTGTCCCTTGCACCGCCTGCCGCAATCGTTCATCATCGAATTCAACAGGTTGGGCATTGACACGGGTGTAACTACAGTGCTGTAATCTCCCAACCCCTTGTGGTGTGTCGGTGCAAGGGAGCGTGGCAACCACCACATCTTGTGGTGTGCTGCGGCGGGCAATGGGGTGACCGGCACTCTTCTCATCGGTGAGCACACCCGCAAGGCTGTGCTCACGCACAAGTTCGCAGTACACGCAACACCTCGCACGGCTCACGCAGCCGTTCGTCAATACCAAGGAGCACTCGATATGTCACTGGCGCCGGATCGTCTCGCCATCGGGATCAACCGTCACTTCACTGCGCCGGGCGTGCACCCGTATGACGAGGTCGAGTGGGAGCATCGTGATGCGCGTATCTCCAACTGGAAGGACGGCACGGTCGCGTTCGAGCAGTTGGGCGTCGAGTTCCCGGCCGGTTGGTCGCTGAACGCCACCAACATCGTTGCGCAGAAGTACTTCCGCGGCACGCTCGGCACGCCGGGTCGCGAGTCGTCACTGCGTCAGGTCATCGATCGCGTGGCCGAAACCATCACCACATGGGGCGCCGAAGGCGGCTACTTCGCTGACGAGGCCGAGCAGGCCGCCTTCGTCAACGAGCTGAAGTACATCCTCGTCACCCAGCGTGCGGCCTTCAACAGCCCGGTGTGGTTCAACATCGGTGTCAAGGGCGTGCCCCAGCAGGCCAGCGCCTGCTTCATCCTCGCAGTCGACGACACGATGGACGGCATCCTCAACTGGTACCGCGAAGAGGGCACCATCTTCAAGGGCGGCTCCGGCTCGGGCATCAACCTGTCCAACATCCGCAGCAGCTACGAGCTGCTCAACGGCGGCGGCACCGCCAGCGGCCCGGTCAGCTTCATGCGCGGCGCCGATGCCTCGGCGGGCACCATCAAGAGCGGCGGCAAGACACGTCGTGCGGCGAAGATGGTCATCCTCAACGTGGATCACCCCGATCTCGAAGAGTTCATCTGGTGCAAGGTGAAAGAAGAGCGCAAGGCCCGCGTGCTGCGCGACGCCGGCTTCGACATGGATCTCGACGGCTCGGATTCGTTCTCGATCCAGTACCAGAACGCCAACAACTCGGTGCGCGTCAGCGACGACTTCATGCAGGCCGTCATCGACGACGCGCCGTGGCACTACCGGGCCGTGATGGACGGCAGCATCGTGCGCACGGTGCAGGCCCGCGATCTGTGGCACGACATCGCCCAGGCCAGCTGGGAGTGCGCCGACCCGGGTCTCCAGTTCGACACCACGATCAACAAGTGGCACACCGCGCACGCAACGGGCCGCATCAACGGCAGCAACCCGTGCAGCGAGTACATGCACATCGACAACTCGGCCTGCAACCTGGCGAGCATCAACCTGCTGCACTACCTCGACGAGGAAGGCGAGTTCGACGTCGATGCCTACATGCACACGATCGAGGTGATGTTCACCGCACAGGAGATCCTCGTCGGCCGCGCCGACTACCCGACCGAGAAGATCGGCGAGAACAGCCGCAAGTTCCGCCAGCTCGGCCTCGGTTACGCCAACCTCGGCGCCACGCTGATGGCCCTCGGCCTGCCCTACGACAGTGAGGAAGGCCGGGCCTGGGCCGCGGCGCTCACCTCGCTGATGACCGGCCATGCGTACGCCACCAGCGCCCGCACCGCCAGCCGGATGGGCCCGTTCTCGGGTTTCGCGGAGAACGAGCAGTACATGCTCGACGTGCTGCGCATGCACCGCGATGCGCACATGACGATCATGAGTCACGCCAACGTGCCCGCCGAGCTGGTCGCCGCTGGTCAGACCGCATGGGAATCCGCCGTGCGTGACGGTGAGGAGCACGGCGTGCGCAACGCCCAGGCGTCGGTGCTGGCACCCACCGGCACCATCGGCCTGATGATGGATTGCGACACCACCGGCATCGAGCCCGATCTCGGCCTGGTGAAGATGAAGAAGCTGGTCGGCGGCGGCAACATGACCATCGTCAACCAGACGATCCCGCGTGCGCTGCGCAAGCTGGGCTACACGCCCGAGCAGATCGACGACATCGTCGCCTACATCGACATCGAGAAGAGCATCCTCGGTGCGCCGCACCTCGCCGCGCAACACGTCGCCGTGTTCGCCTGCAGCATGGGCGACAACACCATCCACTACGAGGGCCACGTGCGGATGATGGGTGCCGTGCAGTCGTTCATCTCGGGCGCCATCTCCAAGACGGTCAACATGCCCGAGGATGCGTCGGTGGCAGACATCGAGGCGCTGCACATGCTGTCGTGGGAGCTCGGCCTCAAGGCCGTCGCGATCTACCGCGACAACTGCAAGGTCGGCCAGCCGCTGAGCACCGCCAAGAAGGAGGGCGCCGCCGAGCCCGAGTCGTTGAACGGCACCGAGTCGTTGAACGGCACGGTCGCCTCCCCGGCGACGCAGGTGATCGAGCGCATCGTCGAGCGGGTGGTGCACCAGCCGATTCGCCAGAAGCTGCCGCGCAGCCGCCGCGGTCGCACCTTCGAGTTCCGGGTGGCCGACTGCAAGGGCTTCGCGACCATCGGCGAGTACGCCAGTGGCCAGCCGGGCGAGATCTTCCTCACCGTCTCCAAGCAGGGCAGCACCCTCAGTGGCATCATGGATGCGTTTGCGAAGAGCATCAGCTACGGCTTGCAGTACGGCGTGCCGCTGCGTGCGTTCGTCGAGGCGTTCACCAACATGCGCTTCGAGCCCGCCGGCATGACCGACGACCCCGACATCCGCTTCGCCACGTCGATCATGGACTACCTGTTCCGCCGCCTCGCGCTCGAGTACTTGACCTACGACGAGCGCGCCGAGCTGGGCATCTTCTCGATCGACGAGCGTCTGCAGCCCACGCTGCCCGGCGTGGAGGAGAGCGTGTGGGAGACCCGCACGGGCACCGATGTCGCTGCCGACCCCAAGACGATTCCGTCGGCGGGCGAACTGCTGGCACAGATGGAGCTCGGGGTCGCCCCGGCCGCCCCCAACAACGACATCACCAACCCCGGCGGTGTGGCTCGGGCCCAAGAACTGCCAGGGCAGATCGCACCCAAGCCGGCGGTGCGCCACAGCGACGCCCCGATGTGCATGCAGTGCGGTGTCCAGATGAACCGCGCCGGCAGCTGCCACGCCTGCCCCAGCTGCGGCAGCACCAGCGGCTGCAGCTGATGTGAACGGCCAGGGAATGTCATTGGGGCTTGGTGCCCCAATGACATTCCGCTGGTCAGCAGTGTCCGGATTTCGGTCGATGAGTGACGAGTCCGGCCGCATGTGTGGGTCGCTCGCTCACGAGGACCGTCGCGTCCCGCCAACACAGCCCGCCGCGCCCGGATCAGCGGCGCGGTCGGCGTGATGGTCAGCTCGGGAAGGCTGCGTCGTAGACGGCTTGCAGCTCGGGTGTGGCCGGGCCGGTGTAACCGCAGTAGTTGACGACCCCGTTGGTGCTGGACACGAGGTAGGTGCCGCCTGGCTCGAACGCAATGCCACCGATCAGCGCCTCCATGCCCGCCGTGGCGGTCAGGATCACCTGGTCGGTGTCACCGCCGACGAACCACTGGGTGACGTCGAGCGTGACGGTCTCTCCTTCGACGGACACTGCGGTGCCGGCGAAGGCGAGCGGCATGTCGTCGAGGATGTCGGCACTGACGGGCATGCACGACGCCATCATGTCGTCGGCGCCGAGGGCGAGCTGCATTGCCGTTGGTGTGGCAGTGCTGCCACCGGTGAAGGCGAGGATGCCGGCGACGGCAGCGGCGGTGCCGAGTCCGGCGCCGCCGAAGATCCAGCGACGAGCCCGGGAACGAGTGGGTGCCGTCGGCCGCTCGGACGTGGATTCGTTGGTGACGATGGTTGGGGTGTTCATGATCTGCTCCAGCAGGTGTGCCGGCGGTTCCGCCGGATGGATGTGTGGCCGCCGCTTCAGCGGGTCGTGAGCGGTGAGTCGGGCTCGGATCGGATCGTCGGGCTGGTTCGTCATCGGGTGCGCTCCGCTTGGTCGGCACTGGGTTCATGTCCGGCACGGACGGGATCATGACGAGCATCGAGCAGTTCGTGCAGGCGGCGTCGCAGGCGTGACAGCCGCGCACTCGCTGTGTTGGCAGAGATGCCCAGAACGACGGCGATCTCGCGCGGTTCCAGCTGCTCCCATGCCCACAGCCTGGCGATCTCGACGTCGTCGGCGGGCAGCTGGGTCATCGCCCATTCGAGCTGCGGGTCACCGTCGGCGGGCTCGGGCTCGGCCATCGTGGCCAGGTCGGACGGACGGAGCCGGTGGACCACACGGTCGAACAGGTCGGAGCGGCGTCGGTCGCCGCGACGCTGGTTGGCCAGTGTCCGCCGGGCGACTGCGAAGCTCCACGGCAATGCCGCGTCGGCCGGCACGTCGTCGAACCGGCGCCACAGTGTGGTGAGCGTCTCACTCACGATGTCGTCGACCTCGCTGTGTGGCGCACGGCGGGCCACGTACGCGTGTAGGGGCGCCCACACATCCCGAGCGAGGTGCTCGAACCGGGCGCGCCGCCCTGCTTCGTCGTCCATGCGGCATTGGACGATACGAACGAGATGGTGGTTCCCGAGCGGAGGATGAACGCCGCACTGATCGCGGTTGGGTGCTCTCGCGAGTCGCTGCCATTCCTGGTCGTCGTTGGATGGACATCGGATGACCGTCTGCCGTCGATGTCGAGTGACTCCCGAATTTCAGTGGATGTGACGCCGAGGGTTCAGCGAGGTGACCTGGGATTTCAGTAGGTCCGGCTCGTCCGCACCGACGCGACGGTCGCGGTCGTCCGCGCTGCGTGCACAGCCTTCCGGCGACGCGCCTGGTTTGCACCGGCGAGGTGACCGCTTTGGCACAAACGCACGACGCAGGTCGCCGGCTTGTTCATGGTTGGCCCTCGCCGGATGCTGACGTCGGGACGACCAGCGCTGCCTCGTCGACAAGACGAGCCACCTGGTTGACCGCTGCCTCGGCATCCTTGATGACCATCGACAAGGATTGGTACTGCGACTTCGTCTTCGGCTTCAGCAGCCGATCAAGCGTCGAGGCAAGATCAGCTCCGATCTTGCCAGCCTTCCGCAGCTCAGCAACGGCCAGTCGGTGATCGTCGGCCTTCGCGGTCTTGCCGACCAGGACGAGACAGATGGCGTCCTTGGCGTTGATCCCGGCGATGACGGCATTGGACGTGGCAGCGTTCGGATGCCTGTTCGCAAGTGCGGACTTCGCCTCTTCGAGGAACTCCTGGGCCTTGGCGAGATGGCCTCGAGCGGCCTCTAGCGGCGTCATCCGGGAACCGTCCCGAGGAGAGTGTCGAGGCTGACGCCAGCAAACAAGATGCCGTCGTGGATGAGTGATGCGATCAGCGGGTCAGCGGCGCGTCTCAGTTCTGCGAGCTCGTCTGGTGAGTACTCGAGCACCTCGCACGGCGACCCACACCACCGACCGACTCGCTCTGAAAGGTTTGCGACGTTCATCGCCCAGCGCTCGTCACCGAACAGCACCGTGGCCGGTCGGACCAACAAGAGGTCAATGTCACTGTCAAGCGTCTCCTGCCGCCGTGCAGCCGACCCGAACAGGACCACGGACAGCGGTGGTGCCTCCCACACGGCTACGTCCTCCGCAACCCGCCGCTTCAACTCGTCGCGGGCGCCAAGGAGTGTCTCGATCGCCCGGTACGACAGGTGTTCGCGGTTGAGTTCGTATCCGCCTGGAACCTTGACGACCAATCCATGTTGCCCGAGCTCGATGAGCAGGCGGCTCGTGGTTGGCTGGCTCACGGTTCCAGTCAGTGTCGCGATTGTTCGGCCGCTGAGCGGCTGACTGGTGCGCTCGAGCACAGTCAGGATCAGCGCCTTGTCGGGTGAGATGAGGTCTTCCAGCGGTCTGCTCAAGGTCATGGTGATGCTCCCACCGTGATTCTACCCTGACTCACCTGATTCACGACAGAATCAGATGAGTCAGATGTGCATCACGGTGCGAGTCGTGCTGCTGTGCGCAACTCTTCGCTTCGGACGCGTCGACGGAACCGCAGTCGCGACCGTTCACGACTGTCAGCCCGGGCGAGTCGAGCGCCCACCATCGACCCGATGGAACCACGCGGCCTTCGAGTTCTGCCGGGCGGCACGTCCACCGAGTCCCATTCGCCGGTCGTGACTGGTGCGTCTGAACCCGATGTCACTCGGACTGAGTCTCGGACGTGATTCGACACAGGTGCGGCGTTCGAGGCGGCCGGCATCGGGCAGTCCGGCGTCGCCCGCACCGAGGCGGAGCGGTTGCCGGCGCTGATGACCGTGAACGGCGTGAAGGTGGCGCACCTGGCCTACTCCTCCGGGTTCGACGGCACCCCGTTGCCAGCCGGCGAGCCGTGGCGGGCGAACGTGATCGACCCGGCGGTGGTCATCTCCGACGCCCGCGCTGAACGCGCACTCGGTGCCGAGGTGGTGGTCGTCAGCCTCCACTGGGGCGCCTCGATGGCGTCGAACCCCACCGCCGACCAGCGGCGAGTAGCTGAGGCGGTCACCGCCTCGGCTGCGGTGAGCCTGATCGTGGGGCACCACTCGCACGTACTGCAACCCATCTCGCAGGTGAACGGAGTGTGGGTGGTGTGGGGCCTCAGCAACTTTCTCTCCGCCTTGCCCACCAGCGATCGGTGGCCGCCGAAGTCGCAGGACGGTGTGCTGGTGTCGGTGACGTTCACCCGCTCCGCCGACGGCAGCATTCAAGTGTCGGTGCCCTCGGTACGACCGACGTGGTGCGACAAGGCCAACGGATTCGTGGTGCGCTCCACCGCCGAGCAGAACGACCCGCACCTGTCGCCGGCGTCCGCGAACAGTTGCGCATCTCCGAGCAACGCACGCGGGAAGTGCTCGGCGAGTTCATTCCCGCGTAGGGTTTCGCCATGACCGAACTGTCCCCGCACGTCACCACTGAACGCATCGACAACGTGCTGGTGGTCCACCTCGATGACGGCAAGGCCAACGCGCTGTCGTCGGAGATGATCGTCGCGATCACGCACGTGCTCGACACTGCGGAGGCCGACGACACCATCGGCGCCGTTGTCATTCACGGCCGCCCCGGTCGCTTCAGCGGCGGGTTCGACCTGTCGGTGATGCGCGGCGGCGATTTCGACGCAGTCGTCACGCTGGTCAGTGATGGTGGCGATCTCGTGCGCCGGCTGTACGGCTCATCGGTCCCGGTGGTCGCCGCCTGCACCGGACACGCGCTCGCTGCCGGCGCCTTGATGCTGCTGGGCTGCGATCTGCGCATCGGCGCCGACATCGACTGCAAGATCGGGCTCAACGAGGTGGCGATCGGGATGGTGCTGCCGTCCTGGGCGCTCACCATCGCCAAGGAGCGGCTGAGCCGTCGTCACCTGCAGTTGGCCGTCGCCACAGCCGTCGTCAGCGATGGCAGGGGAGCGGTGGAAGCCGGCTTCCTCGATGAGGCGGTTCCCGACACCGATGTGCTGGCCCGGGCGATGGAGCGAGCCGCGGAGTTCGCCGCGCTCAACGGGCGCGCCTACGCGGGCACCGTGATTGCTCTGCGCGGCGAGGTGCTCGACACGATGGCTGCGCAGATCACGAGTGACCGCGAAGCGGGCAACTCGCCCATCGCCTGACACCAGAGTGCGGGCCCAGCCTCTGGCTTCCGGAAGCGCAGCGCGCCGGTGTGGCGAGAATCTGCTTCCGGAAGCGCGGCCTGTGCGCGCGATTCCGGCGTTAGCGGGCGAGCGCCGCCAGTCGTTCGAGCGACGTGATGTTGCGTGTCGTGTTGGGGCCGATCAGCTTCGCCAGCTTCGGCATCGTGATCTTCGAGTCGTGCAACGTGCCGGTGATCAGCCAGTGCACCTCGCGCCCGACGACTTCGAAGCGATCGAGTTCCGTGGTCGGCGGCGCGGACGACGGTGCGGTGCGACAGAACGCGATCATGTGGGTGTGGCCCTCCGGCACCGATCCGAACGGCCGCACATCGGTGGCGGCGATCACTTCCGCAGCCGTACGCACGAAGGTGGGTACCGGCCAACCCATCGCCTCGCCGAGGTGGTGTTGCAGCCGCTCCTCGTGGGCGGCAGCGCGATCTGCGCGGCCGGTGGCCGTGAAGATCACGTTGCCGCTGGCGATGAACGTGGCGACATCCGTGTACCCGAGCGAGGTCACCTCCGCTCGCAGCCGATCCATCGTCACCCGATGGCCGCCGACATTGATCCCGCCGAGCAAGGCGACGAAGCGAGGCATCTCGCCATCATGCCCGATGCGCTCGGTACAGGCGGCTCACCCACCCGCCTGACAACCTGTGCCGATGGAACAGTTCGCAGGAAAGATCGCGGTCGTCACCGGTGGTGGCACTGGCATGGGGCGTGAGCTCGCCCGCCAGCTCAGCGCGGAGGGTTGCCACGTCTCGATCTGCGACGTCTCGGCAGAGAACATGGACGACACGGTCTCGCTGTGCCTGGCCGGTGCCCCGGCCGGAACCCGAGTCACCAGCTTCGTGGCCGACGTGTCCAGTGAGGCAGCGCTGGCCGCATTCGCTGCGCACGTGCGCGAGCAACACGCCAGCGAGCACATCAACCTGCTGTTCAACAACGCCGGCATCGGTGGCGGTGGCAGCTTCGTCAGCGACGATCGTGGCGAGTGGGAGACCACGTTCAACGTCTGCTGGGGCGGCGTGTACCTGGGGTGCAGAGTGTTCATGCCGATGCTGGTCGCGGCTGACGAAGGCCACATCATCAACACGAGCAGCGTCAACGGCTTCTGGGCCTCGCTCGGCCCGAACACACCCCACACCGCCTACAGCGCCGCGAAGTTCGCGGTCAAGGGTTTCACGGAAGCGTTGATCACCGACCTGCGCCACCACGCTCCGCACATCAAGGCATCGGTGGTGATGCCCGGGCACATCGGCACGTCGATCGCGATCAACTCCAGCAAGTACTTCGGCCGCGAGCCCAAGGAGATGACCGGCGAGCAGCTCGATGTTCTTCGTCAGCGCCTCGGTCGGCGTGGCCTCGATGTCTCGGCGGCGAGCGACGACGATCTGCGCGTCGGCATGCAGCTGCAGGCCGAGATGTTCCGTGATGCCGCGCCGATGACGGCGGCGCAGGCTGCGACCGTCATCCTCGACGGCGTGCGTGCTGGCAGTTGGCGGATCCTCGTCGGTGACGACGCCGCATCGCTCGACGAGCTGGTGCGGGAGATGCCGGCACTCGCCTACGACCCTGAGTTCCTACCGCACTTGCAGGCAAGGGGCCACTTCCAGGGCGTCGCCCGGTAGCCGGCCACTTGCCAACTGAGGACTTTCGGCCCGAGCCGAGCCCCACGCTGCGTCGTACCGTTCGCCTCAGGACGAGCCGGCCACCGACAGTCGGGGTCGGAGGGAAGGACAGCTCATGTCGTACCAGCATGCTGTGCTCTGGATCGATCACCTGCACGCGCGAGTGATCGACTTCACTGTCGACGATCGCCACGTCACCGCTGTGGAACGTGAGGACGGCCAGCGTCAGGTCCACCGGCGGTCCGGCGTGCCGGGCAGCGGAAAGAGCCCGGTCGACCACGTGTTCTTCGACGAGGTCACCGCAGCCTTGGGTGACGCTGACGAGATCCTGGTCGTTGGCCCTGGCGCGGCGAAGACCGAGTTCATGCACGATCTAGGCGTTCGCCACGCGTCCGTCGCCAAGCGGGTCGTGGGCGTGGAGACGGTCGATCATCCCAGCGACGGTCAGTTGCTCGCCTATGCCCGCCAGTATTTCAAGCGGATCGACGCACTGCGCGGCGACTGAACGGCGGCCACAGCCGGGCGCGTCGCGTGCTGCAGGTGACGGTTGGCGGAACACCGCCGCTGCCCAATGGTCGCGTTGGGCTGTGCACGCGCGGGTAGGGTCGCGACGTCATGGCAACGCTGCGCTTCAGCTTCGGCACGATGGGCTCGGGCAAGAGCACGATGGCCCTTCAAATTCATCACAACCTGGCCAGCCGAGACCTGTACGGCCTGCTGCTCACCACGCTCGATCGTGAAGGAGCCCAGGTCACCAGCCGGCTGGGTGTTGCCGCGCACGCCATCGAGGTCGTGCCGGAGCTCGACATCTACAAGCTGGCGGTCGACAACTGGCCGATCCACTACCTGGTGTGCGACGAGGTGCAGTTCTACTCAGCAGAGCAGTGCGACCAGCTGGGCCGTGCCGTCGACGATCTCGGTGTCGATGTGTTCGCGTTCGGGCTGATCACCGATTTTCGAGGTGAGTTGTTCGAGGGCACGAAGCGAATGCTGGAGATCGCCGACGAACGGGTGCCGATGCAGGTGGAGGCACGCTGCTGGTGCGGGGCCCGCGCCACCCACAACGCCCGCGTCGTGATCGGCGAGATCGTCTACACCGGCGAGACGGTCGTTGTGGGCGACACCGGTGAGAGCCACGAGCAGCCGCTGTTCGGCGACACGGTGCGCTACGAGCTGCTCTGCAGGGCGCACTATCGGGCGGGCGACCTCGGCGACTGAACGCTTCATCCGTGCTGGCAAGCCCGGACGGTCAGCGCCGCTCGGAGGGGCGATGGTCGCGGTGTTCGTGCTGGCTGGAGACCACCAGCTCGGCGGGCGCGTTGCGTTCCCAGAGCACCGCTCCCAGGCAGGCGGTGATCACCCACAGCGCGGCCACGACGGTGCACCATGTCATCAGCGTCATCGCCGCACCGATCGGGCCGAATCCGGTCCAACCGCTGAGCAGCGCCGGCAGCAGCACGCGGGTGATGAAGCGGATCAGCACTGCGTCGAGGATCACCCCGGCCAACCCGCACCAGGCCAGGTGCCTCCACCCGTTGGCCCCGTTGCGTACCAGGATTGCCGGTGTCGCGAACCACAGCACGAATGAGGGAACCAGCCCGGCGAGGTTGAGCAGCACGTCGGTCGGCCCGTGGACGCGGCCGGTGCTGACGGCCACGGTGGCTACCTGCGCACCGACGAAGAGGGCGAACCAGATCGCGCCGCGCCACACCTCTTCGAAGAAGCCGAAGCGCTCGCGACGCCAGGCGCGGGCAAACGTCTTGGCCACCTGCGACGCCATCGGGATGCCCCACACCAGGAAGCTGGCGAGACCGAGGACCGTCCATGTGCTCTTCAAGCTGGCACCCGTGCCGAACAACCCGCGCATCTGCGCGGCGCCATCGCCCTTCAGCTCCAGCTGCTTGATCAGGAGATCACCGAAGCTGAGCCGGCTGCTGAAGTTGCTGACCCAGCCGAACCCGATCAGGATCAGCGGGATCACCGTCGTGAACAGCTCGAGAGCGAGCAGGCCGCCGAGATCGACGCCCTCGATCTCGAAGAATCGGCGGGTTGTCGACAATGGGAGGCCGAGGCGCCGCGATGCCTCCAGCTGCTCGTAGCGGGTGGTGAGCGTCTCCTTCAGGGCTTCGAGCGGGTTGTCCTCCATCGGGGTGCTGTCAGCGGGCGGCGATGCTGGTGAAGATGCCGACCCACAGGATGAGCCACGCAACTCCGAGCGCCAGGAAGCAAGTGCCGATGATGCCGCAGACGCGACCGGCGGTGACGTTGCCGCGGTTGCCCCAGTTGACGCCGGGTTGCGCATCCATCTCTTTCAGCGCCTTGTTGCCCATGCTCCATGCGAAGGGCCCCATGATGCCGCACACGACGAGCGACAAGATGCCGAGCACGAGCACCGTGGTGCCGTTCGGGTGGTCGCGGGTCGGGGCGCCCCAGCCGTACGGGCTGGCGGCGACGTAGCCCGGGGGCATCGGCCCGCCGCCGCGCGGCGGTGGGGGTGGCGGCGCGCCCCACCCGGGAGGAGGCTGGCTGCCCTCGTCGTAGGTCATGGAGGCGAGTGTAGAACCACTGTGCTGCGCGGTGAGGCTGATCGTGGCAGTGCGGGCACCATCCAACGTTCTGGCGCGAGGTGCGCACGAGGCCGTAGCATGCACGTAACCGTTCGGGCCAGCGTCGTCCCGTGCACCGCCAGCCGTTCAACCGACTTTGTTCAGTCGACTCGTGGAGCAGAACTCGATGAAACCGATCACTCCCGTGGGTTACCCCGCGCCATCCGGCCTGTACGACCCCAGGTTCGAGCACGACGCCTGTGGTGTGTCGTTCGTCGCGCACATCAAGGGGGTGCCCAGCCGATCGATCGTGGCGATGGGCATCGGCGCCCTGTGCAACATGGAGCACCGTGGCGCCACAGGTGCCGAAGCCGATAGCGGCGACGGCGCCGGCATCCTCATCCAGGTACCCGATCGTTTCCTGCGCGAGGTGGCCGGCTTCGCACTGCCGCCCGTCGGCTCGTACGCGGTCGGCCTTGGCTTCCTGCCCGTCGATGCAACCGATGCGGAGAAAGCGCAGTCGTCGATCGGCGCGATCGTCGGCGAGGAAGGCCTGGTCGTGCTCGGCTGGCGCGCGGTGCCGATCAACCCCGCCTGCCTCGGCACGACGGCCCGCTCGGTGATGCCGTCGTTCAAGCAGCTGTTCATCGCCGACGAGGCCGGCGCCACAGGCCTCGCGCTCGACCGCAAGCTGTTCATCGTGCGCAAGCGGATCGAGCACGAGCTGGCCGCCGAGCAACGCACCTACTTCCCGTCGCTGAGCAGCCGCACGCTGATCTACAAGGGGATGTTCACCACGCCCCAACTCGCCGAGTTTTTCCCCGACCTCGCCGACGAGCGGATGGAGAGCGCGCTGGCGTTGGTGCACAGCCGGTTCAGCACCAACACGTTCCCGTCGTGGCCGCTGGCCCACCCCTACCGCTACATCGCCCACAACGGCGAGATCAACACGGTGCAGGGCAACCGCAACTGGATGCGCACCCGCGAGAGCCTGCTCGCCAGCGACCTGATCCCCGGCCTCGACCGTGCCTTCCCGATCTGCACACCCGGTGGTAGCGACTCGGCCAGCTTCGACGAGGTGTTGGAGTTGCTGCACCTCGGTGGTCGCAGCCTGCCGCATGCGATGCTGATGATGATCCCCGAGGCGTGGGAGAACCACGCCACGATGGAGGCCGAGAAGCGTGCCTTCTACCGCTTCCACTCCTCGCTGATGGAGCCGTGGGACGGCCCCGCCAGCGTGTGCTTCACCGACGGCACGGTGATCGGCGCAGTGCTCGACCGTAACGGCCTGCGCCCCAGCCGCTACTGGGTGACCGACGACGATCTGGTGATCCTCGCCAGCGAAGTGGGCGTGATCGACATCGAGCCGAGCCGGGTGGTGCGCAAGGGCCGCCTGCAGCCTGGCCGGATGTTCCTGATCGACACGGCAGCGGGCCGGATCGTCGACGATGAAGAGGTCAAGAGTGAGCTGGCGCAGGCGCAGCCGTACCAGCAGTGGCTCGACGACGGGCTGGTGGAGCTCGACGAGCTGCCAGGGCGTGAGCACGTGGTGTTCAGCCACCAGAGCGTGCTGCGCCGCCAGCAGGTGTTCGGCTACACCCACGAGGAACTGAAGATCATCCTCGCCCCGATGGCCAAGACCGGTGGCGAGCCGTTGGGCTCGATGGGCACCGACACACCGATCGCCGTGCTCAGCGAGCGACCGCGGCTGCTGTTCGACTACTTCCAGCAGCTGTTCGCGCAGGTCACCAACCCGCCGCTGGATGCGATCCGTGAAGAGGTCGTCACGTCCGTCGGTTCCAGCGTCGGCCCGGAAGCCAACCTGCTCGCCCCCGGCCCGGAGAGCTGCCGCCAACTCGTGCTGCCGTTCCCCGTGATCGACAAC
The DNA here is from genome assembly GCA_043721915.1 of Ilumatobacteraceae bacterium. GTDB lineage: Bacteria > Actinomycetota > Acidimicrobiia > Acidimicrobiales > Ilumatobacteraceae > UBA668. The sequence goes on along the minus strand of JAYSPV010000007.1, from coordinate 6,234 downwards.
GACGAGCTGGCGAAGATCATCCACATCGACGACGACGGCGGCTTCCCCGAGCTGGCCGCAGTCGTGATCAGTGGCCTCTACCGTGTCAGCGGCGGCGGCCTGGCACTCAAGCGTTCGCTGGATGCCATCCGCAGCGAGACGAGCGCGGCGATTGCCAAGGGTGCGCGCATCATCGTGCTCAGCGACCGCAACAGCGACGATGTCTACGCCCCGATCCCCAGCCTGCTGCTCACTGCCGCAGTGCACCACCACCTGATCCGCGAGAAGCAGCGCACCAAGGTCGGCCTGATCGTCGAGTGCGGCGACGCTCGCGAAGTGCACCACATGGCACTGCTCGTCGGCTACGGCGCGGGAGCGATCAACCCGTACCTCGCGTTCGAGAGCATCGAGGACATGATCGCCCAGGACCTCAACGGTCTCGGCGGCGTCGATGGGCACGCAGCGCAGAAGAAGTACATCAAGGCCGCCGGCAAGGGTGTGCTGAAGGTGATGAGCAAGATGGGCGTGAGCACCGTCGCCAGCTACACCGGGGCGCAGATCTTCGAGGCGATCGGGCTCGGCAACGAGATGATCGACGAGTACTTCACCGGCACGGTCAGCCGTCTCGGTGGTATCGGGCTGGAGGAGGTCGCGGCAGAGGTTGCCGCCCGCCACACCGCGGCGCACCCGCGCCGGCCAGCGGAGCGTGCCCACCGTCACCTGGAACTGGGCGGCGAGTACCAGTGGCGCCGTGAAGGCGACGTGCACCTGTTCAACCCCGAGACCGTGTTCAAGCTGCAGCACGCCACAAGGGCCAAGCGCTACGACATCTTCCAGCAGTACACCGCCCTCGTCGACGGGCTCTCTGCACAGGCGGCAACGCTGCGCGGTTTGTTCGAGATGAAGCCGGGCGACCGTGAGCCGCTGGACATCGACGAGGTGGAGCCCGTCAGCGAGATCGTCAAACGGTTCAGCACCGGTGCGATGAGCTACGGCAGCATCAGCATGGAAGCGCACGAGACACTCGCCATCGCGATGAACTCGATCGGTGCGAAGAGCAACACCGGCGAGGGCGGCGAGGATGCCGACCGATTGCACGACCCGCAACGGCGCAGCTCGATCAAGCAGGTGGCCAGTGGTCGCTTCGGCGTCACCAGCGAGTACCTGGTGAACGCCGACGATCTGCCGATCAAGATGGCCCAGGGCGCCAAGCCCGGCGAGGGCGGCCAGCTACCCGGCCACAAGGTGTACCCGTGGGTGGCCAAGACCCGCCACAGCACCCCCGGCGTGGGCCTGATCAGCCCGCCGCCGCACCACGACATCTACTCCATCGAGGATCTCAAGCAGCTGATCCACGACTTGAAGAACTCGAACCCGGCAGCCCGCGTGCACGTCAAGCTGGTCAGCGAGGTCGGTGTCGGCACCGTCGCAGCGGGTGTCAGCAAGGCCAAGGCCGATGTCGTCCTGATCAGTGGTCACGATGGTGGCACCGGCGCATCACCGCTGACGTCGTTGAAGCACGCCGGCGCCCCGTGGGAGCTTGGCCTCGCCGAGACGCAACAGACGTTGCTGCTCAACGGCCTGCGCGACCGCATCGTGGTGCAGGCCGACGGCCAGCTCAAGACAGGGCGCGATGTGGTGATCGCGGCGTTGCTCGGCGCCGAGGAGTTCGGCTTCGCGACGGCGCCGCTGGTGGTGAGCGGCTGCGTGATGATGCGCGTGTGCCACCTCGACACCTGCCCGGTCGGTGTTGCCACCCAGAACCCGGAGCTACGCAAGAAGTTCAGCGGCAAGCCCGAGTTCGTCGTCACGTTCATGGAGTACATCGCGCAGGAAGTGCGCGAGCACATGGCGGCGCTCGGCTTCCGCACGATGCAGGAGATGGTCGGCCACGTGGAGGTGCTTGACACCCGCGCCGCGATCAAGCACTGGAAGGCGAAGGGACTCGACATCAGCCCGATCCTCGCGGTGGCCCAGAACCCGTACGGGCAGACCCTGTACCACTCGGTGGCACAGGATCACGGGCTGGACGAGGCGCTCGATCAAGTGCTGCTGCGTGAGTGCGCTCCGGCCATCGAGCGCGGCGAGCGGGTCACGCTCGATCTGCCGATCCGCAACGTGCACCGCACCGTCGGCACGATGCTCGGCTCGGCGATCACCACGGCGTACGGCGGGGCAGGGCTGCCCGACGGGACGATCACGCTCAACTTCCGCGGCTCGGCCGGGCAGAGCTTCGGCGCGTTCGTGCCCGCCGGTGTCACCATGACGCTCGAGGGCGACGCCAACGACTACGTCGGCAAGGGCCTCAGCGGTGGGCGAGTGGTGGTTCGGCCCGACCGCAACGCGACGTTCGCCGCGCAGGACAACGTCATCGCCGGCAACGTCATCGGTTACGGCGCCACCGGCGGGGAGATCTTCCTGCGCGGGATCGTCGGCGAACGGTTTTGCGTGCGGAACTCAGGTGCCACCGCAGTGGTCGAGGGCGTCGGTGACCACGGATGCGAATACATGACCGGCGGCCGAGTGATCGTGCTCGGCCCGACCGGGCGCAACTTCGGAGCCGGCATGAGCGGCGGCATCGCCTACGTCTACGACCCGCACGATGTGTTCGCCGCCAAGCTGAACGCGGAGATGGTGCAGCTGCAATCGCTGACCGAGACGGATCTCTCCTTCGTGCACGCGACCGTGCAGCGCCACGGTGAACTCACCGGCTCACCGGTGGCGGCGCGCATCGTGGCCGAGTGGACGACGGAGGCGGCCGCGTTCAAGCGAGTGATGCCGATCGACTACGAGCGGGTACTGGGTGTGATGGCGGCAGCAGAGGCCGAAGGCCTCGACGAGGCAGCAACGTTGGAGCGAGTGATGGAGGCCAGCCGTGGGTGAGGCAACCGGTTTCATGCAGTGGACGCGGGTCACGCCCAAGCGGCGCCCCGTGGATGCGCGGCTCAAGGATTGGAACGAGGTGTACGAGCCGTTCCCCAAGGACGTGCTCAAGCTGCAGGCCGGGCGCTGCATGGACTGCGGCATCCCGTTCTGCAACAACGGCTGCCCGCTGGGCAACCTGATCCCCGACTGGAACGACCTCGTCTACCGCGAACACTGGCGCGACGCGATCGACCGGCTGCACGCCACCAACAACTTCCCCGAGTTCACCGGCCGGCTGTGCCCGGCGCCGTGCGAGTCGGCGTGCGTCGTAGGGATCAACGGCGACCCTGTGGCCATCAAGCAGGTCGAGGTCGAGATCATCGACCGTGCGTGGGATGAAGGCTGGGTGGGCCCGCAGCTGCCGACGGTCAAGACCGGCAAGCGCGTCGTGGTGATCGGCAGCGGTCCTGCCGGCCTGGCCTCGGCACAGCAGCTCACACGCGCCGGCCACGACGTGGTGGTGCTGGAGCGCGCCGATCGCATCGGTGGCCTGCTGCGCTACGGCATCCCCGAGTTCAAGATGGAGAAGCGGCACCTCGATCGTCGCATCGAACAGATGGAAGCGGAAGGCACCGAGTTCCGCACCAAGGCTCCCGTCGGCGACGGCGTTGACATCGAGGTGCTGCTCGCCTCGTACGACGCGGTCGTGCTGGCGTGCGGCGCAACCGCTGCCCGGGACCTTCCCGTGCCCGGCCGCGAGCTGGCCGGCGTGCACCAGGCGATGGAGTACCTGCCGTGGGCGAACCGCGTGCAGCAGGGCGACATGCCCGCGTCGCCGATCGACGTGCACGGCAAGCACGTGGTCATCATCGGCGGCGGCGACACTGGCGCCGACTGCCTGGGCACGGCGCACCGCCAGGGCGCCGCGTCGGTGACGCAGTTGGAGATCATGCCCCAGCCGCCCGACATCCGCAGCGGCGGCAACCCGTGGCCGCAGTTCGCGATGGTCTACAAGGTCACATCGGCCCACGAGGAAGGCGGCGAGCGGCTCTACAGCGTCAACACCGAACGCTTCCTCGACGACGGCGCCGGCCGCGTTCGCGCGCTGCTGCTGCACGAGGTGCAGATGGTCGATGGCCGGTTCCAGAAGGTGGAGGGCAGCGATCGTGAGATCCCCGCCGACTTCGTGTTCCTCGCGATGGGCTTCCTCGGGCCGGAGAAGGGTTCGTGGCTGGAACAGCTCGGTGTTGCGTTCGACGAGCGCGGCAACGTGGCGCGCAACGACAACTACATGTCCACCGTGTCGGGTGTCTTCGTAGCCGGTGACATGGGGCGCGGCCAGAGCCTGATCGTGTGGGCAATAGCCGAAGGCCGCTCGTGTGCCGCAGGCGCCGACCGGTGGCTGATGGGCGAAACGCAGCTCCCGCGACCGATCGCACCCACCGCGCGCCCACTTCAGTAGCGGAGTAACCTAGGATGTTCGCATGAAGTTGAAGGCATTGGCCCCGTTGGCCGTCGCGTTGGCGGCAGTCCTGAGTGCTTGTGGCGAGTCGTCCACCAGCAGCACCACGGTGCTCAACCTCGACGGCACGAGCTACTCCACGCAGGCACCGACGCTCAGCACGATTCCGCCGGTGACATCAGCGGCCGTAGAGGGTCAGATCTCCGACGTGGCGCAGGAGTACGTCATCAAGGAGACAGACACGAGCCGCGTGAAGGTTGCCGACCTGTTCGGCATCACCGTCGACGCGCTCGATCAGGCCAACATCGCCACGGCCGGCTACGCAGCGTTCTACCCGGGCCTCAAGATCATCATCCCGCCGGGCGCCAAGGTGCCCAGCGCAGTGCCCGACACCACCACGCCTGGGGTCACGACGGGCGACACGCTGGCTCCGACGACAACGGTGGCGTCGAACGGCGACGGCTGCACCACGGGCAGCTACGTGATCACGGCCGAGGACACGACACGCACGAAGGTCGCCGAGAAGTTCGGCACCACCGTCGATCAACTCGACGCGGCGAACGCCAACACCAAGGGCTACTCAGCGTTCTACCCGGGCCTGAAGATCATCATCCCCTGCGCCTGATCGGCACATCGGCGGTCAGACGAGGCGGATCAGCACTCCACCGATCGTGAGTGTCTCTCTGGCTCTATGGCGGTCGGTGGCCACGAGTTCCAGCTCGTCGAGGCCCTCACCGCGTGGTCCGGCAGGTTGGAACCTCACTGCGTGCGCCAGACCGAGATCGGTCCACCGTGCGTGCATCGCCGTCGGATCGTTTGCACCGATCCCTACACCGGCAATGGCTGTCACGATCGCGCTGTCCTGGTGTGCCGCCCATGTCGGTCCAGCCCATGCCCATGCCCCGGCGGGGCTCGGCTGATCGATGCTGACGATCGCGCCTCCTACGTCGGCAGGGTGCAGGTGGCGCCCGCGGATGCCTGGGAAGTCGCCACGCCAGACGATGCGCACCCCGTTCGCCGTCAGATGGGCCTCGCGCTCGTCAAGGTCGTCCACCTCGTAGATCGCCATGTAGCCGCCGTCTCCGCCGCGCTTGTGCAACAGCCGACCGGCCGTCGTGGCGTCATTCGTGGGGGCGACCACTTCCAGGAACTGGTCGCCGATCGTCATCAGCGCGTTGTGCAGGCCGAAAGCGCCGACGCCCGGGTCGCGAAAGCACACGGTGAGGCCGAGTTGCCGGCACAGCTCATCGACCACGGCATCGAGATCATCGGCGACGAGGGCGACCTGGCGGAGACGGATCATGGCCCCAGCCTCGCGCGGCGGTGCAGAGGTACTGTGAGCGCATGCTCACGATCATTGAAGGCCGGGTCATCGGCTGCCTGCTCGAGAAGGAACGCACTACCCCTGATCAGTATCCGTTGACGCTCAATGCGCTGAAGCTGGCGTGCAATCAGGCCACGTCGCGAGAGCCGGTGATGCGGCTCGAGGACCACGAGGTGGAATCGACTCTTGCCGGTTTGAAGGCACAGGGGCTGCTGCGGTACGTGCATCCCGCGCACGGCCGAAGCGTCACCCGCTACCGCCAGGTGGCTGACGAATCGTGGGGCCTGGATGCCACGGCGGCTGCTCTGACAGGTGTGCTGCTGTTGCGAGGGCCCCAGACTGTCGCCGAGCTGAAGTCCCGGACGGAACGGCTCCACGCGTTCGGGTCGTTCGAGGCGGTGGAGACGACGCTTCACGAGATGTCCGCCGCTGGCACGGTCCAACTCGTGGAACGTCAGCCCGGCCAGAAGGAGGCCCGCTGGCAGCAACTGCTCGCCGACGAGCCGGAGGCCGTGACGGCCCCTGTCTGTCAGGGTGAGGTGAGACACCTGGTGTAGCGGTTCTTCACTCCTTCCAGGGCAAGAACGGATCATGACCCCGATGA
>JAYSPV010000006.1:0-3345 GCA_043721915.1 Ilumatobacteraceae bacterium | reverse complement strand
TGGGCGCGCACGGTCGCGGGCGTGTGATGGGCGGCCACGATGCCGCGGACGCGCTCGCGATACGCCGTCACCGTCGGGCCGAGTTCGAAGTCCATCAGTTCGCTCCGTTCCCGGTCGGCCAAAACCGGTCGGCCAGAGCCAGTTGCTCGGCCGCCGGTTCGCCGAGAATCAGCGACCACCCCCGAGCCCGGCGGTAGTAGAGCTGGATGTCGTACTCTTCGGCGAAGCCGTAACCACCGTGGAAGTGCAGCGACCGATCGGTTGCGTGGGTGGCGATGTCGCCGGCGAACAGGAACGCCATCGACGCCAGCGCAAGGGGATCGTCGATGTCGTTCAGGGTGACATCGCAGTGACCCCGGCCGACGTCCCGGCCCGCATCGAGCGCTGCCGCTGCCTCGTGGGTCAGCAGCCGCGCCCCGTCGATCGAGCCGGGCAGATCGGCCAGGCCGTGCTGCACAGCCTGGAACGAACCGATGGGCACGCCGAACTGATGCCGCTCCTTGACGTACGCGACGGCCAGCTCCAACGCCATCGCCGAGATCCCGACGAGTGAGGCTGCCGTCAACACCTTCCAACGGGCAAGCGACAGCTCGAAGTCTGCCGCGCTGGCGAGGACGATCCGTTCACCGGAGCGAGCACTGCGGTCGGCCAGCGGTGCGCTGGCGTGGTTGCGCGGCCCGGCGCTCGGCGGATCGGAGCGGACGGCCACCAGTTCGCCGCCGTCCACACCGACGACCACCGTCGCCACGGCACCGGCGGGGACGAGATGCCAGGTGCCATCAGCGTCAGCCGGACGCAGCGAGAGCGTTGCGATGCCACCGTCTTCCAGCGAGCCGGCGAGCGACGAGGCGTCGACAAGAGGCGAGGCAATGGCGTGTTCCACGTAGGGCACGGGAGCAATCGACCTGCCGAAGGTCTCGGCGATGACGGCGAGGTCGCCGATGCCGGCGCCACTCCCCCACAGTTCCATCGCCCCGAGCTTGCGCCATAATGCCGCATCGAAACCGAGCGGCTCAGCGGCACGCACGACTGCCGGCGGCGACTCGCGGCTGAAGAACTGGTCGAAGGCGTCGAACAGCTCGCGCTCGTCGGATGAGAAGGCGAGTTCCATGGCTCAGACGACCAGTACTGCTTTGCCGGTGACCTGCCGGTTCTGTTGGTCGGCCAGCGCCCGGGCGGCATCCTCGAACCGGTAGCTGGTCGGCTCGACGGGGTTGAGGTCACCGGCGACGATCTTGGCGAGGATCTCGGACACCATCTCTTGGTTCTCCTGCGGATGCTTGATGACCCAGCCGCCCCACTCCACGCCGGTGACCCGACGATTGCGAAGCAGCACCTGGTTGGCCGGCAGCTGCGGGATCTGCCCGGACGCGAAGCCGATGACCAGGAACTGGCCGTCATCGCGCAGGGTGCGCAGGCATTGCTCACCCACCGTGCCACCGATCGGGTCGTAGACCGCATCGACGCCGTCGCCGCTGATCTCCTTGGCGCGAACCTTCACGTCTTCGGTGCTGGAGTCGATGACGGCAACGGCGCCGCGGCTCGTCGCCAGCTCGCGCTTGTCGGCCGACGACGCGGCGGCGATGACGTTCAGACCCAACGCGTGGCCGACATCAACTGCCCCGAGGCCGACGCCACCGCCGGCGCCAAGGACCAGCAGCCACTGGCCGGCACGCAGCTGAGCCCGCCTGACGAGAGCAAACCAGGCCGTGCCGTAGCTCTGCATGAACGTGGCCGCCTGGCCGTCTGTCAGCGTGTCGGGCACGACCAGCACGTTGCGAGCGGCCACGACGACCTCGGTCGCGAACCCGCCGGCGCCACTGGTGACGAGCACCCGCCGGCCGATCCGGATGCCGCTTTGCGACGGCGCTGAATCCAGATCCGGCGCGAGTTCGGTGATGATGCCGACCGATTCACCGCCCGGTGTGAACGGCAACGGTGGCTTGATCTGGTACAGGCCCTGGACGATGAGTGCATCGACGAAGTTGACGCCGGCAGCCGTCACCCGGACGCGCACCTGCCCCGGCCTCAGCACCGCCGATGGACGCTCTTCGATGACCAGCTGATCCAACGGAGCGAAGGAGTTGCAGACGACAGCGCGCATCAGCCGACCGTACCCCGGCTCACTCGGCAAACGGCCAATCGTCAGGCACACGAGACGTCCAGACAGGCGCCCGGCGTTCGCCGAAGGCACGCCCACCCTCGATCGCGTCGGGCCGTCCCATCAGCACGATGTGCGCATCACGTTCCAACATGTCGACCTCCTCGGAGGTCGTCGCGAGACCACGCCAGAGGACCCGTTTGCTCATCGCTGCCGACAGCGGTGAGACGTTGTCGGCGATGTCGCGGGCCCACTCGAGCGCGGTCGGCAGGACATCGGCAGCATCGACTGCCTCGTTGGCCAGCCCCCATTCGGCGGCGACGGCGCCGCTGATGGTGCGTCCGGCCACCAGCATCTGCGCAGCCCGGGCGATGCCGACCAGACGCGGCAGGACCCAGTGGGACTGAGCATCCGGCAACACGCCGCGTCGCGCTTGCAGCACGGCCAGGGGCGCGTCGAACGCAACGATGCGGATGTCGGTCTGTAGGGCCAGTGCGCACCCGATGCCAATGGCCGCACCGTTGATGGCCGCGATCACGGGTTTGCGTACCTCCCACGCCCGCGGCTGGACGGGCGACGACGTGAACCCCGCGAGGTCGCTGATCGCCCCGAACGGCGACTTCCCGGGCGAAAGGTCGGCGCCGGCGCAGAATGCCGTACCCGCGCCGGTGAGCACGATCACCCGTACGTCGTTGTCGGCGTCGCACGCCGAGTAGGTCGCACCGAGCCCGGCGATCATCTCGCCCGTCAACGCGTTGCGCTTCTCCGGGCGGTCGAAGGTGATCACAGCAACACCGTCGGTGACCTCGAGTCGAACGAGATCGGTCATGACGATCGGAGCTGTTGGAGCAACCACGTCGGTCGCATCAGCCGCGCATCCGCCGCTGCCACTCGTCCGGCGGAAGTCCGAGTTCGTCCATCCGCTTGCGGATGAACAGCGGCGCCGACACGGGAACGCCGGTGCGCACGTTGTGCACCATCTCGCCGTCCTCGGCCCAGATGTGGCACGTGTTCAGGTTCATGCCCCACTGCGCCTCGCGCTCGGCTTCGGTGATCCCTGCCGCGTTGGGCCGTTGTACCCGCTCGCCCCGTTCGGCCGCGGCGCGTGCGGCCCGCTTGGCATCGCTGGCGCTGATGCTCCAGAAGCACTGCACGGCGACAGGCGCCATTGCCTGCAGCAGCGCCGTCGTGTGCGTGCACCCACGGGGACCACCGAACAGCTCGCGCACCTTGTGCGTGAACCC
>JAYSPV010000005.1:0-151597 GCA_043721915.1 Ilumatobacteraceae bacterium | reverse complement strand
GGTGTCGTTGCGGTGCTCGCCTGCAAGGTGCCGTGGAGAGCCCGGGCATCACGTCTCGGTCTGTTTGCGGGCTCCTGGGTGACCACCATCAGCCCACTGATCGTTGCGAGCTACCGTCGTTACGGCTCGCCACTACCGCCCGCCAGCCGCCGCCTTCTGTTCATCGACAACTACGAGCAACTGTATGCGTCGGACCCGCTTCCCACGTTCGGCTCATGGTCCTCCGGCGGGTTCGGACACTTCCTGAAGGTGTTCCTGGACTCGCGGCGCGATGCTGTCAGGAATCTTGTCGACTCGCTGTCCGGCAACGCCATCGGCCTGGTCGTCGCGCTGACCATCATCTCCTTGATCGTCGGGGCGATCGGCAGGGACTTCAGGCTCGGTAGGCGGTGGCTGATTCCTCTCTCCTTCACCATCTGTCTTCCAACGTTTCAGGTGATGGTGTACCCGTACTCCGGCCCGATCTCGCTCTCGCGTGATGTGGTGGGGCTGATGCCAACGTGGTTCTGCTGCATCGTCGCGTGCTCTGTCGCGGTCGCACGAGACCGACAGTGGTTGCGCCGGGTGGGGCCACTTGTTTTGGCTGGTGTGTGGATCTGCCTGTTGGCCTCAGGACAGATGGGCGCCCGCGCGCTTACCGCGGAGAACCGCAAACTGGAGATGACGCTCAACAAGGTCGGCGCAAGCCTGACGTCGCTCGGCGCAGGGCCTGGATCAGTTGTAATGACGCGCGACCCATTCGAGGTCAGCCTCGCCACTGGATTTTCTGCACTCATGATCCCCGACGACGCGACCGAGAGCATCCTCAATACCGCTCATTGCTTCGGCGCCGACTTCCTCGTGCTCAACGACGACCAGGTTGCGCTCCGCAGTGGATTGAAGAACCTCGAAAGTGGAATCGACGGCCTCGAGTTCGCGATCGAGGTGCCCGACTCAACCTTTCGCATCTACCGATTCGCACCCGGCGAATGCAATTGACACCATGAGCTGAGTGCCAGCAACCAGGGTCAGGGTGAGTGGCGAGCAACCATCAAGACGACTACGGCAACCAGGTGATCTGCGATCCTCAGAAGCTCGTAGCGAAGCGGCAGCCGCGGCTTGCCTCCGGAGCGCACTACCTTCGTGTAACGCCAGGCGAGGTACTTGGCAACCTTCAGGTGCCGCCGTGCGTGGGCCTGCCAGCGCTCGCTTCGAGGGAACTGACGCGCGGTATCGAGTTCGATCTTCTGGTACCGCCACCATCGGGGTATCAGGGTGCGGATGCTCGGCTGCGGCAGCAACTGCGGGTGCTGGAGCATCTCGACGACGTATCCGTCCGAGTCGATGTGCTCGTGAACCCGACCCGCATATGTGAGCCCGCAGCCGACGCGGATGATGCGCAGTTGGTGCATCGGATAGGTCGTTGCATCTGCAATGACCTGACCGCCGACCACATACTTGAGCGGCACCCGCAATCCGTCGGCCGGGCTCTCCGGGCCGAGCGACCGGCGCAGCTCCTCCAGAAGTTCGGGTGAGGGCACCTCATCACTGTCCACCTTGAAGAACCAAGGCATCGACGCAGCATCGACGAGTTGTCGCATCGCACCCGCGAAGTCACGAAGCGTGCCGTCGCTCCGCTTGAATCGTGCATCCTGCGTCAGCACCTTGCAGCCGTACTGTCGAGCAAGATCGAGCGTGCCGTCGGAGCTGCCGCCATCGCAGATGATTCGCTCTGCGAACCCTTCGACCCCCTTCAGCGTCCGTTCGAGCGTTGCTGCGGAGTTGTAGGTGAGAATTCCGATGGTGCACGGGATGACACCCCGCACGTCGACCGCGGGCGACGGCGCAGCGGAGTCAGACATCACCGTTTCCGATCGATCATTGCCGCCAAAACTAGTGTTCACGGCCCCGCATCCACGGAATCATTTATCCAGCGGCCGCTTCGATTGCGCCGCAGTGACGAACGGCTTCCTGTACGGGCTGGCAACCTGGGATCGTCGTTAGACTCTGCGTGATGCGAGCACCGGCAAGCGACCGACCTTGACAGAGCGGGAACTCCCTGCCCTGCCCTCGCAGGCGAGATCCGCCATCAGCTTTGCGGCGCACGGCTACCGGCGTGCGCTCGTGTGGATGGCAGGAACGGCCTTCCTGGGGGGTACCGCAGAGGCGCTGTTCCTCGTCACGGTGACCCGCGCTGCACTCGCGATAACAAAGGGCAACGACCGGGTCGGCATCGTGGCGGGCTGGTTCCTGTCGGTCAACCAGACGTTGCTGCTCGCCCTCGCGCTCGTCGTCGCCCGAATTGCGGTCTCCGGCTACGCGACCTGGCAGTCTGCGCACCTCTCTGCAGCAGTCGTTGCAAAGGTTCGAACCAGACTCATTCGTGCCTTCCTTCGCTCCTCGTGGGAGGTGCAGCAGAGCCAAAGGTCCGGCAGCCTGCAGCAGCTGGTGAGCAGTTACGTCACCCACGCCGCGGGCCTGATGACCGGTTTGGGTCAGGGCATCGTGGCGATCGCCAACCTGGTGGCGCTGCTCGGACTGGCGATCGCAGTAGACCCCGCAGGAGCCATTGCTCTGAGCGTGAGCGTGCTGCTGCTGGCGGCGCTGCTGCGTCCGATACGACTCGTGATCGGCAGGCGTTCCAGCGCCGATGCGTTGGCTGGGATGGAGCTGGCCACAGCCGTGAGCGAGACCTCCGAACTTGGGATGGAGCTCCACGTCTTCCACGTCCAGGAGCAGGCGCACGCCAGGCTGCAGGACAAGATCACCGCATCTCGGAAACGGTCGCGATCGCTGGCCTTCGCAGGCGGGGCCTCGGGCACCATGTACACCGGGCTGGCGTATCTCGCCCTCCTCGGCGGGCTGGCCGTGGTTGCCACCACGGCGACGGCCAGTCTCACCAGTCTCGGTGCCGTCATGCTGCTGATGCTGCGGTCACTGAGCTATGGCCAAGCCCTACAGGGCGCGCATGTGTACATCGCCTGCGACGCGCCGATCATCGACGAGCTTCAGGGTGTGCTCAAACGCTTCGAGGACTCCCACCCCGCCGACGGAGGCGAGCCGGTTGGTCACGTTGGCACCGTCGAAGCCGAGCATGTGACGTTCGAGTACGTGCCCGACCAACCTGTTCTCAGCGACATCTCGTTCAAGATCGAGCCATGCGAGATCGTTGGTGTGGTCGGGCCTTCGGGCGGCGGAAAGTCAACCTTGGTGCTGCTACTGCTTGGGCTGCGCCAACCGCAGGAGGGGCGCATCCTCGCCGGCGGCCGCGACATCCGGACCTTCGATCGCTCCGAGTGGGCCCGCAAGGTCACCTTCGTGCCGCAGGAGGCCCATCTGATCGTTGGCACCGTTGCCGACAATATTCGCTTCATGCGAGACGACGTCAGCGACGCCGAAGTCGAACAGGCCGCGCGGTTGGCCCACCTCCACGACGAGATCATGGCGGACCCCGGCGGCTACCAGCGCGTACTCGGCGAGAACGGTGGCCGCCTCAGCGGTGGCCAGCAACAGCGGCTCTGCATCGCTCGTGCGCTGGTCGAGCGACCCGACGTGATGGTACTCGACGAACCCACGAGCGCGCTGGATGTGAAGAGCGAGCACCTCGTTCGAGAAACACTGCTCGGCCTCAAACAACAGATGGCCATCATCATCATCGCCCACCGGCTTTCCACGCTGGAGATCTGCGAACGGATCATGGTCATCCAGAAGGGTCACCTGATGGGGTTCGACACTCCCTCGGAGCTCGAGAAGTCGAACGACTTCTACCGCGAAGCGGTGCGTCTCTCGCTGATGCGTTGACCAGTGGGCGTGCCGCCTGAGCTGCGAAGGCCCGCCGCTGGAAGGTCGGCTCACGAGGAGCCACCCAGTCTCGACGGGCGCTGTCCGCCGCTCAGCTCGCTCGCGACACAATCGGATGCTGTGTCTGCGCCCCGGCCAGTTGCCGCAGCACCTGGGCGCAGCGGGTGTCGTCGAGCTCGTCGGCCAGCACGATCAGCTGGTTGATGCCTTGCTCGAGCGCGTCCGGATCGATGCTCGTCGGTATCACCCGCGTGATCGACGGGTGCACGGTGGGCGCCTCCAGCTCGTCGATCGCCTTCAGCTCTTCGGCCAGCTTCTCGCCCGGGCGCATGCCGGTGACGCGGATCTCGATGTCGGTGCCGGGCTTGCGGCCCGAGAGGCGGATCATCCGCTCAGCCAGTTCGTAGATGACGACCGGTTCGCCCATGTCGAGCATGAACACCTCGCCGCCGTTGTCCGTGCTTGCCAACGCTCCCGCCTGCAGTACGAGTTGCACAGCCTCTTCGATGCTCATGAAGAAGCGGGTCATCCGCCGGTCGGTCACCGTCACCGGGCCACCGGCATGGATCTGGCGCAGGAACGTGGGCACCACGCTGCCGCGGCTGCCCAACACGTTGCCGAACCGCACGGCGCAGTATGCGGAACCCGCAGGTGAGCGGCTGAGCAGCAATTGCTCGCCCAGCCGTTTGGAGGCGCCCATGATCGACGCCGGGTACACCGCCTTGTCGGTGGAGATCAGCACTAGCCGCTGCACACCCACCGTGTTGGCGCACTCCAGTACGTTGGCGGTGCCCACCACGTTGGTGCGCACCGCCTCGCCCGGGTGGGCCTCGAGCAGCGGCACGTGCTTGTGCGCGGCGGCGTGGAACACCACATCGGGCCGATGCTCACCGAACACGGCCAGCATCTGGCGGCGGTGACGAATGTCGGCCAACACCTGCAGCGTCGGGCCCTCGATACTGGCTGCGGCATCGTGGAGGTGGGTCTCGTCGTGATCCAGCAGCACCAGCCGAGCTGGGTGGTAGGCAGCCACCTGCCGGGCGATCTCGGAACCGATCGAGCCGCCGGCGCCGGTGATCAGCACGCATCGCCCGGCCAGCATCGCCCGCGCCGCCTGCAGATCGGTGGCCACCTGCGCGCGGCCGAGCAGATCCTCGATGTTGACGTCGCGAAGGTCGCGCATGCCCGCGCCCTGCTGCATTGTGGTCGCGATGCCGGGAAGGATCTTCAGCGGCACGTCGGCGGCCTCGGCGCCCTCAGCGGCTCGGCGCACCACGTCCTGCGATGGGTTGCTCATCGCCAGTACCACGAGGTGCGCTCCGGTGACCTGCACCACCTCGGCCAGGTCGTCGATGGCGCCATCGACCCCGACACCCTGGAACGATCGCCCGCGCAGCGACGCGTCGTCGTCGACGATCGCGACCGGCTGGAAACCGGCGCGAGGGTTGCGCAGCATTTCGCCCACCAGGCTGGCGCCGGCCCCACCGGCGCCGATCACGACCACCCGCAGGCCGGGCTGCGTGGCTGCCCGGCAGAACGAGAACAGGCGGGCCTGGAAGCGGGTGAGTGCCGTTAGGAACGTGGCTGCAAGCGAGCCCATCACCACCACAGAGATTGGTGCGTGACGCGGCAGTGCCTCGGCGAGCAGCAACGCAACGGTCAGCGTGCAACCCGATAGCACCAGCCGCTTGGCCTCGTACATGCTGGCGTGGTGCCACAACTGGCCGTACAGCCCCCACCACCAGTTACACAACAGCACCGCGACCACCGCGATCGGTAGGAACCACGCGAACGACGACCATGCGCCGGCGGGCACCGAACCCTCGTAGCGCAACACCAGGACCAGAGTGAACGCGACGATCGTGAACACCACATCGAGCCCCGCCGTCGCCAGGTCCGAACGCATGCGCACCGTGCGCGACGCCATCCGGGTCCACAGCTGCTGGAGGCTTGTCTTGATCGCACGCATTGGGCCCGCCTGGTCGTCGCTTCGATGGTTGCTTCGAGCGGATATCGGCACGAAGTCGTCGGCACATGAGTAGGACGGTCACGATCAGTGGTGGCAGCGGCCCAGGGAGGGAGTCGGTATGGTTCGCTGATGCCCGAGCTTCTCCCGTACGGCATCGGAGCGCATGCCGAGACGCACCCGATCCGCCTCGCCACCCTCGCTGCCATGCACGGCGTGGCAGCTGCGCCGGCCGACCACTGCCGCGTGCTCGAGATCGGTTGCGCGCAAGCCGGCAACATCATGGACCTCGCCGATGCCTACCCCGAATCGACGTTTGTCGGTGTCGAGATCTCGGAGCCGGAGGTGGCACTGGCCCACCAGTACACGCAGCAGTTGGGGTTGACGAACCTCGATGTGCGGTGTCTCAGCCTCGCCGACATCGACGACACGTTCGGACTTTTCGACTACGTGATCGCCCACGGCGTGTACTGCTGGGTGCCTGACGATGTGCGCGACGATTTGATGCGGGTGTGCAGCGAGCATCTCGCGCCCGGGGGCGTTGCATACATCAGCTACACCACCTACCCCGGTTGGGCGATGGGTGACACGATCCGATCGCTGCTGCTCGATCACGTCCGCGACATCGATGATCGTGCTGAGAGGGTGGCCGCGGCGCGCGAGCGTCTAGCCCGTCTGCTCGACGAGATCGACCCCTCCACGCCGTATGGCGCGTACCTGCTGGATCGCTGCGCAGCGCTGCTCAGCTACCCCGACGCCTACCTCGATCACGACCACCTCGCCCCGATCAGCCGTGCCCTTCACCTGCACGAGATGGTGGAACACGCGGCCGCCAACGACCTGCGCTATCTCGACGACATCATCGTCACCGACGCCCCTCCGATGGACGCAACCGACCGGGTGCCGGCCGGGCTGGATGACGTCCGCCCTCAGCACACCTACGACCTCGTACACGGCACCAGCTTCCGGGCGGCGGTCCTCTGCCGCGCCGACGAGTCGCTGCGGCCGCAGCCGACCCTTGGCGAGCTGGCACTGTTCCAGGTGAGTGCTCCGGTGGCGGTGGAGGGGGCATTGTCCGTCGCCGACCAGTCGGTGGCCGGGTTCTCCACGCGCAAGGGCGGCACGCTGCGCACCGGATCGCCGGTGATGAAGGCCGCGCTCGCGGAACTGGCCGATTGCTGGCCCGCATCGCTCGCCATCGCAGACCTTGCGGGCATTGTGGATGCGCACATCCCGCCCGAGTTGCGGGCCGGGACCGGCGGCGACACTTCAGCGCTTCTTACCCGGGACCTCGCGAACCTGCACCGTCAAGGCCTGGTCGAGCTCGCAACTCAGGCGTACCCCTTCGTCAGCGTGCTCAGCGAGCGTCCGATGGTGGCCGCCGCTGCGCGGCTCGCGGCCGGTCTCGGTGCTCAGGTGGCCAACCGGCGCCACGAGCAGCTCGATCTCGATGATGTGCTGCTGATGGCGGCGCAGCTGCTCGACGGCTCGCGCACCGTCGCGGACGTGACCGAGGGATTGATCGAGGAAGCGAATGCCGGACGGCTGCAGATGGGTCGTCCGGACGGCTCGTCGATGGGCCCGACAGAGCAGCGCGAGGCGCTCGAACAGCTGGTGCCGCGGGCGTTGGAGATCCTCCTGGGCACCGCCCTATTGATCGGCTGATCAGCCGTTGTCGTTGCCGTTGCTGCTGGCGTCGATGGTCGGCGACGCCTCGCAGCCCTCGCCGGCGCTGACGAGGCCGGTAGAGACCATCACCTGCAGCCACGATCGCAAGCCGGCCACCGCAGCCTCGTCGTGGTGGGAGGCCAGCTCGAGCAGGTGCGTGACTTCGATCGGCTGGGACAGCAGATCCCACACCTCGGTGCCGGCCGGATCGAGCCGGGTGATCTTCCGTGTGGGTGGGTCGAACACCACCGTCGAGCCGTCGCCGAAGGCCCAGGCATGCGCGGTCGGTGTGCGACGAACCGAGGCGACGGGCGTGGGGGAGGAGTCGTCGGTGGGCGTGATGTGCCGCACCGACAGCGCTGCGGTGGCGCAGGCCTCGCCGAACAGGGTCGCTGCTGCGGTGAGGTCGCCGTACTTTAGGTGCCATGCCGGGCAGCTGGCGGCCATGTCGACCAGCAGCTCGAACCCCGGTAGCCCGAGACGGTCGAGGTCGTAACAGCAGCTCGCCAGACGCTCCACGACCTCCGCCGCGTTGTCGACCTTCGTGAGCGTGGTCTCGCCGGGCGCCCGGTACTCGGGGAACACGACGGCGGTCGCTCGCAGCGGCCCGTCACGATGGATCGGCCCGAAGACGGCCGGCGACACCTCGACGCGGCTCCACTCGAGATCGTCGGAGTGCTGCTCTGGCACTTCGTCGACATCGGCGAACAGCGGCCAGACATGACGGCGCACCGTGATCGGCCGCGGGTAGGCGAGCAGCATCCCGTCGGCCGGCCGGATCGTCACCTGCTCGTCGGTGACGTACGCCCACCCCGCGCGCAGTAGCGCCGCTGTGAGCGTGGATTTGCCCGCGCCGGACATGGCCGCCATCACCACGGCGCGGCCATCGCGCGCCACGGCCGCGCTGTGCAGGTGCAGGAGTCCGGGCTCGGCATCGAGCTTGCGATCGTTGAGCCAACGGGTGATCGCCAGCTCGTGGTCGCCCAGGTCGCCGTAGGCGAGCAACGGCTCATCGTCGACGCTCGACGCGAAGCGGTCGCCGACGGTGGCGCCACCGGGCAGCGCAGCGTTGAGGACCGTCACCATCGTGAGGCGGCCACCGTCGAGGCCAGGGGCCGTGAGGAACCCGGTGAACAGGTGCTCGAAACGGGTGATCACTGCGGGGTCGTTGGACTCGACCAGGAACCGGACCGGCCCGACCAGCAGCGTGCGGGTGCGGTACGCCGTCGGTGATGACGTCGGCGGCAGCTCCACGGGATCCATCCGGGCCGAGGATACCGGCGTCACCGGCCGGCCCCGAGTCGTGCCGAATAGACTGCCCGCTGTGCCGGTGACACGGGAAGACACCTCGAACGAACTGGTGCCCATCCGTGCCGGCCGTTACTTGGCCACCATCTCGGCGCCGCCCGATGTCGCCGAGCAGGTGCGTTCAGCACTGTGCGACCTGATCCGCCGCGACCGCAGTCCCCACGGCGCGTCGATCGTCATCCGCCCCTCGACCACCGGCCACCGCCTCACCGTCGACGGCGTCGGCTGGGAGCCGCCCACCGAGCAGTCCGCGCTCGACCAACTGATCTACGTGCTGCTGCGGGCAACCCTCGACGCCGAACCCGAGCTGTTGCACCTACACGCCGGCTACGTAGCCATCCACGGCAATGGCGTGCTGATCGCCGGGTTCCCTGGTTCCGGAAAGTCAACGTTGGTGGCCACGCTGGTGGAGCACGGCTTCGACTACCTCACCGACGAGCGCGTCGGCGTTGATCGGGCCCTGCGTCTGTGGCCGCTGCCCAAACCGATCTCGCTCGTCCGCAGCTCGTTCGACCTGGTGCCCCGCCTGGATCCTCAGCGGCCGGGCGCCACCCCCTCCGACCAGCTGTGGCACGTAGCGGCCTCCCTGGTCCGGCCCGGCAGCGTGGTGCCCGCCGCGACGCTGACGGCCATCGTGTTCCTGCAGTACCAGCCCAACGCGCCGCTGCTGCTCACCGAACTGCACCCGGCGGAAGCCGCCCGCCTGGCACTCGCCGACAGCCCCGACGCGGGCCGCTTCGGCGCCGACGGGGTGGCGTTGGCGGCGGCGCTGTGCGCGGCGCAGCGTTGTGTGCGGTTGGTCTTCGGCGACGGCGCGGATGCGGTGCAGGCCATACGCACGATCGCCGCCGGCCCTGCCCGGCGCGTCGGTGCCGCCGTCACCGTGCTACCCACCACCGCCGAGCCGTCCCGCGACCGTGCATCGTCTCTCACCGACAGCTCGGTGCTCGGGCTCGCCCATGGCGTGTCGGGCGTGTGCGTGGAGGGGCGCTGCCTGCTGCACCACCGTGTCACCGGCCAGGTGATCGAGCTCGCCGAAGGCACGTCGTCGTGGTTGCAGCTGCTCGATGGGCGCACGGCACTCGCCGATATCGTCGACGAAGTGGCCGAGGCGAACGATCTCCCGGCGGCCGAGGTGTCGCCCACGGCGATGACGATGATGCAGGAACTCCTGAAGCTCGGAGTGGTCGAGTGAGCGAAGAGGCGATCAACGACGCGCAGATGCCCGACACGATCGTGCTGCCGGAGGGCTTCGTGCTGCCCGACGGCGTCACCGAGCTGCCTGTCGAGTACGACCTGATGGCGGCGCGCGAGCTGCCAAACGTGTCGCCCACCGACGTGGTGCGCCGCAGCGATCGTCTCGCGTGGCTGGACGTGCACGGCGAGGTGGTGGTGTACCTGTTCGACACCGACACCAGCTACGTGCTCAACCCGATGTCGGCCGTTGCCTGGCAGTGTCTCGACGGGGAGAGCACGCTGGCCGAGATCTTCGCCGACATCGCCGATGTGTACGGTGTCGAACTGGCCATCGTGGAAGCCGATTTCGTGCCCATCGTGGCCGGGTGGATGTTCGACGACCTGGTGGAGCTCGTGGAGGAGGTGCAACATGGCTGACGTCTGGCGACGCCTGATCGACCCACCCAATGATTGAAACAACGGTTTGCGGTCCGTGTGGCCGCACCACATCATGCTCGGCATCGGCGACACAGCGATCTCCGTGGGCACCGACGACACCGACCTCATCGCCCGGCTGGAACCGTGGCGTATCGACCTCGCCGCCGACCTCGTCGACTATGGCGTGCGCCTGCAGCCGCTGGCCTCCGAGCAGCGCGGTGCACCTCGAAAGCTGCCGCACCTGCGGCACGGCTCCACCGACCTGGCCTACAGCCGCGACACGGAGTACCTCACCGGCGCGTTGCTGCGCATCCTCGGCTCCTTCACCCAGCCCGCGCCCGCGGGTCATGTGCGACTCGGCCTGATGCCGATCGAACGCAACGGTGTCGCCCTGCTGGCACCCACGCCGAGCGTTGGCACCCTGCCCGAGCGGTGGATGAAGGCACACGACATGCAGCCGCACCTCGCCGTCAGCTCGCTCATCCACCTCGAGTCGATGAGCGTCGTCATCGACCCACCGCTCGGCTCCTCCGAGGTTCCTCGGTCGCTGCCGCTGGCGGGCTGGTGGTTCGCCTCGTACGACCCCGACCGCGAGTGCACGCCCGGGCAGGCCGTCGCGCTGGCCATGGGCATCGCCGAGGGCAAGACCGAGCACAACCCGCGGGAGCTGCTCGCCAACCTGGCTCGATTCGTCGAGCAGATGCCGCCTGGGCTCTCACCCCTGGCGCAGGCCGACATTCTTGCGGCGCTCGAAGCAGTCCTGCCCTAAAGGCAGTGCACGCACCCTCGGGTACGGCTCGACGCGTTCAGTTGCTCAGGCGCAGCGGATGCGGAAGACGATCTGGAACTTGCAGCGGTTGCTGCCGTTGAAGCCGGTGCGACCCGTGTGGTAGTAGACGCTGCGGGTGGCATCACCCTGGAACCGGCCAGCGCCAACGTTGCCGTTGGGTGCGCCGGCCTGGTCGATCACCGACAGCGACGACCCCACGGACCAGGGAGCCGGCTGTGCGTTGTCGTTGGTGGTGTCGCACGTACTGGACCCCTGAGCGTTGCACAGCAGGCGCTGGACCACGAACTCGCAGGTTGGGTTGAGCAGCTGGATGGCCACGCCGCCGCCGTAGAACTCGTACGGGTCGCCACCGTCGTTGCTGAACGTGGTGGCGTTCGAGGCGCCGTTGTTGCCGTTGAGGCCGCTGGTGCCGTTCACGTTGAGCAAGCTGTTGTCGGGAGTGTTGGTGACGCGCACCGTGCGGGTGATGCCACCGACGGTGTAGGTGGAGGTGAGCGTCGCGTCGCCGTTGCCGCTACCGGTGGCGCCGCTGTCGGTGTTGGCGGCCTCGTTGTGCCACTTGCCGCCCAGACTGACTTGGTTGGGGCTGAACCACAGGCACAGGTCGCCGCTGGTGGTCCTCCACGAGCTGAGCCCGTGGGTGGCGTACGCCGGCACCGTACTGACCACCGGGCTCGCGTAGACCGCCGCGCCCACACCTACTGCGACGGCACCCTTCAACAGCGCTCGCCGGCTGGTTCCTGACGTTTCGGTTGTGGTTTCGGTTTCTAGACTCATCTTCTGTTCTCCAAACCCAACACAAGTCTGCCCTTCGCACGACGCATGTACTCAAGACGAGATTTCATGACGCAGAACGAACAGTCCAAACTCGGCAGCGACGTGGAATCAATAGTCCGAAGCTCCGCCGACACTTTACTGATCGTAGCTGTCGGACGCCACAGGTAGTCGACATCCTTGATGGTGGCTTGAGGGAAACCCTCGACAACGAGCTGACCTGCCGTGATGTGGGTCAGTGTGGCCTCGTGGTGACCGCTCCGGCGGCGACGAGCACTTCGATGACGGTGAGCGCATCGGCGCGCACCCGCTCTGGTGCCACCTCGAACTCGGCCGACAACGTGTCGGCCAACGCTGCCAGGGTGGTGGGCTGGGCGAGCAACTGCCAGATCAGCAGGCCTGGGTGGCTGATCGAGATCGGCTGGTCGGCGGCCGAGCCGAGCACCACCACGCCGTTGAACATCCGCCGCCAGAGCGCCGACTCGTCGCGAACGTAGACGGTGAGCGGGGCATCGTCGGTGCCGTTTTCAGTGTCGTGTCCTGTGTCGTGTCCTGTCGGGTCGCGGTCAGTCACGGTCGGCCTTCCGGAAGCGGGCGACTGCACGCCGGATGTGGGAGCGCTCGGTCCAACCCCGGCTGTGGAGGTAGGCGGCGCTGGGCCGTACCAGGGCGCCGGCGAGACGCATACGCGCCCGAACCCCAGGGATCACCAGCAGTGAGGCGAGCGGCCGGCTGTAGCTGCGCGCCGGCGTGAGGTAGCTGGCCAGCGCCCATCGCTCGCGACGCGGGACATCCAGCCCGGCGAGCTGCCACAACCCATGCGACCCGGGCAGCCCGAGGGTCTCCACCACCAGCGCCGCACCCCGCTGTACCACTGCCGCTGCCCGCCACTGCCGTGCCCACACCCTGATCTGGCGGAAGTCGGCCTCGGGTCGTTCGGACAACAGCATCAGGTCGCGCAGCGAGCACAGGCGCACTGGGTAGTCGCCCAGCGCGGCGTTGTAGAACGCATGCATCAGCAGTGCGGTCGGGCCGAGAGCCGAGAAGGTGCGCCCGCCGATGACAAGCGGAGTCGAGTCGGTGAACAGATCGTCGAGCGGGATCGTCAACCCGAATGGGCCGGTCACGAACGTGCGGTGGAGATCGAGCTCGACTCGTCCCACCAGGACTGTCGCGTCCTTACCGAACTCGCGATCGAACCCGGGCCGCAGCTCGACGATCGATTGCGTGCCGCCGAGCTCGTCGACGGCCAGCCGAACCGCGTCGTCGAACCGAGTTGCAGGGATCAGCAGATCGAGGTCGGCGAACACCCGCGATGACGGGTCGGGGTATGCCAGGCGGGCGAGGGCAGCGCCTTTGAGCACACGCATCTCGATACCTGCCTGCGCGCAACACTCAGCGACGCGAAGCAGCAGGCGCTCGACCTCGAGCGAGTTCGAGAGCCACACCAGGTACCGCTGAGTGAGGCTGTCGAGTTGGCCGTCGTCGACCGCCACCCGGCCGTTCTCCACCGCGTCGGCCAAGGTGCCGAGCAGGCGATGGTCCTCGCACAGCCGCAACAGCGCCATGAAGTCGTCCTCCGCCAGCGGCTCGGGCACGAGCCGTGTGGTGTCGCCGAGTGGTGCGCCGGCCAGAGCGACGGCCAGCTGTTCCACCCCTACAGCACCTCGCCGCTGTACTGCTGGCCGCGCATCAGGTTCTTGGTGTCGAACACCAGCGGGCTGTGGGCGCCGATGGTGGCAGGGTCGAACTCGGGGTGATCGACCAGCACCACCACGATGTCGGCGGCGGCGAGCTGCTCGGGGCCGAACGGCACCAGCGGGAACGGCAGCCGCTGTGTGTTCACCTCGGGGATGTACGGGTCGCAGAACGTCACCTGCGCGCCGCTCGCGGCCAGGCGCTCGGCGACCGCCACACTCGGGCTTTCGCGCCAGTCGCTGGTGCCCTTCTTGTACGCAAGGCCCAGCAGCAGCGCCCTACTGCCGTTGACGCTCTTTCGCTGTTGGTTGAGCATCGCCGTCACACGCGTGTGCACGTAGTCGGGCATGTGCTCGTTGACGTCGTTGGCCAGTTCCACGAAGCGGAACGTGTGGCCCAGGTGCTGCTTCACCCGCCACGCCAGGTAGCTGGGGTCGATCGGCAGGCAGTGCCCGCCCACGCCGGGGCCCGGCGTGAACTTCATGAACCCGAACGGCTTCGTCGCCGCGGCATCGATCGCCCGCCACACGTCGACGCCCAGCTCGCGGGCGAACATCGCCAGCTCGTTGACCAGCGCGATGTTGACGTGTCGGAACGTGTTCTCGAGCAGCTTGACCATCTCGGCCTCGGCCGGCGAACCCACCGGCACGGTCTGGTCGACAAGGGCGCTGAAGAACGCGTCGACAGCCGCCAGCGACGCCTCGTCGACGCCGCTGACCACCTTGGGCGTGTTGACCAGGCCGAACTTCGGGTTGCCCGGGTCGATGCGCTCGGGGGAGTAGCCCAGCGCGTACTGGCCCGCCTGCAGACCCGAGCCGGCCTCGAGCACCGGCGCCAGCAACTCGCTGGTGGTACCCGGGTAGGTGGTGCTCTCGAGGATGACGCAGCAGCCCGGCCGCATGTGGGCCGCCAGCGTGCGGCCGGCCGACTCGATGTAGGACAGGTCGGGGCCGCCGTCATTGAGCGGCGTGGGCACGCTGATCACCGCGACGTCGAAACCGGCGAGCTCGGCTGGGTCGGTGGTGGGCAGGTAACCCGAGGCGAGTGCGGCTGCCAGCTCGTCGTTGCTGATGTCGCCGACGTAGCTGAGGCCCGCCTGCAGCGCCGCAGCTCGCTCGTTCGACACCTCATAGCCGACCACGGGGAAACCCACCTGCGAGGCGCGCATGGCCACCGGCAGCCCGACGTACCCCTGGCCGATGACGACCACCTTCGCCGTTCGGTTCGCCAGGCGCGCCAGCAGTTCTTCCACGTCGACTTCCTCCAACATCGTCGCCGCCGACGCTACCGCGCCGCCCATCCGCCACGGGTTTCATCGGCATCCGACGTGCCGAGCTGAATCGGTTCGCCGGCCTGAATCCGACCGAGGTGTACCGTCGGCAGATGGAGCAGATCGAGGGCAAGCCGATCATCGAGTCGCCTGAGCGCCTCGGCGTGCAGGCCGCCGACACCTACGATGACTCGGTCAGCGAGGTACTCGACGTACACGAAGCCGAACGCTTCTGGGCGCAGGCCGAAGCGGCAGCCGCCTGGCGGCGTTCGCTCCCCGAGCCGCGCCGTGCGGTCTTGATCGCAGCCGAGGCCGAGGTCGACGCCGCGTTCGACGGCATCGAGTGACCCGCTCGCCCTCCCGTTCCCGCCTCGAGTTTGTGCGCTGAGTAGCGCTGAGCGCAACCCAGCGCACAGGGTTGCCGTCGCGAAGTGCGGCTGCGAGTAGTGGTCCGGGACTGTGTCGCACCGACTGAAGAGGATGGGTGTATGCGGCCCGCCCAACCCACGTTCGCTATCGATGCAACCCTGCGGCGGCTCGCCCGCCCGCAGCTCGGCCTCGTCACTGTCGGCCAGGCAGCGAGCGCCGGGATCGACAAGTGGGCGCTTGCCCGGCGCCGTACAGCTGGTGCGTTGGCGCCCGTGTTCGCTGAGGTCCTGCGGTTGACGACGGCCCCCGCCACTCCCGAGCAGCGAATTCTGGCAGCCGCACTGGCCATCCCCGGTTCGGTGATTGCGGCAACGTCGTCCGCTGCGGTGCACCAGCTGCCCGTTCACGCCGGTGTCGATCATCCGATCGTCTCGGTGCTGACGGGGCGGTCGGCGCGCACCGTTGGCATCACGGTCGTCCGCCAGTCGATTGATCTGCCGCATGGTCGGTGGCTGTCAGCGCGCCTCGCCACCCCGGCTGCGGCACTTCTGATGCTGCCGCGCTTCGTCGATGACGACGTAGTGGAACGGTGCCTGGACGATGCACTCGTCCGCCGCCTTGTGACAGTCGGCAGCATCGCTCGGCTGGTCGAACGCCTGCCGCCGACGGCGGTGTCGGGGCGTCGCCATCTGCTCGAGTTGCTGGCCGAACGGTCGTCGGGCATCGGCCATCGCAGCGCCCTCGAGCAGAAGGTGGCTCGCTGGTTGGCCATGGATCAGCTCACTGGTTGGCAGGGAAACTTGCAGGTCCCGGTGGGCAATGGTCGCACTGTGGAGGTCGACTTTGCGTGGCCGGCCGACCGAGTGGGCCTGGAGGTCAGCCCGTTCTTCACGCATGGCTCGAAAGCTGCCCAGCAACGCGATGTCGATCGGCGGCGGCTGCTAGCAGCCAACGGCTGGCGGATCGTCGAGGCCAGCGATCCGGATCTCGAATCCCGTCAGTCGTTCGGCCAGTGCCTGCTCGGGCTGCAGGCGCTGTTGGGCGCGTCGGATGCCCAGAGTTTGCGCGCCGGGTAGCGCTGTGCGCTACCAAGTGCACAAGTTGGCATCGAGGATCAGCGGGTCGGCGGCTAGAAGAGTTCGATGTCGCCCAGGGTGAGCGCCCAGTTCGCGAGCGGGGGCATGCCGGTGTCGTTGACGGCTCGCCAGGTGAGTGTCGGCCCACCACCGGGCAGCGGTACGAACAGCTTCGATGCTCGCGGCCGGCCGACGCGGATGGTGTAGCTGCAACCGGCTTCACGGGCCGTGCGGGCAGCAAGCCTGTCCACCCACGGCTCGTCACCGAACCCGGCCACCAGCGCCAGTTCGGTGGCCGCCCCTCGCCGGCGGGCGCGCACGATCACCGCTGCCTCACCGTTGTCGACCACCCGGTAGTGCAGCACCGGGGTGCCGAACCGCCACCGCAGGTACGCCTCGTCGGTGCGCGTGCGCACCTCGCGCACGTCGGTCGGCTGGTGCTCGCGACCGGCCACCCCGCCCCGGCGCAGCCATTCCTCGAGTGGTTCGCCGACGTCCAGCGGCTGCGACCACCGCTCTGCGGGCACCCGCGAGCGCAGCGCCGCCACAGCGCCCAGTGGGCCGACGAACCGCACCGCTGCCGGCACGTGCCCCACCTCGCGCCACCCCATCTTGAGGTAGCCGGGCCGGCTCTGGCTGTTGGGGGTGTTGAACACGAAGTCGACGCCGTCTGCGCGCATCTCCTCGAGGCCCAGCTTGGTGAGCCTGGTGAACAGGCCCTTGCCCTGGTAATCGGGATCGGTGGCGGTGTCGACCGCGCGCACCGCCCGTAACACGCGCCCACCGCGCTCGAACTCCCAACGCATGAACGCCCGGAACGCCACCACCCGGCCGGCATCGGTGGCAACCCACATCGGCGAAGGCCCGAACACGTTCTCGTCGTGCTTCCAGGCGAACAGCGCCGGGTAGCGCGGGTCGCCGTCGCTGCCCAACGACCGCCCGAGCAACGCCAACACCTCTTCCCGATCGCTTGGTGTCGCGGGCCTGAGCGCCAATTCCGGCGCGTGCGGACGCGACACGGACGCCGAAACCGGGGCTGCGACCGGGGCCGGGGCCGGGGCCGGGGCTGCGACCGGGGCTGCGACGGGGGCTGCTGCTGGCCCTGGGGCCGAGGCGAGGCGGGCGTAGGTGTCTTCCAGGGCGGCGACCGTGCGGGCGATGTCGAACTCGGGCGCCCGCGCAGCCGCCGCGGCTGCCAGGCGGGCGCGCAGGACGGGGTCGGCCACGACGCGCTCGATCGCTGCGGCCAACGCCTCGGGGTCGTTCGGCGGCACCAGCAGCGCGTCCACCTCGTCGCGCATCTGCTCGGCAACGCCACCCACAGCGGTCGCCACCACCGGCAGGCCGACCGCCAGCGCCTCCATGAGAGCAACCGGCAGGCCCTCCCACTGCGAGGCGAGCGTGAACACATCGCACGCTGCCATCACCCGCACCGCGTCATCGCGGAAGCCGGTGAGGATGACCCGGCCTTCCAGCCCGAGCTCGGCGCTCAGCGCACGGATGTCGCCTTCCTGCGGGCCTTGGCCGATGGCCACGATCCGCACCGGCACCTCACGGTCGGCCAGCAGCCTGGCCGCACGCAACAGGCCCGGGTAGTCCTTCTGCGGGCGGAAGTTGGCTGCGGTGACGACCACCAACTCGTCGGGTGACAGGCCGAGCTCGGCGCGCACGGCAGCACGCTCGGCACGCAGCGCCGCCGCCCCGGCTACCTCGATGCCGTGGCGCAGCGTGGTGACACGCCGCCCCGCGGCGCCGCGCATCGACAACCGCACCTCGTCGGTGACGGCGTAGTCGACGGCATCCCACCGGCTGGTCCACCGGTTGAGCAAACGGGTCGGCAGCCGGTGTGTTTCCCACCGATTGTGTTCTGTGCTCACCACGCGTGGTCGATCGAACGAGGGCATCGTGCGCGCGGCCAGGCGGGCGACGGCGCCAGGCAGTGGTGAGTGGACGTGCACGACATCCCACTCGCCCGAACGAACCAGCCGGGCCAGACGCAACGGCCAGCGGCGATCGGTGCGCCGCTCGCTGACGCAGCGCGTGCGGACCCCCGCCGCCTCCAGCGCCGCAGTGAGATGGTCCTTCCACGGCAGCACGAACGCGCACTCGATGGTGAACCGTTCCCGATCGTGGGCGTGCGCGGCCGCCACCAGCAACCGCTCGGCCCCGCCCGGACCGAGACCCTTGATCACCCAGAGCACGCGAGTTGCCACGACCGGCGACGTTACCCGCAGGACGTTACCCGCAGGACGTTACCCGCACGACGTCGCCCGGACGAGGTTGCCGGTTGCTCACGCGTGCCCCGATCACTGCCGATACGAAATTTCGGGCAGCGCGGCGGGTGCCTCGGTAGAGTTCCTCTCACCCGAACCGGGGAGGTGAGATGGCGGAAGTGATCGAGTCGACGAAAAAGTCGGTGTGGGCCCGCGTCGCGTCGCGCGCCGTGCAGGTGCGCAGCGACCTGGTGGTGGTCGTTCTCGACATGCTGCTCAGCTATGGCGCGTTCACCGCGATGATGGTGCTCCGCTTCGACGGCAGGGTGCCGAAGAGCTTCTGGACCAACTCGCGGCTGTTCATCCCGATGGCGCTCGGGCTGGTGCTGGTGGTCAACACCGTGTTCGGCCTCTACGGCAAGCTGTGGCGCCACGCCAGCGTGTACGAGGCCCGTCGCCTCGTGTTGGCGGGAACGACCGTCGGCGCCATTCTGTTCGGCCTCGAACTGATCGAGCGACGGATGCCCTTCTCGGTCGTGTTCAGCGGCACGCTCGTTGCCACCTTCCTGATGGCACTCGTGCGCTTCCAGTCGCGCCTGTTCTCGTTCCGCCGCACGAGCGAGCTCCCCGGCATGCGCGTGGTGGTCATCGGCGCCGGTGACGCCGGCGCCAGCCTGGTTGCATCGATGCTGCGCAGCCCGCGTGCCGGCTTTCGCCCCGTCGCCGTACTCGACGACGACCCGGCCCGGCAAGGGCGCTCGTTCATGGGCATCAACGTGCTCGGTGGCATCGACACCCTTCCCCAGGTGGTTGCCGCGACCGGCGCCCATCTGGCCGTGTTGGCCATCCACAACCCGCCTCACGCCATCGTCCGCAGGGCCGCGGATGCCGCCGAAGCTGCCGACGTGGCCCTCAAGATCGTGCCCGGCCTCTCCACCACAATGACCGAGGGCATCCCGCTGCGCGACGTGCGCGACCTGCGCATCGAGGACTTGCTGGGTCGCAAGGAGGTGGCCACCGACCTCGACGCGGTCACCGCCATGCTCACCGGCCGCTGCGTGCTGATCACCGGCGCCGGTGGCTCCATCGGCAGCGAGATCGCCCGCCAGGTGGCTGCCTGCAACCCGCTGAAGCTGGTGCTGGTGGACCATGACGAGACGCATCTGCACGACGTCGCCGCCGATCTGGATGGCCCGGTGGTGCAGGTCCTCGCCGACATCCGCAACCGGCGCCAGATGCAGATGGTGTTCGGTCTTCATCGGCCGAGCGTGGTGTTCCACGCGGCAGCCCACAAGCATGTGCCGCTGCTCGAGGCCCACCCGTCAGAAGCCGTCAGCACCAACGTGCTGGGCACATCGAACGTGCTCGACGCAGCGCTCGAGGCCGACGTCGAACGCTTGGTGCTGATCTCCACCGACAAGGCGGTGTACCCGTCGTCGGTGATGGGCGCCTCGAAGCGGTTGTGCGAACAACTGGTCATCAACCGCGCTCCTCGCCACGCCGCGTACTGCGCAGTGCGGTTCGGCAACGTGTTGGGCAGCCGCGGCAGCGTGGTGCCCACCTTCATGCGCCAGATCGAGGCCGGTGGCCCGGTCACCGTCACCGACAAGCGGATGACGAGGTACTTCATGAGCATCCAGGAAGCGGTGCAACTCGTGCTGCAGGCCGGTGCCCTGGCCGACTCCAAGACCGGCGGCGAGGTGTTCATGCTCGACATGGGCGAGCCCGTCTCGATCTACGACCTGGCCACGCGCATGATCCGCCTTTCCGGTCGCAAGCCGGGCACCGACATCGAGATTTGCATCAGCGGCGTCCGGCCCGGCGAGAAGCTGGCCGAGGAGCTCACTGCTCTCGACGAGAGCGAGCAGCCCACCATGCACCCCTCGATCCGGCGGGTCGCCACGGTCGCCATCGCGCCCGACGTGCTGGAACAGGGCGTCCTGATGCTCGGGCACCACGCCGTCGAGCTCAACGATGCCCGCTGCGGCGAACTGCTCCAACGCATCACCAAAGTGGATCGCGCCGCCGCCCCGTCGTCTCCCCCGGTCGCGTAGCGTCAGCCGCATGCGAGTTGTGATCACCGGCGGAGCCGGATTCATCGGCGCCAACCTCTGCCGGCGGCTCATCGCCACCTCGGGCATCGAGGAAGTGGTGGTGCTCGACAACCTCGTCACCGGCAATGCTGCGAACATCGCCGGCCTCGACGTGCGATTCGTCGAAGGCAGCATCCTCGATGATGGCGCGCTCGACGACGCGTGCGACGGTGCCGATGCGGTCGTGCACCTCGCCGCTCTGGGCAGCGTGCCGCGCAGCGTCGCCGACCCGATGAACAGCCACCTGAACAACGCCACCGGCACGGCGATGGTGCTGGAGGCGGCCCGACGCCACGGCAACCTGCACACGATCGTGGCCAGCAGCAGCAGTGTGTACGGCGCCAACCCGGCGCTGCCCAAGCACGAGGACCTCGCCACCAGGCCGATGTCGCCCTACGCGGCCACCAAGCTGGCCACCGAGTCGTACTCGCTGGCGTGGGCCAACTCGTTCGGCCTGCCGGTGCTCGCGTTCCGGTTCTTCAACGTGTTCGGCCCGCTACAGCCCGCCGGGCATGCCTACGCGGCGGTGATCCCGGCGTTCGTCGATGCAGCGCTCTCGGGCCAACCGCTCACCGTGCACGGCGACGGCACACAGAGCCGCGACTTCACCTACGTCGGCACGCTCACGACAGTGCTCGCCGACGCGATCGTGCGCAAGGTCACCAGCGACGTCCCGGTCAACCTCGCATTCGGGTCGCGGGTCAGCCTGCTCGAGGTGATTGCCGGCATCGAGGCGCTGCTCGGCCATGGAGTGCAGCGCCAGCACACAGAGGTACGCAGCGGCGACGTGCCGCACAGCCAGGCCGACAGTTCGCGGTTGCTCGCGCTGTTCCCCGAGGTCCGACCCGTGATGTTCGACGACGGTCTGCGGGCCACGGTGGAGTGGATGCGTTCCGAACACGCCCTGCGCCCGACCTCCCCCGTCCACTCCGGCTGACCCCTCCGATGAGCCCCCAACGCCGCAACACCATCACCCGCGAGGACACGTTCGTCATCCTTGGCATTGCGGCGCTCGCCGGCATCGGCGCTGTGCTCGCCGGGTGCGAACCCACGGGCGCCACCGTCCCCGATCTCGCGCTGTGCTTCGCGTCGGCGGCGTTCATCACCTGGGTTGGCGCCGCTGCGCCGTGGTGGGCGCTGTTCGCAGCGGGTGGTGCTGCAACAGTGGCTGCGTCGTTCGGGCCGTTGTGGGTGCTCGCCCTCGCCTGGTCGGCGGCGGCTGCAGCAATGTGGATCGGCGCCAACAAGGCCAACCGCCCGATGCTGCGCGCCGGCCTCGTCGGCGTTGTCGTGCAGGTGCTCTTTCGCCTCGAACTGGATGGGTTCTTCTTCCTCTCCGGCCTCGTGGCACTCGCCGTCATCGGTCTCATCGTCGTCACCGGGGTGGCGCGGCGCCCCCGCTTCGTACGCCGGCGGATCATCTACGGCGCTGTCGGACTGGTGGCCCTGGTCGGCATCGCGGGCGCTGGGATGGCAGCTGGTGCGGTGGGCGCACGAACCGATGCGAGCAAGGGCTACCAGTTGTTGCTCGACGGGCTCGAAGACCTCGACCGGGGCGACACCGTGGCTGCCGTGCAGACGCTGCGCGCGGCCGCCGACAGCCTGCGCGCCGCCCACGACGGGCTCGACGGATTCGTCACCCAACCGGCGCGGTTCGTGCCCGTGATCGCACAGAACCGAGGAGCGGCCACCGACATCATGAGCCGCGCCGCGTCTGCGGCCGATGCAGCGGCCGACACGCTCGCGTTGGTCGATTTCGAGCAGCTCACGATCGTCGACGGGCGAGTCGACATCGCCGCGCTGGCCCTGCTGGAAGCCCCGCTGGCCGAGCTGCAGAGCACCGTCAGCGAGCTTGCCGGCGTGCTGCACGACGCCGATTCCCCATGGCTGCTACCACCGCTGCGCGAGCGCCTGCAACGTGCCCAGCACCGCGCCGATCAGGTGGCGCACCAGGCCACCGCGCTCAGCGCGGTTGCCCAGCAGGGGCCGGCGATGCTCGGCGCCGACACTCCACACCGCTACCTGCTTGCCTTCACCAACTCCGCCGAGGCGCGCGCCACCGCCGGGCTGATGGGCAACTGGAGCGAGCTGACGATCACCGGTGGCAAGCTGGAGATCACCGCCAGCGGGCGCACCAAGGACCTCGAAGCGGGCATCACCCGGCCCGAGCCGGTGCGCATCGACATGCCCGCCGAATACTTCGCCCGCTACGGCCAGTTCGGCGCCGGCGAGCCCGACACCACGGTTCGCCGCAAGTTCTGGGGCAACGCCACGATGAGCCCCGACATGCCCCGCGTCGGCAGCGTGTTCGCGCAGCTGTACGAAGTTGCCACCGGTCGCCGCGTCGACGGCGTGATAGTGCTCGACCCCACCGGCATCGCGGCGCTGCTCAACATCACCGGCCCGGTCACCATCGACGATTTGGGCATCACGCTGTCCTCCGACAACGCCGTGCAATTCCTCCAGCTGGATCAGTACGAGGCGGATGAAGCAGTTCGCGAGGACGTGTTGGCGAAGGTGACCGAGGTGGCGATCGACGCCGTGCTCAACTCGCAACTACCCAGCCCGCCCGACATGATTGCGGCCCTCAGCGCCCCGGCGCTGGAGGGGCACATCTCCGTGTGGGCGGCCGACGCCGACGAACAGTCGATGCTCGCGCTGGTCGGTATCGAGGGCGCGCTGCCCGTCCTCGACGAGGTGCTCCCGCAATCCGACGGGCTGGCAGTCGTCACCAACAACGGCAACGGCAACAAGATCGACAGCTTCCTGCAGCGCGACGTCACGTACCGTGCCTCCTACGACGCCGAGACCGGGCTGGTCGAGTCCACCGTGGAGGTGACGCTCACCAACAAGGCGCCCTCCACGGGGCTGACTGACTACGTGATCGGCAACAAGGTCGGGCTTCCCTTCGGCTCGAACCGCACCCTGCTGAGTGTGTACAGCCCGCTCAACCTGCTCAGTCTCACCGTCGACGGTGTCGTTGTGAACTCCGGGGGCGGTGGGCGTGAGCTGGGTTGGAACGTGTACACGCCGATCGTCGACATCCCCGCCGGTGAAGCGGTGACGTTCGTGTTCACCTTCGCCGGCACGATCGAGCCGGGGCCGTACTCGCTCGTCTACCGGCCCCAGGGGTTGCCGCTGCCCGATCGGCTGACCATCGAGGTCGATGGCAGCAACGGCGCCCTCGTCACGTCCGAGGGCGAGGTCGCCCGTCGGAGCGTGATCGACGCTACGGGTGTCCGGGCGTGGCGCTGACCGGCCAGACGCGCCCGCCCGCCCACGCCAACACCGTCGCGATCGCGAGCGACACCGAGCCGTAGATGGCGACCGCCCGCAGCGCCGGGCCGATCGTCGGTTGCAGCGCACCTGTGCGGGCAACGATCAGTGCCGCCGCCGCCCCCACGCCGGTGACCGCCCAGCGCACGAGTTGATGGGCGCGACCGAGGTGCGTGAAGCGGGCAACGATCGGGCCGAGCAGCACCGGCCAGGCGCCGAACAGTGCGCCGACGAGTGCGCTCTGGCGGGCGGTCGCGCCGTAGAGGCCGGCCCACAGCACGACACCGATGCAACCGAGCTGCCACGCCACCGGGAGATGCTCCCGTGCGACCAACTCGACAGCGGCGACCCCTGCGATCAACAACCCGACAGCGACAACGTGGTCGGTTTCGGGCACGCATCCGTACACCGCAGCCAGCCACGCCAGCTGTGTCAACCCGACCCAACCGGGTTGCGGGCCCAGCCGCCTGGCCGCGGGAAGCGAGCCGGCCAGCGCCATCGCCAACCCGATCGCGCCGGCGACCGCCCACCATCGCGGGCGACCTCCGAGATCGCTGGCGGCCCAGCTCGCCCCGACTGCCGCGCCGCCGGCGACCGCCCCCATGGCCGTTCGCCGGACCATGCCGAGCGGCGCGAGATGCGTGGGCCCGACCATCAACCCCGTGCCGACGCGACGACGTCGCAGATCCACTGCACGTCGGCATCGGTGAGACGGCCGCTGGATGGCAGGCTCACCGATGTTGCGAACAGCTGCTCCGACACTGATCCGCCGATCACGGTGCAATCGGCGAACACCGGCTGGAGGTGCATCGGCTTGAATCCATGGCGTGCTTCGATGCCCTCGTCGCGCAGCCGCAACAGGATCTGTGTGGGCGTGGCACCGAACGCGACGGGGTCGAACGACACGGTGGTGAGCCAGTAGTTGGGCTGGCACTGCTCGGGAATGTCTTGGAACGTGACCCCGGGAAGTGTGCCGAGGTGCTGCTGATACGCCTGGTGAACGCGACGGCGTTCAGCGATGCGGTCAGTGAGGGTTCGCAACTGCCCGCGGCCGACCGCCGCGTTGAGGTTGCCC
Source organism: Ilumatobacteraceae bacterium (assembly GCA_043721915.1). Lineage (GTDB taxonomy): Bacteria > Actinomycetota > Acidimicrobiia > Acidimicrobiales > Ilumatobacteraceae > UBA668. The sequence continues at coordinate 126,627 of JAYSPV010000005.1, read as the reverse complement.
ATACGGTAGTTGAACCCGATCTCGCGATGCTCGTACCACGGCTCGGGCTGGCGGGCCTGCGTGGCGAGGTGGCGAGCGTGAGCGACCAAATCGGCGTCGTCGGAGATCAGCGCGCCGCCGCCGCCGGTGGTGACCATCTTGTTGCCGTTGAACGACAACACGGCAACCTGCCCGTAGCGGCCCGCCGAGACGCCGTCGCGGTGCGCGCCGAGTGCCTCCGCTGCGTCCTCCACCAGTGGCACCCCGAAGCGCGCGCACGAAGCGGCGATGCGGGCCCCGTCGGCCACGGAGCCGTACAGATCCACCGCGACGACGGCCGTAGGGAGGCGACCCTCGCGGGCCCTCTGGGAGAGCTCGAGCTCCAGCAGGTCGGGGTCGAGGTGCCACGTCGACGGCTCGCAGTCCACGAAGACGGGGTGAGCACCGAGGTAGTCGACGGCGAACGCGCTCGCCCCGAACGTGAGGTCGCTGACCAACACCTCGTCGTCGCGCTGCACACCGACGGCCATCAGGGCGAGATGCATCGCGGCGGTGCCGCTGGACAGTGCGGCGACAGCGCCGATGCCGGTGAGCTCGGCCAGTTCGGCTTCGAACGCGGAGATGTCGGGGCCCGCCGGCGCCACCCATCCCGAATCGAACGCAGCGAGCAACATCTCGCGTTCGTGCTCACCGACTTCCGGGGGCGACAGCAACACCTTCCAAGGCTGGGGCTTCCAGGTCACGATGACAGTGTGCCAGCTGTGCCGTCCGCGAAACCGCCTTCCGGTGACGACTGGCCGTAACGTGTCTGCCATGACGGGCGCGCGACACGGTGGGCGATGAGCGCCCCGCTCGAGGTGCTTGCGGTCTGCACCCACAATCGCACCCGCTCGGTGCTGATCGGGGCACTGCTTGCTGCGCATCTCGATGAGGTGGGTGTCGCGGCGCATGTCCAATCGGCCGGCACTGCGGCCAGGGGGCATCCCACCATAGAGCGCGCAGCCCGGCTCCTGGCCGATCGCGGCATCGATGTCGTCGAGCACCGCAGTCGGATGCTCGAGCCCGAGATCGTCCAGTCCGCCGACGTGATCGTCACAGCCGAGCAACAACACGTGGTCGCGATCGCCGGTCGCTGGCCGGGGTTGTTCCGGCGCACGTTCACGCTTCCGGAACTCGTGCGTCGCGCCGAGGCGGTCGGCCCACGTGACGGCCGCCCGATCGACGAGTGGTTGCTCGATGTCGGGCACGGTCGCCTGACGGCCTTCGACTACCTCGACTCCGTCTCGATACCCGAGGTCTCCGACCCGACGGGGCAGTCACCCGCCGTGTGGAAGCAGAGCTTCGATCGGATCGACGCGTGGACGCGGCGGCTGGCGCTGGTGTTGGTGTGAGCGCCGGCCAACTGGTCAAGCGGGCCAGCTCGTTGTTCGATGTCGTACGCCCACCGGAGCCGGGCATCACCATCCTCATCTACCACCGCGTTGGTGGGGGCAGCGACAGCGCGGTCGATCTCGAGCCGGAGGCATTCGATCGTCAGCTCGCCCACCTCGCTGCCCATCACGACGTCATCAGCCTCGACACCGCCCTCGACCGCTTGGCCAACCCGGCGCCCGACGCACCCGAGCACAGCGTGGTCATCACGTTCGATGACGGCACTGCCGACTTCACCGACGTCTCGGTGCCGGCGCTGGTGCGCCACTCCCTGCCCGCCACGCTGTACGCGGCCACCCTGTTCATCGATGAGGCCATCATGTTTCCCTGGGGTGCCCCGCCTACCTCGTGGGCCGCACTGCGCGACGCAGTCTCCACAGGGCTCGTCACGGTCGGCTCCCACACACATTCGCACTGGCTGCTCGATCGTCAGGGCACGGCAACGGTCGAGGCAGATCTCGACCGCTCGTGCGAGCTGATCGGCGAACACCTCGGGGCCGCGCCGGCTCACTTCGCGTACCCAAAGGCGTTGCCCGGTTCGGCGGCGGCGGAGATCGCTGTTCGCCGCCGGTTCCGTTCGGCCGCCCTCGCCGGAAGCCGCGTCAACCGCCCGGGCCGCGCCGACTCGTGCCGGCTGGCGCGCACCCCAATCCAACGCGGCGACGGCTTCCAATGGTTCGCGGCCAAGTCAGCCGGAGGATTGCGTCTCGAAGGCGACGTGCGGGCGCTGATGGCCCGCGTGCGCTACCGCGGCGCCAGCACCTGATGACCTGATGACCTGACGACCTGGCGCCGGTCCCGGTGTCAGGGGCGGTCGGCAGGTAGTTCGTGCATCGTGACGCCGGCAGCGTGGTCGACGCCGCCGCGACCGAGCACGGCAGGGACGGTTCGCACGAGGATGCGTAGGTCGCCCGCAAGGCTCCGTTCGCGCACGTATTGCACATCGAGTGCCAGCCGCTCGGGCCAATCGAGCGAGTTGCGCCCGCTGATCTGCGCCAGGCCAGTGATGCCCGGCTTCAGTTCGAACCGCCGGTACTCGTCGCCGCGATAGCGGTCCCAATAGTGCACGGGAAGCGGCCGCGGGCCGACCAGGGTGATGTCGCCGCGGAGCAGGTTGACCAGCGAGGGAAGTTCGTCGAGGCTGGTGCTGCGCAGAAAGCGGCCGAGCCCGGTGAGTCGTTCGGCGTCGAACTCGGGGTTCGACCGGCCCTTCGCCGGATGCAGCATCGTGCGGAACTTGAGCAGCTGAAACGGCCGGCCAGCGCGGCCCAGCCTGCGTTGGCGGAACAACACACAGCGGCCCATTCGTGTGCGAACAGCGATGGCGACGACGACCAACAGCGGTGACGCCGCGATCAGGCCGACGACTGCGACCGAGACGTCGAGCGCTCGCCGAACCGCCTCGGCCGGCCTCACGACGTCAGCATCCGCACGACCCGGGCCGGGCATCCCACCACGAGCGCACCAGCGGGCACGTCGCGCACCACCACGGCGCCGGCGCCGACCATGGCCCCCGCACCGATGGTGACCCCCGGCAGTACTCGCGCTCCGAGGCCGATGAACACGCCGTCACCGATCACCACGTCGCCGCCGATCGCGGTGCCTGGCGCAACGTGGGCGAATCGGCCGACGCGGCAGTCATGATCGATCGACGCGTTGGTGTTGACGATGGTGCCTGCGCCGACGACGGTGGCCGCGTTGACGACCGCTCCGGGCAACACGGCGACACCAGGCTCGATGACCGCGCTGCGCGAGACCATTGCGAACCGGCTGATGGCGATGGCCAGCGGCAGACCGGCAGCACCCCAGCGAGCCGACACGGCGGCCCGTGCAACGTTGTCGCCGATTGCCACGAACCCGCCATGAACACCGTGACGCTGAGCGGTCGCCGGCAGATCTTCGTCGGTGCCGAGCATCGGCACACCGAGATCGCCGATACCGCGGCCATCGCGGCTGACAGCGCCGGTCACCGCCAGCGCCGGGTCGTCGAGCAGTGCTTCCAGGCACACCCTCGCGTGGCCGCCGGCGCCGATGAGCAGCAGCGATGTCGATCTCGGCTCTGTCACGGCACCGGACACTACCGTGTTCGCACCACCAGCGCGAGGCTGCTCACATGCAGTGGTATGCGGCGCGGCGCCCGGCAAGTTCGCTTCAAGACCGCCTCAAGCCCCCTTTCCACTTGCGGACGGCCGGGCTACACTCCTTTTCACCGGAGTGCTGGCGTGGCCTTCGCGATGAAGTGGTCGAAAGTGGGAAGCCATGAAGAAACTCGTGATCGGTACCTCAGCAATGCTGCTGTCCGTTGCCGGGTTCGGCGGGCTGGCCAACGCCTACCCGCCCGACACCACCACCACCATCGTCGGCCAGATCCCGCCCGACACCACTACACGTGGCATCCCGCGCACCGGTGGCGACGTCGACAGCTCGTTGATGCTCGGCGCATCCGCCGTTGCATTGGGCGCCGGCTTGGTGCTGGTCACCCGCCGTCGCCGCCGGCCGCTGCACAGCTGAGCCACAGCCCCGACACGGCGCTGGTATCGGGGATCACGCGACGACGGTTCCGAACAGCGTGCCAATGGCGTACGTCACTGACGCCGCAGCGACGACGATCAGCAGTTGACGAGTCGCTCCGCGCAACACGCCGCTGCCGCTGGAGGCGGTGATCCAGCCGCCAACGGCAATGCTCGCCGCAGCGGTCAACGCGATCGAGATTGCTGTAGCGACTGTGCCGGCAGCGAAGAACCACGGGGCCAAGGGGACGAGCGCGCCCAACGAGAACAGAGCCAGTGAGGAGAATGCGGCCACCCGCGGTGAGCCCAACTCATCGGCGTTCAGACCGAACAGAGTGCGGGCCGCGAACGCGAAGAATCGGTGCTCGTCAAGCGGCAACTCTGTCGCCGCCTGCTGGGCGGTCTCGGTGCCGAACCCGTCGGCCTGCAGCTTCTCGCTCAGCTGGGCGAGGATCAGCCGAGGGTTGCGTTGCACTAGCGAGCGGAGCTCAGCGAGGATCCCCTTGTAGAGCTCCACCTGGCTGCGCACGCTGACCCATTCGCCGGCGGCCATTGAGAAGGCGCCTGCGATCAGGCTGGCGAAGCCGGCCAGGCGCACCGCCGATTGCCCGGCCGAGGCCCCGGCCATGCCGATGATCAACGACAGGTTCGTGACCAGGCCGTCGTTCAGACCGAGAACCGCAGCCCGGGCGGCGCCACGGTTCACCGACTGGGTGCGCGCTGTCAGCGCCGCAGCGTCGCGGCCGCCGTCGGTGACGTACGGATCGATCGGATCGACAAGTGGCCCCTGCCGCACCGGCTCGGCGGTCATCGCTGAAGTGTGACGAGATCGGCGATGACCATCGCTGCGTGGCCTGCGACGTCGTGCACCGCATAGCTGCGCCGGATCACTCCCGCCGGATCGATCAAGTAGCTGAACCGTTCCGGATAGTCGGAGTACTGATGACTCGCTGCGCGCACCACTTCGTATGCGTGGCCAGCGACACGATCGACATCGCTGAGCAGCTGGAAGGGAAACTTCTGCGCGTCCGCAAATGCGCTGTTCTCCTCGACGGTGTCGAACGACGCTCCGAGCACGATGCAGTCAAGATCGCTCAGCTGTTGGGCGCTGTCACGCAGGCCCTGTCCTTGCACCGTTCAACCCGGTGTGGCGGCCCTCGGATACCACCACAGCAAAACCCAGTGGCCAGCAAGATCAGCCAACGACACCAAGCCGCCATGATGATCGCGAAGGCTGAACGCGGGGGCGGCAGTTCCGGGCGTCAGCATCGGGGCAGCCTGTCACGCCCCGGCACCAAGGGCAATGTGGCGCTCGCCGCCCAATGACTTACAGCACGCCCTCCCACAGGGACAGTTCGTCGGCGTTGGGCTGCTCCACCACTTCCGGCGCGACGTCGAACAGCAGCGTCGGGCGCTGAGAGGGGGTGTAGCGCGGCCAGGCGGGGAGGCCTTCGTGGCCGGGGTTGCCGGTGGTCACGAAGGCCACCCATGCGCCGTGCATCGCATCGGCGATCGGCTGTGGCGCCTCGGGCCCGGCGAACATCGCTGCCAGGGGGCTGCTCAGCGTGTTGAACACGAACGCCAGCTCCAACGCATGGCACGCGCCCAACATGCCCCCGAAGACCGGTGTGCGCCAATCGAACCGGTACATCCACACGTTCTTGTTGTGGGCCGCCTGCGCATCCGCGAGACGTACGGCGGGCACGCGGAACACGCGGTCGGTCTCTATCGCGGCGATGACCTCGTGGGCCGGCTTGCCGGCGCGGGCGGCACGGTACGCCTCGATGACCGTGTTGCCGTGTGCCTCGTCGCCGAACAGTGAGGCAGCCAGCTTGTGCAGCTTGTCCTCACCGAACATCGCCTGCATCGCAACCACGAACACCAAGCTCTCCTCCATCGTGGTGCCGGTGAGCACGGCGATGTCGGCGGCGGAACCGGCGCGGATTGCATCGATCGGCCGCTGCGGCAGTACCGCCGTGGAGTAGACCGGCTGGAACGGCATTGCGGTCGCCCCCGGGTCGCCGTACAGATCGATCTTGCCTGACGTCATCACTTCGGCGGTGAGCGCCGCCTGTGCCTCGAGCAACTGCTCGCTGGTGACGGCCGCCAGCGCAGCGGCATCGCCGGGGGCGACGCCCAGGCGTGCCAGCAGATCGCGCGCGATGAGCGTGGCGGTCTCGGCGCCGATGCCGTTGTGGCCCGCGCCGCTCTGGGGCACCGCCTGGTGGAACAGGCCGCGCGCCTCGGGCATCGCCATCAACGTGCCGACGCTCATGGCGCCCGCGGACTCGCCGGCGATCGTCACCCGCTGTGGGTCGCCACCGAACGCGGCAATGTTCTCCTGCACCCATTGCAGCGCTGCGACCTGATCGAGTATGCCGAGGTTGCCCGAGTCGGGGAACTGCGGGAAGTGCTCGGCGAGGTACAGGAACCCCTGGGCACCGAGCCGGTAGTTGATCGTGACGCACACGACACCGTTGCGAGCGAACGAGGTGCCGTCGTAGGTGGGCTCGATGCCACTGCCGGCGTTGAATGCGCCGCCGTGGATCCACACCAGCACGGGCAGCCCACTTGCCGAAGGGTCCGGTGTCCAGACGTTGAGGTTGAGGCTGTCGTCGCCGGCGGGCGGGAGCTCGGCGCCGAACGGCGGCGGCATCGGTACCTGCGGCTGGATCAGGCCGTCGGCGGTGGCGTCGCGCTCGCCCGCCCAGGGTTGCACCGGCTGCGGCCGGAGGAAGCGGTTGGCCCCACCCACCGGCGCCGCATACGGAATGCCGCGGAACGCGTGAACGCCGTTGTCGGCCGCTCCACGCAGGGCTCCCGATGAGACCGACACGATGCTGTCCATGAGACCCCCAGAGGATTGAACGTCGAGTGTGAACGACGAGATGGGAACACGGTACCGCGACGGTCGTTGCGGGCGCACCGCGGACGAGGTCGTCAGCTGGCCCGCAGCAACGCCGTGGCTGCGGCGTTCAGCTGTGCCCGTGGCGGGCGCCGCTGTGGGCGCTGCTGCGGTGTAGCCCTCGGCGCCCACTCGGGCGGCATCACGAAGCCGGCAGCCGCGGAGTTTCGACGGGCGCCTTCATGGGATCCTCGGTGGTGAACGAGTGCTCACTGAAAATTCAGTCAGCAGCGTAGAAGAGAACTGGAGGGGGCGCGGCGGTGCCGTCCCTACTGGCCTGCACCTGCCGTCGGTCTCGTTGTTTCGATTTCGATATCGGGCCATCGCTCCCGGTGATACCTGAACGTCGACTATCGCTACAGCCCATACGGAATATGGGTTGACGGGTTGCAATGATGACGAACAAGTGTACGGTAGACAACATGACATTGCTCGACGAACCTGTGACAGGTCTGCTGCCAGACCTGCCTGGCTTCGTCGCTGCGCTTGCCGAACACGAACGACAGGCAGCCGCCTTGGCGCTGCAACTACAGGCCATCGAACGCTCCGGGTTGTGGGGTCTGGACGGGTCCGTGTCGGTCGCCGCATGGCTACGCGATCACGGCCGGATGTCGCGCCGCCACGCCCACCAGATGGTGCGCAATGGCCGCTTCCTGGCGAGCTACGAATCGTTCGCCGATGCAGCACTGATCGGTGTCCTGTCTGCCAGCCAGATTGAAGCACTCGGCCATCTCCACAAACCCAAGCACGCCGACCTGTTGGCCGAACACCAAGCCGAACTGGTCGAACTTGTCGCCCCGCTGACCGTCGCCGACACCGTTGCGGTGTGTGCCCGGTGGCGGGCCAATGCCGACGCCGTCATCGACGGGCCCGCGCCCGATCCTGACGAGGACCGGCACCTCACCTTGAGTCGCGGATCTGATGGTGCGCTGCTCGGCCACCTGCAGTTGTTCGGCGCCGCGGCGACCGAGGTCGAGAAGGCGCTCCGTAACGCCACCACCTACGACGGCACGCACGACGAACGTACCCAGGGTGAACGCGGCGCTGACGCGTTGTTCGACATCTGTGCGTTCTTCAACAAGAACCACACCGACGACGGCACACCACGCAATCTGCCGCACATCTCGATCTCGGTCGACGAGTCCACGTTGAACGCCGGGCGCCCCGAAGGTGTCGTCGCCGACACAGAGCAACCGATGTCGCCGACGTGCACTGATACGTACCTGTGTGACTGCAAGATCCACACCATCATCCGCGGCCCGCAGCGTGAACCGCTCAGCTTCGGCGACAGCCAGTACACGGTGCCACGCAAACTGTTCAACCAGGTCGCCGCTCGTGATGGAGGTTGCCGGTTCCCCGGGTGTGATCGCAAGATCCGCCACTGCGACGCCCACCACATCCGCTACTGGCGCCACGCCGGCAAAACCGAATACCACAACCTTGCGCTGCTGTGCTCACGACATCACCACTACGTCCACGAGACCAACGTGCAACTGAAGCTCGACGAAGACGGGCAACTCCACATCTTCTGGCACGACGGCCGAACCCGAACCAGCCAACCCCGCGGCGCGCCACCCACCGCCGGCCGCAAGAAACCCTGACCCCCAACTGCGACAACCCTCCAGCTACCGCGCCCCCGGGCGCGGTAGCCGCGCGCTTGCACCATGCGCGCACCGTGCAGCTGTCGGTGAACGCCACCCGCCAGAAGTTGAAGAACATGATCGTCAACCCCAAGGTTGCGCTCCACATCCAAGACACCGTCGAGTACGTGCGCTACCTCGAGTTGCGAGGCGATGCCACTGTTGTACCGGACGATGACAACGTCTTCGCCGATCGCCTCGGCGCCAAGTACGGCGGCGAGGACTTGCGCAACATGGATCGCCCCGGCGAGAGCCGATGTTCGTGGCGATCAAGTTGACCCGCGTGCGAGCCGTCGACATGCGCAATCCTGACAGCGTCGGCACATCGCTGAACCGCTGAGTGCTGTCGACGACCGAGGGGGTCGGCCACCGATCTGGTTGTATGCGACGCAACGGGCTGACGTCGCCGGCCCTGCTGTTCACCGCGCCGTTCTCGCTCGTTGCCGCTGGCGCGCACGGCGAACTCTGGGACACCCTTCTGCGAGGCTGGCGGTGTGAGCACCTCTGCGTCGTCCGCCGTTGCCAACGAGCACCTGTCGTTGGTGCTGTCGCGGCTGGCCGGCCCGGCGGCCGTGCCGAGGGAAGATCAGGTCGAGGCGGTGCAGGCGATCGTGCAGCCTGCTGCGCGTGTGCTGGTGGTGCAGGCCACGGGGTGGGGCAAGTCGGCCGTCTACTGGGCGGCCACCTCTGCGTTGCGTGCCAGCGGCGCGGGGCCGACGTTGGTGATCTCGCCGCTGCTGGCCCTGATGCGCGATCAGGTCACGGCGGCGACGAACGCCGGCCTGCGTGCGGCCACCGTCAACAGCACCAACCTCGATGATTGGGACCCGATCTTCACTGCGCTCGATGCCGACCGGCTCGACGTGTTGCTGGTCTCGCCCGAGCGGTTGGGCAACCCCCGGTTCGCCGCGCGGCTCGATGAGCTGATGGCGCGCGTCGGGCTGGTGGTGATCGACGAGGCCCACTGCATCAGCGACTGGGGGTTCGACTTCCGGCCCGATTACCAGCGCCTCGCGCGTGCGCTGCTCGCCACTCCCACCGCCTCCGTGCTGGCCACGACGGCCACCGCCAACCAGCGGGTGACGGCCGATGTGCAGGTGCAGCTCGGCGCCTCCACCGTCACGTTCCGCGGCACGCTCGCGCGTACCTCGCTGCAACTGTCGGTGGTCCCCGGCCTGTCGCCGCTGCAGCGCTACGCCTGGGTGGCCGATGCGCTCGACAGCCTTCCCGGCAGTGGCATCGTCTACGTGCTGACGGTTGCCGAGGCCGATCGTCTCGCCGGCTTCCTGCAGTCGTGCGGTCATGACGTGCTCGCGTACACCGGCCAACTCGAATCCGAGGCGCGGGTGGAGGTCGAGGAGCTGTTGCGCGCCAACAAGGTGAAGGCGGTCGTTGCCACCTCGGCGCTCGGCATGGGGTACGACAAACCCGATCTGGGTTTCTGCCTGCACGTCGGCTCGCCGGCCACGCCGGTCGCCTACTACCAGCAGATCGGCCGCGCCGGCCGTGCTGTGGCCCGCGCCGATGCGGTGCTGCTCTCAGCCCAGGCCGACGAGCGCATTTGGGAGTACTTCGCGACCGCCTCGATCCCGAACCCCGATGACGTTGCCAAGACGCTCGCTGCGCTCGCGGGTGGTTCCCGCTCGCTGCAGGAGCTGGAGAGCGCCACCGGCATTCGTCGCGGGCGGTTGGAGACCCAGCTGAAGATCCTGGCGGTGGAGGGCGTGGTGGCCAAGGACGGCAGTAGGTGGGCGAGCACCGGCGCCGAGTACGTCCACGACACGGCCAAGTGGAGCGCGCTCGCCCAGACCCGTCGCGACGAGGCCAACCTGATGCGTCACTACGCGCACGGCGATGGTTGCCTGATGGCGTTCCTGCAGCAGGCGCTCGACGATCCCTCGCCGGCGCCGTGCGGCCGCTGCTCGGTGTGCACCGGCGTATTGCCCGCGCCCGGTGTGCAGCCCAGCCAGGCCCGCCTACACGCCGCGCAGGCATATCTGCGCGGCGCGGACCTCATCATCGAACCGCGCAAGCTGTGGCCGGCCGGCTCGTCGCGCAAGGGCAGGATCGCCGGGCTGGCCGAGGGTCGCGCGGTCGCCTTCGCAGACGATGCGGGTTGGGCAGATGAGCTGCTCGCGCTCCAACGCACCGGCTACGGCACCATCCCGCCGGCGCTGCTGCAGGGCGCCGTCGATGCGCTCACCCGTTGGTCGCGGGTCTGGTCCGCCAGGCCGGTCGCTGTCGCCGCCGCGCCGGCGTTCTCGGTGGAGATGAAGGCCAACCAAGCCCTTGCCGCGCACATCGCGTCGGTGGGCAAGCTGCCACTGCTCCAGTTGTTCAGCTGGGATGGTGGCGAGGCACCAACCGACACGTCCAGCGGGCCGTTGGTCGCCCATCTCGACGGGGCTGTTCGTCTCGATCCGTCGGTTGCAGCGCCCGCCGGGCCGGTGTTGCTGTGTGCCACCTCCATGCGCTCCGGGTGGTCGCTCACAGTCGCCGGCGCCCTGCTGGCCGAGGCCGGCTGGAAGGGCGCGATGCCGTTGGTCGTACACCGCCTTCCCTGATCGGGCGCGCTGCATCGTCACCTCGGGTGTCGCACCGATTGCGGCGATCGCCGGCTGCGCCGCGGTGCTTGCCGCTCGCGGGCGCTGACCCGCACAGCAAGCTGGTCGGTCTGCGAGAGTGAGGGAATGGCTTCACCCTTCGACCCGCTGTCGTTCATGCACGGGCCGGCGATGCCGAACCGGTTCATGCTCGCACCGTTGACCAACCAGCAGAGCCACGCCGACGGCACGATCTCGGACGAGGAGCTGCACTGGTTGCGTGTCCGCGCGCAGGGTGGTTTCGGCCTGACGATGACGTGCGCGGCGCACGTGCAGGCGGTCGGCCAGGGGTTCGCCGGGCAGCTCGGCATCTGGGGGGACGGTCATCTCGAGGGACTGACCCGCCTGGCCGAGGCACTGAATGCCACCGGCACCGTCAGCTACGCGCAGCTGCACCACGCCGGCAACCGGGCGCCGGCTGCACTCATCGGCACGCAACCGGTGGGCCCGTCCGACGACCCTTCCACCGGGGCACGCGCGCTCACCACCGCCGAGGTGCACGAGGTGGTGGCCGATTTCGTGGCAGCCGCGAGGCGTGCCCAACGCGCCGGCTTCCACGGTGTGGAACTGCATGGCGCGCACGGTTACCTGATCTGCCAGTTCCTCTCGGCGGAACTGAACCAGCGCACCGATGAGTACGGCGGTTCGTCGGAGAATCGCAGCCGTGTGCTGTTCGAGATCGTCGAGGGCATCCGTGCCGAGTGCGGTGACGGCCTGGCGCTCGCAGTGCGGCTGTCGCCCGAGCGGTTCGGCATGCGCATCGCCGAGATCGTCGACGTGTACGCCCGGCTGGTCGCGACGGGTCAGGTGGACATGATCGACATGTCGCTGTGGGACATCGATCGTTGTTCCGACGAGCCCGGCTTCGAGGGTCGCCCGCTGAGGGAGATCTTCGCCGAGCTGCCGCGAGGCGACGTGCGCTTGGGTGTTGCGGGCAAGATCCACGACCCGGCCGACGTGCAGCGCGTGCTCGAGCACGGTGTCGACATCGCCGTGCTCGGCCGGGTCGCGATCCTGCATCACGACTACCCGCAGCTGCTGGCCGCCGACCCCGGCTTCGTGCCGCGCCGCCCGCCTGTCGCGCCAGAGGTGTTGGCCGGCGAGGGCGTGTCGCCGAGCTTCGTGCAGTACCTCGCCACCAGCTTCAAGGGTTTCGTCGACGGTTGACGCAGCGGCCGGAGCGAGCGATCCTCCCGGGTTTCATTCAGTGGACATGCGGTGAACACCTGTTGTTCACCCACGCGTCAGGCGCCACTTTTACAGTCAGGCCCGCATGGAGACCACGGGATTGCACGCCGCCGAGACTCAGCTCGCCGCCTCCCAGGTGAGGACCACTTCGGGTGTCACCGCCGACGTTGCAGCGTTCTGCGACACCGTGCGAACCGAACACCTGCGCTTCCTGCACGCGGTGGGCGACGCTCGCTCGCGGCTGGGCCAAGAGCACAGTGAGCTGGCGAAAGCCGCTGCGATCCACGGTCGGCTGACCCGACAGTTCTTCGATGCTCAGCGTTCGATCCTGCTCCGCCGAGCAGAAGTCGATGCAGAGGTCGACGCCATCGCCAATCAGGCCGAGGCGCATGCTGCCGCGGTCGCCGGCGACGCTCGCCGTCGCGCCGCGATGCTGGCGCACCCGGCCGGGAGCGACACCCGCCCGCCGGTGTCTGCGGCCGCCGAGATCCCGTTGCACGTGGGCCCCTTGGTCGGCGAACCAGATGCACTCGCCGCAGTCATGGACCAGGTGTTCATGTCTCGCGAAGCCGATGGTGTCGTCGAGCAGCGTGAGCTCGCGGGCCTGTTCGACGGCTGGTGGGCCGCCGAGCAGCAGGAGGCCCGAGCCAAGATCGACGATGCGCATGCCCGCGCCGTCGTGCGGCAGCACGTGGCGACTGTCGAAGCGACCACGCTCGCCACCCACGATGTCGTCGCACTGGCGACACGAGAGGCTGCCTGCAACAGTGGCGGCTGTCTGCCGCTCGCTGTCAGTGCTGTGCTGGACACTGCCGTTGCCGGCGATCTCGACGCAGTGCTCGACGCGCTCATCGCGTCGCTGCTCGCTGAGTCGCCGGTGCCCGACTCCGTCGCCGTGTCAGCGCCGGTCGCTGCCCCGCTGAAGAACGGTGCGATCATCCGTTTCGAACCGGCAGCGGTCGCTGCCGACGAAGCCTTCCAGAGCTTCTGGGACAAGGAGCCCGTCGCCCCGCCGGTCGCTGCACGCCCACGTTGGTGGCAGCGCGTCGCCTTTGTCGTGTCGGCCGCCGTGGTGTCGTCGTCGCTGTTCATCGTCTCGCTGGCGTGGATCGGGTGAGCGTGATGGCGCTGAATGGCTCACCCCTCAATGGCACGGGCTTCAACGGCTCGGCCCTCAACGGCACGGGCCTCAACGGCTCGTTGCCGCATCTGCACCCCACTCCTTCGCAGGGGATCCCGGTCACCCCCTCCGCCGACGTAGGAGCGGCGGATCGCTCCTTCGGCGAGATCGATGACGAGCGGGCGCGCCTGGAAGCGGAACTCGCGTCGGCATCTGCTCGTGTGGCGGCGGCACACCAACGCCTGGCCGTGCGCGACGCAGAGATGCGGGCCACGCTCCGCGCCGAACTGGTGGCGTCGAAGGACACGCTGGCCCGGATGGAGCGCGAGTACGAGATGGCGATCGCGATGGTGCGCCAGGCCGGCCGCGACGAAGCGGATCGGCTCCGTGCCGCTGCTCGCCAGGCGATCGCGCAACGGTCGCTCGGCCGGCCGTCGACGCCGGAGGTGACAGGTGTTGAGTGATGCGCTCGCCGCCGGTGCACCGGCCCTGTCGCCGCGCGCCGGCATCGCCATGCTGACCCTGCAGTTACGTGCCGTTCAGCAAGCCGCCAACGACGCCGAGGCCGCCGAGGTGCAAGCCGACGAAGATGCCGCTCGTCAGGAGTTGCGCGATCGGCTGATGCCGTTGCTCGACGACCGGCGCGCCGCCTTGGAACTTGCGCTCACCGAGGCCCGCGAGGAAGCCGCCGCCGAAATTGCCGCAGCTCGGCGCGCTGGCGAGGTGATGCTCGCCCGTGCGCAGTCGCCTGCCGCCGTGCGTCCACCCGTGGTCGCCCCACCCGTCGTGGCGCCACCCGTGGTCGCCCCACCCGTCGTGGTGCCACCCGTCGTGGCGACGATGCCTGCCATCGAGCCCACGCCACCGCCGACTCTTTCCTCGTGGGAAACACTCTCGTCGGTCGACGCGCCGGCGCCCTTGATCGTGGCGGCCACCGAACCCCTCGCCGTGGCCGCCACACCTTCGCCCTCGTCGTTCGCAGCCGCGTCACCCGCCAACGCTGCGCCCGTCAGCATCGGGATCGACGCCGAAGCGTTTGCGCGAGTGTTCGCCGCCGTGTTCGCCTCGATGCTCGATGAGCGCCTCCTCGGCGGCGGGATCGGACCGAGCCACCAACTGCCCGCACTCGCTGCGCCAGCGCCTGCTGCCAAGAAGGGCTTCTGGGCTTCGGCGTTGCATGTGGACGTCCTGCTGCTCGGTGCAGCGATGGTGATCATGCTCGTGGTGCTCGCCGCGTGGCTGGCCTGAACCATGGTGTCGACGATGGTCCCCGAGCGCCCCACCAGCGCGCCCCCTGCTGCGCGAGAGATGACCAACCGCCGCGGACGCGGCGATCGAGTGTTCCTCAGCGGGGTGTCGCTGTCGGGGTTGCTGGTGCTCGTCGTGATGGGTGCGGTCGGTGTGTTCCTCGCGATCGAGGCCAGCGACGCGCTGCAGAGCAAGGGATGGTCGTTCCTGACCACGTCGGAGTGGCAACCCGATCGCAACGAGTTCGGCATCGCGGCAGTCCTGGTGGGAACCGTGCTGATCGCGCTCGTCGCCGTCGTCGTCGCAGTGCCGATCGCGATGGGCACTGCGCTGTTCATCACAGAAGTGGCGCCCACCTGGCTGCGCTCGTGGTTGGTTGCACTCGTCGATCTGATGGCAGCTGTGCCCAGTGTCGTGTACGGCCTGTGGGGGTTGTTCTTCCTGCAGGGCAAGATCATCGGGTTGTCGCGTTGGCTGAACGCGTGGTTCGGTTGGCTCCCCTTCCTGGACGTCGCTCGCGCCGATCCGAACAGCCCATTGGCCAGTGAATCCGTGTACACCGCCTCGGCGTTCATCGCCGGTGTCGTGGTTGCGATGATGGTGATGCCGATCTCGTGTGTCGTCATGCGCGAGGTCTTCTCACAGGTGCCGCTCGGCGAGCGCGAGGGCGCGTACGCACTGGGCTCCACTCGCTGGGGCATGATCCGCGTCGTCGCACTGCCGTTCGGCAAGGGCGGCATCATCGGCGGCACGATGCTCGGTCTCGGTCGTGCGCTGGGCGAGACGATCGCAGTGCTGCTGATCATCTCACCCAGGTTCGACATCAACTTCCACATCCTCGAGGCCGGCGGGAACTCGGTGTCGAGCCTGATCGCCGCGCGCACCTTCGAGTCCACAGGGTTCGGCCGTTCCGCGCTGATGGCTGCCGGGCTGGCGCTGTTCGCGATCACCCTGGTCGTCAACTTCACCGCGTCGTCGTTCGTTGCCCGTTCGCGGTCCGGGGCGAGCAGCGAAGCATGACCATCCTGCTCGAACACCTGGCCGCCGAGGACGCGCCGCTGTGGGAGCCCACGCCCGCGCACCGGGCCGAGGCGCGAACCTCGTTGGCTCGTCGTCCCGACCCCGGCGACGCCCCTGCTCAGCGGCGGGCGGTACGCAAGCTGTCGCGCAACGATGTGCTGCCACTGGCCGGGGCGTTCCTCAGTGGCATGTGCACCACGATGTTGCTGTTCGGTCGGTTGACCCCGATGAGTGGCGGGCTCGGCTTCGTGGCAGTGTTCTTCGTCGTCTTCCTCGCCACCTACGCGGCGTTGGTCTCGCTCACCGAGGATCGGCCGGCTGTCATCGATCGAGTGATGGCCGTGCTGCTGAGTGCGGCGGCCCTGGTGGCGTTCGTGGCCCTGTTCTCCGTGGTCGTGTTCGTGCTGGTGCGTGGCATGGAGGCGTTGGTGCACGCCAACTTCTACGTGAAGGACCTCAGCACCACCGGCCCATTGGACCCGCTGGACAAGGGCGGCGTCTCGCATGCGCTCGTGGGCACCCTGATCATGACCGCGATCTCGTTGGTGATCACCGTTCCCCTCGGCATCGCCTGCTCGGTGTACCTCAACGAAACCAGCGGTCGGGTGACCAACCTCGTGCGCACCGTGGTGACCGCGATGACTGCACTGCCCTCGATCCTCGCCGGCCTGTTCATCTTCGCCACCTGGGTGCTGATCCTCGGTTTCGAACGTTCCGGGCTCGCCGCCTCGATCGCGATGAGCATCATGATGTTGCCGATCATCATCCGCTCCGCCGACGTGGTACTGCGCTTGGTGCCGGGCAACCTCCGCGAGGCCGCCGCGGCAGTCGGTGCGCCGCAGTGGCGCACGGTCTGGCACGTCGTGCTGCCGACGGCGCGCTCGGGCCTCACGACCTCGGTCATCCTCGGCGTAGCCCGCGGCATCGGTGAGACGGCCCCGATCCTGCTCACCTCCGGGTTCACCTCGACGATGAACCTCGATCCGGTCACAGGCCCGATGGTGTCGTTGCCGCTGGCGGCGTTCGAGCTGGTCAGGTCGCCACAGCCCACGCAGATTGCGCGGGGCTTCGCCACCGCTGCACTGCTGATGATGCTCGTGCTCGTCCTGTTCACCATCGCTCGCATCGTCGGCGGCCGGCCCGCCGGGCAGTTGTCGAAGCGTCAGGCCAACGCCACGGTCAGCCGTTCGGCGCGTGACCTCGTGCGCATCGATGCCCGTCGTGGCGCGGCGACCACCGCCCCGCGCAAGGAGAGATCGTCATGACTGCTCGCCGTCGTTTGTCGCTCGCCCGACTCGCCTTCGTGGTCGTCTCGGTCGTGGTCGCCACGAGCGTTTCGGGTGTCGTGCCACGTCCGGTCGCCGCGGAGGGCAGCTATCAGCGCATCTCCGGCGAGGGCTCGTCGTGGTCGGCCAACGCCATCGACGCGATGCGCGTCAACGTGCGCCAGTTCGGCATCACGGTCGACTTCAACCCCACCGGCTCGACGGCCGGCCGCAAGAACTTCCTCAACGGCACCGTCGACTTCGCGGCCTCCGACATCCCGTTCCAGTTCGCGCCGGAGGACGGCTCGGCCCCGGAGAACCCGGCGCCGGGAAGCTACGCCTACATCCCGGTCGTGGCCGGCGGTACGGCCTTCATGTACAACCTGCAGATCAACGGCAAGCGGGTCACGAACCTGCGGCTCTCGGGCGAGAACGTGGTGAAGATCTTCACCGGCCTGATCACCACATGGAACGATCCGGCGATCCAGGCGGACAACCCGGGCCTGGTGATGCCGGCGCGCACGATCGTGCCGGTGGTCCGTTCCGATGGTTCGGGCTCGACGGGGCAGTTCACGAAGTGGATGATCGAGATGCACGGCGGGCTGTGGAACGACTACTGCGACCGTTCTGGCCGCGCCCCCGCCTGCGGCGAGACGTCGTTCTACCCGACGATCCCCGGGATGATCGCCCAACAGGGCGACCTCGGTGTCGCCGGCTACGTCAGCCAGGGCTTCGCGGAAGGCGCCATCGGTTACGTCAACTATTCCTACGCCCTGGGCTCGCAGTTCCCGGTCGCGAAGGTGCTCAACGCTGCCGGCTACTACACGGAGCCGACGCCGGAGAACGTTGCCGTGTCACTGCTGCAGGCGAGGATCAACACCAACGAGAACGACCCGGCGGTGTACCTCACACAGCAGCTCGACGGGGTGTACACCGACGCCGACTCGCGCAGCTATCAGCTCTCGTCGTACTCGTACCTGATCGTGCCGACGAAGGTTGCTGGCCAGTTCAACCTCGACAAGGGCAAGACGCTCGGTGCGTTCGCCTACTACGCGATGTGCCAGGCGCAGCAGCAGTCCGCGTCGCTGGGCTACTCGCCGATGCCGATCAACCTGGTCGAGGCCAGCTTCGACCAAATCCGCAAGATCCCGGGTGTCGAGGTGCAGGACATCGACATCTCGCAGTGCGACAACCCGACGTTCGCTGCCGACGGCTCGAACCTGCTTGCCGACAACGCCCCGCGGCCCCAGGAGTGCGACAAGCAGGGCAGCGCCAGCCAGTGCCCGAACGGCACCGGCGGGCTCTCCAACGTACCCACCGACGTGCTCGCGACCGGCGGCGGCGGCGGCGGTGTGACCCCGGACGCCGGTTCGACCCCTGCAGGTGGCTCGACCCCTGCTGGAGGATCGACCCCTGCAGGTGGCTCGACGCCTGCCGGCGGCTCCACACCCGCAGGTGGCTCCGTGCCCGCGGGCGGGGGAACCGGCGTCGACGACTTGCCGACCGAAGGCGCAGTGTGCGACCCGGACACCGGCCTCTGTGGTGGGGTCACCGGCGGTGGTGTCGCCAACGGCGGCAATACCGGCGGCGGCGTCGTCGGGGCGATCTCGCCCACGGTGCTGTCGCAGAACTCCGGATGGAGCTCGTCGATCGTCCTGATGCTGCTCGTGTGCGGCCTCACCCTCGCGCTCGTGCTCGCGCCGGCCTTCGTCTGGCGCCGCCTGGCACGCAAGGTGACGACGTGAACCGCAGTCGCACCCTCCTCGTCGTCGGGCTGACCCTGGTGGTCACGGCATCGCTGACCATGGCCCCTGCGACGGCCGAGCCGACTGCCGGAAGCCAGGGCACCGACACGTCGTTGCCGGCCACGGACTCGCAGCTGACCATCAACGGCCGTGGCCAGTTCGCCGATCTCGCGATCACCGTCAACCAAACGGAGAAGCTGAACAACCAGGCCATCTCGATCGACTGGACCGGGGCCACCCCGACGGTGCAAGGCCCCGGCAGGTTTGGCTCGCAGTTCCTCCAGATCATGCAGTGTTGGGGCGATGACGACGGCAGCGTGCCGGGCAATCCGGGGCCACCTCCCGAGCAGTGCGTGCAAGGTGCAAGCACCGGTGTCTTCGGCGGAGTCTCGGGCGCAGCGCTGCCCGGTGGGTTCACCACCAGCCGAATCGTGTCGCGATCGACGTGGTCTGGTTTCGTTGCATCGGTGGGGTTCCTGGAGACCAGCACCACCAACGTCTGGCTGCCGTTCCGGTCCGTGAGCGGAACAGAGGTCACGGTTCACACCGATCCGGCGTTCAACCCGTCGTTGGTCGGTGGGAACTACTGGCTGAACCCGTTCTTCAACATCGTCACGACCAACGAGATCCCGGCAGCTGCGACAGGACTCGACGGCAAGGGCGCCGAGCTGTTCGAACTGCACACCGGTGTTCAGTCATCGGGCCTCGGCTGCGGACAGTCGGTGCAACCAGTGGCGGCGGGCGGATCGAAGGTCCCGAAGTGCTGGCTGGTCGTGGTACCGAGAGGCTCTGCGGCCGATGAGAACGTCGGCACCCCGTTCGAAGATCGAGCGGAACAGTACGGGGTCTACACCTCCCCGCTGGCCGCGACCGCGTGGAAGAACCGCATCGCGATTCCGCTCGAGTTCAACCCCGTCGACTCCCCGTGCACCCTGGGCATCGACGAGCGTCGTCTCGCCGGTTCCGAGCTCGCCCTTGCCGCAGTGGCCAGCTGGCAGCCGGCGTTGTGCGCCAGCGGCGACCTGCCTCCGTATTCGTTTGCGCCCGTCAACGACGCCTCGGCTCGCCAGCAGCTGGCTGCCGGGACGACCGGTGCGCCAGGGATGGTGGTTGTGTCGCGACCATTGTCCGGAACGTCATTGGACCCCGCGAAACCCACCATCTATGCGCCACTCAGCCTGTCCGGACTGACCATCGGCTTCAACATCGAACGGAACCCGAAGCCTGAGGCCGGGGCCGAGGCCCTGCAACTGGCCGGGGTGCGCGTCGCTGAGTTGAACCTGACACCGCGCCTCGTTGCGAAGCTGCTCACCCAGTCGTACAAACAGCAGGTCATCATTTTGCAGACCCCCGACTACCCCTGGATGACTTCAAACCCCGGGCACATGGGTCTCGATCCCGACTTCCTCCAGTTCAACCCCGAGTTCAGCCTGTTCGACATCGCCGATGGCCGCACGTTCAGTGGACTGCAACTTCCTGCGGGCAGCTCGGATGCCGCCCAGCAGATCTGGGAGTGGGTGTTCGCCGACCACGAGGCGCGTGCTTGGCTGAACGGCGAGCCCGACGAGTGGGGCATGAGGGTGAACCCGGTGTACGGAGCGACCGCAGCCGCCAACTCCGCCGGGCAGCCATTCGGCGACCCGCTACCGAACGCGTTCCCCAAGGGCGACCCCTACTGCTACCAAGCCCCGCCCCGTGGGCCTGGGGGCTCGATCGTTCCGCCAGCCCTGTGTGGCACTGACTGGATGCCATATGCGAGAGGTTTCGGCGATGCCGCACGCGTCGGGCGCATCGCATACGACGGTGCCCGCATCGTCGAGAACGCGTTCGCCGCTTCGGCGAGTACCGTCTGGGGCCGCCAAGTTCCGCAGTTCCTCGGCAGGCGAGTGATGCTCGTTGTCACCGACACGCCCTCAGCTGCTCAGTACGGACTGCAGATGGCTCGCCTCAGTCGCGCAGGTGACAATGCTGCGGATCGTGCGTTCGTGGCACCGACCACGGCGACGCTCACTGCCGGCCTCTCCTCGATGGTCGCCAAGCAGGAGCCGTCGTTCCTGGAGCCCTCGCCGAATGCAGCAGCGTCCGGTGCCTACCCGCTGACGACAGTGACCTACGCAGCGATCAGACCGCTGTCTTTGGACGCTCAGGCGCGGTCTGAGTACGCCGCCTTCCTCGAGTATGCGGCAGGGCCGGGCCAGGCACCGGGCGTGGAGCGCGGCGAGCTGCCCCCTGGCTACGCCCCACTGCCGGCCGACCTCCAGGCGCAGACGTTGGCGTCCGCCGGCCAGGTGCGCACGCTGGTGCCGGTGCCGGTGCCGGTGCCGCCCGTCACGACGACGACAACAACAACCACCGTGCCGCGTCGCACGACCTCGACGACGCCGCAGGCCACCGTGCCGGCGACACAGCCGGCACCTGCGACGACGACAGCCACAACCATCGTCGCGGTCGGTGCCGTGACCACCCTTGCACCCGTCAAGGAAGAGCCGGAGCAGGCGGGACCGACGATCATCACCCCGATCGTGGAGGTGGCGCGCAGCCGATTCGCCGTGCCTGGTCTGGGTGCTGTCGTGCTCGGCTCGGCGCTGGGTGTGCTGGAGATCACGAAGCGGCCCCGCCGCCGCCAGGCTGCTGCTGCGGCCACTGCTCGCCTTGCGCTGATCGAGGACGAGTGAAATGCGGACTCGATTGACTCCTTCGACCGAAGGTCGGCGCCGGTGGCCCGCTGTTCTGTTCGCCGCGCTCGCATTCGTCGCCTGGCTGCTCTCCGGGCCGGTGGTCTGGGCGACGACGGTCGTACCGGTTGACGCCGGCGACATCACGTTGGCCAACGCAGACGATCTTTCACGACCCGCTGATCGCGGTGATGGCAACACCGCCTTCGTGGTCCGGCTACCGCAAGGCGCCAGCTGCCCCGGTGACAGCTTCCACGATCAGTGGCGTGTCCAGAGCTTCATGGTCCCAGCGGACACTGACATCGGCGCACTCAAGTACGGCGTGATCGGCCCCGAAGGCACCGACCAGCACGCGCTGTTCGGCGCCGACTTCGCCGCGAGTTCGTTCGCCAACATCCTGACCCCGGCGAATGCCGCTGCGGGCCAGCCAGGCAGGATCGAAGCAGCCGAGGCCTTCAGCTTCGCCGTGGTCGCAGGTGAGTCACTCCCTATCGGGAGTTATCGCGTCGGCGTGGCGTGCACCTACTTCGGGGCCACGGACAAGTACTGGGATGCCGAGATCATCGTGTCGGCGTCGGTGGCAGCCGACCCTGACCAGTTCCGCTGGCGCCTCTCGGGTGCGCCCGAGCAAGCGCCAGAACCGGCGGACGACGGTGTGCCCGTCTGGTTCGGCCTGGTCGTGCTCGTTCTTGTCGCCACCGCTCTCTGGCTCCTTCGCCGGAAACGCACCGCCCATCGAACCCCGTCATCTCCCAAGGAGACGCCATGAACACGCCTTCGTATCCATCTCGCGGCCGGCGGTACGCGCAGCAATTGGCTCGCGCCGGTACGGCACTCTCGGTCACCATGCTGGTCGTCGCTGTCACGTCCTTCAGCCCGGGGGGCTCAGTCGCCGTCGCAGCGACCGATGCCGGTGCGGTTCAGATCGTCGTTCCGCCCGGCAGCCCGACCGCAGGCAATCCGCTCACTTCCGGCGGCAGTGCGACCGCGTTTGCGCTGGCAGTCCCTGTAGGCGCGGCCTGCACCGGCGACTCCGCAACCGGGGGCTATCGGGTGCAGTCCTACATGGTTCCCGAGACTGTCAACCCCAACACGCTCACGTTCGGATTGACCGGGCCTGTTCCGTTGGGCTCGGGTGCCAGCTTCCGTCAGCCGCTGTTCACCAGCGCAGGCTCGTCGTGGGTGAACAAGACGACGGCAGTCAATACGGGTCTGCTGACCGGTCTTCCCATCCTCTCATTCGCATGGGTTGACTCCGGCGGCACGACGTTCTTGCCAGCCGGTACGTACAACGTCGGGTTCGCGTGCACCAAGAGCGCAGGCACCGAGTTGGACAAGTACTGGAACACGAAGCTGACCGTGCTCGCGGCCGCGAACGACGTGCCGTCCGCGTTGACGTGGGCCGTCCCCGTCGTCGCAGCGACCACGACGACCGCCACCACCACCACCACCACTGCGACGACGACCACCGTCGCCGGTGGCTCGACGACAACGTCGACCACGGTGGCCGGTGGCACGACCACAACCTCGACGACGGTTGCCGGTGCGACCTCCACGACGCTGCTCGGTTCGGGCTCGGGCACGAACACCACCGTCCGATCGGGCTCCGGTGGCGGCCAACTGACGGCGACCGGCGGTTCGCCGCTGCCGATCGTGTTGTGGGCGGTGCTGCTGCTGGTGTTCGGGCGGATGGCGATCCTGCTCGGTCGACCGCTTCGGGTCCTGCCCGACTCGCGATGACGGCGACAGCCACCTTGAGCCGTTCGGTGGCGGCCCCGGCAACCTCGACGGAGAGTGCATCGGATGCGTCGACCGATCGCAGCCGCTTCCGGCGTGGAGGTGAGCGCGTAGAGCGACGCGACGCACCGCCGCTGACGCCGCGCCTGCAGCTGATCCGTGCCGCATTGGTGCTGGTCCTTGTGATCGCGGGCACGCTGTTGCTGCAGCTGGTGCTCGTCAGCTCGCTGCAGCAGTCGGCAGCCCAGGGTCGGGTGTTCGACCAGTTCCGCGAGGATCTGGCGAAGGGCACCGCCGCGATCGGGCCCACCGATCGCGACGGGAAAGAACTCGCTGCCGGCACCCCGGTCGCCTACCTCGAGATCCCGCGTCTCGATGTGGCGCAGGTGGTCGGCGAAGGCACGAGCGCCAGTGTGTTGTTCGACGGCCCCGGCCACCGACGTGACACACCGTTGCCCGGCCAGATCGGCACGAGCGTGGTGTTCGGTCGGCGTGCCTCGTTCGGCGGGCCGTTCGAGGAGATCGCGTCGCTGCGAGCAGGCGACACGATCAAGGTCACCACCGGCCAGGGCACGTTCGAGTACACGGTGCTCGGCGTTCGCCTGGAGGGTGACCCGGCACCCGCAGCGGCGGCGTCCGGCGTCGGACGGCTCACGCTGGTGACCGCCGGTGGGCGCGCCTTTCTCCCGGAGGGCGTGATCCGGGTGGACGCCGAGTTGGCGAAGGGCGCTGTCCTCGGTGCATCCCGCCTTTACACCGCCGGCGCGCTGCTTGCGGAAGATCGGTTGATGGCGGCCGACACGCGCACGCTCTGGGTGCTCGCCTTCTGGTTGCAGGCGCTGATCCTGCTCTCCATCGCTGCCGTCTGGGCATGGCATCGCTGGGGACATGCGCAGGCATGGGTCGTCTTCCTGCCTGCGCTCCTGCTCGTGGGGCTTTCGACGTCGGGCGAGGTCGCCCGTCTGCTACCGAATCTGTTGTGACCGTGCACACCCGTGGTGCCGATGCGTCCGTTCGTGGCGCGAAGAGGAGTGAGTTCTGATGAGTATCGATGCGACACAACTGGTCGGGTCGTCAGGCCGCGGTGGCGCGGAGCGCATCCTGGCGTCGTTCTCGGACGGCGCCGTGGTGCAGTTGGTGCGCGGCGATGCGAGCCGCATCGATGCAGTGGTGACGGAGCTGCACCACGCCACTGTCACGGTCACGGATCAACGCGTCACCGCGGTCGACGGCGAAATCGCGTGGGAGTGGCTCGTCGACGAGATCGAGTCGGTGGTGCACTCGGCAGAGGCCCGCTGGTCGATTCTCGTCGTCCCCGGCATCGAGGACTTCGGGCTCGCCGTACCGGCCGCGAGTGTTGCCGCACTGCGCGTCGCCCTCGACGGCCTTGCGGGTGTGCAGGTTCGTCGGCAGCAATCGTGGGAGACGCTCGGCGAGGCGACTGCACCGACGTTCGCGCCTGAGCCGGCTGCGGCACCCGCGTTGCCGCTCCTCGCAGCAGCACCCGCAGCCTCCGCTCCTTCGGTCTTCGCTCCGCTGCTGATCACCGAAGCGACGCCGAGGGAAGCGCAGGCTATCTCGGATTCGCTCGCCGGTCTCGCCACCGTGACGATGCCCTCCACGCGGTCCGTTGCCGTGCATGGGGGTGCGCCGACAGGTTCCACCCTCACCGGCATCGACGCCCGCAACATCTCTGCGTGGTTCGGGACCCACCAGGTGCTCGACCGCGTGTCGCTGGAGATGCCGGCCGGCCAGGTGACCTCGCTGATCGGCCCATCCGGCTGCGGCAAGTCGACCTTCCTGCGCGTTCTCAACCGAATGCACGAGATGATCCCTTCGGCTGCAATGGCAGGCGAGGTGTTGCTCGGAGGGCATGACATCTACGACCCGGAGCGCAAGCTGACCGACGCGCGTCGCGAGGTCGGGATGGTGTTCCAGAAGCCGAACCCGTTCCCTGCGATGTCGATCTACGACAACGTGCTGGCCAGCTACCGGCTCACCGGCGTGAAGGCGAACAATGCGATGAAGGACGAAGTGGTGGAGCTGTGCCTCACCAAGGCCGGGCTGTGGAACGAGGTGCGCGATCGCCTGCGCAAGCCGGGTGGCGGCCTCTCCGGCGGGCAGCAGCAGCGGCTGTGCATCGCTCGCGCGTTGGCCATCCGGCCGCGCGTGCTGCTGATGGACGAGCCGTGCTCGGCGCTCGACCCAACCTCCACCCGACGCATCGAGGAGACCATCATCGAGCTCGTCTCCGAGGTCACGATCGTCATCGTGACGCACAACATGCAACAGGCTGCGCGCGTGTCGTCGCAGTGTGCATTTTTCCTCGCTGAGCAGGGAACTCCCGGTGCGATCGTCGAGCACGGGCCGACCCATGCGATGTTCAACTCGCCGCAGGATCCGCGTACGAACGATTACGTCAACGGGCGTTTCGGGTAGCTGCCAGATGGCCGCCAGATGAACCATCGGACGAAACGTTCAGCGTTCATCTGGCGGCCAAGTTGGCGTCAGGTTGGCCTGCCACAGTGCCTCCTGCCCGGACGGAAACCGGGCGGCACGCCACCCGAAGGGAACCACTGAAAACCATGTTGCACACATCCACCACGAAGCGACTCGCTCTCGCAGTCGCCCTCACCGCCGCTCTCGGCGCCTCATTCAGCGGCGGTTCGGCCTCGGCCGATCCCAAGCAGCTGACAGCGTTCGTCGGTACCGGTTCCGACACCACGCAGGACGTCATGAACGCCCTGTCGGGGCACGCCAACGGCTTCAACTTCACCCCCGCGCAGAGCTCGGTGGCATCGGGTCAGCGCCAGCTGATCTCGTTCAACGCCACCAACATCGGCACCGGCGTCTCCGACAACTGCATCACCCCGAAGGTGGGTGGCCCGACCTTCCTGCGTCCGAACGGCTCGACCAACGGTCTTCGTTCGCTGAGCCGATCGATGGATGGGACGGGCTGGGGTGCCGCTGAGTGCGGTGGCATCACCGACGTCAGCGGTCTGGTGGACTTCGCACGCTCGTCGTCGGCTACCTCGAACGCCACGGCGACGGACATGACGTTCATCCCGTTCGGCCGTGACGCCGCGAGCTTCGCGTACTACCGCGCCGGTGGCGCCGGTGGCCCGGTCACCTCCCTCACCCGACCGCAGCTGACCAGCCTCTACACCAACGGTTCGATCGTCGCGAGCAACGGCACCGAGAACGTGACCATCATCCCCTGCGGTATCCAGACAGGTTCGGGTACCTTCACCTTCTGGAACACCGTGCACGCAGCCTCGGCCACCGAGAACGCCGCCACCACGACGTGCAACAACCTCGGCGGAACCGGCCGCGTGCAGGAGCACGACGCTGCTGGCCTCAAGGCCAAGGGCGACCTCGCGAACACCGCCACACCGGGAGTACAGGTGGTCATCGGGTTCTCGGCGGCGAACTTCATCGCCAAGTCGAACGGCGTCGCCATCGGCAACCCGGCCACTTTCAACGTGGGCCTCGGCTCGATCAGCAACAACGGCGCCGGCGTCGACCTGGGCAACCCGGTCACCGTCGGCACGGTTGCCCCGAACCTCACCCCGTCGACGACCTTCTACGGCAGCACGATCTTCGGTCGCGATGTCTACAACGTGCTGCCGACAGCCTTCGTGACCGGTGGTGGCAACAACGACCTGAAGACGCTGTTCATTGGCACCACCTCGGGCGTGTGCTCGTCGACCACGATCATCCAGCAGTTCGGCTACCTCTCACTCGGGGCCAGCTGCGGCAGCACCAGCATGACCGGCCCGCTGCGCAGCGGCCAGACCAACGCCTGATCAGTGCACACCACTTCACCGAACACCCGTCGAACACACAACCCCTCTCGAAAGGCATCCACACTCATGCGTAAAACCCTCACACAGGTCGCAGCAGGCGTCGCGGCAATCGCCGTCGCCTCGCTCGCCCTGGTCACCAGCAGCGCCCAGGCGCTGCCACCGGGAACGGCTGCGGCCGGTGCCGGCACCCTGTCACCGCTGACCGGTACCAACACGTCGTCCTTCTCGTTCGCACCGCCATCCGGCGCTGTGTGCCCGGGCGACTCGGCGACCGGCCAGTACCGCTGGAGGACCTTCATGGTTGCAGCCAGCGTCGACCCGGCCACACTCACCTACAACCTGAGTGGCCCGATCTCGCAGGGTGGTGCCTACTCCTCGCCGCTGTACACCTTCGGCGGTTCGGCGCTCAACGCGACCACCACGGCGGTCACCACCGGCTTGTTGACGCCTCTCCCGGCGTCGCTGAGCTTTGCGAACAACACGATGCCGGTGGCGAACGGCGCCTACAACATCGGCTACGCCTGCACGCTGGTCACCGCCGGTGTCACCAACACCGAGCGTTTCTGGGTCACGCCGATCACCATCAGCAACAGCACGGCGACGACGTTCAACTACGCCTTCGGTGTGGTGCCAGCGGCGCCGGTGCTCGGTGGCACGCTCACCGCTGGTGATCAGACCCTCAACGGTACGTTCACAGCGGCCGCGTCGGTGCCCGCCACCACCGGTTACACGGTGACGGCAGTCCCGACGGCCGGCGCAACGGTGACCCTGTCGCTCGCGGCCGGTGCAACCACGTTCGGCCTGACCGGCCTCGTCAACGGCACGCAGTACGCCGTTACCGTGGTCGCCACGAACAGCGTCGGCAACAGCGCGGCGTCGAACACGGTCAACGGCACGCCCAACCCGCTGCCCCGTGCGGCCGTCACCAGCCTCGCCGGCACCCCCGGCACTGGCAACGTGACGCTGACCTGGGTGACGCCGACCGGCGTCGCACCGACCGGCTACACCATCGCCGTCAGCCCGACGACCGGTATCACCGGGTCGCCGTTCACTGCCGCCGCTGGTGCGACGAGCTTCGTCGTCAACGGCACCCCGGGCACCCTGTACACGTTCACGGTGACCCCGAACCACGCCGGCATCTACGTGGGCACCTCGGCCAGCATCTCGGCAACGCCGAACGCTGCTCAGGTGATCATCCAGGACGTCACCGTGGTTCGCCCGGCTGGCGCCTTGGTGCTGACCCAGCGTTGCGGCGTCTACGGCGCACTGCCCATCGATCTGGCATCCCCCGGATTCGCCGATCTCGCTGCCTTGCCGGCTTCGACCGACCAGGTGGGTACCGCCCCGACACTGACGGTTGGCGGCGGGCTCGACCCGCAGTTCGCCAACTATCCGAGCCCGGCCAGCCCGAACTACCCCACCCGTTGTGGCGTGGATCTGGGTACGGCGCAGTACGTCACCACCGGCAGCCTTGCCGGTCAGTACTACGCCGCAACCGGTCGTATCAACCAGGTCACCGTCTCGGACACCCGTGACACCGACACTGGTTGGACGGTCAACGGCACGATGAGCAACTTCACCAATGTCGGCCTCGGCGAC
Source organism: Ilumatobacteraceae bacterium (assembly GCA_043721915.1). Lineage (GTDB taxonomy): Bacteria > Actinomycetota > Acidimicrobiia > Acidimicrobiales > Ilumatobacteraceae > UBA668. The sequence goes on along the minus strand of JAYSPV010000005.1, from coordinate 98,156 downwards.
TCGTTCAGTGGCAACTACCTCGGTTGGACCCCGGTCGTCACCGACGACTCGGACCTGACCGTCGCCGGTTACAACCAGACGGCTGTCGCCGGTGCCACTGTGCTGCCGACCACCGCTGCCGGCCTCGCCACACCCAAGGCATTGGCAGCCACTGCTGCCGGCACTGGCCTGGGCATCGCCTCGTTCGATGCCCGCCTGAAGCTGCTGATCCCGGTGTCCGCACGTGCGGGTACCTACAACGGGACGCTCACCTTCACCGTCGTCTGATGTTGACGGTGTAACTCAGTTATCAACCAACACCGTGTGGTGGTGTGGGTCGGCTTCGGTCGGCCTGCACCACCTCCGGCGTTTCACCTCGAAGGCACCACCACTCATGAACACCTGGCGTCGCTCCGCTCTCCTGGCCACCACTGCGCTGGTGGCCGTTCTCGCACCCATCGCCCCCTTCGGCGCCGGCGTTGCAGCGGCCGCGACGGCTGCACCTGAGGCTGCGCCGCCCGTCGATCCGCCGTCCACCGCTGCGGAGTGCACACCCGTTGAAATCGGCAGCGAGATCATCGAGAGTTGGGCACTCTCGCCCGCCGGCTCGCTGGACTCGGACGAGGCGGGCCAACGCCCGGAGCTCAGCTATGAGCTCGACCAGGGAGCGGTGTTCGAAGACGCCGTCACCCTGTTCAACTTCGGCACCGTCCCACTCACCTTCCGCGTGTATGCCACCGACGCCTTCAACAACGCCGATGGCCAGTTCGACCTGTTGTCGGGTGACAAGCCGCCGACTGACGCCGGCTCGTGGGTGAGCCTGCCGCAAGAGATCATCACCGTGCCTGCCTGCAAACAGGTGACCATGCCGATCACGATCACCGTGCCGATCGACGCCGATCCTGGCGACCACGCCGGCGCGATCCTCGCCTCCAGCGAAGCACTCGGTACCGGGCCCGAAGGCGGCGCCGTCACCCTCGACCGACGCACCGGCACCCGCATGTACATCCGAGTCAGCGGCAGCCTGTTTCCGGAACTCGCGGTGGCCGACGTCGACACGACGTACGACCACGCACTGAACCCCCTGGATGGCTCGGCGACTGTGAGCTACACGATCGAGAACCGTGGCAATGTTCGCATGGGTGGCACAGCGTCGATGACGATCGGCGGTCCATTCGGGCTCGGCGACCAGACGATCACGTTGGAGAGCGTGCCTGAGCTCTTGCCCGGCCAGTCCGTCACTCGATCGGTGGCGGTGAAGGATGTACCGGCTTCGTTCCTGTCGTTCACCACCGTGGAGGTCGTCCCCGAGGGAGCGCAGGGCGGCGCTGTCGGGTTGGGCTCCGGTGACGACATCACCTTCGCCCCGCCGTTGAGCATCCTGATCGGCCTCCTCGTCGTGATTCTCGGTGTGCTTGCCCGCCGGTCGTACCGCCGTCATCGGGGCCTGGACGACGACGGCGACGACGAAGGTGCTGCCTCGACGGCAGCCCCGGTCGGCGAACGTCGACGCGAACCGCAGCCGGTGTGAGAAGCCGTCCAGCGCGCCTTCTGCGGATCCTCGCGGTGTTCGTCCTCGTGCTGGCGGCCGCGCTCGCGGCGGCGACGGCCGCAGTGGCCACCCTCACCGGTCCGAGCGTGAAGCTGGACCGCACGAGAATCAAACCCGACGAACGCGTGGCGATCACGATCGACGGCTTCCGCTCGCTGAACGTGACGATCTCGGTGTGCGGGAACGAAGCCCGTCGAGGCTCGACCGATTGCAACATGTTCGCCAGCGAAGGACTGAAGCTCGACACGGACGGCACGTCGACGCTGATCGGCATCCCGGTGGCGGTGCCGCCGGTGCCGTGCCCGTGTGTGATCAGAGTGTCCAGCCGGCTCAACGACGAGATCGCGACGACAGCGATCGAGATCATCGGGCACCCGACGGCGCCGGTCGTGGACGGCCCCAGCGTGAAGGATCCGCTGGTTGTCACGATCGAAGCGGAACCGGCGCCACCCGGGGTGTTCGAGCGGGCACGGGCGAGCATCGGCGGCCCGACGTTGTATCAGGTCACGGTCAGGGTGCTCAACAGGTCGACCGTGCCGTTCGGTCAGATCGTGCTCTCGGGGGCGGCAGTGCGTGACAACGACCAGCTGGCTTCACTCGCGCTCGACGACGCGGGCGAGATCAAGCCCGGTCAGACATGGGAGCAGGTCGTCACCGCGGAGGTGCCCGGCCCGTCGCTCGGCTCGATCGAGTGGCGGGTTGCCGTGTCGGGGGCAGGAGCAACGGTGAATGCCACGGACACGACTCGTCAGCGACCGCTGCTGCTGATTCTGCTGGTGATGTTCCTCATCGTCGACATGTTCGTGTTGGCCATTCGCTTCGTGATGCGCCGGCGCGCTCGACGGGAGACGCGCCGCGCTCACGAGGCGGCTGCGCTCGCATTCGCAACGGCCGAGCACGCGGGTGAGAGCGAACTGGTCACCTCTGGCGTCTGACCCGCCGGACTGTCAGCGGGCGGAACGACGCGGGGCCGTGCCCCACAACACGAAGGCTGCCGCAACCACGACGTAGCCGAGGATGAACATCGCGAAGGGGCGGACGGTGCCGTCGAACGCGTCGGAAGCAACGGCGCCGAGGAGTGCCCCGCCCGCCGACGTGATCGTGGCGATGATCGACGAGGCGGTGCCGGCGACGTGCGGGACCGGGCCCATCGCCAACGTGTTCGAGTTGGGGCTGAGGCCCTGCACCAGCGGCAGCAGCACGCACAGCATGATCGTGAACACCCAGAAGTTCGGCCGGCCGCCGTGCAGGAACGACACCCCGACGAACACGGCGGCGATGCCCACGCCCATGGTTGCCTGCAGCCGCACCAATCGCACGACGCCGAGGCGCCCGACCAGGCGTGCGTTGTTCAACGAGTTGATCGCGAGGAACACCGCGACCACACCGAAGAACAGCGGGAACCATGCGCCGTAGTCGTAGACGTCTTCGACGATCACCTCGGAGCTGCCGAGGAACACGCTCATCACGCCGAACAGGAAGGTCATCGCGATCGTCAGTGCCATCGTCTGGCGGTGGGTGACGACCTCGCGGCCGGCCTGCCCGACCGACCGCCAGGTGAACGGCCGGCGCCGCTCGGGCGGCAGCGTCTCGGGCAGCCGCCGCGACCAGAACATCAGCAGCACTGCAACGAGGGCCGGGAACCAGAACACGGCGCGCCATGGCAGCAGCGCGATCAGCCCGGCGCCGAAACCCGGAGCAGCGATCGGCACCAGCAGGAAGATGGCCATCACCATCGACATCAACCGCGCCATCGCATCGCCTTCGTAGCGATCGCGGATCATCGCGACGCTCAGCGTTCGCGGCCCGGAAGCCCCGACACCCCATACGAAGCGGGCGATCACGATCAGCTGCCACGACGGTGCAACGGCGGCCGTAACGGCGGCGGCGGCGTAGAGGGCAAGGCCGGCCAGTAGCGGCGTTCGCCTCCCGAACCTGTCGGAGGCAGGGCCGTACAGCCACGGCCCGACCGCCATGCCGAGGAAGTAGGCGGTGATGATCCAGGTGACCTGCGTGGAGTCGGGCGCCATCGCGAACTCCTGGCGCATGTCGGAGAACGCCGGCAGCATCAGGTCGATGCCCAGAGCCGTGGTGGCCATCAGCGCGGTGACCAGCAGGATGAACTCGCGGCCGGTGGCCTCGCCTCTCGACGATGGCGCAGTGGCCGAATCGTCGAGAAGGGGATCGGTGAGCGCCACGTGTCCACGGTACCGGGCGGTGTGGCACGCTGGTCCGATGCCGTTCGAGACTGTTTCCGGGTACTGCTGGCCGCCTTCGATCGGGCCCTCCGGTGTCGTGTCGTTGCACCTCTCCTCGGCGGGTGGCCGCGATGTGCACGTGGAGATCGTCCGTGTCGGCCATCGGCGTGAGGTCGTCTGGTCGGGCACGGTCGAGGCGGGCGACCATCCTGTGCCTGCGAAGGCGTACGAGCAGGGTTGCGACTGGCCGGCAGCGACCACCGTCACCGCCGAGCCGGCGTGGCGCTCGGGCTACTACGAGGTGGTGCTCACCATCGACGTCGACGGCAAGCAGCGACGCGACCACGCGTTCTTCGTGCTGCGCCCGCCGGCCGACTCACCCAACACGATCCTGCTCGCGCTCGCCACCAACACCTGGTACGCGTACAACGATTTCGGCGGCAACAACCTGTACACCGGCGCGACGACATCGAGCCTGGAACGGCCGATGGCGCGCGGCTACCTGTTCAAGCCGCCGGGCGCGGGCCGCCGGGTCACCACCACCAACCCGCCCGACCCGGACATGAACACCCACGTCGGGTACCTGCGCCAGCACAAGCTGTCGCCCTATGCCGGCTCGGCAGGTTGGCCGGATTGGGAGCTCCCCTTCGTGCAGTGGGCCGAGGGTGCGGGCTACGCGATCGACGTGTGCACGAACGCAGATCTCGAGGATCATCCCGACCTGCTGGCCGGCAAGCGGCTGGTGTTGTCCGTCGGTCACGACGAGTACTGGTCGGGGCCGATGCGCGACACGGTGGAGGCGTTCATCGCCGCCGGTGGCAATGCTGCGTTCTTCAGCGGCAACACCGCGTTCTGGCAGGTGCGGATGGAGGATCGCGACGCCACCGGCGCGGCCACCCGCATGGTCGGCTACAAGGGCCAGTTCAAGAACGACCCGGTGTACGACACCGAGCGGCTGAGCGAGCTCACCAGCATCTGGAGCGACCACCTGATCGGCCGCCCGGAGAACCACATGACCGGGGTCAGCTTCAGTCGCGGTGGCTACCACCGCATCGGCAAGCGGGTCACCAGCGGCGCTGGTGGCTACACCGTCCATCGCGCCGACCACTGGCTGTTCGAGGGCACCGGCCTCGGTTACGGCGACGTGCTGGGCGCAGCGGCGACGATCGTCGGCTACGAGTGCGACGGCTGCGCGTTCACATATCGCGACGGGCTGCCGTACGCGACGGGGGAGGACGGCACTCCGGCCACCTTCGAGATCATCGGCACCGCCCCGGCCGCGCACTTCACCCGCACTACTGCCGCCCGGCCACCCAAGCCGCACGAACCGGCTGAGGACGAGTTCATCGCGGCACGCCTGTTCGGCACCCGCGACGCCGCTGCGGTGGAACGGATTGCCCACGGCCATGCCGTGCTGGGCAGCTACACGTCCGCGGCGGGCGGCACCGTCGTCACCTCCGGCAGCACCGACTGGGCGCACGGTCTCGCCGGCCGCGACCCGCAGGTGGAACGGATCACCGCCAACATCCTCGACCGCCTGGGTTGAGCCCCGCACGTTGCTGGCCCTCCACATGCTTGTGGTCGCAACTGTGAATTCACAGAAGCCGACGCCGCGACCATTGAATTCACGGTTGGGCCGCTGCGACCAGACGTGAGGCATCCCGAGCCGCACTCACTAGCCTGCACACCTGATCGACAGAAGGCTACAGATGAGTGGAAACTCGGTGTTCCGGCACCAACACAGTGGAATCCTGAGTGTTGCAGCGGTCGAGGCTCCACGGGTGATCACGTCGGACTGGATCGACGAGCAACTCGCCGACACGTACCAGCGCAACGGGTTGCGCCCCGGGTTGCTCGCCGGTCTCGCCGGTATCGAGGAGCGTCGCTGGTGGGACGACGGAGTGTCGTTCGCCGATGCCGCTGCGATGGCCGGGCGTGCAGCGATCGAGCGTGCCGGCATCGACCCGGCGCAGATCGGCATCCTCATCTCCACCTCGGTCTGCAAGGACAACCTCGAGCCCTCGGTCGCCTGCGCCGTGCACCACCAGCTCGGCCTGTCATCGTCGTGCGTGAACTTCGACATCGGCAATGCGTGCCTCGGCTTCGGCAACGCCATCAGCGTTGCCGCATCGATGCTCGACACCGGTGCCATCGACTACGCGCTGATCGTGGATGGCGAAGGCAGCCGCTACACCCAGGAGACCACGCTCGAGCGCCTGCGCCGGCCCGAGACGACCGCCGGCGAGGTGTTCGCCGAGTTCGCCTCGTTGACCCTCGGCTCCGGCGCCGCGGCGATGGTGCTGGCCCGCACCGACCGTCACCCCGAGGCTCACCGGCTCGTCGGCAGTATCGGGCGTGCGGCCACGCAGCACAACGAGCTCTGCATCGGCAGCCTCGACCGGATGACCACCGACACCCACAGCCTGTTGGTCGCCGGCCTCGACCTCGCCGCCGAGGCGTGGGCCGAGATGTCCGTCACCGACGAGTTCGGCTGGGCAGGTGGCCTCGACTGGTACATCCTCCACCAGGTCAGCAAGGTGCACACCACCATGCTCTGCGAGCGCTTGGGTATCGATCAGTCGAAGGCGCCGCTCACCTACCCGAAGTTCGGCAACGTCGGCCCGGCCTCTGTGCCGATCACTCTTGCCGGCGTACAGGACCAGATCCAGCCTGGCCAGCGCGTGCTGTGCCTCGGCATCGGATCGGGGCTCAACACCAGCGCCACCGAGATCGTCTGGTGAACGCACCGGCGCCGGCCGCTCCCACGCACGACGTGCCGGAGCTGGCGGCGTACGGGCTGCAGCCGGAGTGGTCGCGAACGATCGACGTGCCCAGCCACGACGGAGATGTGCATCGTTGGCACGTGCTCGACCGTGCGGCGGTCGGCGCCGGCGGTGCAACCGTCGTGTGCCTGCACGGCAACCCGACGTGGTCGTTCCTCTGGTCGCGGCTGCTGGCGGAGCTCGCGCCCGCCCACCGCGTGATCGCGCCCGACCAGCTGTCGATGGGCTGGAGCGAACGCATCGGGCCACGGCCGTACCGCGATCGCGTGCGCGACATCGACGACCTGCTGCGCGCGATGGACGTGCAAGGACCCGTGTGGCTGGTGGCGCAGGACTGGGGAGGCGCGATCGCGATGGGGTATGGCGTCGCGCATACCGATCGGGTGGCCGGCATGGTGCTCTCCAACACCGGCATCGCCGTGCCTGCCGGGCGGCGCGCACCGTGGCTGATCAAGCTCGCCGCCGCCACCGGCGTGCACCGGCTCACCACGCGCACGACGCCGCTGTTCGTCCGCGGCACGCCGTTCCTGCCCGGGCTGGGGCTCTCCCGGCTGCAGCGCAGGGCGCTGGCCGCGCCGTACCGTGGCGCCGCGAGGCGCGACGCTGTCGCCGGCTTCGTGGCCGACGTGCCCTTCGACGATCGCCACCCGTCGGCGGCCGACATCGCCGCGGTCGCCGCGGCGTTGCCCTCCCTGCGGATGCCCGTGCGACTGGTGTGGGGTTCGCGCGACCCGGTGTTCGACGACGACTTCGCCGAGGACCTGCGGGCCAGGTTCGGCGACGTCGAACTGCATCGGATCGCCCGCGGTGGCCATCTGACGGTGTTGGAGACGTCGATCGCGCCGTTCGTGGAAGCTGCCATCGCCGGTGGCCAGGCCGCTGCTCCGGGCGAGGCGGACGATGGTGGTTCGTTGCCGCTGTGGGGCCTGATCGACGAGGGCCTGCCCGGAGCGATCGCCGTCAGTGATGCTGCCGCCGATGAGACCATCGACAACGCCCACTTCGCCGCTCGCGTTGCGACGTTCGCCGGTGGGCTGCGTGCACAGGGGGTTGCGCCGGGCGAGCGCATCGCCGTGCTGGTGCCGCCCGGCATCGATCTCATCGCTGTCGTGTACGCGTGCTGGCGCATCGGCGCCGTTGCCGTCGTTGCCGACCGCGGGCTGGGCCTGCGCGGGCTCGGCGCGGCCGTGCGGTCGGCCAGGGTGGCGCACGTGGTCGGCCCGCGCAAGGCCTTGGCTGCTGCCGTGACCCTGCGCTGGGCGCGGGGCGCGCACCGCATCGCGCTCGCCTCGCTGCATGCCGCCCCGGCCGTCGAGCGGTTGTCGTCACTCGCTGCCCCGGCCCCGGCCGGCGACGCTCCTGCGGTGGTCGTGTTCACATCGGGCGCCACGGGGCCGGCCAAGGGTGTGCGCTACACCCACGCGCAGTTGCAGGCCCAGCGCGATGCCCTGCGCTCGCTGTACGGCATCACAGGCGACGATCGATTCGTGGCGGCCTTCGCGCCGTTCGCGGTGTTCGGGCCGGCGTTGGGCATCGGCACCGGACTTGCCGACAACGAGGTCACGTCGCCCGGCACGCTGACGGCGACCGAACTCGACGACGCGTGTCGACGGATCGACGCGACCATGGTCTTTGCATCGCCGGCCGCCCTTGCAAACGTCGTGCGCACGGCCAGCGGCCCGCTCCCGGCGTTGGCGAAGGTGCGCCTGGTCATGTCGGCCGGGGCGCCGGTGCCGATCCAGACCCTGCGCGCGATGGCGCAGCTGTGCCCGCTTGCCTCGCTGCACACCCCGTACGGGATGACCGAGGTACTGCCTGTCGCCGACATCTCGCTCGCCGAGCGCGACACGGTGGGCGATGGTCGCGGAGTGTGCGTCGGACGGCCGGTAGCCGGCTGCGACGTGATGATCGCGGCAGCCGACGGCACCGCACCACCGTCGCCAGCGGCAGCCGGCGCCACCGGGGAGGTCGTGGTGAGCGCGGACTGGATGTCGTCGGGGTACGACCGGCTGTGGCACACCCAGCAGTTGGCCCGCCCGGTGGTGGAGGGTCGGCAGTGGCATCGCACCGGCGACATCGGCCACCTCGATGGCGCGGGCAACCTGTGGATCGAAGGTCGCGTGGTGCACCTGATCCACACCGTCGCCGGCCCCGTCGCTCCGGTGCCGGTGGAGATCGCGGCCGAGTCGGTCGCCGGTGTGCTGCGGGCTGCGGCGGTGGCCATCGGCCCGGTCGGGGTGCAGCAGGTGGTGGTCGTGCTCGAGACCGTACAAGGAGATGACGGCGCGGCGCCCGCAGCGCTGGCGGCTGCAGTTCGCGCCGCCGCGGCGCCCCAGGCCGTCGCCGCCGTGTGGTGCACATCGGGCCTACCGGTGGACATCCGCCACAACGCGAAGATCGATCGGACGGCGCTCGGGCGCACGATGGAACGGCTGCTGTCCGGGGCGTCGCGATGAAGGTGCTCGTCACCGGCGCAGGCAGCCTGCTGATGGGTAGCGTGGCGGTGGCGCTCGCTGCACGCGGCGACGAGGTCGTGTGCCTGCAGCGTCGTGCGGTCACCTTCTCTGGTGGCGCTGCAGTGCGCCAGGCGCAGGGTGATGTTCGCGACGAGAGCGCCGTCATCGCAGCGCTCGCCGGATGCGATGCGATCGTGCACGGCGCGGCCCGTGTCGGGGTGCTGGGCACCTGGGACGAGTTTCGATCGGTCAACGTCGATGGGACCGAGAACCTGCTTCGAGCTGCCCGGGCCGCGGGAGTCTCCCAGTTCGTTCACGTCTCCACGCCGTCGGTCGCGCACGCCGGTGATGCGCTCGTCGGAGCCGGTGCACAGCCGGCGGTCACGGGCCGCAAGGGAGCGTTCTACGCCGAGTCCAAGGCGGTGGCCGAGGGGCTCGCGTTGGCCTCGAACGGCGAGGATCTGGCGGTTGTGGCGGTGCGACCACACCTCGTCTGGGGGCCTCGTGACACCCAACTGGTGGGTCGCATCGTCGAGCGTGCGGCGGCGGGCCGATTGGCGATCGTGGGCAGCGGCAGCGCGCTGATCGACAGCACGTACATCGACAACGCGATCGACGCCCTCGTTGCGTCACTGGATGCGGTGCGGCCCGGCTCCGTCTGTGCCGGCCGGGCGTACGTCATCGCCAACGGCGAGCCGCGCACCGTGCGTGAGTTGCTGGAGGGCATCTGCGTCGCCGCCGGCGTGCCCTTCGTGCCGCGTGAGGTGCCCTTGCGGTTCGCGCTCGGGGTCGGCTCGGTGGTCGAGCGGCTGTGGCCGCGCCTGCGCGACGACGAGCCACCGATCACCCGCTTCCTCGCCGAGCAACTCGGCACCGCTCACTGGTTCGATCCGCGCCCGGCGCGTGACGAGCTCGGCTGGGCGCCGACCGTCAGCCTCGATGAAGGCTTCGAGCGACTCCGCCAGTGGTTCGCAGCCGACCGCGAGTTGACCAAGAATTGAGTGACGTCGTGAATCCCGCGCCGTTGGTGGTGGTGGGGACCGCGTATCACGCGCCCACACCCGTGCTGGAGGTGCTCACCGACGTTGCCCTCGTGGTCGGCGCCGATGGAACGATCACCGCGATCCACCAGAAGGGATCGGCCGCAGCTGACGCAGCGCTCGCCGAGGCGACGACCGTGCTGCGGCTGTCGGCCGACCAACGGCTGCTGCCGGGCCTCGTCGATCTGCACCTCCACGCGCCACAGTGGCCGCAGCTGGGTACCGGGCTCGACATCACCCTCGAACGATGGTTGTTCGAGTACACGTTCCCGCTCGAGGCGCGTTACGCCGACCCTGCCTTCGCTGCCGAGGTGTGGGCGCACATGGTGCCGGCGCTGCTGGCGAACGGCACCACCACCACCGTGTACTTCTCGTCGCTGCACGAGCGGGCGACCGAACTGCTCGCCGAGCAGTGTGCACGCAGCGGCCAACGGGCGTTCGTCGGCCGAGTAGCGATGGATCATCCGCAGGGAACGCCGGAGTGGTATCGCGACGTGTCCGCCGCCGCCGGTGTCGAGGCGTCACATCGTTCGATCGAGGTCGTTCGTGCCGCCGCCGGGAGCGCGCTGGTGCAGCCGATCATCACGCCCCGCTTCGTGCCCGCCTGCACCGACGAGTTGCTGGCCGGCCTTGGCGCACTGGCCGCGCGGACCGGGGTGCTGGTGCAGACCCACTGCTCGGAGTCGGATTGGGAACACCAGCACGTGCTGGAACGCCACGGGCGCAGCGATACGACCGTGCTGCGCGACATGGGGCTGCTGAGAACCGGGACGGTGCTCGCCCATGGCGATCACCTCGGAGACGACGACTTCGGGCTGATCGCACATGCGGGCGCCGGCGTCGCCCACTGCCCACTCTCCAACTCCTACTTCGCCAACGCAGTCTTCCCGGCGCGCCGCGCGATGGCGCACGGCGTGAAGGTGGGCCTCGGCACGGATGTCGCGGGTGGGGCGCAGGCGGGCCTGCTCTCGCAATGTGCGATGGCGGCGACCGTCTCGCGGATGTTGGAGGACGGCGTCGATGCCACGTTGCCGGCCCTGCACCGCGGTGTGCCCGACTCGCGGCTCGACATCGCGACGGCCTTTCATCTCGCGACTGCGGGCGGAGCCGACGTGCTCGGGATCGCGGCCGGCCGGTTCCAGGTCGGCCGACAGTTCGATGCATTCGTCGTCGACACAACGGCATCTCCCAGCGGCCTGCGCCGATGGGATGGCATCGACACCGAGGTCCGTCTGTTCGAGAAGATCGTGCGGTTGGCTGCATCGCCCGACATCACCTGCGTGTGGGTGGCCGGCACGCGCGTCCACGGTTGAGCGCAGGCGGTGTCGTCGGTCAGTCGATACGGACCCGGATGGTGTTGTCGTCGTCGCTCAGGCGGACCTCGATGCGGTTGTCGGCGTCGCCGCGGAGCTCCACTCGGTGGGTGTGATGGCGGGAGCGTCGTCGCCAGCGAGGGCGCCTGCGAGGGTGACCCCGCCATGGCGAAGCCGAGCTGCAAGATTCCTCGGTGCAACCGGTCGGCGCCTCGATGCGAGCCTCGATCGAAGGCGTCGCTGGGGCCTCACCTACCATCGCCTGGATGAGCGCCACGAAGATCGATTCGGCAGCACTGCGAGCGAAGTACCGCGCCGAACGCGACAAGCGTGTGCGCGACGATGGCAACGAGCAGTACATCGAGCCGAAGGGCAGGTTCGCCCACTTCCTCGACGACCCGTACGTGGCGCGCGTCGAGCGTGAGCCGCTGTTTGACGACGTGACGGTTGCGGTGATCGGTGGCGGCTTCTCCGGGCTGTGCACCGGGGCGCGCCTGCGGCAGGGGGGCATCAACGACGTCCGCATCATCGAAGGCGGTGGCGACTTCGGCGGCGCGTGGTACTGGAACCGCTATCCGGGCGCAATGTGTGACACCGCAGCGATGGTGTACCTGCCACTCTTGGAGGAGACGGGGCACATGCCGACCATGAAATACGTCTATGCGCCCGAGATCCATGGCCAGGCGACGCGCATCGCCACCACCTTCGGTCTCTACGACAACGCGCTGTTCTCGACGGGTGTCACCAGGCTCGAGTGGGACGATGTGGCATCGCGTTGGGTCATCCACACGGACCGCGGTGATCGGATGACGGCGAAGTTCGTTGCGATGGGCACCGGCCCGCTGCACCGGCCGAAGCTTCCTGGTATCCCCGGCATCGAATCGTTCGGTGGCCACTCGTTCCACACCAGCCGCTGGGACTACGCGTACACCGGCGGCAACCCGAGTGGCGCGCCCCTGGCGAACCTTGCCGACAAGCGGGTGGGCATCATCGGCACCGGAGCGACCTCGGTGCAGTGCATTCCGGCGTTGGCGCGTGACGCCGAGCGGCTGTACGTGTTCCAGCGCACGCCGTCGTCGATCGACGTGCGCAACAACCACTCCATCGATCCCGAGTGGTTCGCCACCCTCGGCCCTGGGTGGCAGCAACGATGGCTCACCAACTTCGCGACGTTGCAGACCGGCGGCTTCGCAGACGAAGACCTGGTGATGGACGGCTGGACCGACATCTCCAAGCGCATCCGCGACAGGGTGGTGAAGATGGTGACCGAAGGCGCCGAGTTCGGCCCCGACACGATGCTGCGGGCGTACGAGGAGAGCGACGACGAGAAGATGACCGAGATCCGAGCTCGCGTCGACGCGATCGTCGGCGACCCTGCCACGGCGCAGGCACTGAAGCCCTGGTACCGCCAGTTGTGCAAGCGGCCGTGCTTCCACGACGCGTACCTGCAGGCGTTCAACGAGCCGGGCTGCCGGCTGGTGGACACCGATGGGCGCGGCGTCGAACGCATCGACGAGACCGGCGTGTGGGTCGGTGGCGTGCACTACGAGCTCGATTGCCTCATCTTCGCCAGCGGCTTCGAGGTTGGTACCGCCGCGGCTCGCCGGTCCGGGTACGAGACCTACGGCCGCGGTGGCGAGTCGCTCACCGAACACTGGGCGCAGGGCGTGCACACGCTGCACGGAATGAACGTGCACGGCTTCCCGAACCTGTTCATCGTCAGTCCCAGTCAGGCTGCCAACCTGATCTCCAACATCACCCAGAACCTCACCGAGGCGGGTTCGACGATCGCCGCGATCGTCAACCACGCGCTGGACCGCAACGCGGAGCAGGTGGAGGCCACCGCCGAGGCCGAGGATGCATGGATCGCACTGCTGGAATCCAACCCGCGCTCGTTCGGCGGCAACCCCGACTGCACCCCCGGCTACTACAACAACGAAGGCAAGCCGATGGACAGCAAGATGAAGCTCGGCGCCAGTGGCTACCCCGACGGCCCGGTCGCATTCTTCGACTACATCGCCAAGTGGCGCACGGACGGCGAGTTCACGGGCCTCGAGTTCCGCTAGACCTCGACGGCGGAGATCGGATCAGCGGCTCGGCGGGATAGCGCGGGCGAGTATCGTCCGCATCGGCGCTCCTGACCGGAGGCCACGACCGAAGTCGGGGACGGCAGTGAGCGATCGTTTCGATGTGTTCTTGAGCCACGCCTGGGGTGATCATCTCAATGAGGGGCGTACGTCGGTTCGGCCGCACAGAGCGGGGGTCGAGCGGCTCCGTGATGGTCTGCGGGCGATCGGGTTGCGAGTGTTCTATGACGAGGGTTCGATCGACGAGTTCGCTCCGCTGGCCGACACGATCATCGACGCGTTGACGGCGTCGAAGGTGCTCGTGGCGTGGTGCTCGGACCTGTACTTGTCGCGACCGGCCTGCGCCTCGGAGTTGACCAAGGCGTTCACGTGGTCGGTGGCGAGTGAAGACCCCAGGGTGCTGGTGGTCAACACCGAGGAAAATGTTGGTCACATGCCGGCGCCGCTGCGCGCGAATCTGGTCCCGTCGGCTCCGCTGCCCGACGATGCACCTGGCTTCGCCGCATTGGTCGACGCCATTACGACGCGCTGTCAGCGCCTGTCGGGCGGGCTCGGCGAGCACGCGCAGCTCGAGCCGGTCGTGTGGTTCCCGGAGAAGATTCCGAGCAGCACACGTTTCACCGGCAGGTTCCGGGAGCTGTGGGACCTTCACGGGATACTGACGAGCACCGCACTGCAGTCGGGCAAGGATGCCCGCCAGGGTGCCGTCGTGTCGGGGATCGCGACCGCGAACGGGTGCTCGGTGCCGACCACCCCGACACATTGACCAGCCGGCACAACCTCGCGAACGCCTACCTGAAGTCGGGTCAGACGGCCATGGCGATCGAGGCGATCGAGGCGGTCCTCACCGATCGGGCGCGGGTGCTCGGTGGCGACCACCCCGACACGATGGAAAGCCGGCACAACCTCGCCAGCGCCTACGTCGCCGCGGATGAGCCGGGCAAGGCCGCCGATCTGTTCGAGCAGGTGGCCGCGGATCGGGAGCGGGTGCTCGGCGCCGATCACCCCGACATGCTGGTCAGCCGGAGGAATGTGCTGCTCAGTCGCCTATCCGCCGCCGCCACCTACCTGTCGCAGGATCAGCCGGCCACGGCGATCGAGCCGCTCGAAGCGCTCCTCACCGACTGCGAACGGGTGCTCGATGCCGATGATGCGGTCGCGGTCGCCACCCGCAACCTGCTCGCCGGCGCCTACCTGATGACAGACGACTGGGCGAAGGCGGCGGAGACGTACGAGCAGGTTCTCGTGTACCAGGAGCGGGTGCTCGGCGCCGACCACGAGGACACGATGACCACGCGCGACCAGCTCGCCGCGGCCTACGTCGTGACGGATCAGCCGGCCAAGGCGATCGAGCTCTACCAGCAGGTCCTCGCGCACCGCGAGCGGGTGCTCGGCGCCGACCACCCCGACACGGTGACAACCCGCGACACCCTTGCCGCCCTGGGAGCGACGAAACCCACTCGATGGTGGCGACAGTAGGTGTGCTCATCGGCGCCCGCCTGCCCGCCCGTCAAGACGCGAGCCGCCGTACGATGCGGATATCGATGCCACCGCAGCTTCCTCGCCCCCGACTCCAGTGAGCCGCGTGCGCAACATCGCACGAGTCGTCCTGGGCGGAGCACTCATCTTCGCTGGGCTCGGTCATCTGTCGTTTTCCCGCGTGGACTTCCAGGCGCAGGTTCCCGACTGGGTGGGCCTCGACAAGAACCTGGTGGTGATTCTGTCAGGCCTCGTCGAGATCGCCCTCGGGGTTGCGCTGATCGTTGTGCGGCGTCGCCGCGCGCTCCTCGGCCTCGCCGCCGGCCTCTTCTTCATTGCGGTGTTCCCCGGCAACATCAGCCAGTTCATCGACGGTCACGACGCGTTCGGCTTGGACTCCAACAGCGCTCGACGCACTCGCCTGTTCTTCCAGCCCGTGCTCGTCGCCTGGGCCTGGTGGTCCACGAACGCGCTCGCATCCGTCAGGCGATCCGGCTGATCGCCGAGGTCACCCTCGACGCCTACGGCTCGCGCGACTTCAACAGTCCGATGGCTGATGCCACTGCTCGACAGCAGGGTCGGGTTCCGTGCCGAGTTGGGCGGCGTCCGGCCGAGCGACCTCGTCCTGTCAGTCGGCGCGGAGCGCGTCGTCGGCACGCTGGACTCGTCGCTTCCTCCCCGACATCGGGCTGATCGCGGCCGACCGCAGCCCAGCGGAGAGTTGCTGTTTTGCTGACCGACAATCGGGGTTGTCGAGCGTGGCAACGCCCGTTGTCGCTGAGCTGATCGGGATACTCCCAGCCCTCACCTGACCCGACGGCTGCTCGCGACGACTCGAATGAACCCCGTCGTGATGATTGCTGCCGCGCTCGGCCCATCGTTCGCGCTGACGCATCGACGCTTCCGCGGGCGCGTCTCAGGCGGGAGACGCCAGCAGCACCGGGATGGTGCGCTCGGTCTTCTGCTGGTACTCGCCGTACGTCGGGAAGACGGCCACGGAGCGCTCCCACCACACGGCGCGCTCGTCGCCTTCCAGCTCACGCACGGTCATTGCGACCGGCGTGGGGCCGTCCTGCACCAGTACCTCATTGGGGTTGGCGACGAGGTTGTTGTACCAGGCCGGGTTGCTGGGGGCTCCACCGACGGAGGCGACCAGCGCATACTCGCCCTCGTGTTCCACCCGCATCAACGCGATCTTGCGCACCAGGCCGCTGGACTTCCCGCGCATCGTCACGATGATCACCGGGATGCCGGTGTCGCGCAGCGTGTTCGCCTCGGTACCGCCGGAGCGCTCGTAGGCCTCGACCTGGTCACTGACCCACTGCCACGTGCTGGGAACGTAGTCGCCATCGATTGTCATGCCTGCAGGCTACGGCAGCCGACTGATGCGCCCGTACCCCGTCGAGATGAACGACGACGATGATGCCAGACTGCGCCTGTGATCGAACACGAACTGGACATCACCACCGCCGACGGGGAGATGAAGACGTTCATCTTCCACCCCGAGCACGACGGCCCGCACCCGGTGGTGCTGTACCTGATGGACGCACCGAGCATCCGCCCTGCGCTGAAGGACATGGCCTCGCGGCTGGCGACCGCCGGCTACTACGTGATGCTGCCGTACCTGTTCTACCGCGGTGGCGCGTTCCGCGAGTTCGGGATGAGCGACGAGGACATGCACGCTCGCCGCGAGCTGATGGCCACGGTCAGCCCCACCGGCATCATCACCGACGCGCACGCGCTGCTCGGCCATGCCGCTGCCGATCCTGCGGCGCGTGAGGGGTCGGTGGGTGCCGTGGGGTTCTGCATGAGCGGTGGCCTCACCCTCGCCCTCGCCAAAGCGATGCCCGACTGCGTGGCCGCGGTGGCCTCGATCCACGGGGCGTGGATGATCCGCGACTCGCCCGATTCGCCGCACCTCGGGCTCGAGGCGATGCGCGCCGAGGCGTACCTCGGCTGGGCCGCCAACGATCCCACCGCTCCTGTGGAGCAGCTCCACGAGCTGCAGCAGCGCTTCGACGAGCTTGGCGTGCGGTACCGGTTCGACTACCTCACCGACGCTGTGCACGGGTACGCACCGCCGGGCACCGAGCGATACCACCGCGCCGCCTCCGAGCTGCACTGGGAGCGGGTGCACTCGCTGCTGCGCCGCAACCTCTGACGCGACGGGTCGACGTAGCTGCGCCGAACTGCACGCTGCACAGCGGTCAGAGATGGCCGTCGTCCGCCGATCGCCACCGGAACCGTGGTGGATGCGCTCGGCGAGGGATTGCGGCCCGCTGGCCTGGCGTTGGGACCGGCGCTGCTGGCGGTTGCCGGAGTGAGTGGTTTGTTCATCGTGGTCAGTGTGGGCATGGCCCTGGCGACGGTGGCGTGGGCGCGTCCGGCGACGGCTTGGCCAGCACCGGCAGATCGCATGACAGAGCACGTCCTCGATCGTGCCTGAGCCTCGACGCCGCTGAGCGGTTACGGGCAGCCGATCCCGTGCAATGTCGCACACGGTGGGCACAGGCTGGCGGGGCCATCGCTGGTCTGCCAGGTGCGCGCCTGCGGCGCCGCGCAGGAGAGGCACTGCTCGCCAGGTGGGCGACGACCGGTCGTCGGCTGGGCCGGTTGGGTGGGCGTGCTCACGAGGTGAACTGTACGCCCGTCACCCGCGCTCCTGAGCGACCGACAACGCATACAGGCGCCGGCAGCGAGCCAGCCAGCGTCGCTGGCGGATACCCGAGGTGATGGCCCCGAGGCCTAGCAGCCACAGCACCACAGCAATCGCGAAGCGGCCGTCGTCCAGCGCACCCACCAACTCGACATTGCCCGAGGTGGCGTCGATGCGCACGAAGATCTCCTCGCCCAACCGGAGGTGACGCTTGCTCGAGAGCTCGATGCGCGTCGGCGAGTCGCCGATGCTCAGGGTGTAGGCGTTCTGTTCGATGCCCGGGTCGGTCGCCATCTGGGCTGTCTGCACAGTCGCCCGTACGGTGTCGTCACTTCGTTCGTGCATCGTGGTCGACGACAGCAGGGCGCCCCCGATGATGGCGGCGAGGCCGACGGCGATCGAGATGTTCGCGGCAGCGCCGCCACGGTCGAGCGTCGCCGTGACGCCGTATCTCGCCCGAGCCGACGAGCGCCGGCCGGCGCCGATGCCGACGAACACCAATGCTGCACCGCCGACGATCAGCCCGATGATCATCGAGAGCACGATGATGCCGATGCCGTCGGTACCGGCCGCGTTGGTACCCCACCAACCCAATGCGCCGATCACCATTGTGGCACCGATGGCGGCGGCGATGCCGCCCCACTCGACGCGATCCGGGTCGAGTCGCGCCAGCGAGTCAGGCTTGTCGAGATCGCCCGAGGGTTCGGGCAGCGAGTCGCCGGCGAACAGGGCCTGCAATCGTTCGGTGATCAGTGGTTCATCGAGCTGGGCGAGCACGGCGGTGTGGGCATCGTCGATCGCAAGCTGGCGGGTCGCGTCGTCGACATCGAACTGTGTAGTCTTCAAACCGACGTGCGGCACGCGCAACACGACACTGTCCTCGCCCAGGCCGATCCAGGGTGCGACGTTCGTGGGTACCCCGATCAAGGCCTGGATCGACGGCATCACCGTGTCGGCGATGAGACGGCCGAAGAGCACGAGCCCGGCCACCAGTCCGATCGCGACTGCAGCTGCCAGCACCACCAACGACAGCGCCCCCACCAGTGCCATCGGGTACAGCCAATCGGGTACCCAACCGGCGAGCCAGGTGGAGAATCGGCGAACGGCGATCGGCAGCGTCGCCAGGGTCAACGCCACCCAGATCGCCATCGCTGCACCGATCACCAGCCGGGCCCAATCGCTGGAGAGAACCGAACCGAACAGGTACGGGACCGGTTTGGGTGATGTGTACGTGGGGCCCTGATCGAAGCGACGGTTCACGTCGCCGCCCTTCAACGGCACCATCCCGATCGCTCGCCGATGCTCCAACGGCCGTGGTGCGCCCAGGATGAACCCGACGACCGGCCGTGCTGCTTCTGCCGCCCAGTCTGCGTCGTCGGCCTCGGTCCACCCGGCGTGGGCTTGCGCTGCGCCGCGCAGCCAGGCGCGAAACGAACGATCCTGGAAGATGAACGACGGGTAGTTGGCCCAGGTGCCGCCATCGACGAACTGGTGTACGACCGCGCCGTCGTCGGGAGAATGAAAGACGCCGCGCCCTGGCGGGAAGGCGCCGGGGATGGCCGAGGATGCGGCGACGGCGCCGGCGACCTCCACGGTAGGCGTGGTGCGGCGACAGAACACGATCGGCAGCCCGCTGGAGAGATCCATCGCGACCACGTAGAGCTCGATTCCCTTGGCAGCGAAGAGGGCCTCGAACGTGACCGGTGCTGCGTCGGTGGCGCCGATGCAGCGAGCGAGCGTGGCGTCGAGCCATGCCCGCAGCCCCCTGCTCTCGAACACTGAGCTGGCGTGGCCGATGACCGCCTTGCCGATGCGTTCGGGGATCGACGACTTCATCGCCTTCAGGCCCTCGGGCACGGCGGCCGCAAGCTCGTCGGGGCCGAGACCGGCAGCGATCAGCGACGCCGTGATCGCGCCTGCCGATGCACCGGCAACGCTGTGGAACCACAGCCCACGCGCGCGCATCGCGGTGAGTGCGCCGGCGTAGGCGATGCCCTTTGCCCCGCCACCCTTGAAGACGCCGTTGACGTACCGCACCGGAGCTGATGCAGCAGAGGGAGTAGTTGCTTGCGTCATACGGCCGACGTTCTATCAGCCGCCGCGCTGTCTCTTGGACCGAACGCCGATGGTTCGCTGTCGAGGCGGTCTCGACGGCGGAGCAGGCCCCACGTGCGCACGGCCGCGTCCGTGGCCGGCCCGTAGACGCCGTCCACCAGGAGGCCAGCCCCGAGCTCGTTCAGTGTCGCTTGCAGCGTGGCCACCTCAGGGGTACGGACCCACCTGCGCTGCCAGCTGACGATCGTCTCGGTGGGGCCCCGCGGCACCAGTGCTGCACCGTCTGTCGCTGCGCGAATCGGTGCCACATGGGCTGAGCAGAGCACGCGGTGGTGCCCCGGGCCACCGCGATCGGCGGCCCGGGTTCGCACCGCGAGGGCTCCCCTCGCCAGATCGTGTTCGCGCCCATCGACGTTGTCGACGTTCACTGCCGGTAACTCCCAGCGCGGCCGGTCGGAGATGTCGAAACGTACGTTGCGCCGCCAGAACGTCGCGGGTGTGCACACACCCACGCTGTGGCCGATCAGCTCGTCGGCCCGCCGGAGGAAGCCGGCGACGTACCGCCCGAGCTCGAAGGGATCGAAGCCGTCCGTGGTCGACACATCTGCCCAGTGCCCGGCGTGGAACTCGGCCGGTGCGTGGCGAATGGCGGCGCACCACAGCTCGGCCTGGTGATGTGCGGACGTGTGCGACGGGTAGACGTGCCAGTAGGACCCCAGCGACAGGCGCGCGAGCGCGGCGGCACGGCTGTGCTCCACCCATCGTGCATCCTGGCGAGTGCCGCGACCGGCCCGGATGATGGCCACCTGCACACCCTGACGTCTGACCTCGGTGAAGTCGATCTGATGGTGCTCGCACACGTCGATGCCATCGACCCACGTCTGTTGGTTCGGTGCATGCTGCAGCAGCGCTGACATGGTGTCAGTCTCCTGGGTGGGTGAACTCGCCGCAGTCGCCGCGAGGCCACACCCGTGTTGCGCCAAGGTCAGCTGGATGTGGCCGCGAGGCCATCCAGCCCCGCCTGGCAGCGCACGATCCAGGGGACAGCGGCCTGCTCGGTGGCCGACGCAAGTGCCGCGGTGAGCAGCGCGCGAGCGTCGTCCGTTCGGCCGGCGAACCCCGCTGCCAGTCCGAGCACGCGATCCACGGGGCCCCAGCAGGCGATCTCGGCCCCGGCAAGTGCCCACTGGCCGGAGTACCGGGACAGCACCGCCTCGTAGCGACGAACGAGGGCCGGTTCGTCGGCGAGGATCGCGGTCTCGAGCGCAGCGACCATCACGGCCAGCCACAGCCAGTTGCGTGGCCACGGGCCTTGCTCGTCGAGCTGGTTCAGCAGCCGACGAGCGTCGTCGAACTGGTTCGACTCGGCGTGCACCAACGCGAAGGCGGCCAGCAACAACGGGTTCTGGTCGACGAACGATCCGAGGCGGCCCTCCAACTGCGCCAGCCCGGCCTGCTCGCCGCGGTCGCGGCCGATGCTGTAGGTGATCGCCATCTGTGCCAGCAGCAGGTTGTGTCGGCCCGAAAGCGTGACGGCTGCAGTCGAGAGGCGCTCTGCCTCGTCCCAGTTCCCCAGCGTCGAATGGATCACCGCCTGGCCCATCATCACTCGCGTCAACAAGAAGGTGGTGCCTGCGTCGTCGGCCAGCTGTGCGGCACGGTTGGCGTCGTCGAGTGCAGCGCCGAGTTTGCCGAGCTGGACACGCGCGGCGTAGCGGTGGTTGAGGCTCTCGATCAGTACTCCGGTCCAGCGCGGCGGGCCGCCGATGGAGAGTTGGTGGGTGGCCTCGTCGATGTGCCGCGTGGTCAGTGCCTCGCGGTCGCCGGCGTCGTCTGGCCCCCAACAGGCTCGGGCGACCTCGGTCTCGACGGTCGCCCGATCGACGGGGTCCATCAGGGCGAGGTCGCTGAGGCCGAGGCGGGCCATTGCACACCGCTGCTCGTGGCGCACGTTCGCCGGGAGCAGGCGTGACCGACGGATGTGGAGCATCGCCGGCAGCACGGCGGGCTCGGGTGGGCAGTGCGCGCTGGCGCGCTCGAGCAGGAGCAACAGATCCGGGTCGTCGCGGCCGTGCCGGCGGTTCAGCGACGCCACCAGGGCAGCCTCGGCCAGCGTTGCGGGGTCGTTACCGGACTCGGCCAGGTCGGCAGCGCGATACAGCTGGGCAATGGCGGCGTCCAGGTTGGAGGCGAAGAAGTCGGCGCGACCGTGCGCCACGCGCACTCGAGCCTCGACGCGATCGCGATCCGGCGTCGGCGACGCCGACTGCAAGACGGTGAGCGCTCGGTCGAGGACGCTGACTGCCCGTTCGTGCGCCAGCCGCTCGGTGGCGCGATTGGCCACCGCGACGGCGATCTCGCCGGCGTGCAGTGGGTTGCCCAACCGGTCCGCCTCGAACCAGTGGTGCAGCACATGTTCGAGGTTCTCCACACCATTGCCGTCGGCTTCGAGACGCTGTGCGACTGCGGCGTGCAGCAACGCCCGCCGCGCCGGCGAAAGGCTGTCCTCCAGCGCTGCACGGGCGATGGCGTGGACGAAGCGGAACTCGCCGGGATGGTCGCCGTCGACGAGCAGCCCGGTGGCCGCTGCGGCGTCGAGGTGGGCGAGGGCCTCCAGTGGGCTGACGCCCAACACGTCGGCCAGCGTGACGACTTCGAAGCTGCGGCCGATCACGGCTGCTGGCGCCAGTGTCGAGCGGCCGCCGTCGCCCAACCGATCCACCCGCTGCAGGATCCACTCGCGAACACCTGCCGGCAGGTCGTCGGTTCCCAACGTGTGCCCGGGCGCGTCGCGCAGGTGGCTGAGCAGCTGCAAGCCGAAGAACGGGTTGCCGCCGGTGAGCGCGTGCAGGCCGTCGACCGTCTCGGTGCTCAGGGTGAGCCCCGCGTCGCGCGCCAACGCAGCGAGCGCGGCTGGCGGGAGTGGCCCGATGGTGATCGTCGTCAGGCCCAGCCGCTGCTCGAACTGGTCGAGCACTCGCCGGTCTGGCGTCGGTCGGCTGCCGGCGAGCACGACCAACGAGTCGGCGAGGTCGTCGAGCAACTGGTCAAGCAGCGCCAGCGATGAGCCATCGATCCATTGCAGGTCGTCGATGACCAGCGTCACCGGGCCGCCGACCTCGCGCAGAGCATCGGCAATTCGGCCGAAGAAGCGGCGACGGTCGATCCAGCCTTCCTCGTCGCGCTCGAGTTGGCCGGACTCGAACGGGAACAGCTCGTTGCCGAGAGCATCGAGAAACGGCTCGAAGGCGCCGCCGGACTCCGTGCAGCGGCCGACCAGCACGTGCTCGCCGCGTTCGAGCGCATGTCCTGCCAGTTCGGCCAAGAACCGCGTCTTGCCCATGCCGGCTTCACCGATGGCGACCACGAGCGACGACTCTCCATTGGCGCGGCTGCGCCCGATGGCCGCCTCGGCGCTGCGCACTTCGCCAGCGCGGCCTTCCATCGGTCGGGCGCGCCGCGAGGCCACCCAGGCAGTCGAACGACCGTGGGCACCCGGCCGTGTGGTGGCGTGAGCGGCGCGGCCGGTACCGGCGCGATGCATCGCGAAGCCGTGGGGGAGGCTCTCGAACACCAGCGAGTCGTCGCTGCCCAGCAGCATGCGCACCGGGGGCGAGCACACGATCACGGCACCGGTGACGCTCGTGTGCAATGCGGCTGCTTCGTCCGCCAGTTGCTGCAGGGTCGCACCGTGCCAGCCGCCGAGGTCGCCGGCGTGCAGTGCGATCGGGTCGGCGGGGAGCGCCGCACATGCGGTGAGGGCCGCTGCCGCGGCGTCTCCGGCCCGTCCGAACGCGATCAGCGAGGTGCCCGCAGGCAGCGAGACCGTGCTCATCACTCGCCCCCCGGCAGCTTCCATCGCCAAGATCGTGGGCGCCGCACGGCCGCCGGCGCTTCCGCTGTGCACGAGCGCGAGGGTGATCGTGCCGGTCGGCACGTCCATCTCCGCTGCTTCGCGAAGGCGTTGTGAAAACTCCGAGGCGCTCCACGGTCGCCCCAGCGGGTCCCAGGTCAGGCCGCGACGCAGCACGCGCTCGAGGCGACCGAGGCCCCCCTCGGACAGTTCCGTGGGCCACGCGGCGCCCAATCGCGGGACGGTGCCGGTGAGGAGGTAGACCACCAGCGCCGCCAGCGAGTACACGTCGGCGGCGGGGGAGAGTGCTTCGCCCGCCAGCACCTCCGGCGCGGAGAAGCCGGGTGTGCCCAGTCGTTCGCCGTCGTCGCCGACACGCATCGCGGCGCCGAAGTCCACCAGCACCAGCCGTCCGTCGTCGGCGAGCACGAGGTTCTCGGGCTTCACGTCGCCGTGCACGACGGCGGGGCGGTGACGGTGCAGGTGATCAAGCGTGCCGGCCAGCTGATCGACCAGGCCGAGCACCGTGGGCAGTGGCAGCCCTGCACCCTGCGCCTCCACCAAGGTGCGCAGGTCGTTCCCGGGGATGTAGTCACTGATCAGGCAGTACCGGGTGCCGTCGATGAGATCACTGCGCACCATCGGCAGCCCGGGATGGGCGACGATCCGCATCAGCATCCCTGCCTCCCGCCGCAGGCGCGTGAGGTCGTCGTCGTCGATGATCGTGCGGACCTTCACCACAACGTCGAGATCGAGCTGCAGATCGCGGGCCAACCAGACAGCGGATTCGCCGCCCGCGGCCAACGCCCGTTCGAGTCGGAAGCGGCCGCCCACGTTGTCGGGGGGAGCGAGACCAGCGGCGGCGGAGTTGTCGGCCATGGGGTGTGCGTCACTCATGGGTTCGCCCGGAACGCTTCCAGATCCGCCCGCCGTACTGCGCCCCGGGTGAGCGCGTCGTTCGCCAGTCGCACGCGTCGGTCGGACCCGTCGTCGATGTCGAACTTGAGGTACAGGCGGCCGAGTTGCTGCTTGATCGCGCTGTCGGTGACGCACAGTTGGGAGGCGATCATCGGCACGGTCGCCGGTGGTGTGAAGGCGTCACCGTCGAGCACAGGCGAGCACAGGCACAACAGGACGCGGCGCTCTGCGGGGGTGAGCTCGGGTACCCCGCGGGCGGTCTGGGTGTGTGAGCGGTCGCCGCGTGGGCTGTTGATCGAGTGGAAGATCAGCGTGGTGTGGTCGCCCATGCGCAGCTCGTCGCCCGGGCAGAGCAGCTGGACCGCACCTGCCGCAAGTCGTACGCCATTGACGAACATGCCGTTGGTGGACCCCGCCGCTTGCACGCACCATCCGAGCGCCTTGTGTGTCAACACTGCGTGCAGCCGTGAGACGGTGGCGTCGCCGGGGATTGCGAGGTGGCCCGGCACGTCGGGTTGGCCGAGGTGACGGCCGACGGTCAGCTCCGTCTCCAACGCCACTGTGAGCGGCCGACTGCCCGGCTGGTACAGCACCAGCCACGCATCACCGGTGGTGTCGGGTCGGTCGTGTTCGCTCATTGCTGCATTGTCCCGGTGGTCATGTCGTTGCGGCCATGTCGCCGTGGACAGTTCTGGCTACCCCGGAGGCTCGTAGCGACTCGTTCGCCGCCGCCGCTGCGGCGTGATCGCCCGACCGCACTGCCGCTGCGTGAGCGAGTACGAGCTGCGACACGGTGTCGTGCACCATCTCGGCGATGGCAGCGGCCTCGGCCGTGAACGCGTGGATGGTCGCGTCCGGGCGCGTGGACTGCGTGTCGGCGATGCGCGCCACCGCTGCCGCCCACAGTTGTTCGCCATCGCCGGGTGAGCGACCGCACAGCCACGCCGCGGCGTGCTCGATGGTGTCGGTGTGTTCGCCGGGGTGCCAGCGATCGCCGAGCGCGACGATGATGCGGTACGCGACCGATGGTTCGGCCGACCGCATCGCCGACTCCATCGCCGCGAGCACGTCGGCGTGATCGGGGTTGAGCAGCGAGATCGGTAGTGCGTCGCCGTCGCTGGCAAAGCGCTCGGCAACGGCAGCGAACCACGCGCCATGACGTGCGGTGGTGGCCCCGACATCGGTGGAGGCCGCGAGCCGGGCGGCGGCGAACTGCCGGATGGCAGGTGCCATGGTGACCCGACCGGTGCCCGGGTCGATGCCGAGGAGCTGTTGGCGAAGCAGGCCGTCGATCGCGGTCGCGGCGGCCGGGTCGTCGACCACCCCATCAGTGGCGACGACGACCGAGGCATCGATCTCGAAGCTGCCGACGAAGACCGCCAGGCGTTGCAGCGTGAGCTGCTCGACGCTGCTGAGCAACTGGAAGCTCCACGCGATCGACGACGCCAGGGTGCCGCCGCTGGCCGCGGGCGCGTTGGCGAGCGTGCCCAGGCTGGCCACCAGTTGGGCGAGCGACACCGAGGCGCTGCGGGCGGCAGCGAGTTCGATCGCGAGTGGCACCCCCGCCAGCACCCTGCAGATGTGTGCGATCGTGACGGCCTCGGCGTCGTCGAATCGGGCTGTCGCCCCTGCCGCTCGAGCGCGTTCGACGAACAACCGCGCCGCGTCGAACTCACCGAGCTCGGCGCTGCCGCCATCGAAGGTGTCCTGGGGTGTCGCCAATGGCGCCAGCGCGTGCACGACCTCCCCTGCGATGTACAACGGCTGGCGGCCCGTCGCGAGCACGCGCAGGGTCGGGCAGCGCCCGAGCAGCCGCTCCACCGCATCGGCGGCGCCGCCGCCGGCAGATTCGCATCCGTCGATCAACACGAGGGCGTCGGCCACTCCGCGGAAGTGTTCGGACACGGCATCGAACAGGTCGCCGCCGGGCTCGATCGCGCAACTCTGCGCCACGGCCGCCATCACTGACTCGGTGTCGTGTGCCATCCCCGCCAACGGCACCCACCACACCCCACCCGGCAGCGAATCGGCCGCAGCCGAAGCGGCCGTGATGGCGACGCGGCTCTTGCCGACGCCGGCGTCACCGGTGATCACCACCAGCCGGTGCTCCGCGATCGCGTGGCTGAGCGTCGCCAACTCGGCGGCACGCCCGACGAACGAACTGATCGGCGCCGGCAAGTTGCCTTGTGCCGACGCGCCGGCCTTCAGTGGCGGGAACGACGCCGGCAGCTCGGGGTGGGTGAGCTGCCACACGCGCTCGCGGCCGGCGAGGTCGCGCAACCCGTACACCCCGAGATCGGCGAGGCCTGCGCCGGCCGGCAACGCGTTTCGGGCGGCCGTGGCGGTTCCGTCGGAGAGGAGGATCTGGCGGCCGTGACCGCACGCCCGGATGCGGGCGCAGCGGATGATCGTGAGGCCGACGTAGTTGTGTTCGTTGCGCAGCATTGCATCGCCGCTGTGCAGCGCCATCCGCACCGGCAGATCGGGCAGTTCGTGCAGCAGGTTGCGCTGTGCCTCCAGCGCGGCCGCCACCGCGTCGCCGGCGGTGCGAAACACGGCGACGATGCTGTCCCCCTCGCCTTGCTCCTCGGGCCGCTGGCCGCGGTGGGCGTCGATGGCGGCGTCGAGGATCGCGTAGTGCCGCGCCACCGGTGCCGTCATCGCCTCCGGCGCCGCCTGCCACGCGCGAGTGGACCCCTCGATGTCGGTGAGCAGGAAGGTGACCCCGACCGTGGGCAGCGAACTGGCAGGTGGGCTCACTCCACCATCCTTGCGCGCTCAGGCACCCGCTGCAACGACGGCACGCGCGTTGCCTTCTGCGCCCGACATCTCTCGCGCACCCCTTCTCTACGATGCCTGCCAACGGCTTCCCCTGTGTCCGGCCCGTAGAGAGGAGTAGTTTCATTGTCATGTCACTGACCGACGATCGTTCGCCGAGCCACGTCATCTACCCGGAGAGCGATGACCAGCCGATGTCCGAATCCGTCATGCAGGGTCTCACGATCCGCACACTGATGCTCGGTTTCGAGCGGCTCTACCACGGTCGCGGTGAGGCCTTCGTTTTCTCCGACCAGTTCTGGTACCCGGTGGCGGGCGAGCCGAAGATAGTGGTGGCTCCCGACACGATGGTCGTGCTTGGTCTGCCGCAACGGTTCACCCGCGCGAGATCGGCAGCTACCGCCAGTTCGAACACGGGGGCCATGTTGCGCTCGCGGTCGAGGTGCTGTCGCCCAGCAACACGTGGGCTGAGATGCTGCGCAAGCGGCAGTTCTACGACCGCTACGGCGTCGATGAGTACTGGGTGATCGACGCCGATTTGGGCGCGCTCGAGGTCTGGGTACGCGGTGCGGCCGGCCTTGTGGAGCAACGCGTTCCAGACGACGGCTTCGTCAGCCCGGTGTCGGGCGTGCGTGTCATCATGGCGGACGGCGTGCTGCGGGTGTGTGATCCGGGCACCGACCGAGTGTGGCAGACCCCCTTTGAGGAGGCGGCTCGCGCCGATGCGGCCGAGCGTCGCGTGCAGGAGATGGAGCTCCGGCTCGCCGCTCTCGAAGCTGGTCGATCGCCTGCGTGACCAAGGCTGTGCCACCATCGGTGGCGTGAGAGCAGCCGTCTACGAACAGTTCCGCGGGCCGATAGCGGTCACCGAGGTGGCGGACCCGACGCCGCGACCGGGTGAGGTGGTGGTGGAGGTCCTGGCGGTCGGCCTGTGCCGCAGCGACTACCACGGTTGGCACGGCACCGACCCCGACATCGTCTGCCCGCACGTTGGTGGTCACGAGTTCGTCGGTCGTGTCGTCGCTGTCGGCCGCGGCGTCACGCGCATCCACGGCGGTGATCGCATCGTCGCCCCGTTCGTCTGCGGCTGTGGCGAGTGCGAGCCCTGCCTGCTCGGGCAACACCAGGTGTGCCGCAACCAGCAGCAGTCGGGTTTCACTCGCTGGGGCGCGTTCGCGCAGTTCACGACCGTGGCCTTCGCCGACCACAACGCTGTGATCGTGCCGGAGTCCGTCAGTGACGAGGCCGCCGCACTGGTCGGGTGTCGGGTGTCGACCGCCTACCGCGGCGTGGTCGAGCGCGGCCGTCTCGCAGCGGGTGAAGTGCTCTGTGTCGTCGGATGCGGTGGTGTCGGGCTGGCAGCGATCGCGTTCGGCCAGGCGCTCGGGGCGCAGGTGATCGCCGTCGACGTCGCCCCCGAGGCGTTGGCGCTGGCCGCTCGGCTCGGCGCCGACGTGCTGCTCGACGCAACCGGGTTGGACGACGTCGCCGCGGCCGTCATCGAGTTGACGGGCGGCGCCCATGTCTCGGTCGACTGCCTCGGCCACCCGGCCACGGCGGCGAACTCGGTTCGGGGCCTGCGCCCTCTGGGCCGCCATGTCCAGATCGGTCTCTTCCCGTCGGCTTCCGCCGAGTTCCCGATCTCGCGCGTGATCCGCGACGAGCTGGAGGTTCTGGGTGTGCACGGGCTCTCCGCCTCGCGATTCGGTCAGGTGTTCGCACTGATCGAGGGCGGTCGGCTCGACCCGGCGGCGATGATCACGCAGCGGTTGACGTTGGCCGACCTCGCTGTCGCACTTCCCGCAATGGGTTCGTTCGCGCAGCCGGGGGTGGCGGTGGTCACCTCGCTGTGAAGGGGTTCCGAGCGAATGGGCACGAAGGCGCGCAGCAACTATGCCTCCTCCGCCAATGCCGGAGGCCGCGACCTGTTCCACCTGGTTCCCTATCGGCCGCTGCCGTCTTGACCGCGTGTCGGGCGTGTCCGGCGAACGGTCAGCCGCTGTGTTTGCGGTCGTCCTTCTTGGCCTTCTTGACGTCGCGCTTCTCTTTGAGCGTCTTGCCGGCCTTCTTGGCCGCTGGCTTCTGTGGTGACTTCGCGGGCATTGGCCCTCCTTGGTGTCACCCGCACCTTAGGCGCTTCAGCTCGCGGATGCGTCCTGCTGCAGGCGACCGGCTTCGATGGCCTCCATCGGGTTGCGGTACTTCGCGTCCTTCACGCCCAGCGAGTCGCGGAACAGCGTGATGGCCACCATCGTGCCCGCCTCATCCAGCCCGGCGTTCATGATGCGGTTCACCGACGGGGCGAGATCGCCGAACTCGGCCCGAATGGCATACGCCACGCCCTCGCTGGGGGTGTGATCCTCCGCCAGCGGCGCACCTGGCTTGACACCGCGCTTGGCTGCTGCCTTGCGCGGCTTGGCTGGGGCCTTCGCCGGCACGGGCTTGGCGATCGGGGGAGTGGGAGTGGTCATCGTGTTCCTTCGCGGCAGAGGGCGTACGACCCCTGGCGGACAACGTGACAGACCGGCATGAGACGATCGTCAGCCTACCGCCCCGCAGAGGGGCTCGGGTCGGGCGGTGGTCGGAGCGCCCGCGATCGCCGAGGCCGCCGTCATGTCGTCGTTCCTCGATCGCACCAGCGGGTGCCGCGAGTCCTGACCGCGATCAGGACTCGGGGTCGTACATGATTCCGCGGACCTCTTGCGCACAGCGGCACGCGGCAGCCAGCTTGGCCGCCCAGTGGAGTGCATCCTCGCGGGTGACCGTCGGCGACCGACCCGTCGGTGCCTGCCGTTCCAATCCGCCACCCCAGATCCACACGCCGGCTGCCTTGGCCTCGGCCACCACCGCGTCTGAGGCCGCCATGTCGTGCTCCTTCTGGTGGCGCTGAGTTCCCGACTGTCGCGAGGCGCCCTCGCTCCGCCCGCAGGTCGAGGGGTCCTTCGCTGCCCGTCCCGGTCGTCGCCGGTGCGCCCCAAGGTGTGCCTCTGGTCAACTCATTTCGATTTCGATGTTCGATTTCGAATCGTTCACCCGTCAGGCGAGCCCGACGCTGCCATCCCGGCGGGCCAGCACAGACATCACGAGTTGCTCGTCCTCCGGCAGCATCGCCACGTCGTAGTCGACACCGCGGCAGGGGCACCGAACGACGGTCGCCCGCTGGTTGAGCCGCCACCGTTCGGTCCGTGTGAGTGGGCGGCTGCCTGCGGGGACAGCCGTGAGCTCGACGGTCGTGCCGGGTCACCTGCGCCCGAGTTCCAGTTGGACGCCTGACTTCGTGATCAGCAGCCGCGCCGGACCCAGAGCCTCCCCGTCCGACGCAGCGGTGAGCCGTGCCCGAACAGCGCGCTCGACCACGGCGCCGCCGGCGATCGACTGCACCCGCCGGCGCGCACGACGCGGTCGGGTGCGGTTCTCCATCCAGAAGGCCAAGGCGTACACCGACACAGCTTGCCATCAACCCGGATGCCGCGGCCTGCGGCGACTTGAGGCGAGTTGTCAGTCACCGTCGGGTGTGTTGCGGGCCTTGGCCATGCCGCACTCCTGTCAGGTGACGCTGTTGGTGGCCATCCCGTCTACTCATTTCGATTTCGATTTCGAGCCGCCGACCGGAAATCGAAATCGAAGTGAGTAGACCGGAGGCAACATGGCGAACCTCTGCCCGCCGGCCGCCGCTTGTGTTAGCTGCGGATGTCGCGGCGGCGGAACGCGATCACCGCGAGCGTGCCGAACACCGCCAGATACGCGAGCTGCACGAGGATGCCGGTGACCATGTCGTGGGAGTACGTGTTGTCGGTGAACATGCCCTCCCACGCGTCGCCGTAGTGGGTGGGGAACGCGTAGCGGATGACGCCGAGCTGGTCGATCGCGTCGAGGATCTCCGACACGATGTACACGCCGACGGTCGCGCCGATCGCGCTTACCGCGGTGTCGGTGAGCACCGAGAACAGGGTGCCCAAGGCGAGCAGCGCGGTGAACCCGAAGGCGACGTATCCGGAGGCGACGAGCAGTCTCAGCAGGAGCGCTCCGGTATCGAGGTGGAAGCCACCGCACACACCTTGCAGGCCTGGCACGGTCACATCGTGGAAACCGAACATGATCACACCGGCGATCAGCAGCCCGTACACCTGGCCGCGCTCGACCCCGAACGACAGATCCTCCACGGCGGTGACCTCGCCGAACCGGTGGCGCCTGCTGCGAGGTGTCTCGAACGAGGGTGTGAATCAGGTGAGTTCGCTAGCTCGCGGTGCGGCCGGACCACACAGCAGCTCACTAGCATCGCCCCGAAATGGCAACCGCAGCCGCGCTGATCGAGAGGGGACGGCGTCGCTCGATCGGCCCGCGCTTTCGGCAGGTGTGGTGGTCCGTGGTCATCTCCAGTGCGGGCGACGGGATGTTCGTGACCGCACTGCCGTTGCTCGCAGCGACACTCACCGGGGACCCTGTGTTGATCGCCGGCATCACCGTCGCCACCCGCCTTCCGTGGCTGGTGCTGTCGATGTTCACGGGTGCCATCGCCGACCGGATGGACCGTCGCCGGCTGATGATCTTCGCCGACTTTGCCCGGTTCGTCGTGGTTGCGGTGCTCGGTGTGTCGATCCTTGCCGGGACCGTCGACATCTGGCAGCTCTACGCGTGTGCGTTCCTGCTCGGCGCGGGCGAGACGTTGCACGTCAACGCGGCGCAGGCGATTCTGCCCGAGCTGGTGGCACGCGATGACCTGATGCAGGCCAACGCCCGCTTCGCCAGCGGCCAGATCGCGTCGGCGCAGTTCGCCGGCCCACCCTTGGGTGCGGCGCTGTTCAAGGCGGCGGCGTCGGTTCCCTTCCTCGCCGACGCGGTGACCTTTGCCGCATCCGCCGTCCTGATCAGAGCGCTCCCCGACGCGCATGCCGTCGAGCCGCCCACGACAAGGCTGCGCGACGACCTGCGCGAGGGCTTCCGATTCGTGCGCGGGAACATCATCGTGCGGCGGATCACAGGGGTGCTGACCGTGATCAACTTCTTCTACTTCGCCGCCACGTCGGTGCTCGTGCTGTACAACACCGAGGCGCTGCGCGGCAGCACGCTGACGTACGCAGCGCTGTTCGTCGGCGCGGCGACGGGCACGGTGCTCAGCCGCTTCATCGTCGAACGGCTCGTTCGGCGAGTCGGACCCACCGACACGATGGTGTGCGCGATCTGGCTGTGGGCCGCATCGATCGTGGGGCTCGCGCTCGCGTCGACGCCATTGATCGCCATCTCGATGCACGTGTTGTTGGGCGCAGGCACAGGGCTATGGTGGGCGTTGAACACCACGATCCGTCAGCAGGTCACGCCGACCCGCCTGCTCGGGCGGATGAACGCCGTATACCGCACGATCTCCTGGGGTGTGGTGCCGTTCGGTGCCGCGTTCGGCGGCGTGATGGCGCGGGTGTTCGGGTTGCGAGCACCCTTCGTGATCGGCGGCGTCGCGCTCGTCGTGGTCGCAGCGTGTGCCCGGTGGTTCCTGAGGCCGGTGCGAGCTGCGGTCGGTTGATCCGCGCTGTCGCCGAGAGGACCTTTGGCACTGCGGAACGGAGGCGGGCGGAGCGACACTGACATCAGAGAAGTCCAACAGGGAGTGCTGATGTCGGATCTGAACAGCAAGTCGAAGATCGTGGTCGGTGTCGATGGTTCCGAGAACGGCCAGCGCGCGTTGCGCTGGGCGATCGACGAAGCGGCGCTGCGCGGGAGTGTGCTGGTGCTGATGCACAGCGTTCAACTGGGCCTGTCCGTGGCCGAACCCTATGGCGGCGGCTACGTGCTGGATCAACTCCAGGAAGCCGGGCGGCTTGCCTTGGACGAGGCCGAGGGACTCGCTGTCGAGCGCGGCCTCGCGGTGGAACGCCGCCTCGAGACGGGCTCCATCGCCTACTCGCTCGTGGATGCGTCGAAGGATGCCGATCTCCTCGTAGTCGGCTCGCGGGGCCATGGCGGCTTCACCGGGCTGCTGCTGGGTTCCGTCTCCACCGCCTGCGTGCACCACGCGCACTGCCCGGTGGTCGTCGTCCGGCCGTCGGAGTAGACCACCTGGCTGTCCCGCTTCGGGCCGCACCGCAGGCCGGGGTTACCGTGGCCTCATGACTGAAGCCTGGATCATCGACGCCGTTCGTTCGCCGCGAGGCAAGGGCAAGGAGACCGGTGCGTTGCACAACGTGCACCCGCAGCGCATCCTCGCCCAGGTGCTCAACGCACTGCAGGGTCGCAATGGCTTCGACACCGCAGACGTCGACGACGTGATCATGGGCTGCGGCGCCGGCAGTGGCGACCACAGCATGGACATCGCCCGCATGGCGACGCTCGACGCGGGGTGGAGCATCCAGGCCCCCGGCGTCACGCTCAACCGCTTCTGCGGCTCGGGCCAGCAGGCCGTCAACTTCGGCGCAGCGGGCATCCTCGCCGGCTTCCAGGACCTCGTCGTCTCCGGCGGTGTGGAGAGCATGTCGCGCCCCGCCCCGATGCACGTCGACGGGTTCACCGCCAACAACAACCATCTGCGCGACCAGTACGACATGGTGCCCCAGGGCATCAGCGCCGACCTCATCGCCTCCGTCGAGGGCTTCAACCGTGAAGAACTCGATCAGCTGGCGGTGGACAGCCAGAACCGTGCGGCCGCGGCAATCGCCGAAGGACGCTTCGATCGTTCGCTCGTGCCGATCTTCCACGACGACGGCACGCTCGCGCTGGATCACGACGAGCACCCGCGTGCGGGCACCACGCTCGCCGACCTCGCCAAGCTGCAGCCCGCGTTCGCCGGCATGGGTGGCCACACGATGGGCGGCCGCGAGCTCTCCATCGACGACACGGCGCGCAAGGCCTACCCCCACATCGGGGCCATCAACCACGTGCACCACGGCGGTAACTCGTCGGGTGTGGTCGACGGCGCGGCAGCCGTGCTGCTCGCCTCGCCGTCGTATGCGGCAGCCCACGGGATGACGCCGCGAGCAAAGGTGACGATGGCTGCTGTCGCCGGTGACGAGCCGGTGATCATGCTGACGGCCCCCGGGCCGGCCACCGACCTGGTGCTACGCAAGGCCGGGATGACGCTCGCCGACATCGACCTGTTCGAGGTCAACGAGGCGTTCGCCGCAGTGCTGATGAAGTGGTTGCGCCACACCGGCGCCGATTGGGACACGGTCAACGTCAACGGTGGCGCCATGGCGCTGGGCCACCCGATCGGCGCCACCGGGGCGATGCTGATCGGCACGCTGCTCGACGAGCTCGAGCGTCGCGACCTGCAGACCGGCCTGGTGACGATGTGCACCGGCGGCGGCATGGCCACCGCCACCATCATCGAACGCGTGTAGTGGCGAGGCTCCGCTGGCAGGCGGGCCCCAACCAGTCGACGCGTTCAGCAGACGAGCTCAGCCGGCGAGGGCAGCTCGGATCACGTTCACCGTCTCGACCGCGGCCATCGCAGCGTCGGCGCCCTTGTTGCCGGCCTTGCTGCCGGCGCGCTCCAGCGCCTGATCCATGGTGTCGACCGTGATGATGCCATTGGTGACGACGACGCCGGAGTCGTGGGCGACGCGGGCGAGTCCGGCGGCACTGTGGTTGGCGATCACCTCGAAGTGGTAGGTGGCGCCGCGCATGACAGCGCCGAGGCCGACGATCGCGTCGTAGCGGCCTGTCGCCGCCAGCGCCTGCGCGGCGACCGGGATCTCCCACGCGCCGGGCACCCACACGGTGTCGATCGTGGAGGGGTCGGCGCCCGCGCGGGTGAGCGCGTCTCGGGCACCCGACTCGAGGCGCCCGACGATGAGGTCGTTGAACCGGCTGCACACCAGTGCGATGCGAAGGCCGGTGGCGTTGGTCTGTCCGTGGTAGGTGGTCATGGTCGGGTGTCCTTACTGTGCGATGGTCGCCAGGTCGTGGCGGTGGCGGTGGATGATGAGGTCGGCGATGGAGATCAGTGGCAGCCCGTGTGCGCGGGCGAACAGCACCAGGTCGGGCAGCCGGGCCATGCTCCCGTCGTCGAGCACGAGTTCGCTGAGCACGCCGGCCGGTTCGCGGCCGGCGAGGCGGGCGAGGTCGACTGCGGCCTCGGTGTGACCGGGCCGTTCGAGCACCCCGCCGGGCCGTGCGCGGAGGGGGAAGATGTGGCCCGGGCGGTGCAGGTCGACCGGCCGCGTGGCGGGGTCGGCCAGTGCTCGCAACGTGGCGGCCCGGTCGGCTGCGGAGATGCCCGTCGTGGTGCCGTGGGCCAGATCGACCGTCACCGTGAAGGCCGTGCCGAACTGGTCTGCGTTGTCGGCGGGGGGCACCATCAGCGGCAGTTCGAGCGCATCACAGCGCTCGGCCGGCAGGGCGGCGCAGATCACGCCGGACGTGTAGCGCACGAAGAACGCGATCGCCGCCGGGGTCGCGGCGTCGGCGGCCATGATCAGATCGCCCTCGTTCTCGCGGTCCTCGTCATCCGCGACCACCACGATGCCGCCGCGTGCAATGTGGGCGATCGCGCTGGTGATGTCGTCGAAGGCGCTCATCACAGTGCCCGATCGAGGCGGTCGGCGAGCAGGCGCTCGACGTACTTGGCGAGCACATCCACCTCGATGTTCACCCGGTCGCCGGGTTGCTTGGCACCCAGCGTGGTCACAGCCGAGGTGTGGGGGATGATCGCCACCGTGAACGTGTCGACTGTCGGTGCGACGACGGTCAGGCTGACGCCATCGACAGTGATCGAACCCTTCTCCACGACGTACCGCATCAACTCGGTGGGGATGCGCACCTGCAGGTCGGGGACGGGTGCGAGCACCTCGCCGACACCGTCGACGTGGCCCTGCACCATGTGGCCGCCCAGCCGGTCGGCGAGGCGGACCGACCGTTCGAGGTTCAGCGATGAGCCGACGGCGATGCCGCGCAGGCTGGTGCGGGCCAGCGTCTCGTCGCTGACGTCGGCCTCCCACCAGTCGTCGCCTTGCGCCACCAGCGTGAGGCAGCATCCGTTGACGGCGATCGAGTCGCCCAGGTGCACATCTTCCAACACGGTGTGCGCGGCGATGCGCAGTCGGCCGCCGTCGAACGCGGCCACCTCGCCCATCTCTTCCACGATTCCTGTGAACATCAGCCAGTCCTGTCCTCTCGTTGCCGGGTGCGAGGTGTGCAGAAGTACGGCAACGCGGACAAGGCGGCAGAGCCGCCTGCCCGTTCACGGACATGGCGGCGCGACCGAATCGCATGCGAAAACCCTGCTCCCATCCGGACTATGACCGTCGGCCCCGGAATCTCACCGGATCGGCCCCACACACGTCGAAGTTGCTGACGTTTGTCGTGTGGGGTTCGCGGGCTTTCACCGCCGATAGGGAATTTCACCCAACCCCGCAGGGGGTTATTCAGTTGTACCCAAGACGCTAGCAACGGCTGCCGCCGGGCGCGCTGTCGTACCAGCGATCGGCGGCGACGAGTCGCTGCCGCAGAGGTGTAGGGTCAACGCATGGCAGCGCAGGACGACGCGGGCGGAAGAATCCGCGATGCCGTCCGCGAGCAGGCGCCCGCGCACGAGCGGGCCGCGCCGGCAGCCGGAGCAGTGCGTGTGCAGGCGAAGATGGCCGTCGGCGCGCATGACGACGCGTACGAGATCGAGGCCGACCGGGTTGCAGCCGAGGTCGTCGCGCGGCTCGGTGGCACCGCAGCGCTCAGCGGTGCGCCACAGGTTGCTCGCCGACCCGACCCGGCGATGTCCGTCGGCCCAGAGGGTGGCGAACTCGACGCCGCTACCGAATCGCGTATCCAGTCGATGCGCGGCGGCGGCAGCCCGCTGGCGCCGTCGGTGCGTGCGCCGCTGGAATCCGCGATGGGCGCCGACTTCGGTGCCGTCCGCATTCACGAGGGCAGCGAGGCCACGAAGCTCAGTCGCTCCATCGGTGCGTCCGCCTTCACTGTCGGCGCCGACGTGTTCTTCCAGGGGCGGGTGCCCGCAGGGAACGAGGGCACCCACCTTCTCGCCCACGAGCTCACCCACACGTTGCAGCAGGGCGGTGCTGCGCACCGCTCCATGGGC
The DNA here is from genome assembly GCA_043721915.1 of Ilumatobacteraceae bacterium. Taxonomy (GTDB): domain Bacteria; phylum Actinomycetota; class Acidimicrobiia; order Acidimicrobiales; family Ilumatobacteraceae; genus UBA668. The sequence goes on along the minus strand of JAYSPV010000005.1, from coordinate 60,988 downwards.
TCGCACGACAAGGGCTGCACCTGCTCCAGCTGCCCAACGGTGCGGCGGTCGTTCGACGGGGCCACCGTGCAGCGCAGCTTCTTCGACGACGTGATGGTGTTCTTCCACATCAAGTCGCGAGAAGAGGTGCGCCAGGAGGGCCTGGCCATGATCGACAAGGCCAAGTGGGAGGCGACGATCCTCGACGACGGTCTGATGAAGACGGTTGCCGGCAAGATCGGTGCCAAAGACTTCGTCGAGGCGAGCCTGGCGGTTGCGGCGCCCTTGAAGTCGCTGCTCGCGTTGGCCATCAAGTATTGGTCGTCGTTCACGCTGGCCGATCTGCAGCCGGCGATCGCCGTCGCCACCGGCGAGCAGAAGAAGGCCGTTTGGTCGGACGACGCAATCATGACCCAGGCCGAAGGTGCCCTGGGCCCGGACGCTTACCTGACGTTCATGACGCAGATCGGCATGCATCAGCCGAACACCACCCCCGAACTCGGCGAGGGGGGCGCAGAGCACACAGCGCCCACCAAGGCCGACGAGCTGATCCGCGACAAGATGGGAACGTACGTCGCCGACGCGGTGATGGCCGGCAAGAAGGTCGAGGGCCAGATCGGCATCGTGGCGGCCGCCGACTGGGACCGCGCTGGCGTGGCGCACTACGGCGAGCAGACATGGTTCCGGGCCAGCCCGACGCCGAAGAAGGACGCGATCAACGGGTTCGTCGACAGCGCCGGCCGCATCTGGGTGGAACGCAATAGTGGTAACGCCGGCACGGTGATCCACGAGGGCATGCACAAGTACTCGAGCGACGCAGTGCTCAGCACCCTCGGCTTCAACGTCAACGAAGGCATGACCGAGTACTTCACCCGCATCATCTGCGCCGATGTCGGCATCGTGCGCACCAACTACGGCAGCAACCACGAACTGATCGTGGCGCTGGCCGGGAAGGTCACCAAGGACGTCGTTGCCAGCAGCTACTTCGGCGGCAACATCGACGCGCTGAAGACCGAGTTCGTCAAGTACCGCACGGACACGAAGAACGACTCGCCCGAACTCGCCGCGCAGATATGGAACGCCCTGGTCGTTCAGCTGAAGGCTGGTGCGTGGGCGAAGGCCCTGCAGTGCGTGAACGACGACCTCGACGGCGACAAGGTCGCGGCGTTGTGATCGCTCGAATTCTGTTCATCGACCCCATGGAGCAGCACAGTGAGTGAAGAACTCGTCACCCGGCAACTGAGTCGCCTGCGCGGCCTGATGGACCCTGGGCGCACCCGGGTCGCGCTGGAGGAAGGCGAGCCCGAGCTGCCGGTGGATGAAGTCGGTGCGCTCGCCGGCGTCGGCTACCGCGGCGAGGACCCGAATCTGCGCGCCAGTGTGTACGTGTTCGACAGCTGGAGCGCCCACCGAGACGTCGCGCAGCAGTTGACCGACGAGTTCGAAGCGGAGGGGCAGCACATCGTGACGGCCACCAACGGCCCGATGCTCTTCTTCGGTCACACGCGTGTCGACGGCGAGCATGGCACGCAAGCGCGGTTCGCCCTCCTCGACATCGCGTCCGCCTTCTCCGGCGACGAGTGACCGCCGGCCCATACCGCGCACACCGGGAGGTGCTGCCGCTCAGTGGGCGATGAGGTGCCGGTACAGCGCGTGGTAGGCGCCGGCGGCGACGGACCAGCCGACGTCGCGGGTCATCGCCCGCTTGACCACTCGCTGCCAGGCAAGCGTGTCGGCGAACAGCTCGCAGGCGCGCTCGATCGCGACCGCGAGCGTGTCGGCCTCCACCGGGCTGAACTGGAAGCCGGTCGCCACGCCGTCGCGTAGTGCGGCCTCGTTGGCGTCGATCACCGTGTCGGCCAGACCGCCCACTCGGGCGACGACGGGCAGCGTGCCGTAGCGCAGGCCGTACAACTGGGTGAGACCGCACGGCTCGAACCGCGACGGGACGACGATTGCGTCGGCGCCGGCCTGGAAGCGATGCGAGAGCCCCTCGTCGTAGCCGATCTGCACGGCCACCTGGCCCGGATGGGTTTCGGCGGCACGACGGAAGCCGTCCTCCAGCGCACGGTCGCCACTGCCCAGTACGGCGAGCTGTGCGCCGCGAGCGAGGAGGCGGGGGAGCGCGGCCAGCAGCAGGTCGAGGCCCTTCTGGGTGGTGAGCCGGCTGACCACGCAGAACAGGGGAGCATCGACGCGCACGTGGAGGCCCAGTTCCACCTGCAGCGCGGTCTTGTTCGCGGCCTTCGCCGGCAGCCGTCGAGCCGAGTACGGAGAGATCAGCTCCGGGTCGGCGGCGGGGTTCCAGAGTGCGTCGTCGATGCCGTTGGCGATGCCGATCAGGCGGTCGGGCCGGGCGCGCAGCACGCCATCGAAGCCCAATCCCTGCTCGGGAGTCAGCACCTCGCGTGCGTAGGTGGGGCTGACCGTGCTGACTGCATCGGCCCACTGCACCCCCGCCTTCAGGAAGCTGAGATTGCCCCAGTACTCGATCCCGTCGACCTCCATCGCTGCAGGCGGCAGGCCGAGCGACGCCAACCGGTCCGCCGGGAACAGGCCTTGGAAGGCGAGGTTGTGGATCGTGAGCAGCGAGGCGGGAGCCGGTGCGGTTGGCCGGGCGTAGTGCAGGTACGCGGCCGTGAGGGCAGCCTGCCAGTCGTGCAGGTGCACGAGCTCGGGCTGCCAGCCTGCGATCTTTCCGAGTGCGATCTGGGCGCCGACCCAGCTCAGGGCGCCGAAACGCAGATGGTTGTCGGGCCAGTCGTGCCCATCGGGCCCGAGGTACGGGCCGCCCTTGCGATCGAACAGATGTGGGGCCTCGATCAACCACACGGGCAGGCCGTCGGTGGTGCTGCCACTGACGAGCGCACCGCTGCCGCCGAAAAGCTTCGGCAGGTTTGCCTCCTTGCGAGTGCCGAGCAGCTGCTCGCGCACACCGGGGTATGCGGGCAGCACCACCCGTGCATCGACCCCGAAGCCGGCGAGCGCAGACGGCAGAGCACCGGCCACGTCGGCGAGGCCGCCCGTCTTCACCAACGGGTAGCACTCGGGGGTGACGAACAGCACCTTCACGAAGAATGACCGTAACTGATCGTCCTGTACCCCGCAGCGACGCGGTACATTCCGCACATGGCCGAACCCAAGGTGCTCGTCATCGTCCTCGCCGGCGGAGAGGGCAAGCGCATGCTGCCGCTCACGGAGGATCGCGCGAAACCGGCTGTCCCGTTCGGTGGCAGCTATCGCATCATCGACTTCGCGCTCTCGAACTTCGCCAACTCGCGGTACCTGAAGATCGTCGTCCTCACCCAGTACAAGAGCCACAGCCTCGACCGTCACATCAGCCAGACATGGCGCTTCAGCGGCCTGCTGGGTAACTACGTCACGCCCGTGCCCGCCCAGATGCGCCGCGGGCCGCACTGGTTCGCTGGTTCGGCCGACGCCATCTACCAGAACCTCAACCTGATCACCGACGAGATGCCCGACGTCGTGTGCGTGTTCGGCGCCGACCACATCTACCGCATGGATGTTGGCCAGATGGTCGAGCAGCACCTCGCGTCCGGTGCGGGCGTCACGGTTGCGGCCATCCCGGTCGGTTACGAGGAGGCGAAGTCGTTCGGTGTGATCGAGGCCGACGAGGCCGGCAAGATCGTGGCCTTTCACGAGAAGTCGCCGAACCCCCCAACGATCATCGGCGACGCGTCGCAGTGCCTGGCGAGCATGGGCAACTACGTGTTCGACACCAAGACCCTGATCGACATCGTGTCACCCGCGGGCGAGGACGATCAGCACACCGACCTCGGCGGCCACATCATCCCCGCGCTCACCGCGCAGGGCGTGGCCCACGTGTACGACTTCTCGACGAACATCGTCCCGGGCCAGGACGACCGCGAGAAGGGCTACTGGCGCGACGTCGGCACCTTGGATTCGTACTACGACGCCAACATGGATCTGCTGTCACCTGTGCCGGTGTTCAACCTCTACAACGATGAGTGGCCGGTGTACACCAGCCACCAGCCGTTGCCGCCGGCGAAGATCTCGCGTGGCGCGGGCGGCGAGCCGTCGTACGTCGACGGCAGCCTGCTGTGCGCGGGTTCGATCGTCTCCGGTGCGCATGTCGAGCGCTCGATCGCCTCCTCGGGAGTGCGCGTGCATCATGATGCGCACGTCACCGACAGCCTGCTGTTCCCGGGTGTCACCATCGGCCCCGGTGCGCGCATCAACCGCTGCATCGTCGACAAGAACGTGCACATCCCTTCGGGTGCCCGCGTCGGCTTCGACGCTGCGGGCGATGCCGCCCGGTTCACGATCAGCGATCGCGGCATCGTCGTGATCCCCAAGGACTTCGTCTTCTGATCGCACGAGTTGCCGGATCGCGGTGGCCGTTACTCGTGGGCGGTGGTGTCGATCGCGCCACGGATGGCAGGACGGAAGTCGGGGAGCGGCTCGGGGTCAGCTGCGAGGCGTGCGCTCACGCGCTGTGCAAGGTTCCGATCGTTCATGATCGCCCGCGCCACCGGCGCGGCGAGGCGGCCGCCGATGCCCAGTTGGCCGCTGGCAACCGCCGCGATGAGCGCGCTGGAGACCTTGGCTGCGACTGGTTGCACCTTGGCCCAATCCACCTCGGCAGCCATCGACTTCATCGCCTGAGCGGCTTCGGCGCCCTTCTCCCCGGTTGCCGAGCGAACCTTGGCCCAATCCACACCCCGGATGACATCGGCCACGGCCTCGGCATCGGCCTGATCGGTGTCGCCAGCGGGTGATCCGGTGGCTGCTGTCTCGGCCTTGCCGGCCTCGTACTCGGCCTTCAGGGTTCGCGCGAACACTGCGGCCCTCGCCGTTGCGGAGGCCAGATCCATCGACGCGCGCACCTTTGCGGCTGCGCGCCCGAGACCTCGTGTAGCGGACATGTGCCCACGATATCCCCACGACAGCAGCGTCGAATCGGCTCGGCCGTCGCCAAGGTTGCGGTCACGGCAGTCCGTGTCGCGTGTCTGAGCGCCCTTTCTGGTCGTCGCGGACGCGACACGAACGGTGGTGTGCCTCGTTGCGGTTGCGGTTACGACTCGTAATCGGAACGACTCCCATTCTGTGTATGATGTTGGAATGCTTCTCATTCCCAACAGCCGGGCGATTGCCGTACTCGTCATCGCCGCCTCGTTGCCGCTGGTTGCCTGCGGCGATGATGGCGCGGCTCCCGATGGCACGAAGACCGTCGTGGTCACCTACTCGGTGCTCGGCGCCGTGGTGCGAGACGTGGTGGGCGACGCCGCCACGGTGAAGGTGCTGATCCCCGACGGGATCGATCCGCACGACTGGGAACCGTCGGCCAAGGACATCGCCGCACTGTCGTCGGCCGACCTGGTCGTGGCCAACGGACTCGAGCTCGAGGAGTCGCTGGCGGGCGCGTTGTCCGAGGCGGCCGACGACGGCGTGGACGTGTTCTTCGCCGGTGACCACATCGATGTGCGCACGGTCGGCGAAGGTGAGACATCAGAGGGTGGCGTGGGCAGCGATGATCCTCACCTGTGGATGAGCCCTGTGGTGATGGAGGCCGTGGTCGACGCGTTGGTGCCTGCCCTCGCCGCAGCAGGAATCGACGTCGGTGCGCGTGGCGACACGGTCCGCGCCGATCTTGAGGCACTCGATGCCGAGGTTTCCGACGTGCTCTCAGTAGTGGCCGAAGACGACCGCAAGCTGGTCACTGGGCACGAGTCACTGGGCTACTTCGCCGATCAGTACGGCTTCACCCTGGTCGGAGCGGTGGTGCCGTCGCTCTCCTCCCAGGCCGAGGCGTCGGCCGGCGAGCTCGCAGATCTCAAGTCGGCGATCGAGGCGAGCGGTGTCCGGGTGATCTTCACCGAGCTCGGCACCTCCCCGAGCGTTGTCGTGGCTATCGCTGACGAGACCGGCGCTGAGGTGGTCGAGTTGGGGACGCACAACCTTCCTGACGACGGCACGTATCGTGGGTTCATGCTCAGCATCGCGAACACCGTCGCTGCCGCCCTCCGGCCATAATGTTCATGCGGATGTCACGATGAACTGGGCGGTCGAGCCGTTCCTCGACAACGCCTTCCTCCAGCGGGCACTGCTCGCCGGCGTACTCGTGTCGGTGGCGTGCGCAGTCGTCGGCACGTACGTGGTGTTGCGCGGGCTGGCGTTCATCGGTGACGCTCTGGCGCACGGTGTGCTCCCCGGCGTGGCCGGGGCAATGCTGCTCGGGCTCCCGCCGATGCTCGGTGCAACTGTCGGCGCCGGTGCGATGATCGGCGGCGTCGGGCTGATCACAGCGCGCTCGCGGCTCTCCTCCGACACCGCCATCGGGTTGCTGTTCGTCGGGCTCCTCGCCCTGGGCGTGGTGATGGTGTCCAGTTCGACGTCATTCACCGGTGACCTGGTCAAGATCCTCTTCGGGGAATTGCTCGGCATCTCGTCGCGCGACCTCGCGATCCAGGCGGTCGCGACTGCGGTGGTGCTCATCGCCGGAGCGGTGTTCGCCCGTCCGTTCCTGCTGTTGTGCTTCGACCCCGATCTCGCACAGGTGATGGGCTTCTCTGCCCGGCTGCACCACAACCTGATGCTCCTGCTCATCGCCGCGACGGTCATCGTGTCGTTCCAGACGGTCGGCACGCTGCTCGTGTTCGGCATGCTGTTGGCGCCGGCCGGGGTCGGTGCGTTGCTGGCCCGTCGAGTCGGGGCGATGATGCTCATCGCGGCGGGCACCGGTGCCCTGTCCACCTACATCGGGCTGCTCGCTTCGTACCACTTCAGCTACGCGGCCGGCGCGTCGGTGGTGCTGACAGCGGTGGCCATCTTCTTCGTCGTGTTCACCGTGACGGCCGTGAGCGATGCACTCGTCGCTCGCCGCGCAACCATCGCGCCGCTCGATGCAGTGGCCGCCTCGTGAGCGCGCCGCTCCTGGCCCGGGCGCTGGCCGTCGGGTACCACTCACGCGCCGTCGTCACGGGCATCGATGTGTCGGTGGCGGCCGGGTCGTCGCTTGCGCTGGTGGGCTCCAACGGTTCGGGCAAGAGCACGCTGCTGCGCACGATCGCTGGACTGCTCGCACCCGTGGCCGGTGAACTGACGGTGCTCGGCAACCCGCCAGGTGTGCATCACGGCGGCCTTGCCTACCTGGGCCAGTTCCACGCCAGCGGTTTCGTCCTGCCGCTGCGCTCGATCGATGTCGTGCGGATGGCCCGCTTCGATCATCGCGGCCGGTTCGCCCGGGCGAGTGCCGAGGACGAGCGCCTGGTGCACGAATCCATGGAACGGATGGGTGTCACGAGCCTGGCGCTGCGGCCGCTGCGCGACCTCTCGGGCGGTCAGCAACAGCGTGTGTACCTTGCGCAGGTGCTGGCTCGCGAAGCACAACTGCTGGTGCTCGACGAGCCCACGGCCGGTCTCGATGCCGCGGGCCGCGAGGCGTTCCTGGCTGCGATGCAGTCGGAACGCGATCGTGGCGCGACGCTGATCACCGCCACCCATGACATCGGGGAGGCGCTGGTCTGTGACCGCGCGCTGTTGCTCGCCGGCCGAGTGATCGCGGAGGGTCCACCGCACGACGTGCTCACACCGGATCACCTGCTCGAGACCTTCGGCGTCGGCCTCACCCGCCTCGGCGATCGGCTGGTGGTCACCGAGACCCATCACGTGCATCGCGAGGCGGGGCACGTTCCGCACCAGCACTGACGCGACAGTTCGTTCGGCCGCGATCGAGAATCCACCCATCCGGATCGGGTGTGGTGTCGAATGGAGTGCATGTCGACACGATTCGGCCGCCCGCGAAGGGTGTTGCCATGGGCGTCCTGAGGGCGATTCGTTCGCGCCCGGCCGATGCCGACGTGGACGTCGAGGATCCATGTGGCTCGTTGCTGCGCCGAGCAGGCCGGGGTGACCAGTCCACGTTCGGTGAGCTGTACGACCAGCTGTCGCCGCTCGTCTACGGCGTCGTGCTCAAGGTGGTGCGCGACCCTGCGCAAGCCGAGGAGGTTGCGCAGGAGGTCTTCGTCGAGCTGTGGCGCCTCGCCGCGCGATTCGACGGCACCAAGGGTTCGGCCCGAACCTGGGCGGCCACGCTCGCCCACCGCAGGGCCATCGACCGCGTCCGTAGCGAGCAGGCACACCGTGTCCGCCAGGATCGCGACGCCAACCACGCAGTCCGCGAGCACGATGTGGTCGCGGCCGAGGTGGAATCGTCAATGGAGCAGGTTCGAGTTCGGCGAGCGTTGGCGCAGCTCTCGGATCTGCAGCGCGAAGCAGTGGAACTCGCCTACTTCGGTGGGCACACGTATCGGGAGGTCGCCGTGTTGCTCGACGTTGCCGAGGGCACGGTGAAGAGCCGGATCCGAGACGGGATGATTCGTCTTCGAGATGAGTTGGGAGGTGCGCAATGACCGAGATCGACGTCCACCACCTCGCCGCGGCCTATGCGCTCGACGCGTTGGACGACCGTGAGCGGATGGCATTCGAAGGGCACTACGGCTCGTGCGAGGTCTGCCACGCTGACGTGCAGGAGCTGCGCGCCACGCTCACCCAGGTGGCTTCGTCGCTGGCTGTTGCGCCGCCGTCGTCGTTGAAGGATCGAGTGATGGCAGATGTCGCCGTCACCCGCCAGCTGTCGCCCTCACTCGCGCCGGCCCTGCGGCGACGATCGTCATGGGCGCCGATGTTGGCTGCCGCAGCGGCGATCATCGCCCTCGTCGTGGGTGTTGCGGCGTTGAACAGGCGTGACGAGCCCGACTCGTTCTCCAGCGACCTCGCCAGGGTCCTCGAGCAGCCCGACTCGCAGGTGATCACGCTCGAGAACCAGGGTGGCGGCGACGGCACCTTCAAGGTGGCGTGGTCCAACCAGCTGGGTGAGGCGGTGCTGATCGGTGAGAACCTGCCGGCCACCCCCGCGGACAAGGCCTACGAGCTGTGGCTGATCACGGCCGACGCCTCGATGGCGATGTACGTGCTCGACCCTGCCGACGATGGCGACGTTCACCGACGCCTCGACGCGCCGGCCGATCCGACTGCGTGGGCGATCACCGTCGAGCCCGCGAAGGGTTCGGCCACCGCAACGGGCGAGATCATCTACATCGCCAACGTCTGAGCGATCGCCAACCTCTGCGTGGCGGGTAGCGTCCGCAACCGATGACCGCGACCCGGATCGACGAACTGTTCGCTCAGCTCGCAGCGCACGCTCTGTTGCCGCCCGACCGGGCGACGCTGTTGCCGCCCGGCGCGTACACAGAGCCGGCTGTGTTGTCGCGTGAACGGGAGCGCATCTTCGCCGGCGAGTGGTTGTGCGTCGGGCGCACCGCCGACCTGCCGGGAGTGGGCGACTACATCACCCGCGAGGTGCCCTCGCCACACGACGACTCGCTGCTGTCGGTGATCGTTGCCCGTGGCGACGATGGCGAGGTGCGGGCGTTCGCGAACGTCTGTGCTCACCGCTGCGCACAACTCGTCGGTGGCGACGGCTCCGCTGCACGGTTCACCTGCCCCTACCACGCCTGGGTGTACCGGCTCGATGGTCAGTGCATTGCGGCGCCCTACATGCAGGGATCGCTGGAAGCCGATGGCACGGTGTTCGACCCCGCCAATCATCGCCTGGCGGCGCTGCCCACCGAGGTGTGGGAAGGCTTCGTGTACGTCAGCCAGGCTGCATCGCCCACGGCACTTGCGCCGCGGCTCGCCGGGCTTGGTGAGGTGCTCGGCCGTTACCACGCGGCGGAGTACGTCACCGTCGCCGGAGGCACCGACGTCTGGGACACCAACTGGAAGTGCCTCGCCGAGAACTTCCTCGACGCCTACCACGTGTTCAAGGTGCATCGGAACTCGTTCGCCAAGGAGAGCGACAGCACTGCCGGCACAACGGTCCGTCCAGGTGGCGAGGGATACACGTGCCACGTCGCGGTCGACGACCCGGCGAGCTCCCACGGTGTCGCGCACCCCGTGAACACCACGCTGGAGGGAACGTGGCGCCACAGCACCGTGCTCGCCGCCGTCTACCCCACGCACGTCGTCCAGCTGCAACCCGACTGGCTCTGGTACCTGGTGCTCAGCCCGCTCGGCGTCGGGCAGGTGCACATCCGCTGGTCGGTGGCGGTGGCGCCGGAGTTGTGGTCCGCCGAGGCGGATCGCGCCGGTGTGGTCGAGCGCATCTTGGAGCTGATCGACACCGTCAACGCCGAGGATCGCCCGGTGATCGAAGGCGTGTGGCGTGCGTTGCACCACAGCGGCGCTGCGCGTGGCCCGTTCAGCTACCTCGAGGGCAACGTCTACGACATCGATCACTATCTCGCGACTCGCCTCACGAGCTGAACGGATTCGCGCTCGCGGAACGCGTCGCCTGATTCGCGGCGTATCATTCGTTCGTCGCTGCCAGCCACGTCGCGCCGAGGGATTGCCCGAGGTCCGGCCACGCTCGCCGCCGGCCGGGGCCATCGGGCCCGTCCGGCGCACTGGCAACGACCCGATCGGCTTGCGGGCATCGCCCGCCCCTCGTCGTCGAGCGGCTTACTCAGACGGAGCGCAATGGCAGAGGTACGACAACTCGAAACGGCCATCTGGTCGATCGCCGACGGGCGCGCCTCGGCAGCCGATCTCGCGTTGTTCGAGACCGATGAAGCCATCACGCTGGCGGTGCTCGATCGGTTGATCGGCGACGCGGAGGACGACCTCGCCTCGGTGCGCGGCATTCAGGGCGACGAGCGCGATCAGGTGGTGGCCGACTTCGCCGAGACGCTGAAGAACCTGCACCGCACTGCCGCTCGCCTGCGTCCGCTTGCACCGTCTCCGATCCTTGCCGAGCTCGATGACGATGACGACCTGTCGTGGGAGTACCTCGAGCCCGGCGAGGTGCAGCTGCAGGCCTCGTGGCTCGACGGGCAGGTGGTCGTGTGGGCCGCCGGCCGAGGTACCGAGCCGGAGACCAACGACTCCATCGCCGACCGACTCGAAGCCGTCGGTGGCCCGCCCAACGGCTGGTCCGTGCACCCAGGGCTGGCGCTGCCGTCGGGAGCGAAGGCAGAAGCTGTCAGCATCGCGATGCGCAGCGCGCTCGGTTGGCTCGTGTCGATCGGCGGGGGCGGCCCACCCGAGGGTGTCAGCCCAAGCCTGTTGTGGCTGGGTCGCGTCGCAGTCGAAGGGGTGCGGCTGGTCGCCAGCGGTTCGGTGGTCCCGACGTTGAAGGTCAGTCCTCGACGTGACGGTCACGGCACCGATGCATCGGTGCGGTGGGCGCCGGCGTTCCTCACGCGCACTGTCATCGAGGAGCTCGCAGCAGCGATGCCCGGCACCGTGGTGGCCGTGGGCAACGCTCCCGGCCACGCAACGACTGTCGCTGTGCTCACCGCAGTCGTGGAGGCGATCCTCACCGAGGCCGCGGAACGGGTCGAGCTGAAGGCGCAGCCACCATCGGCCAAGTCGATCACCGATCTCGGCGACTCGATGCTCGCCCGTCTCGACGGTGCATCCTTCGCTACCGAGGCCACGCTCTCGCGCGACATGTCGCGCCGCTTCGAGCAGTGGGCGCGCCCGGTCACCGACAGCGCACACACCCGATTGGTGGTGCAACTCGACCCGCCGGGCGCCGGTGGTGTGTGGCTGATGTCGGTGTTCGTCCGCCAGGCGAAGGCAAAGCTCGTACCGATCGACGAGGCGCTGCGCGCCACCGAGGGCAGCCGTGCGGCGATGGCCGAGTGGACTCGGCTCGGGAGGGTCTTCCCCGCCCTTGGCCGCGCCGGGGTGCGCGCCCGCGGGCATCTCGCACTCAGTCAGGACGAAGCGTGGGACTTCCTCACGATGGTCGGGCCAGTCCTGGTGGCGACCGGGTTCGAGGTGCGCGCCCCGCAGATCTCGCGTCGCAAGGCAACCCCGTCGTTGCGCCTGTTCGCGGAGAACGAGGGTGGCTCGGTCGTCGGCATGCACCAGCTCAGCGCAGTGGCCTGGTCGGTGCTGTTCGACGACGTCGAGCTGACGTCGGCAGAGATCGCGAGGCTTGCGAAGCAGGCTCGTCCGCTGGTGCACTCGCGCGGCAAGTGGGTAGAGCTCGATCGAGTGGATCTGGAGGCCGCCGCGGTGGCGCTCGCCGAACGCGAGGACCAGACGCGGATGACCGGCGCCGAGATCCTGCGCCACAGCATGGGGCTCGATTCGTCGGGCCTCGCCGGTGGCGTCGTCGTGCACGGCCAGAGCTGGGCCAACGACGTGTTGCGTCGCGCCGCCGACTCCAGCTCCGAGCCTGTCGCCCAGCCCGAAGGCTTCGTCGGTGAGCTGCGCTCGTACCAGTTGGAAGCGCTCACCTGGATCGGCTTTCTCGATGCCGCCGAGCTGGGTGGCTGTCTCGCCCTCGACATGGGATTGGGCAAGACCCCCACGGTCCTCGCGCACCTTGCACGCGTCGCCGGCGACGGCACCACGCTGGTCGTCGCCCCCGCGGCGGTCGTGGGCAACTGGGCCGCAGAGGCTGCCCGGTTCGCGCCCGGCTTGCGGGTGGTCATCCACCACGGCATCAACCGCTCCTCCGCGAGCGAGTTCGCCGCGCAGTTCGCCAAGGCCGACATCGTGATCACCACCTATGCCACGGCTGTACGTGACGTCGAACTGCTGGAGGCCGTCACCTGGCGCACGCTGGTGCTCGACGAGGCGCAGGCGATCAAGAACTCCGCCAGCGACACCGCTCAACAACTGCGGCGCATCACGGCTCGCACCAAGCTGGCCCTCACCGGCACCCCGATTGAGAACGGCGTCGCCGATCTGTGGTCGATCATGGACTTCACCAACCCCGGCCTCGTCGGCCCACGGTCGGCATTCGTCGCCCAAATGTCGGGCGACAGCGAGGGTGCCCTACGAGCGCTGAACGGCATCCTGCTGTTCCGTCGCACGAAGACCGAGCCGGAGGTCGCCAAGCAGCTGCCCGACAAGATCGACGAGCTCGACCACTGCACGATGACGCCCGAGCAGATCGGGCTGTACCAAGCAGTGCTCGACGATCTGCTGCGTAACGTCACCAGCGAGCTCGGCGAGAAGAAGGAGGGTGCGATCCTCGCGGCGATCACCGCGCTCAAGCAGATCTGCAACCACCCTGCCGCCTACAGCGACGACGGGCAGCCGTTGGCCGGCCGCTCCGGCAAGCTGGCTCGCTTGGAGGAGATCGTCGAGTCGGTGTTCACCGCCGGCGAGCGCGTGCTCATCTTCACCCATTTCGCCACCTGGGGCCGCCGCCTCGCCGACCATCTCACCACGCTGACCGGCACCCCCGTCGCGTGTTACGACGGCAGCCTGAGCCGGACGGTTCGCGACAGCATGGTCGGCCAGTTTCAGGCGCTGGAAGGTCCGGGCGCGTTGGTGCTCTCGCTGAAGGCGGGCGGCACCGGGCTCAACCTCACCAACGCCAACCATGTGGTCCTGTACGACCGGTGGTGGAACCCGGCCGTGGAAGACCAGGCCCGCGACCGCGCGTGGCGCATCGGCCAGAGCAAGACGGTCATCTCCCACCGCCTCGTGTGCCCCGGCACGGTCGACGAGAAGGTCGAAGAGGTGGTGGCCGGCAAGCGACACATTGCGCAGCTGGTGCTGCCCAAGGGCAGCTCGATGGCCGACCTCAACACCGATCAACTACGGCTCGCCTTCGGCCTGCGTGCCGACGAGCTGCTCACCGAGGACGACGAATGAACCGCCAAGTGCAAAGTCGCGGCAATCAGCGCCGTCGCAACGGCCAGAAGGGCACTCGCAACCCGCGGGTCGACATTTGGCGCGAAGTTGAAGCGCTGCCGCCGCTGGAACCGATCTCGATCTCGCGCGACGCCACCGCACTGTTGCGTTCGCTGGGCGAGCCGCCGATGAACAACGCGATCGAGGCTGGGTACACCTTCGGTTCGGTCGTTGAGCGCGGCGCCGGTATCGCGACTGCGTTGATCGCGGCACTCGCACCGGATCTGCTGGCCACGCCACTCGACTGAGCGGAGTCACCGGCATGCGGCCGCTGTGCTGCTGGCTGATGCGGACCGAAGTCGTCGTGCAGGATGCCCCGATAATGGAGTGTAGAACTGGCCGAGAATGTAGTGTAGAACTTCCCGGGAGTGTCTGGTGATGGCTACAGTGAGTTCATGAGCGCTTCCCTGCGTGCACTGAATTACGTGCAACGAGTGATTGACAGCGAGCTCGACGAACTGCTCGCAGGCGCGCCAGCCGTGTCGCTCGAAGGGGCTAAGGGTGTGGGGAAGAGCGCCACCGCGGCCGAGCGGGTGGACGCGGAGTTCCGTCTGGAGTCGGCGGCCACCCGCACGCTGGTCGAGGCCGAGCCAAGTCGATTGACCGACGGCCGGCGAGTCCTGCTCGATGAGTGGCAGCACCTGCCACTCACCTGGGACATCGTGCGGCGGGCGGTCGACGCAGGCGCAACCCCAGGCCAGTTCATCCTCACCGGCTCGGCATCGATTGCAGATCCGGGCCGACATTCAGGCGCAGGGCGCATCCTGAAGCTGCGAATGCGCCCGTTGGCCCTGTCGGAGCGTGGCTTCGCGCCTGCCGTGAGCCTGAGTGAGTTGCTCAGAGGCCATCGTCCGAGGCTCCTCGGCCACACATCGGTCAGCCTGCGCACCTACACCCACGAGATCGTGGCGTCCGGCTTTCCCGGCATTCGTGACCTGCCGCCGCGTGTCCGTCGCGCCCAGCTCGATAGCTATCTCGCTCGCGTCGTCGATCGAGATCTGGCCGAGCTTGGTTCAGCAGTACGAAACCCCGCCGCGTTGAAGCGCTGGATGGCGGCCTACGCCGCGGCGACGAGCACTACCACGACCTATGCCAAGATCGCGGCCGCAGCGACCCCTGGTGTTCGCGAGCAGCCCGCACGCTCGACGATCGCCGCGTACCGCGATGCACTGGAGCGGCTGTTCATACTCGACCCGGTTCCCGGTTGGTTGCCGTCCACTTCACACCTCAACGAGCTTGCAGCGGCCCCGAAGCATCACCTGGCAGACCCGGCACTGGCGGTAGCCCTCCTGGGTCTCGATGAGGACGCATTGCTCGCCGGCGATGATCAGGGTGGCCGCACGTTCGGCGACGGCCCCTTCCTGGGGACTCTGTTCGAGTCGTTGGTGGCGCTCAGCGTCCGTGTGTATGCGCAACGGGCGGAAGCCAAGGTCGCCCACTTTCGCATGCACCGTGGCGAACACGAGGTGGACCTGATCGTCGAGCGTCGCGACGGACGATGCCTCGCTCTGGAGGTGAAGCTGTCGCCTGTCGTCGACGACCATGACGTGCGCCACCTGATCTGGCTGCGCGATCGCCTCGGGCCCGACGTGCTCGATGCAGCAGTCATCACCACCGGCACCGACGCCTACCGCCGCCCCGACGGCATCGCCGTCATCCCCGCCGCACTGCTCGGGCCGTAGACCTGGCCGACGTCTTTGGAGCGCGACGCCATTTCGAGGGTGTTCAGCAACCGGATCGTCGGGTTCGTTGTTACCCGTTGCCACGCGGAATGCTGTGCAGATGAGTGAACTGATCGACGAGCTCGACGCCTGGATCGACGCCAACTGGGACCCGGAGCTGTCCGTTGCCGAGTGGTGGCAACTGCTCGGTCGAGCAGGTTGGGCTGCACCCGCGCTGCCCGTCAACGCCTATGGGAAGGGCCTGTCTCGGAACGACGGGATCGCCGTTGGTCATCAGCTGGTTGCTCGTGGCGCCGTTGCGGCACCCGGCGGTCTCGGAATGCTGTTGGCTGCGCCCACCATCGCCGTGCACGGCACCCAGGAGCAGATCGACACGTACGTGCTGCCGATCGTCACCGGCCAGCAGGCGTGGTGCCAGTTGTTCAGCGAGCCAGGCGCGGGCAGTGACCTGGCCGGTCTCGGTTGCAAGGCGATCAAGGACGGCGAGGAGTGGATCGTCAACGGGCAGAAGGTCTGGACGAGCGGCGGCCAGATCGCCGACATGGGCATGCTCATCGCCCGCACCAACCCCGACGTGCCCAAGCACCAGGGCATCACCTGGTTCGCCTGCGAGATGCACCAGGAAGGCGTCGACATCCGCCCGCTGAAGGAGATGACCGGCCGCGCGCTGTTCAACGAAGTGTTCCTCAGCGATGCCCGCGTGCGCGACGATGCGACGATCGGCGGCCTGCACAACGGTTGGGCCGTTGCCAACACCACGCTGATGTTCGAACGCTCGGGCCTCGGCGCCGGCGGCCACAGTGCCGCCGCGGCGTGCAACGCCGGCACGATCGCCGGTGATCTGCCCAAGCGCGTCGGCGCCTTCGCTCGCCCCGCCGGGCCCTCGGGGGGCGGGGGTGGTGGCGGAGCGATGGCGTCCGGTGCGGTGAAGCTGTTCACCCAGATGGCCAAGGACAACGGCATGATCGCCCAGCCGACTGTTCGTCAGGACTTGATGAAACTGCACACGCTGCACGAGGTCGGCCGGATGCTCGCGCTGCGACTGAAGGGCGAGAAGCAGGCGGGTCGCGACATTGCGGGCGCCCCCAACATCGCCAAGCTCTCGATGAGCGAGATCATGCGCCAGAGCCGGGATCTCGGCCTGCGCCTGGCCGGTGCCGGCGGCACGCTGCACGCGTACAACGCCGCCGACCGCAAGGCGCTCGACGAGGCCACCGGCCAGCCGATGCTCGCGTTCGTGACCGAGATGGGCCTGTTCGCCCAGGGTCCGCCGATCTACGGCGGCACCGACCAGGTGCAGCGCAACATCCTCGGCGAGCGCGCGCTCGGCCTGCCCAAGGAGCCCAACGAGGACCGCGTCAAGACCTGGGCCGAGCTCCCCAAGAACGGCTGACACCCACCCGATCACGCCCGGGTCGCCGGTGGGTCCACCGGGGTGGGGCCACTAGGCCGCGAGACTGAGGGGCATGGAACAACGCAACTGGCCGCGCACTCACGACGAGTTGAACGAGAGCCCGATCCAGGTGCGCGTCGCCGCGGTGGAGGGCATCTTCAACCCGATGGACCCCACCCCGCTGGAGGAGCGTTCGCTCAACCAGGAAGTCGCCGACTGGATCGAGGAGTGGGCGGAGGACTTCGACAAGGATCATGAGATCACCGTCGAGATCTACGTCGCCGATGGGCGCTTCGCCGGGCGCGAGCTCGCCATCGTCAACGGGCTGCACAACCACTTCGAGTATCGGGCGTGGCAGTCGGGTCGTGAGCTCAGCAAACTGATGCGTGAGGGGCGAATCAGCTTGGTGATCGGCATCTGTGCCATCGCGTTCTTCAATGCCGCCGGGCGACTGATCGGCGCGAGCAAGAACCCCGTGATCGAGGTGATCCACGAGGGTTTGTCGGTGCTCGGCTGGGTGTCGATGTGGAAGCCGATGGAGATCTTCCTCTACGAGTGGTGGCCGATCCGTCGCGAACGTCGCGCCTGTCGCCGGCTGGCCGAGTGCAACGTCACCTTTCCGACGGGCGTTCCTCGCTGAGGTCCATCCGCTTGCGGAGCTCCACGTACACGGCCTGCCCGGCGATGCCGGCCAGTTCCTCTGCAAGGGAGTCGACCACCGACCGTTCACCGACGTAGGCCTCCGGTTCCTCGGTGCAGCACCAGGCCATCGTGTCGCCGTCGTCGCCCCAATCGGCCCGCGACCACCGGCGAACGGTGGCGTGCTCGACCCCGTCGGGCTGCATCTCCCAGTCCACCCGCAGGGGCAGCTGCCAGCACACGGAGGGCTTCCAGTCGATCGGCGACTCACCTGCGTCCACGGCCGCGAGATGCAGCGCGCAGCCCGCGCCGCCCGCGAAGCCGGGTCGGTTGAGGAAGATGCACGCGCCGTCGACGACCTTCGTGTTCGATCGGGTCTCGTCGCTGAACACGTCGTTCGCATCCTTCTGGTCGGCGTGTTCCCACAATCGTTGTGGGATTGTCGCGACCAGAGCGCTGATCGTCATCGCTTCCTCGATGTCAGTCAGCTCTGCGCCGACGCTGCAGCAGCCCTGTTGCAGCTCCTGCGCGGGATGATCGAGGATGCCCTTGCAGCCGCGACCCCAGATGCACGTCCAGTTGGAGCGCAGGAAGCCGGGCTCGAAACGCCACAGCGTCTCGCCGTCGGGCACCTCGATGAAGCCATCGCCCGCTTGGTCGTCGTGCACGTCCGTCAGCGTAGTGCCCGTGCAAGTTGGCGGGGGGATGCGGTACCACCGCACCTCACCGCCAACTCGGGGTGTGGGGCCTAGCGCCCGGGGTCTCAGGGAGTGCTGGAAGTGGTCGTTTGCACGTTCGGCCACGTCGTCGTCGGATATGGATACGGAACGGTGGTGACAGCGAGCCCCATCCGCTCCCAGTAGTCCTGCCCGATCACGACGACGACGGCACCTTGCGGCAGCGCTTCGTCGATGAGGTCCGGGGTCCAGGTGTCGAAGCCGTCGATCTCAGTCAGTTGCTGGAGGATTGCCAGCCCGCTTGTGTCGCCTGTCGGCATCAGCATCGTCTGTTCGACTGTGCGCGTGGCCGTGACGAGGAGGATGGGGCCAAACCCCGCGCCGCTGAGCCGCGACAACATGTCCTGAGCGGACGCGTCCTGGCCGCCGCTGGCGTCGACGATGACGACGGACAAGCCCACGAATGCTTCCGGCGGCACCATGGTGGTGGTGACGTGGCTGACCGGCTCGCAGTACTCGAAGTAGGTGTAGCCCTGGTCGTCGGTGCCGGTGTTGCCCAGGCAGCGGTACTGGCCGGAGGGCACGCACCGCAGGACCGTCACGCCTGGCCCGTCGAGATACGTCGTCGAGGTGTACTCGAGGCCCGACGTGGCGATCACCTCGGGCGCTGTCCCCAAGTTGGACGTCGTGGGCGCCACCGTGGTCGATGGCCACTCGACAGTCGTATAGGTGGGCAACACGTACGTCCCGTCCGGTACGAAGTCGTCGAACGCGGTGGTCGCCGCCTCCGCGGGCCACGTGTCGGCGACCGCGTCGGTTGCGAACGGCCCGACGTCCGAGGGGTTCGAGCAGGCCGAGTAGCCGGCGGATGTGGTGCTGGTCGCGCCATCGTCGCCGGCGGTGGTGGGGGCCTCGCCGCGGTTGGCGAGCACCGCCACACTGCCGATGCCGACGACGGCAGCGGCGCCGACCATGGCACCAGCGCGGCGGCGCTGATGGCGGCGGGCGCGCTGGCGTACGTCGGCGAGCGAGGCGTGCCCGCCAGCGCCGCCGGGGCGGGCAGCGAAGGCCTGTTGCAGCAGCCGGTCGACCGCCGGGTCGAGTTGTTCGCCGTTGAAATCGTTCATTCGATGACCTCACTACGCAGGCGGGCCAGGGCCCGATGAAGGGTGGACTTGACGGTGCCGATCGGCATGCCGAGCGTCTCGGCGATCTCTGCATCACTGAGCTGCAGCTCGTAGCGCAACGTAATCGCGTTGCGCTGCCGGGCGGGCAGGCGCCGTACCGCGTCGAGCACGTGGTTGAACCCGAGTTCGCCGTGTTCGACGGCCACTGGTGGCTGGCGGCGCATGATGCGCCGCCGCCGCAGCACCTTGTGGCAGCCGTTCAGCACGCAGACCCGCACGTACGCGACCGGGTCGTTGACCAGCCGGTATTTCAGGTACAGCACGGCGAACGCCTCCTGAGCGACCTCTTCGGCCTGTTCCGGCGAGTCGACCAGTGCCGTCGCGAGCCGCACCATCGCGCGGAACTCGCGGTGGTAGACGACATCGAACGGATCGCGGTACTGGATCTCGCCGACCATCGGCACGAGTGCGTCGCTCATCACAGACCTAGAGAGTCGTGAGCGCGCCATCGGGTTCCCTCGAGCGCGAAGTGAGGCTCAGATCGTTGGCGCGACGAGGCGGGCGGCGGCGAACCGCTCGGCCACGTTCTCCCAGTTGGCGATGTTCCAGAACGCCTTCACGAAGTCGGCCTTCACGTTCTTGTACTGCAGGTAATACGCGTGTTCCCACGAATCGATCACCAGCAGCGGAACCGAACCGGCGCCGACGTTGCCCTGGTGGTCGTGGATCTGCTCGACGACCAACTTGCCGGCGACTGGTTCCCAGGCGAGTGCGCCCCAGCCGATGCCCTGCACGTTGACCGTGGCGGCGGTGAGCTGTGCCTGCATCGCCTCGAAGCCACCGAAGTTTTCGTCGATCGCCGCGGCCAACTCGCCGTCGGGGCGGCCACCGCCGTCGGGGCTCATGTTCGTCCAGAAGATGCTGTGCAGCACATGGCCGCTGACGTGGAACGCAAAGCTGCGCGACAGCATGTTGATCGTGGAGAAGTCGCCAGCCTCACGTGCAGCGTCCAGTGCGGCGAGCGTGTCGTTGGCGCCTTTGACGTACGCGGCGTGGTGCTTGCCGTGATGCAGCGAGACGATCTCGCCGCTGTAATGCGGCTCGAGTGCGCCGGGCGAGTAGGGCAGGTCGGGCAGTGTGTAGACGGTCATGTCGGTCTCCTTGTGAACGGCGCGGGCGTCGACCAACGCGGTGTTGCAATGACCAGACGTACCCGTTGGCGGCGACAGGCAAACCCTCTCACGTTCTGGGAGTGGGTGCATCGCGGCGGCTAGAAAGGCGGAGTGCGTACCAAGGGATCGACTCGCTTTCGCGCTGGCACGTTCCGCGCCGCCACGCCGTTCGTCGCTGCGACGGTGTTGGGCGACCGGGCGCAGCTGCGCCTGAGGGTGCTGCCGTTGTCCGGGCGAGTGGTTCGCAACAAGGCGCCGTTGGAGATCCTGTTCGAGGACGTGCACCACGTGTGGACCCATGGCCGCAGCGCCACCATCGACCGCACGGGCTCGTCGCGCCTGCCCCCGGTGACCGTGGCGCGGTGGTTGGGCGAAGCTGTCGCCGCCGGCAGCGGCGCAGCGATCGGGAAGTCGTCGCGCACACGCTGCCGCCAGTTCGTCAAGCACTGGCAACCGCCGGCTTACTGACGCACTCTCGGACTGGTCGCGTCAGATCGACACTGAGTGTCGATCCGCACCGACCAGAAGCGGGATGGGTGCCCGAGCGGCCTCTCGACGCGACCAGTTGAGGCCGGAGCGCCTGAGCGGGGCGATTGCGTGGCAACCTGACGGGATGAGTTCGCACGCCCCGGGCACCACTCCGCACCCTGTTGACCCCGAGGCCCCCGCCGACGACGTGCAGCAGTACGACCTGGTCATCATCGGGGCCGGCAGCGGCAACTCGATCATCTGCCCGGAGATGGACGGGTGGCGGATCGCGATGGTCGAGCGCAGTACGTTCGGCGGCACATGCCTCAACCGTGGCTGTATCCCGTCGAAGATGCTGATCTACCCGGCCGATCTCGCAGAACACGCGAAGGACAATGCCCGCTACGGGATCGACACGCAGTTCAACGGGGCCGATTGGCCATCGATCGTGCAGCGGGTGTTCGGCCGCATCGATCCGATTGCCGAGGGAGGCCGCCAATATCGGCACGGCCTGGCCAACGTCGATGTGTACGAACACTCGGCTCACTTCGTCGGTGAACGCGAACTCGAGGTCGGCGGCGTCCGCATTCGTGGCGAGCGCATCGTCATCGCGGCAGGCGCTCGGTCGTTCGTGCCCGACGTGCCCGGCATCGACCACGTTCCATTCCACACCAGTGACAGCATCCTGCGCATCGCCACCCAGCCCGAGCATCTGATCATCCTCGGCGGCGGGTTCATCGCCACCGAACTGGGTCACGTCTTCCAGGCGCTCGGCTCGAAGGTGACGATCGTCAACCGGGGCCACCACCTGCTGTCCGCAGAGGACCACGACATCTCCCGTCGATTCACCGAACTGGCCCACGAGCGGTTCGATCTCTCGCTGGGAACGAAGGTGGAGAGCGTCTACATGACCGCCAACGGGGTCGGGCTGAAGGTGCAGTGCGATGGCGGCCAGCGCACGATCGAGGGCGATGTCCTGCTGGTTGCCGCCGGCCGCATCCCCAACAGTGATCAGCTGCAGGTGCATGCGGCGGGCATCGCCACCGACGAGCGCGGCAACATCACCGTCGATGCACATGGTCGCACCTCCGCACCAGGTGTGTGGGCGCTGGGCGACATCAACGGCCGTCACCAGCTCAAGCACATGGCCAACGGCGAGGCGAACGTGGTGCGGCACAACCTGATCCATCCCGATGACCTGCGCACGTACGACGAGCGGCCGGCGCCGCGCGCCGTGTTCACCAGCCCTCAGATCGGCGCCGTCGGTCTCACCGAGGAGCAGGCCAAGGCAGGCAACGAGCCGTACGTCAGCATCATCCACGACTACGCAGGCGCGGCGTACGGCTGGGCGATGGAGGACACCACCAGCTTCTGCAAGCTGATCGGCGACCCGCGCACGCGCAAAGTGGTCGGCGCGCACGTGATCGGCTACCAGGCCAGCATCCTGATCCAGCTGCTCGTGCAGGGCATTCACCTCGGCAACACCGCCGACGAGTTGGCCACGGGCCAGGTGTGGATCCACCCCGCACTCAGCGAAGTGGTCGAGCAAGCGCTGCTCAAGCTGATTGACGCGTTCGACACAGCCTGATCGTCGCCGAACCGAGGTCTCGCGTCTCTCACCGTTCTCTCACCAACAACGGGTTGGCGTCTCACCCTGCTCGTTCATCATGTTCCTCACCACCCCTCACCCCGAAGGAACCCTCATGAACAAGAAAATGGTCACCGCAGGTCTCGCCGCCGGTCTCCTTGCCGGTACCGGCGCCGGCCTGATTCTCCAGATGTCCGGCTCGGCCGGGGCGGCCGGTTCGTCGGCCGTCACGATCGCTGCCGACGACACTGGCGATGGCACCACGGCCACCGACGATGCGGCCCGCCAGGCAGACCGCACCGCTCGCCTGCAGGAAGTGCTGCAGCCGCTGGTGGATGACGGCACGCTCACCCAGGACCAGCTCGACAAGGTCGTCACGACCCTCGAAGCGGCCGGCCCGATGGGTGGCGGACAGGGCGGTCGCGGCCCCGGCGGTCGTGGCATCGCCACAGTCGCCGAGACGCTGGGCATGACCGAAGCCGAGGTCAAGGATGCGATCTCCAACGGTCAGACGCTGGCGCAGCTGGCTGAGGCGAAGGGCCTCACCGGCCAAGCCTTGATCGATGCGCTCCTCGCCGACGTGCAGACCCATCTCGACGAGGAAGTCGCCTCGGGCGAGCACACCCAGGCAGAAGCCGACGCGAAGTTGGCAGAGGTGACCACCCGCATCACCGAATTCGTCAACAATACCGGTTCGGGCCCGATGGGCGGTGGCCACGAGGGCGGCCGTGGCCCAGGTGGCCCAGGTGGCCCTCGCGGTGACGGTGCTGCGGAAGACGCCGGCGCCTGACCAACTCGACTCCTGTCGACAACGTCGTACGATCGGCCGGGGCGGCCTCCTCCCACGCCCCGGCCGATCGGCCGCGAAACAGAAATGAACCACCATGAGCGGACGGATACTGATAGCCGATGACGACCGAGCGATCCGCGAGTCTCTGTCGCGTGCACTCGCCCTCGAGGGCTATGACGTCGTGCAGGCCTCCGACGGAGCCCAGGCGCTCGGCCTGATCGAGAGCAGCAAACCCGATGTGGCAGTGCTGGACGTGATGATGCCCAACATCGACGGGCTCACCGTCTGCCGCGTGTTACGTGCCGAGCGCAACCGCATCCCGGTGCTGATGCTGACGGCTCGCACCGAGACGCCCGATCGAGTGGCGGGCCTCGACGCCGGCGCCGACGACTACCTCGCCAAGCCGTTCGACCTGGAGGAGCTGCTCGCCCGCATCAGGGCGCTCCTGCGCCGGGCTCGCCCGGAGGAAGTGGATGTTGCCGAGCCGATGCAGGTCGCGGACCTGCGCCTCGACCCCACCTCGCGTCGCGTGTGGCGCGGCCAGCGCGAAGTCGAGCTGTCCAAGACCGAGTTCGATCTGCTGGAGCTGTTGGTGCGCAACCAGGGCATCGTGCTCGAGCACAGCACCATCTACGACCGGATCTGGGGCTACGACTTCGGCCCGGACTCGAAGAACCTCGCCGTCTACATCTCCTACTTGCGCCGCAAGCTGGAAGGCGAAGGTGACAGCAAGCTGATCCACACGGTTCGCGGCGTCGGCTACACGGTGCGTGCAGCATGAGCCTGCGGCTCAAGATCGTGCTCGCGCTCACGCTGCTGGCGTGCGGCGCCACCGCCGCGATCGGTGTCGTGTCGTACACGAGCACCAAGCACGAGCTGGAAGCGACCATCGACAAGTCGCTCGACAACGCAGCCCGCAACCTGCTGCAGCGGCCGCTGCTGGGTGTGCCCGACGGCGACGGCGACGAGACCGGCAACGGCGCCGGCAACGGTGCTGGCAACGGCCGTCCGGGTAACGAAGGCAGGCCGCGCAGCTTCGAACAGGTGCTGTACCAGGTGATCGACCGCAACGGGCTGGTGCTGTCGAGTGGCCAGACGTACCAGCTGCCGGTCAGCGATCGCGATCGTTCAGTTGCCGCGAGCACCGACCCCTCGGCGCGGACGCGCTACGACGTGAGGTTCGACGATGAGCGCTACCGCATGCTCACCGTGAAACTGCCGGTCGGCGCATTGCAACTGGCGCGCTCGTTGGAGGAGAGCGAGAAGTCGGCCGATCGCATCCTCGGGAGCACGCTGCTCGCAGTGGCCGTCGTCGCGCTGCTCTCGGCGCTGCTCGGCTGGCTGATTGCCCGTCAGGTGACCCGCCGCCTCTCGCGGCTGACGGTTGCTGCTGGGGAGGTCGCCGACACTGGCAGGCTCGATGTCGACGTGCCTGTCGACGGCGCCGACGAGACCGGCCAGCTGGGCCGTGCGTTCAGTGGGATGCTCGCCGCCCTCTCCGCCAGCCGCCGCGAGCAGCACCAGTTGGTGCAGGACGCCGGACATGAGCTGCGCACGCCTCTCACGAGCCTTCGTACCAATGTGTCCGTGCTGCGCCGCAGCTACCAGCAGTTGTCACCCGATTCTCGTGAACAGCTGCTCGCGGATCTCGACAGTGAAACACGCGAGCTCACCGACCTCGTGAACGAACTCGTCGAGCTGGCCACCGACCGCCGCAATGACGAGCCGGTGCAACCGGTGCGCCTCGGTGACGTCGCCGAACGCGCTGCCGCCCGTGCTCGCCGCCGCTTCGTCCGCGACGTCACGGTCATCGCGGACGAGACCGTGGTCGACGGCCGGCCGAACGGGCTGGAGCGGGCGACGCAGAACCTGATCGACAACGCGTGCAAGTTCGCTCCGCAGGGCGCGGTCGAGGTGTCGATCGTCCGTGGCACGTTGCTGGTGCGAGATCATGGGCCCGGTCTGGTGACCGAGGACATCCCGCATCTTTTCGATCGCTTCTACCGATCGACGGAGATGCGCAGCAAGCCGGGCTCCGGATTGGGCCTCTCGATCGTCCAGTCGGTGGTCGACAGCCACGGTGGCTCGGTGTGCGCCGCCAATGCGCCCGGTGGCGGCGCCGAGCTGGGCTTCACGCTCCCCATCGTCTGACATCCGGCCACGATCCGGGTGACAGGCGGGCCGCGCGTGTTCCCTCGTCGTTATGAGGGCCGTCGGTGGCCCGGACGAGAGGACCGGCGAGAAGCAGGTGTTCGACCACGGCCCGGGCCGCAGCGCGGGCGAGCCGGTGTTCATCGGCCGCCAGGGCAGCGAGCCGGTGCTGATCGTCGTCTTCTCGACCACCGGCTGGCTACGGCTTCTACCCGATCTGGCTGGTGGACCTGATGGACGTGTGGGCGAGCGGCAATCGTGCGTTTTATCGACGATATGACGTGGGTGTCGGCCTGCTGCCCCAGTGGGTCGAGCAGGCCGCCCGACTCGTCGCCGTTGGGTTCGTCGCGGCGGTGTTGCTCGCTCTCGTTCGTGTGTCACGCTGGTCGGGGCGACTTCCGCCGATGGGCGCATGGGCGCCGTACGTCTCGGGTGCACTGTGGTTCGTGCTGCCGCCCACGTTCGGCGGTGCCGCGGCGATGATCGGTCTCACGCACGCGTTGCAGTACCTCGCGTGCGTGCACCCAGCGGAGATGGGGCTGGCCCGTTCGCGCGGTGAGCGTCGCCTGTTGCACTGGTGGCTGTCGGTGTTCGGCGGTGCGATCGCGGGTGGAGTGTTGGTCGGCCGGTACCTGCCGGTGGTCCTCAACCGCTCCACCTCGTCGCTCGCTCTTGCGGATGTCGCGGCAACCATGTTGTTCGTCGGGCTCAATCTCCACCACTACGCCATCGACGCGTCGATGTGGCGCTCGGGGGGCCAGCACGTGCGGCGGATCACCGCCGGCGCACCGGTGGCGGCGGTCATGTCGCGCCCGGCGCGGGCCCCGGTGTGATCTGCGGCTGACATCGAGGGCGCGGGTCTGGCAATCTGACCGGCATGACGATCGACATCGACGCGGTGATGGCAGCGCTGAGCCTCGAGCAGAAGGCGAGCCTGCTGGCCGGCGGCGACAATTGGCACACATGTGCTGTGCCGGGTGTGCCGGCAATGCGGGTGAGCGACGGGCCCGCCGGCGTGCGCGGCACATCGTGGACGGGGCCGGCCTCGGCGTCGTTCCCCTGCGGCACCGCGCTCGGCGCCACCTTCGACCCCGAGCTGGTGGAGGAAGTGGGTGAGGCGCTGGGTCGCGAGGCGCGCTCGAAGGGCGCCCACGTGTTGCTGGCGCCCACTGTCAACCTTCATCGCACGCCGATCGGTGGCCGCAACTTCGAGTGCATGAGCGAGGACCCCGTCCTGACTGCGCGGATCGCGGCCGGCTACATCCGCGGGGTGCAGCACCACGGCGTCGCCTGTTGCATCAAGCACTTCGTCGGCAACGACACCGAGTTCGAGCGGCACACGATCTCCAGCGACGTCGACGAGATCACCCTGCGCGAGGCCTACCTGGTGCCGTTCGAGCACGCGATCAAGCCGGTGAACGAGGGTGGCGCGAACGTGCGCTCGCTGATGTCGTCGTACAACCGCATCAACGGCACGTACGCGAGCGAGCACCCCGATCTGCTGCGCACGGTGCTGCGCCACGAGTGGGGCTTCGACGGCGCCGTGATCAGCGACTGGTTCGGCACCCACACCGCCGCCGAATCGCTGGAGGCCAGCCTCGATCTGGAGATGCCCGGTCCGCCTCGCGAACGCACGGTGGAGGCCGTGCTCGCTGCCGTGCGCGAGGGCCGCACCACGGTCGAGCGCGTCGACGAATCCGTCCGCCGCCTGCTGCAGTTGATGGTCTGGTCGGGCGTTGGCGAGATCCCGTCCGACGAGTACACCGACGACTCTGCGCAGACGCGCGACGTCATCCGCCGTGCGGCGATCGCCGGCTCGGTGTTGCTGAAGAACACCGGCGTACTGCCGATCGCACCGACCACGCAACTTGCACTGCTCGGCCCCAACGCCGAGCGCAGCCAGGCCCAGGGCGGCGGCAGCGCACGGGTGCGCGCCAGCAGCCCGTCGCGCCCGATCGCCGAGCTCAGCCGCCGCAGTGTCGCCTTCGTGCACGAGCCGGGCTGCAGCATCGAGAAGCGCCTGCCCCCGATGCGCGGCGAGTTCCGCATCCGCTACACAGGGCGTGACGGGGCCACGGCGGATGCAGTCGCCGACCGCCTCAGCTTCATCTGGATGGACGACCCCGCGCCGGGCATCGATCGCGCCGCCTTCGGCATGCAATTGGCCGGGTCGTTCACCCCTGACGTCACCGGCGACTGGCAACTGAGCCTTGTCGTCGTCGGCTCGGCGGTCCTGCGCATCGATGGTGAGATCGTCGTCGACCTCACGATCCCGCAGGCCGGTGGCGCGTTCTTCGGTCTCGGCAACCAGGAGATCCGGGTGAGCGTGCCGTGCGAGGCAGGCGTCCGTCGCGAGGTGTCGGTGCAGATGGAGGTGCAGGAACGTTCGCAATTGCGCGGCCTGCTGGTCGGGGCCGAGGCACCGGCGAACGACGATGCGATGGAGCGTGCGATCGCCGCCGCGGCCGCAGCCGAGGTCGCCGTGGTGATCGTCGGCACGAACGCCGACTGGGAGACCGAGGGCGAGGACCGCGACTCGATGGGCCTGCCGGGCGCGCAGGACGAACTGGTGCGCCGTGTGGCCGCGGCCAACCCGAACACGGTGGTCGTCATCAACGCCGGCTCGCCGGTGACGATGCCGTGGCTCGACGACGTCGCGGCAGTGCTGCAGGTGTGGTTTCCCGGCGAGGAGTTCGGTGCCGCGCTCGCTGCGATGCTGTTCGGCGAGGCCGAACCCGGCGGCCGCCTACCGATCACCATCCCGCGGCGGCTGCAGGACACGCCCGCGTTCGGCTTCTACCCCGGCGTGAACGACCACATGCCCTACGGCGAAGGCCTGCTGATCGGCCACCGCTGGTACGACGCCCACGGCACCGAGCCCGCCTTCCCGTTCGGCTTCGGTCTCGGGTACACGACATGGGCGATGGCGCCCGGTGCCACGTTGGTCGGCGACATAGCCACCGGCATCACTGTCTCGGTCCCGGTGCGCAACACCGGCGAACGGCCGGGGCGCACCGTTGTCCAGCTGTACGTCGAGTCGCCCGACGCGTCACCCGGTCGGCCAGAGCGCACGCTGCAAGGCTTCGCGCAGGTCGACGCGCCTGCGGGCGGGTTGGCCAGCGCGACGATCCATCTCGACACTCGAGCGTTCGCTCAGTGGTCGCCGACCACGCACCGTTGGGTGGTTGCCCCGGGGGAGTACCGGCTGGTCGCCGGCTTCTCGTCTCGCGACCTCACGCCGGTGGGCGCGAGTCGTGTACCCGAACCGGTGTGACCGGCGAGAAGCGCAGAGGGCCAGCGGGGCTGAACGTACCGATCAGATCGACGACGAGGTGCATCTGAGACGACATGTAGACGCAGTACGTGCCATCGGCCGCGACTGGCACGAAGGCCAGGTTCGACACCGCTGCACCGACGACAACGTTGAGGTTCGAGTTGGCCTGCGGCCCGGGCTTCAGCGATGTGCATGCGTCCGCGGTGACTGATCCACTTGCGGCCGCGTTGACAGTGGTCAGGTTCACGACGACGACGTTCGCGCCGGCGGGTGCTCGCATGCGCACGATGCTCCCCGCAGCATTCACCAGGCCGCAGCGCTGGACGTTGGTGATCGGATCGCTCCAGCATTTGCGGCTGTCGACGACACGGCTGGGCGTGAGCGCGGTGTAGCCCAGCCCGCCCTGGGCCACCGGGCCGAAGAAGCCGCGCACATCGATCACTTCGTGCAGCAGGTTGGGCGAGTACGTGCAGAACTGCGCGCCCTGGTCAGTGGCCGTCGAGGGCACCACGGCGAGGTTGGCGACGGTGTCGCCACCGGCGAAGTTGACGTTGCTGCGTGCCTGCGGCCCCGGGGCGAGTGACGCGCACGTGTCGGCAGTGAGGTAGCCGCCGCCGACCGGTGCGGTGACCGTGAGATTGGCGACGGTTGCCACCGCGTCCACCGGCGCAGCCGCGACGTTGACGACCTCGGCACCCTGCGGTGGCGGGCCGGAGGTGAAGCACTCGCCCGTGGCGAGGCAGAACGGCATCCTGCGAGTGTCGGTCGTGCGCACGAGATCGACCGGTGTGAAGAGCGTGCCGTTGGGGGAAGCGGCCGCGGGGGCGAAGAAGCCCTGCACGTCGACGATCGTGTGCGCGGCCGCCGACTGGTAGATGCAGAACCTGCCCTGAGTATCGAGTGGCACGATCGCTGCGGATCCAACGGCGCGGCCAGGCCGCGGGTTGCCGTTCGACCATGGGCGACTCGTGTCGGGAGCGGCGCCACACCCTTCGGCGGTGATGTAGCCGGTGGCTGCCGCCGTCGTGGTGATGTTGACCAAAGCGGCGGTGGCGCCGGCAGGTGCCTGAGTGCTGACGACGACGCGAGTTCCTGCACCGGGGATCTCTGTCCGGCCGAAGCACTTCGACGTGATGACACCTGCGGTGTTGGCGACGTTGAAGCAGTTCCCGGTGCCGACGTTGCGGGCGAGGATCGCCTGTGCCTGTGCGACGGTGCCGCTGAACTCGAAGTGCATCGGATCGCGGCTGGCCGACGACTTCACCTGGGACGGCGACGAGCATCCGCTGCTCCAGCCGTAACCTCCCCAGTACAGACCCCACTTCTCACCGGTCTGCACGACCCACCGTGGCATGTCGGTGAGGATCGGGGTGGCGCAGGCAGAGGCGCCGTTCAGCCCGTAGTAGGTCTTGAGTGGGTTCTTCGTCGTGTTGATGTCGAGCGCCAGCCCGTACGAATGGTTCGACAGGCTGCTGCGCGAGAGCCCGGCGCAGTCCTTGCGGCTGCTCGCGGTGCACCGGAACACGTACATCCCGGCGTCGCCGATGACGTAGCCCTTGGCCTGGATCTCGGCCAGGAATCCCTCGAACAGCGGCAAGGCGTCTGCGAAGCCGCGCAGCTGCCCCGCCTTGATCGAGCCGATCTGCGACTGGTTGCGCGTCAGCAGCATCTCCCAGTTGGCGAGCGCTGCAGAGCCGTTGTAGCCCCAGCCCAGCCACTTCCAGCCGGCCGACGGGAAGGTGCCCGGGCCGGTGTTCTTCACACCGAGCATGTCGGCCGTGGCTTGGTCGACGATGCCGGTCGCCGGCAGCGACTTGGCCGCCTGGAAGCTCTTGACGGCCGCCTCGGTCAGAGCTCCGAACTGGCCGTCGGCCACGATGGTCGCCCCGTTCGCGATCAGCGCCGTTTGTACCTTCTGTACCAGGGTGCCGGTGGCGCCCTTGGCGAGGTCGACCCATGGGATCACCTCGCCGACCGAGGCCTCGGGGAACGGCGGCGTCGGCCAGCCACGAGTCTCAGGGTTGCCCGGACCGGCAAGAATGATGCAGTTGGCAACATCTCCGGTGTTGATCTGTGTGGTCGCGCACTTGGGAGGAGCTGTCGGGAGCGTCCACGGGGTCGATTCGGCTTCGGCGCTCGCCGGTGCGGCGAGCGTGTACAGGCCGCTACTGGCCACCACGGAGGCGAGACAGAGCGCAAGGAATCGTCGAGTGACCGTGGGCATCGATGAGGTATCGGCACGTCCGCGCCACATCTTGACACAATCGGGAATGTGCCACATGTCGTGCCGGTTGGCCGACACATGCCTGAAACGCCTGATTCCACCCGCAACGTCGCCACTGTCGAACGGGTGATCCACGCGCCGGCTGCTGCCATCTTCGATCTGCTCGCCGACCCGTCACGCCATCAGGAGATCGACGGTTCAGGCACGGTGAAGGGCAGCCCGGATGGTTCGCAGCGCCTCTCGAAGGGCTCGAAGTTCGGGATGTCGATGAAGATGGGCATCGGCTACACGATGGAGAACACGGTGATCGAGTTCGAGGAGAACACGCGCATCGCCTGGCAGCCGCGCCCCACCCAAACCGTGATGGCGTGGTTCATCGGTGGTCGCATCTGGCGCTACGAACTGGTGCCGGAGGGTGACGACACGCTGGTGCGCGAAAGCTGGGACATCAGCCAGGAGCGCCAACCGTGGGCGGTGCGCGGCCTGCGCTCCAAGACCATCGACTCGATGACCAAGACGCTCGAGCGCATCGCGCACGTCGTCGAAGCCTGAATGGCGCTCCCAGCGGCTCGACCACTTCGGATCACGCGTCGGGTGTGAGCTGAGCGGGCTCGCTCGGCTGGTAGCGGCGGGCCGGGAGGACTCCGTTCAGCTCGGCGCCCAACAACGCGATGGTGGCGTGCAGGCCGAGCCACGTGATGAGGCCGATCACCGACGCGAACGTGCCGTACACAGGCGAGGCCTTGGCGATCGAACGGCCGACGATGGCGGCGCCAGTGACCTGCAGGACGGCGAACGCAATGCCACCGGCGACAGCCCCTGGCGCGACCTGGCGCCAGGCCTGCCTGCGCACGCACAACCAGCGGTACACGGCTGCGAGCACCGCAGTGTTGACCAACACCGCCGAGAGCGCGAACCCGATCTTGACCAGGCCGCGCACTCCGGTGACGCCGATGAAGCCCGTGAGCGTCGCCGCAGCGACTTGCGAGATGCCCACGATCGCGATTCCCAGTAGCGAGCGGCCGCGCGTACGGAGCAGGTTGGGGCGCTCATCGAGCGGGATGTCGGCGATGTCGTCGAGCGCCAACTGCATGGCGTTGAACGCGCGCATTCCGGCCCACAGCGCCAGCAGCAAGCCGAGTACCAGCACGGCGGCGTTGCCCTTCAGTTCGCTGGGGTTGGTCTGCAACTGGTGGCCGATGATCGGAACGCGACCGAACGCCGAGTCGATGATGCTCTCGCGCACCCTCGGCCGGCTCTCGAGCACGAAACCGAGCACGGTGGTGAACACCAGCAGTAGCGGGAACACGGAAAGGAAGCCGTAGTGAGCGACCAGCGTCGCGTTGCGGCCGGTGCGGTGCACGCGAAAGCTGTCGATTGCGCGCACGAGCACGTTGACCGTAGCGCTACGGCTACGCACCTGCACCAGCTTCGGGTGCATCGTCCACGACTGCTTCGCCACGGGCCAGAGGCTACGCCGGGCCGGTCGCCGGCAGCCGCTTACCGTATGTCGGCCAGGCGCGTGCCAGCCAGATCGTGGCCCAGCATCACCAACACCGTTGCGTCCCCGAGACCGTCCGTGCCGTCCCTGATCCACGCCGGTGTCGGCATTCGTTCGATGGTGAGGCCGCCCATCAGCCTGCTGATCGATTCCGCAACCGGCTCGCTACCGGCGATGACGTAGATCTTGCTCGTGTCGAGGTCCTTGTCGACGCCTGCCGCGTTGGTGCCGTCTCGTGTGTCGAAGCCCAGTGCTGCGAGGTCACCCGTGAGTGCGGCGGCTGCCCCGTCGATGCCTGACGCATTTGCCACCTTGACCACGCCCGGCTGGGTGATCAGTGGTTCGGTCGTCGTCGTGGTGGGCGCCAGCGTCGTGGTGGTGGTCGATGTGGTGGTGGACGTCGATGTGGTGGACGTCGTGGTGGGCGCGACCGTGGTGGTGATGGCCGAGCGGTCGCTCTTGCAGGCGAGCGGCACCAGCGCGACGACGGCGACGAGCAGGCAGCGCGCCACGAACGAACGGCGAGCAACGGGGGGAGTACTCATGGTGGGTACAGCCTGCCCAGTGATCGGCCGCGAGACAAGTCGCCCCGGGGATGGCGCCCTCGTGGGCTACCGATGGGGCTGCCGCGGCTCTGGTGCTCGGTACACGCGGCGAGGTTCTGACGCGGTACGGTCGCCGTCGTGCGACGACCGGGGGGCCAGCGCAGTCTTGTCACCTATGTGGCGATGCTCACGATTGCGGGCATTGTCGCGGTTCAGCTGATCGCGTTCGGTCTGCCGTTGGGTCTCTGGGTGCGCGGCCTGGTGCTCGGTGTGCTGGCTGCAATGCTGGCCATCGGCATGGCGCTGATCTATCGCGCCAATCGGGTTGTCAACTTCGCGCAGGCCGATCTGGGCACCGTTCCGGCTGGCTTCGCGGCGGCGCTCATCCTGTTCTGGAACTGGCCGTACCTCGTTGGCTTGGGCGTGGGCTTGCTGATCGCGTTGGCGTTGGGCCTCGTCGTGGAGATGGCGATCGTGCGTCGTTTCCGCAACGCGCCGCGCATGGTGCTGATGGTGGCCACTCTTGGTGTCACCCAGTTGCTGGTGCTGCTGGGCCTTCTCGTGCCTCGCTGGTGGGGCAAGAACCTGGCGAGCGAACGCCTGAAGTCGCCGTTGGACTGGAAGCTCACGCTGTCGCCGGTGATGCCACCGTGGAAGCCCGACAACAGCAAGTTCATCCTCGGCGGCAACGACATCATCGCGATGATCGTCGCCCCGCTCGCCCTGGCGTTCGTCGCGTGGTTCCTCAACCGCAGCCGGCTCGGTGTCGCCATCCGGGCGTCTGCCGAGCGCAGCGACCGTGCCGCGATGCTCGGCATCCCTGTCGCCCGCCTCAACACCGTCGTGTGGATGTTGGCCGCCGGGCTGGCGTTCCTCGCGCTGTTCCTGCGCAGTGGCATCACCGGCGTTCCACTGGGTTTCGCGGAGGGCCTCCCCACGTTGCTGATCGCGCTCGCCGCGCTGGTGATCGGACGGATGGAACGCCTCGGCATCATCGCCGCGGCCGCGATCGCGTTGAAGCTGCTCGAGTTCGGGGTGCAGAACAACGCTGATTCACCCAACGCCGCCTATCCGATCATGGCCGCGGCGATGTTCGTCGCACTCCTCGCTCAGCGATCGAGCAGTTCGCGTCGCGACAACGATGCCACGAGCAGTTGGCGCGGCGCCGACGAGGTGCGGCCGCTGCCGGCACATCTCGCGAGCAACGAGTGGGTCGTGACGATCAAGTGGACGTTGTCTGCCGTGGCGGTGATGGGCGTGGTCGCGTTGCCGGCGTTGCTCGGTGTGGGCAACGTGATCAAGGCCTCCACGTTGATTGCGTTCGCCATCATCGGCATGTCGCTGGTGGTGCTCACGGGATGGGCAGGTCAGGTCTCACTCGGCCAGATGGCGATCGTCGGCATCGGCGCAGCAGCCAGTGCCACCGCCACCGCTCGCTGGCATGTCGACATCACGGTTGCAGTCATCATCGGCGGACTTGCGGGTGGAGTCGCCGCGTTCGCCGTTGGTGTGCCCGCCTTGCGCCTGCGTGGCCTGTACCTCGCCGTGACGACGTTTGCCCTTGGCCTGGCCACGCAGTCGTGGCTGCTCAACGATCGCTACTTCGGCTGGTTCCCGAAGCCGGAGAGCCGCTTCGAGCGGTCGCCGATCCTCGGTCGATTCGACCTCTATACGCCCACGCGCTTCTACTTCTTCTCGCTCGCAGTGCTCGTCATCGTGTACGTCGGACTGCGCGGGGTCCGGCGGTCCCGTACCGGTCGGGTCATCATCGCCATCCGTGAGAACGAGC
This sequence comes from Ilumatobacteraceae bacterium, assembly GCA_043721915.1. Lineage (GTDB taxonomy): Bacteria > Actinomycetota > Acidimicrobiia > Acidimicrobiales > Ilumatobacteraceae > UBA668. The sequence goes on along the minus strand of JAYSPV010000005.1, from coordinate 26,288 downwards.
GCGCTGCGCAGAGCTTCTCGGTCGGCGTCGTTCGCGCCAAGCTCACGGCGTTCGTGATCTCTGGTTTCGTGGCCGGAATCGGCGGAGCGCTCTACGTCCACCAGTCCGGGCAGTTCTCCGTCGCCAGCTTCGGCACAGGCGACAGCTTCAACGTGTTCACCAGCGCCGTGATCGGTGGGCTCGGTTCGCTGGGTGGCGCCTTCCTCGGGGCGCTCTACCTGTACGGCACGAGGTGGTTCATCCGCGATCAGGCGTGGCAACTGCTCTCCACCGGCTTCGGCGTCCTCCTGGTGCTGCTGGTGCTGCCCGGGGGCCTCGGCGGTCTCTGGGTGAAGCTGCGCGACGTGATTGTTCGGTTGGTCACCGGGCAGCGAGTCGATGCGCCGGCCGCCGTCATCGAGGTGACGCCCGATGGCGGAGATGCGTACGACGCCGATCCGGCTGATGCCACCGAACTGGAAGAAGCCCGATGAGCGCGTTCAAGCGGTTCCTCGGACATGTTGCGCACCCGATGGGTTGGCTGCGCGGTGTCTGTGGCGGTGAGTCCGCCTACCCGCTGGTGGTGCTGTTCGGGCTGAACGCGGTCGACGAGCTCGACCGCACCGCGTTCGGCATCCTGCTTCCCAACATCCGTGATGCGTTCAATCTCGACAATACGAAGGTGCTCGGGCTGGTGGCGCTGTCGTCGATCGCCGCCCTTGCGTTGCAGGTGCCCATTGCGCAGTACGCGGATCGTTCGCGACGCGTGCCGCTGGCCATCCTCGGGGCACTGATCTGGGCGACGTTCAGCGGAATGACCGGTCTTGCCACGGGCGTGGTGCTGCTCACCATCGCCCGCAGTGGCAGCAGCCTGGGCAAAGCCGTCATCGACCCCACGCACAACTCGCTGCTCGCCGACTACTACCCGATCGAGGCGCGCAGCAAGGTGTTCAGCACCCACCGTGCGGCCAACGCCGTTGGCGCTTTCGTCGGGCCGTTGTCGGCAGGCATGCTCGCCTACGCGTTCGGCTGGCGCGTGCCGTTCATCATCTTCGTCGTGCCCACCGTCGTGTTCGCCGTCCTCGCGTTGCGGCTGCGCGAGCCGGTCCGCGGCAAGTGGGAGCGCAAGGCGATGGGCTCCAGTGAGGAAGTCGCCAACACCGAGGAAACGGTGCCGTCGTTCGCCGAGAGCTGGCGCACGGTGCAGAAGATCCACACGCTGCAGCGGCTGTGGTGGAGCCTGCCGTTCCTCGCCACAGCGATGATCGGCTTCGTGACGCTGGCATCGTTGTTGTACGAGCAGCAGTTCGGTCTCGACGAGCGTGCCCGGGGGGTGGCGGCAGCGATCGCCGAGCCGTTCCAGTTGCTCGGCCTCGTCGTGGGCACCCGCTTCATCACCAAGCGCTACATGGCCGACATGCGCGGGCTGATCCGTTTCATCTCGCGAGTTGCGATCGGCACATCGATTGCCTCCATCGGGTTCGCCGCTGCTCCGAATGTCGTGGTCGCAGTGGCGTTCAACTGTCTCATCTCCGCCACGCTCGCCGTTGTCGGCCCGGGCATCCTCGTCGCGTTGTCGCTGGCCATCCCGTCGCGCGCTCGCGCCACCGGGTTCTCGGTGGCGTCGCTGTGGGTCATCCCCGGCCTGTTCATCCTGCCGTTGATCGGCTGGATCAGCGGCCAGGTCGGTATCCGTTGGGGCATGCTCACGCTGGTGCCGCTGTTCATCATCGGCAGCCTCATCCTCGGGACCGCACAGCACACCATCGATGCCGACATCGCCCAGGTGTGGCAGGCATCTGCCGCGCGCAGCGAGGCGTTGTACCAGCGGCGCCGAGGTGAAGCCGATCTGCTGCTGATCCGCAACCTCGACGCCGGCTACGGCGGGCGCCAGGTGCTGTTCGGCGTGAACTTCGATGTCAAGGAAGGTGAGATCGTCGCGTTGCTCGGCACCAACGGCGCGGGCAAGAGCACGTTGCTGAAGGCGATCAGCGGAGTGGTCGAAGGTGATCGCGGCGCCGTGATCCTCGATGGTCGCGACGTCACCCATGCGCCACCGAACGAGATCGCCGCGCTCGGCATCAGCCAGATGCCCGGCGGTCAGGGCGTGTTCGGCGGCCTGACGGTGCAGGAGAACCTCCAACTCGCTGGGTGGACGCGCCGCAACGATCCGGCAGGGCGTGACGCGGCGATCGAGGAAGTGCTGCAGCTGTTCCCGATCCTGCGCGACAAGCTGCACCGCGACGCTGGCGACATGAGTGGTGGCCAGCAGCAGATGCTCGCGCTGGGCATGGCCTTCGTTGCCAAACCGCGGGTGCTGCTGATCGATGAGCTCTCCCTCGGCCTCGCCCCGGTGATCGTCGGCCAGCTGCTCCCGCTGGTGCAGCGCGTTGCGGCCGAGGGCACCGCCGTCATTCTGGTCGAGCAGAGCGTCAACGTGGCGCTGTCGATCGCCGAGCGCGCGTACTTCATGGAGCGTGGCACGATCCGCTTCAGTGGCCCGACTGCCGAGCTGCTCGATCGCAAGGATCTGCTGCGGTCGGTGTTCCTCTCCGACGCGGCCGTGCCGGTTGCTGCGCCGACGTCGGCGGCGGACGGCGGCGGCGGCGGCGAGCCGAAGGTCGTGCTGTCGGTCACCGAGATCAGCCGGGCGTTCGGCGGCAACCGTGCCGTGAACGGCGCCACCTTCGACGTGCGTGCTCGCGAGATCGTCGGGATGATCGGCCCCAACGGTGCCGGCAAGACCACCATCTTCGACCTGATCAGCGGCTTCGTGTCGGTCGACAGCGGCCGTATCGAACTGGAGGGCCGCGACATCACGGATCTCGGCGCCAGCGCGCGTGCCAAGGCAGGGCTGGGTCGCAGCTTCCAGGACGCACGCCTGTTCCCCGATATGACGGTGACCGAGACGCTGTCGGTGTCGCTCGAACGCTGGGTTGGCAACCGCAGTGCGATCGCTGCGGCCGTTCGCTGGCCGGCTGTCTTCGACGACGAGGAGACCACCCGACTGAGAGTGCACGAGCTGATCGAGCTGATGAACCTCGGCGACTACCGCAACTCGTTCGTACGCGAGCTGAGCACCGGCACCCGTCGAGTCGTGGACCTCGCCTGCATCGCCGCGCACCGACCGGTGATGGTGCTGCTCGACGAGCCGAGCAGCGGCATCGCGCAGCGTGAAGTGGAAGCCCTGGCCCCGGTGTTGCGTCGCCTGCGCGACGAGATGAGCGCCAGCCTGTTGGTGATCGAGCACGACATCCCGCTGATCTCTTCGATCAGCGATCGGTTGGTCGCGCTCGATCAGGGGGCGGTCCTCACCGAGGGCGCCCCATCGGACGTACTGGGTCATCCGGACGTGATAGAGAGCTATTTGGGGAACAACACGGCTGCGCGCGAGCGCAGCGGAACGAGGGGGTAGCCATGCAACCGGCCAGCGCATCGGGAGCTTCAGGAGGCAATCGGCAGATGAAACGGTGGGGGCCCATCGTGGGCGTCCTCGCCGTCGTCGCAGTCGGTGGCGGGATCCTGCTCGCAACCAGTGGCGACGATGACAAGTCGTCCGACGGCACCTCCACCACGGTGGAGGTCACCACTGCTCCCACCGACCCAGTCACGCCCGATACCGGCAGCACGCCCGATACCGGCAGCACGCCCGCAGGTGAGATCACCTACCCGCTGTCATACGACGACGCGGTCGCGCAGGGCATCGAAGGCGATGTCGAGTGGGGTGATCGTTGCGACACCACCACCGGCCGCGTGGCCGTGCCCGATTTCTTCGCGCCCGTGTGCATGGCACCGTTCATCGGCGACAACGGTGGGGCCACCAGCACAGGGGTCACCGCTGATGAGATCACCATCGTCAACTACATCGGTCAGGAGAACGACCCGATCATCGCCTACATCACGGACGCGATCAACAACGACGACACGAACGCCCAGTACGCCGACACGATGAAGGGCCTCGTCGACTACTACTCGGCCTACTACGAGCTGTACGGACGCAAGGTCAACCTGATCACCTACGAGGGCACCGGTGGCGCCACCGATGAGGTCGCTGCCCGCGCCGACGCGGCAGCAGTTGCCGAGCAGTACTCGCCGTTCGTCGTCTTCGGAGGGCCGGCGCTCACCAGTGCGTTCGGCGACGAGCTGGCAGCGCGCAAAGTGATGTGTATCGGGTGCACGCCCGGGCAGCCGCCCGAGTTCTATACCGATCGCGACCCGTACGTGTGGGGTCTCGATGGCAGCGCGATCCAGAAGCAGACGCACGTGGTCGAGTTCATCACCAAGCAGCTGATCGGCAAGAACGCCGAGCACGGCGGCGACGCTGTGGTCGACACGCCGCGATCGTTCGGGCTCGTCTACCTCGAGAGCAGCAGCGCCTCGACGGATCTCGCCGACCGGTTGGGGGCGAAGATGGAAGCGGCCGGCGCCACGTTGGCGGCGGTTGCCGCCTACGAGCTGAACCCGGCAACCATCCAGCAGACCGCGTCGCAGGTGATCACGAAGATGAAGTCGGCCGGCGTCACCACCATCATCTTCAGCGGCGACCCGGTGGCGCCGCGTGACTTCACCAAGGAAGCGACAGCGCAGGAGTACTACCCGGAGTGGGTGGTTGCCGCCAGCACGCTCGTCGACGTGACGGCGTTTGCTCGAACGTACGACCAGCAGCAGTGGGCCCACGCGTTCGGTGTCACCCAGCTCGCTGCTCGCAGCAACCCGGCCACCGCCGGTGCCTACGCCAACTACGAGTGGTTCACCGGCGAGGAGCCCCCCGCCAACGAGAGCATCGGCGTGATCGCGCCGAACCCGGCGCTGTTCTTCGCCATCGTTCAGGCCGTTGGGCCCAACCTGTCGCCCGAGACGTTCCGTGACACGCTGTTCGCCTCCGATGGGACGAGACGGGCGATCAGCCAGCCGTACCTGTCGTACGGCGACAAGGGCTACTGGGGTGGCGTTGCGGACTACCAGGGCGTGGATGACGCCACGGTGTTCTGGTGGGATCCGGTGGCGACGGGGCTCGATGAGATCCGCCGCGAGGGCACCGGTATGTACCAGTACGTCGATGGTGGCACGCGCTACTTGCCCGGCGAGTGGCCGACCGAGGAGAAGTTGTTCGACCCGGACGGCGCGGTGGCGATCTACGCAACTGCACCCGCCGGTGAAGAACGCGGGGATTACCCCAGCCCAGTCGGTTGATGCCGAGTTGAGCGAGTGAAGGAGCCCGGCCCGCCGTCGTGAGACGGCGGGCCGGGCCCTCGCAAGCGTTGGCGCCGCGACGCTGCCACGGTTTGGCGGTGAGATGCGGTAGTACCGCACCTGAACGCCAACTCGTGTCGACGCTGCCGAAATGCACCTACTCGGGGAGTGCCCAGTCGATGGGCTGCAGGCCGGCGACGTCGAGGGCAGCGTTGGCTTTGCTGAACGGGCGACTGCCGAAGAAGCCGTTGTGTGCGCTCAGCGGCGACGGATGCGCGGACTCGAGCACGACGTGGCGAGTCAGGTCGATCAGTGACTTCTTCTTGCGCGCCGAGGCACCCCACAGGAGGAACACCACTCGCTGCTGCTTGGCGTTGACCGTGCGCAGCACCTCGTCGGTGAACAGCTCCCAGCCCTTGCCCTGATGGCTCGCCGCTTGGCCGGCCTGGACCGTGAGGGTGGTGTTGAGCAGCAGCACGCCTTGGCGGGCCCACGACTCGAGGTTGCCGTGGCGGGGGATCGGCAGTCCGAGATCGTTGTGCAGTTCCTTGTAGATGTTGGCCAGCGACGGAGGCGTGGACACCCCACGGCGCACCGAGAAGCACAGGCCGTGCGCCTGGTTCGGGCCGTGGTACGGATCCTGCCCGAGGATCACCACTCGCGTGTCGGCATAGGGCGTGAGGTGCAGCGCGGCGAACACCTCGGGCTCCGGGGGAAAGACGGTGTGGCGGACCCGCTGGTCCGCCACAAACCGTTGCAGTTGCTGCCAGTAGGGCTTGGCGAACTCGCCTCGCAGTACCGGGTTCCAGTCGGTCGTGCTCTGCGCCGTCACCCGCCCAGTATGGACGAGCGGGCCGAGCGGACCGCACCCTCGGTGGGTTGGTCAGCCGTCGTTGCCGCTGTCGGTGCCGCCGTTGTCATCATCCACGTCGTGGCCGGGGCCGTCGACACCGTTGTCCTCCCCCGACTCCTCGTCCGACGCGTGCTGGACCTCGGTGGCGTCATCCTCGGACTCGTTATCGACCTCGGTGGCGTCATCCTCGACCGACGTGCCCGTGTCATCCGCGCCCGGGATCGTGGTGCTGTCGTTGGGGATCTCGACGGTGGCTTCGGTGGTGGTGCTCTCGCCGAGGGTGGTTGTGCTCTCGATCTCGACTTGCTGGGGAGCTTTCGCGGGGTGCGAGCTGCCCGTGGCGGCGGCTGCGAGGCTGGCCATTCCGATCACCAACACGCCGGTGGCGGCGCTGATGACGGCGAGACGGCGGCGTGACTGGTGCATGTCGTTCGGTCCTTCTTCGTTCGTGCCGAGCGGATGCGTTCGGACGGTGACGACACTCCGCAGCACCTCGTCTGGTTTGGTCGCTGCGAAAGAATCTTCAGTGCTGCACCATCTCGCCGTTGACCAGGTCGACACGGATGTCGATGGTGTCGGTGTCATTGTCGAAGTGAACCTCGACGCGTGTGCCGCCGTTCTCCGTGACTTCGTACGAGTAGCCGCCGGCCGGCGCCGGGTTGCCGACGAGACTCAGCGAGCCGTTCTGCAACCGGACGGTGATGCTGCAGTCGCCGCTGGTGAACGTCTGCGTGATCGGTGCGGGTGGATCGGTGGTGGGAGGGTTCGTGCTCCCTGGGGGCGTCGTCACGCTGGTCGTCGGCCCGGCCGCGGTCGGCGTGACGCCACCCGGCGCTGTCGACCCGGTGCCACCACCGGCCGAGGTGGTGGGCTGGCCGGTGTCCGTGACGAACGTGCTGGAGGTGAGCGTGGAGTCACTGCTCGGTGAGGAGTTGCTGCTGTTCGAGACGTCGCTGCTGTTCGAGACGTCGCTGCCGCGACCGGCCGGCGTGATCGAGTCGTTGCCGTTGGGGCGGGTGCCGGCGAGCACGGCCGCGCCGAACAGCACCACGCAGGCGGCGCCGCCGGCGACGATCGCACGACGGCGCTTCACCTGGCGGACGCGGCCCTGGACCTGCTGGTAGGCGATGTTGACATCGGGCATCGGCCCGCTGCTGCGGCCCAGCAGGTCTTCGAAGTCTGGGTCGTGGAACTCGCTCATGATTGTGCCTCTCGATGGGCATGGAACACGCCGCGCAGGCGGTCCCGGCCTTGATGCAGGTGAAACTTCACCGCACCCTCACTGATCTCCAGGGCGTCAGCGACCTCGGCAATGCTGAGGTGGCTGACATAGAACATCGCCATCGCCAGCCGCTGCTGCTTGGGCAACTCGGCCAACAGAGCCGTGACATCGGTGCCGTCCGACCACTCCACCGCGTCGGTACGGGCTTCGGTCTTCAAGCGTTCGATGGCACGTTCCTTGCGGCCACTGCGACGGTGGTCGTCGCGCAGGCGATTGATGGCGACTCGGCGGATCCAACCCACCGGGTCGTCGTACTTTTGGATCCGGCGCCAATGAAGGTGGGCCTTCACGAAGGCTTCCTGCACGGCGTCGGCTGCTGTCTCCTGGCTTCCTGACACGACGGTGAGCGCGCGAACCAGACGCGCATAGTGCGCGCGGAACAGGGACTCGAGGTCTTCGACGACGGCGATCACGCCGACTTCGCTGGCCTCACCCATTACGGCTGCCATCGTTGCCACAGTGGAGACACGTCGAAACTGTGAGGCAGGTTTGGGCCACGCGGGAGATTCTTTCCCAGAAAAAGTGCAAGAGTTGGATGAACGTTCGATCTCGGCCAGCGTGACCGACAACTCAGGAGCGACGATGAACCGTATCCGCACACGCAGCATGGCCATCGTGGCGGGCGCGCTGCTGCTCGCCGCAGCCTGCAGCGACAGCAAGTCCATCTCCGGCGCAGCGACGAGCAGCACCAGCAGTTCGGTCGCGGCCACCACTTCTTCGGTGACCGAGACGACGACCACCACCATCGGGTCGGAGACCTCGCTGGCGCCCGACACCAGCCTTGCTCCGGCTCCCACCATCGCATCGACCGTTGCGCCGCCCCCGCCCCCGCCCCCGCCCCCCGCCGGTGGTTTTGTGCTCGGCCAGCCGACCAACCTGCAGGCATCGGTGGTGCCGGCGGTCTCGCTGCCCTCCGACTACAGCTGTGACGGCTCCGACCCTGGCATCCCCGGCTGGCACGTGATCGATTGCCAGTACATGCCCAGCTACGAGGCAGGTCTGGTCACGTTGGTCGCCCAGCGCAACGACGACGGCAGCTACGGCGTGTTCGTGCTCTTCCAGGAGGAGGGCATGTTGCGCAGCCTGTTCGAGGCCTACGAGCCCGGCGCCGGCACGTGGTCGGGCGTCACCGTGCAGGTGGGCGACTTCCACTTCGACGACGGCGCCGAGGTCTGGGTCGGGTACCGCTACGCCGGTACCGGCCAGTACTTCGATCTCGATGTGCTCGACCCGCAGCCCGAGCCGGCCGACTTCCCCGCTTCCCGCAACTTCTTCCTCGGCGGCCTCCAGAGCCTCGATCACGGTCGTGTCGACCTCCACCCCGGCGGCGCCACGGTGCTCACGGCGGTCTACAGCGCCAGCGATCCGAACTGCTGCCCGAGCAACTTCCTCGTCCGCGAGATCACCTGGGCCGCCAACCAGTGGAGGATCAACACCGGCACCAGCTACCCGGCGGCCAGCGTGCCTGCAGTGACCAGCGACTTCTGAACCCCAGATCCGAGGCGTTCCTGCCCTCCGATGCGTTCGAGCAGTCGAGTCGGCCGGCAGCACCCACACGCGGCCGTCGCCGGTTGCGCTGCTGACGCTACGGTGTGGCCATGAGTGACATCCTGGAAGTGGATCTCCTTGCGTTCGAGCAGGGCAGCGCCGTGCAGCGCCGCGCTGTGGTGGATGGTGTGCGCCGCAGCCTCGCCACCGGGTTCGTGTACACGCTGCACGACCTCTCGGGGGACATGCTCGACACCGCCTACGGGATGCTGCAGGAGTTCTTCGAACACCCGCAAGAAGTGAAGCAGGGGTTCATCGCGCCCGATAGTCACGGCCAGACCGGGTACACCGGGCTGTTGGTGGAGACGGCCGCGAGCAGCGACGTGCCCGACTGGAAGGAGATGCTCAACTGGGGTATTGCCCTGCCAGAAGGCCACCCGCTGCGGGCCCGCTATCCGCACCGTTACGGCCCGCAGGTGCTGCCCGAGGCCGCGGTGCCCGGCATCACCGACGTACTGAACACGTTCCACCACAAGGTGGAGGACATCCAGCGGCGTTTCCTGCGGATCATCGCCGAGAGCATCGGCTGCCACGAGAGCTACTTCGACGAGATGACCACCAACGGCGCCACCCTCACTCGCGCGATCCGCTACCCGGCCATGCAGCAGGCGCCCGGTGGTGGCACCGCCGGCCACGTGTGGGCAGGTGCCCACGGCGACATCAACCTGATCACCGCCCTGCCCCGCGCCACGGCGCCGGGTCTGCAGGTACTGGTCGACGGCGAGTGGGTCGATGCGGTTGCCCCGGACGGCCAGGTGATCATCAACACCGGCATGATGCTCGAACGGCTCACCAACGGCATCATCCCGCCCGGCATTCACCGTGTGGTCGCAGCCCCCGGCTACACCGGCGAGCGGTACAGCGTCGTGCAGTTCTCCCACCCCACACCGTGGACGCTGCTCAACCCGCTCTCGTGCTGCATCACGACGGAGAACCCACAGCGCTACAGCGGCATGGTCAGCGCCGATGCCCTCGACCTCGTGCTCTACGAGATCAACCTGGTGGAGACGGCGCGCCGCGTCGGATGAACCAGATGACCGATCCCGATGCGCTCACCCAGCCGACTGCAGTGACACTGCCGACCCCCGGCGCGGCGAGTGGTGAGTCGGTGTCGCCGCCCGCCAAGCCGACGTCCGCCGGCGATGTGGTCCTCGCGATCGACGTCGGCGGCACCAAGCTTGGCGTCGGATTGATGACGCTGCAAGGCGAGCTGATCGACCGTGACCGGGTCGAGGTGGACCACAACCTCACCGCAGATGCGCTGTTCGCGACGCTCAACGACGTCGTTCACACCCAGCTCGCTCGCGCCCGCGAGCACCACTCGATGCGCGTCGTCGCCGTCGGCGTGGGTAGCGCCGGCCCGATCGCACCCGACGTGGAGACGATCTCGCCGATCAACATGCACGCTTGGCGTGGGTTCCCGTTGCGCGAGCGGTTGGCGGTCGCCACTGCACTGCCCGTGTTCGGCGACCTCGACGCCAAGGCGCTGGCCCTCGCAGAGGGTTGGTTGGGGGCCGCACAGGGCAAGCAGAACTTCCTGGCGATGGTGATCAGCACCGGTGTCAGCGGTGGGATCGTGCTCAACGGCCAGCTGCTCGACGGCGCAGGTGGCAATGCCGGCCACATCGGCCACATCATCGTCGAGCCCAACGGGCGGCGTTGCCAATGCGGCGGACGAGGGTGCTTGGAGGCTGAAGCGTCAGGCCTGGCTGTCGAAGCAATCACCGGACGTCCGCATCACGAGCCCACCTACGAGATCATGCAACGAACCGGTCGGCTCGTCGGTCGCGCAGCGGCGTCGGTGTGCAACGTGCTCGACCTCGACCTCGTCGTGGTGGGTGGATCAGTGGCGCTCAGCTTCGGCGCCACCTTCTTCAACAGCGCGCAGGAGACACTGGACGAACACGCCAAGCTCTCCTTCGCTCGCGGTGCACGGATCACTCCGGTACGCCTGGGCGATCGCGGGCCGCTGATCGGCGCCGGCGCCGTAGCGGTGCGCGGGATCCATCGCGCTCGTGCCCGGTCACGGGCACGATCCGGCGTTGCCTGAGCCTTGTTCGCGGGTCGGGCGACGTACGGCCGTGCGCCTAGGCTGGTGCGCACTACGGCGAGGGGAGTTCCCAGGTGACGAAGATCCGCAGCACCGATGGGTCACACATCGACGACCGACGCGGTAGCGGCGGTGGCGGTGGCGGCAGGGCGGGCGGCTTCCCCTTCCAGCTGCCAGGCACGGGTGGCGGTGGGGGCGGCCTGGGTGGCGGGGGCCTCGGGAACCTGGGCAAGGGCGGCGGCATCCTCGGAATCATCGTGCTCCTCGCAGCAGTGTTCCTGCCCAAGCTGCTGGCCGCAGGCGGCACGTCGCAGGCGGCAGATGTCGGCTCAGGGTCCAGCGGCGAGCCTTACCGTTGCACGACGGACCTGGAGAAGATCGTCTGTGGCGTGACGAACGACGTGCAGATCTACTGGGCCGACGCGTTGCCGAAGTACTTCGGCACGAGGTACGAAATCACCGACACTGTGCAGTTCACGGGCAGAGTCAGCACCGGTTGCGGCCAAGCCAGCAGCGAGACCGGCCCGTTCTACTGTCCGGCCGATCACCTCGTGTACATCGACCTCGAGTTCATGCAACAGCTGGAGGAGATGCTGATCGGCAAGCCCACCGACCTTGCCGAGCAGTACATCCTCGCTCACGAGTACGGCCATCACGTGCAGAACCTGCTCGGCGACAATGCCCGTGTGCAGCAGGTGCAGCAGAACGATCCGGGCCGTGCCAACGAGTACTCGGTTGCACTGGAGCTCCAGGCCGACTGCTACGCCGGGGTCTGGGTGGGCGCACGCGATGTGCTCGACAGCCCCGGAGAGCTCGACGAGGCGATCGCCGCCGCGCAAGGCGTCGGCGACGACCGCATCCAGCAGCGCACCCAGGGCCGGGTGGACCCTGAGAGCTGGACGCACGGCTCGGCCGAGCAGCGCAAGTCGTGGTTCCTCAAGGGCTACAACACCACCGACCCTCGCCAGTGCGACACCTTTGCCGAGATGTAGGTGTGCTCCAGTCGCACGCCTCCGCATTTGGCGCGCAGGGAGAAGACTGATTCGGTGGAATCGATCCACCTTGCCAGTTGGCCTCGGTGGCATGGATCGATGAAGCGGTTTGCCAAGGTGTCGAGCGACGCCGGGTTCAAGACCAATCTCACCCGCCACTGACGCGAGCATCACGTCGCCGCAGAGACCGTCAACCGCATCCCTTGCCTTCGTCGCTGTCCCCAGGCGCTGGTTGACCGCTATGCCAGCCCACTCTCACCTCGCGCCCTCGACGTTCAACGCGCAGAGCCCCCGAAGTGGCGTCATGAGGCGCTGCATCCAGCGTCGATATCTTGTGACGCCCGTCAAGGGCGTCGCGACAATGACGCTGGCCACTCAGAGCAGGGGAACAACTGTGAAACTTCAACAATTCAGGCGCTTTGGAGCGGCGATGCTGACCACCGCATCTCCGCCTGATCGCATTCACGGACGCAGCACAAGAGCCAAGAAAGTTGCCCTCGCGAGTCTGCTCGGTGTTGCTCCATTTGGCGTTCCGCAGTCGGCATCGGCGACCACCATTCGGTTTCCTGGGCAATTCGTCGGGGTCATTGGCGGGTACAACACATACTGCCTGCAGATCGACCCATCGGGTAGCTACTTGCACTGTGGCTCCGTCAACAACGGTCATCAAACCAAGGTCACGCAAGCGACGCGGGACTGTCGTTCCTACCTCTGGGACAGGGTTGGCATCTATGATCGCAACGCTGTTACGGGTTCCAAGACATTCCTAGCGACGTCCAGCTGGTCGACCCTCATCGTTGACGCTCGGAACTGTTGAGCCCCTGACTGCAGCGTCGCTGAACCGGCGGTACACCCACTCCAGCGGGCCGTAGGTGAACCAGCGGTGCCACAGCACCGAGGCGGCAACCGCCACCAGCCAGTATCCGATTGCGAACAACAGCGCGGTGCCAAGTGCACCTGGATGCACCCACTCCAACCGGTGCACCAGCAGGTTGTACACCAGCACGTGGCCGACGTAGAGCGTAAGCGTCGTGCGCCCGGTGAGGCCCAGCACCCTGGTCGGCCAACTGTCGGCGGTGGCCTGGGCCAGCCAGCCGATGAGCGCCACCGCGATGAGGGTCGAGCCGACAGTGGTGAGCGTGTACAGCACGCCGCGATCGAACGGTGCGGTCGATTCCAGCCGCGGGTGCCAGCTCACCGCATGACGCACCGAGTAACCCAGGAAGAGGCAGACGGCGCCACCCGCGGCCAGCCGGAGCCGCATCTCGCTGCGCAGGGGCAGCCAGCGGCCGAGCACCAGACCCATGCACAGGAACACCAACCACGGCAGCAGCGGATGGGTGCCGCGGACGAACGTGTCCAGCACGAGATCACGTGGTGAGCGGTTGGTGCCGGCGTTGCCGTTGAGCAGCCACGACACGTCGTGGCCACCTTCCTGGCGTCGCAGGATCCACAGTTGCAGTGCGGCCGCCGACGCCGCCGCCCCGACACCGAGTGCGACGAGCCACCGCGTGCGCAGAGTGAACAGCAGCGCGCCGACCATGAAGAACGCGCCGTAGAAGAACAGGATCGTGCCGGGCCACACCCAGTCGAGGAAGTAACCGAACGCGTACAGCAGCACACCCCGCCGGACGAGCTTCCACCGGTCGGCGCTGATGCCGGCGCTGTCGCGGGCCAACCGGCTGCGAGTGGTGAGCAGGCTGATGCCCATGCCGGCCACGGTGACGAAGGCGGCTGCGAAACGAGTGGAGAGCGGGCCCTTCCACGGGTCGAAGATGCGCTCGACAGCATTGGTCGGCGGGTACTTCGCCCCATCGCCGATGAGGTAGCCGTGAAAGTTCATCATGCACACGCCGATGAGAGCGATGGCGCGTACGACATCCAGTTCGATGATGCGCGGGCGCGCGGGGGCCGGCGACGTCATACCCATTCCACTTCGTCGACGAGGGTGCTGATCAGTGGCCGCTGCACATCCACCCGATCACCAACGGCCGGGCACGGTTGCCCGGTGGGGACGATCGCGATGGTGGTGTGCATGTGTGGGCGCTCGAGCAGCGCCACTCGATGTCGTTCGAAGTGGAAGGGGCTGCGGCGCGTCGCGTCGGGGTCGTCGAGCAGCGCGATGCCGTGCGCGGTGCCGGCGCCGACCGCGAGCAGCGTGCCGTCGTACGGCACCGTCGTGCGAAAGTAGCCAGCCGTGTCGCCTGCGCGCACAGGTTGCGTGTGCACGACATCTGCCGTGAGTTGCAGGAAACCCTGGCGGGGAATGCCGTGCCACAGCGCCGTCCCCACACGAATGCGGAACCGGCGGGTGGGGTGTTTCGTGGACAGTGCGGCGAACGCCGCCGGCTCGAGATGGCTGACCCACAATGGAAGGTGCTCCGCCAGGTGAGGGAGCCAGGCCTCGATCTCCGCGATGTGGTTCGAGTCGTCGCCGGCGAGTGGTAGGTGCAGGCCGTGGCCGACGATCTCCACGCCGGCGTCGGCGGCGGCGGCGAGTACCTCGCCGAGCTCGGCGACGGTTGCCCCGTAGCGGCGCATGCTGCTGGCCAGCTTCACGATCACGCGACCCTGCCGGCCGGCCAACGCGCGCACGTGGGCGACACTGCCGACGGTGAGGATCGCGTCGGTAGCAGCGGGCGGCGCAAGCGACGGCGTGAGCACGAGCGCGGTGAGCGACCCGGGCACGTCGTGCAACTCGTGCACCGTGCCGACGCAGACGATGCCGGTTGCGGCCTCGGCGGGCAGGCTTGCGACCACATCGTGAAGGTACGGGCGTCCGAATCCGTAGCCGTTTCCCTTCACGACCGGTGCCAGCCCAGGCCCGTAGGCGGCTGCGCATGCATGCACGTGGGCATCCCACTGGACACGCGAAACGGTGAGGCGGACGGTCATGCGGACGCCACGGTAGCCGAACGGTCGCGATCCGGTCCCGGCAGCGCGTCGTGCACTGGGGTGAATCCCGAGTTGGTTGATCGGATTTATCGGTCTATGATCGCCGCATGCGCTCGAGACTGTTCGGTTTCCCGAACCCGGTCAACGAGACCTCCGCACGCCTGGTTGCCGGCGGGGTCGTGTTGCAGGGTCTTGCCTATCTTGCCTTTCGTCAGTGGTGGCAGCTCATCCCGCTCGCGTACGGCTTTCTCGCACGCGTGCTCACCGGCCCGCGCCTGAGCCCTTTGGGCCAGTTCGTCACTCGGGTGGTCACCCCGCGCATCGGTGGCGAGCACCGGTTCGTCGCCGGCCCGCCCAAGCGGTTCGCGCAGGGTGTAGGTCTCGTGTTCAGTGGCGGTGCGTTGCTGGCAGTTGCAGCCGGCGCTCCGTGGTTGGCGCTGGGGCTGATCTCCGGGTTGGTGTTCGCCGCCACGCTGGAATCGGTGTTCGCGTTCTGCCTCGGCTGCATGGTGTTCTCGCAGCTGATGCGGTTGGGCGTGATCCCATCCGACATTTGCGAGGAATGCAACGACATCAGCGGCCGGCTCGTCTCGGCCAGTTCTTGAACTCCGGTAGTAGCGGCCCGGGTTCGCGCTCGGCCATCACGCCCGCCCACACGCCGGCCCCGTAGGCCGCCTGTTCGGCCACGGTCAACGGTAGGTCGCACAACGGTGTCATCGATCGGCTGCGCACAGCGTGGGTGAGTGCTGGTGCGAACATCGCCGCCGACAACGGCAGCCGCGCCTTGCGCGACACCACGGCGAGCACCAGCGCCAGCGGCCACCACACTCGCACGATCGCGTGAGCGAACTGACGGCCGGCCGCGAGGTGGCCCAACGCGGCCAGACGGGCTGCCTCCTTGGGCGGCACATCGGAGAGCTTGCGGACGAGAGCGGCGGTGGTACCGCCGGCAACGACGAGCGCGAGCACCGGTCGGCGGGCTGCGAGCAAACCCCATGACAGTGCACTCCATCCACTCATCCGCACCGGTGCGAGCGCGTCGGGGTGGCGACGGGCCAGTGCCGCGGCCGAGCGGCCATAGCCGAATCGTTGCCGCATCAGCCTCGGGACCGTTGCCCGTGGACGGTGATGGACGACACTGGCCGGCTCGTAGCGGCAACGGTGGCCGGCGTCGGCGACGCGCCACACGAGATCGACGTCTTCACCCAGCCGCATCGCGGCATCGAAGCCGCCGAGGTCGCGCACCACAGCGGTGCGGCACACGAGCGCAGCCGCGGGCACGTAGCTGACCCGAGTGCCCGCAGCGATGCGCGCCGGTTCGGCGCCGAGATCGAGCGGGCTGTGCCGCTCCTCGAACTGCGCCAGGGCTGACCCGCCCGGCATGCCCGCGACGCGCGGCGCCACGAGAGCGACGCGGTCGTCGGCGAAGTGCGCGAGCAGCGGCGCCAGCCAATCGGCGGTCACCTCCACATCACTGTCGAGGAAGGCGACCAGAGGCGTCGTGACTGCATGGAGCCCGGTGTTGCGAGCTCCCGCCGGCCCGGTGTTCGTGTCATGACGAATGAACGTCGCACGACGAAGATCCATGACACAAGCGTCTGACGTGGGAGCGAGGGGAGGTTCGAGCGGGGTGGGTGAGGCGTCGTCGACCACGATCACGCGCAGCCCCATCGCCAACAGTGACGCCAACGCGGCAGGTGTCTCGCCGAAAGCGGGCAACACGACGGTGACGTGTTCGGCGGTGAACGGCCCGCGCTCGTACGTCGGGTGCAGCGCGCCGGCCTCCACGAACCGATCGAACAGCTGGTGCACCGATGCGGTGTCGGGTGCTTCGCCGACCTCCATCATCGCTGCCACCTGCGCGCCGCCGGTGGAGAGACGGAACAACCGGAGCGGCGAGCCGGCGATGACGACGGAGCCGGTCCCGGGCCGGCGCCACGACGAATCGAGGAGGTAGCGGGTGCCGAGCACCACGAGCGGCTTAGTCCCACCACTCGTCGACGGCGGCGACGAGATCGATCGCGAGGTGTGTCAGCAGGTTGCGCCCGTGGGAGGCGGTGGCATGGCGCGGGTCGCCGAGCACCCCGTTGGGGCTGACGGCGCGCACCCCGCCTTCCAACATCTCGTCGAGGATGTCGGCGAGCGGCTCGGTGTTGCCGACTTCAGCGCGATGCATGCGTACGAGGTCGGGTGCGATCGCGAGCATCAGCGAGGTCTCGCTATTGCCGGCGTGGGCATCGCCGCCAGCGATCTTCGGCCACCAGGCGAGCACGTTGCGTTGCTCGGCGCGCAGCACCTGGACGGCGCGCTCCACCGGCACGCGGTTGCCACCGTGACCGTTCACGAGCACGACACCGGCGCTCCAATCGGCGCTGCGGACCAGCTCGATCACGACCTGCTCGAACACCTCGCTGCCGATCGAGAGGGTGCCGGGGAACGAGGCGTGCTCCCCGCTGGCAGTGATCGTCAGCGGTGGGGTGACCATCAGCTGGCCTTCGTCGAACTTGGTCGCGAGACCCTCCGCAAGGGCGGTCGCGATGCGGATGTCGGTGTCGAGCGGCAGGTGCGGGCCGTGCTGCTCGCAGGCGCCGACGGGCACGATCAGTAGCGGCCGGCGGGTGGGTGTCCAGTGGTCGGTCCAGGTGGTACGGCCGAGGTGGCGCGTCATGGTTGCGGCCGCGCCGTCGGGGTCATGTAGGGGTGCCCAGGCAGTAGACGAAACCGCCGCGGGTGCCGACGTAAATGCGCCCGTTCCACACCACCGGAGTGCTCTCGATGTTGCCATCGAGTTGCACCGACCACAGTTCGGTGGGCTGCGCGCGCGGCGACGAGAAGTCGAAGGCCTTGATCAGCCCCGCACCCGTGCCCTGAATCAGCACACCGTCGACCAACACCGGTGAGCTGAGCGCAGGACCGCCCACCTTCTGCTTCCACAGGAACTCGCCCGTGTAGCGATCGAGTGCGTAGATGTAGCCGGGCTTGGTGGTCCACAGCGTGACGTCGTCGACGATGATCGGGGTGGTCCACACGCCGTCGTCCTTGAAGAACTCGAGGTCGTACTTCCACACCACCGGATTGTCGGGGTTGCGCGGGTCCAGCTTGATCATCTGGCCCTCTTGCGCCACCCGCGAGTTGGCGCGGTCGATCTCCACCCCCACGTACAGGAAGCCTTCGTCGTCGGGCACGATCGAGGAGTCGCTGTCGTCACCGGTCCAGTAGCGGAACGTCCGTGTCACGTCGCCCTGCCCGGTGCGCAGCGACGAGATGTCCCAGCCCTGCACGAGGCCGCCCGACGAGTTGAGCCATGCGGTGTCGCCGCTCACCGAGACGGAGGCCTCGAGGCTGACGCGCTTGGGGTCCTTGCTGCCCAGATCGTCGATCAGCTGCTGGTCCCAGCCGGGCACACGGAACGTGAGCGCCGGGTCGACCGTCACGGTGCCATCGGCCGCGTAGCCGCGATTCAGCTTGACCCCGTGGAACCAGCTGTTCTCGCCACCCTCGATCAAGTAGTCGTTGAGGACCAGCGGCGCTGCGTCCCAATCGTCGTTGTGCATTCGGTCGTCGGTGCGGCCGTTCAGTTTCCACAGCTCGCGCGGTGCTGCGCCGTCGAAGGCGATCACGCGCAGGTAGTTGTCGCGCGAGCCTGCGTAGACCAGCGGGTAGCCGTCGGGGTCGATCGTCACGTTGCCCTTGGCGAGGTCGCCCGTGGGGAACGGAGGGATGATGTCCTGCCCGGTCGCGGCGTCGACGAAGTGGATCTTCCAGTCGTAGGCACCGAACACCACCCACGTGCGACCCTCGCGCTCGAACACCGCCGGCTGGCCCGTCCAGCCGGTGCCGCACCACACACGCACGTTGCCGTATTCGCTGCTCTCCCCGCACATCGGGTTACCCACACCCGGGTACTGCCACAGCACCTGCGGCGCGGAGCGTGGTACCGGGCCGGTGCCGTAGAAGCTGCGGGTGGGGTTGCCGCGGAAGGTCAAGACGCCTGGGACGTCGGTGCTGTACGGACGACCGAAGGAGAGCGGGTCGACGAGCACGTCGGTGCGTGCGGCGAACGTCGCACTGGTTGTCGGTGAGTTGGTCGCGTCGGTGCCCGGCTCGGTGCCCGGCTCGGTGCCGGTTTCGGTGCCGGTTTCGGTGCCGGTGGTGCCGCCCGAGTTGTCGGCCTCGAGGTCGCTCGCCTGTGGCGTCAGCGACGAGTCGGGGGCGATGCCCTGCCTGCTGGGCTCGCTGTCATTGTCGAAGGTGTCGCGCAGCACACCGACTGCCAGTCCGACGACTGCGATCGCGGCGATGAACACCGAACCGCGGCGGGCGAAGTAGCTCATGGCGACAGCCCTCGTACCACTGCAGCGGTGGCATCTGTGTACACCTGCTGCCAGTTCACAGGGGCGTCGGCCGAGTGCTTCAGCTGCAGGCTGACTGCGCCGTGGCAGGTGCTCCACACGATCGCCGCGGCATGCAGAGGGTCCATCCGGCGCAACAGGCCCGCATCCATCGCCCGCTCCAGCCGCGCCGCCAGTAGGCCGAGGGTGCCGGTCGCGAACTCGAGCACTGTCGCGCTGGGCTCGTAGTCGGCCACCACGCGCTCGAACATCACGGCATAGAGCGTGGCGTGCTGGAGCGCAAAGCGCCGGTAGGCGAGGCTGCATTGCTGCAGGTCGAAGAGAGGGTCGTCGGTGTCGCCGGCCTCGCGCATCCCAGCTGCCAGTAACTCGAAACCCTGGAGATAGAGCTGCTCGACAACCCCGTCCTTGCCGCCGAAACGTGAGTACACGTTCATCGTGCTCACGCCCGCCCCGGCGGCGATACGGCGCACCGTCAGCGCCGTCGGCCCTTCCTCGGCGAGCAGCCGGTCGGCTGCGTGGAGAAGCCCGATGCCCACTTCGTCGAGGCGACTGGTGACGGCGGCGCTCACCCTGCTCACGCTAGCTGGCAGCGGTGTGGCAGAAGTCATGGATCGTTCAGGTAGAAGCGGTGAGCGGGGGATGATAACACTGTAATAACTTTGATCCAAACGACCAGGAGGCACCCCATGTCGTCGCACGCCATGTCATCGCACCCCGGGCTACAGCCCGCCGCACCACCCGCCGCTGCCGGCGCCCGTTCGCCGTGGGTGATCCTCGCGGTGCTGTGCACCAGCGTCTTCATCATCGTGGTCGACGGCACGATCGTGAACGTCGCCCTCCCGACGCTCGTGCGCGAGCTCGGCGCCACCACCAGCCAGTTGCAGTGGATTGTCGATGCCTACGTGCTGGTCTTCGCCGGACTGTTGATGGCTGCCGGCAGCCTCGGCGACCGTTACGGTCGCAAGGGGGTGCTGCAGATCGGCCTCGCCGTGTTCGCTGTCACCTCGATCGCGGCGTCGATGGCTGACAGCGCCGGTGCGCTGATCGCCTGGCGTGCAGCGATGGGCATCGGCGGGGCGCTGATCTTCCCGGCGACTCTTGCGCTCCTGGTCAATGTCTTCATGGTGGCCCGGCAACGTGCGATAGCGATCGCGGTGTGGGCAGCGACCAGTGGTTTGGCCGTTGCACTCGGACCGGTGAGCGGTGGCCTGCTGCTGAAGTACTTCTCGTGGGGCTCGGTCTTCCTGGTCAACGTGCCGGTCATCGCGATCGCGATGGGACTCGTCGCCTGGCTGGTACCGACGTCGCGTGACACCACGGTGCACCGGATGGACCCTGTGGGCATCGTGTTGTCGGTGCTCGGCATCTCGCTGCTGGTGTGGGCGGTGATCGAAGGTCCGACGCACGGGTGGCTGTCGGTGACCTCGCTGGTTGCATTTCTCGGTGCGGCAGCGCTGTTGGCCATCTTCGTGAGGTTCGAACGGCGCAGTGATCACCCGATGCTCGACGTGACGGTGTTCGGCAACCTCCGCTTCACCGCCGGCAGCTTGGCGGTGTGCTTCGCGTTCTTCGCACTGTTCGGCTTCATCTTCAACGTGACGCAGTACTTCCAGGTCGTGCGGGGCTACGGCACGTTGGAAGCGGGTGTCCGCACGGTGCCGTTCGCGCTGTTCACCGGAGCTGCCGCGCCACTCGCCGCCGTGTTCGCCCGACGGCTGGGCACCAAGTACGTCGTCGCTGCCGGCCTCGCCTCGATGGCGGTCGGGTTCGCCTGGACGACCACGTTGTCCGACGGTTCGTCGTACTGGTTGATCGTCGGCCAGATGCTGTGCATGGGCGGCGGCCTCGGCTTGGTGAACGCGCCGGCCACCGAGGCGATCATGGGCTCGCTGCCGCCGGAGAAGGCCGGTGTCGGCTCGGCGGTCAACGACACCGCTCGCGAGTTGGGCGGCACCATGGGTGTGGCCATCGTCGGCAGCCTGTTCGCATCGGTCTACTCCGGCAAGCTGGATGATCTGCTCGGTGGCACAGCGTTGCCGGCGCCCGCACTTGCGATCGCCAAGCAGTCGGTGGGCGCCGGCGCCGAGGTCGCCCGTCAGGCTGCGGTGCAGTCGGGTCCCGAGGTGGGTGCACTGGTGCAGCGGGCGGTCAACACGGCGTTCCTCGATGGCTTCCATCTCGGGTCATGGGTGTCTGCCGCCATCACGCTGATCGGTGCAGGTATGGCGCTGCGGTGGTTGCCCAGCCGGGCGGCGGACCGCGACGGCTCAGCGGTCGTCGAGGTAACCCCAGTCGCGCAGGGCAGCAACGATGCGAGCGGCGGCGGCATCGGGTTCGAGGACGACCGTCTCGCCGCGTGCGGCGCCGGCAGCGCCGGTGTCGGTGAGCTGGCGCAGCCTGTCGAGCGTTGAGCCGCCAGGCGCGGACAGCGCTCGTGCCCGGGGGCGATAGGGCTGGACGATGGCGTCGGGACCGTGCGTCGCGGCAGGCGATGCCATCGTCTCGATCGGCGCAGTCAGTGCCGAGCGCAGCGCGGCCAGGCCGGCCCGTCGCAGGTGCGCAGTCGCGCCTTCGACGCTGACGACTGCCGGTGCCCGCACCAGCAGCAGTTCGCGACGGCCGCCATCGAGGCGGCGGGTGGCGGCGATCGTGCCGTGGTCCGACGGTTCGATGTGGATGATGCCCAGTGCCTGCTGTGCGCCGAGGCGTGCGGCGAGGAACGCGGGCACGCTGCCCGTGCCGCGGTCGAGCGAGTAGTCGCCGCACCAGATCCATTGCGCGTCGCCCGCAACTGCCGCGATGGCGTCGGCAACCTCGTCGCTGCGCAGCACGACATCAGCGAGGATGTGGATCGCACGGGTGACACCGCAGGCGATCGCGTCTCGCAGCACCGACGACGCTGCCGGAGGGCCGACCGTGATCGCGGTGACGCCGACTCCCATCGACTCCGCCTGCGCGAGCGCGAACTCCAGCGCCGACTGATCGGCCGGACTGATGCCGGCGAAGCGCTCGTCGTGAGGCTCGCCCGGGTGCGTCACCCACTTCAGGCAGGCGACGACGCCGTGGCTCGCCGCGCTCATGTACGGCGGAAGACGACGCCGTGGCCGCCTTCGGGGTAGTTCCAGCTGATCGCGCCTTCGCGGTTGCAGACGAGGTAGCAGGTGCCGCACTCGAAGCACTGCTCGTGGTTGAAGACGATGCCGCCGTCGCTGGTGGGCACGAACAGGTTGGCCGGGCAGGCGACCACGCACTCACGGGTGCTGCAGTCGGCGCAGACCGTGCCGTCGACGACGATGTGCGGCTCGTGGTGGATGCGGAACTCGGCGGTGGCCATCCGGTCCTGGAAGGACATGCCGCCCCACGCGCTGGGCGCGAGGATGTCGGCGACCTGGGCAACGGTGTGGCCGATGGGGTTCGTGCTCATCCGAAGCTCCTGAAGCCTGTCCAGCCATCGCGCAGCAGGTCGCGGCGGCGAACGCCCGCACGCTTGCGCTCCTGATCGAGGATCTTGCGCACACCTGGCTTGGGGTGCGGGTTGTCGACACGGAACATCCGCTCGACCACGTTGGCGACCATACCCGGGTAAAGGTGCTGCACGCGGTCACTGAGCACGAGCTCGGGCGCCTTGCGCAGCTTGCGGTGATCCTTCAGCACGAAGGTGTCGCTGAGGCGGCGTTGGTAGCCGGCGAGACCGCCTGCGCTGGTGTCGTTGGCACGCACAGCTTCGATCGCAGCCTCGCCGGCGTACATGCCGCTGGCCATCGCGAAGTTGACGCCCTCCAGCCAGATGCCCGCCGCCAGGCAGAGCGCTGCCGCGTCGCCGGCGACGAGCATGCCCGCCGTCGTCATCTTCGGCATCATCGTCAGCCCGGCCTCGGGGATGATGTGGGCGCTGTACTCCTTGAGCTCGCCGTCCTGCACGAGCGGGGCGATCGCCGGGTGTTGCTTGAGGTTGGCGATGATCTGCTCCGGGCGCAGCTGCTGCGCGCCGAGCTTGGACAGCTTGAGCACCACGCCGACGGCGATCGTGTCGAGGTTGGTGTAGAGGAAGCCGCCGCCGTTGACGCCACCCGTGGCGCCGATGATCTCGATGTCGACCCCGTTGCGGCCGCGCACGCCGAAGCGTTCATCGATCACTTCCTTGGGCAACGCCAGCGTCTCTTTCACGCCGAGCGTGAAGTGCTTCGCATCGGCGTGTTCGTAGAGCCCGGCCTCCTTGGCCAGGAAGCTGTTCACCCCGTCGCACGCGATCACGACATGGGCGGTGAGGTCGCCGTCGGGACGGTCGGTGCGCACGCCGATGACCTTGCCGTGAGCGTCGCGCAACAGGCCCGTGGCGGTGGTGCTGGTGATCATCTGTGCGCCGGCGGCAACTGCGTGGTTGGCCAGCCAGTTGTCGAAGTCGGGGCGGAAGGCGGTGGCGCCGTTGTACGGCGGCTTGCCCCATGCCTCGCTGCGGAAGTCCACGGTGAGCGCCTGTGTCTGGGTGAGCAGCATCGTGCTGCGGCGGGTGACCCAGCGCTGGATGGGCGCTTCCTCCCACCAGTTGGGGATCAGCTCGTCGAGGATGCGCGGGTAGACCACGCCGCCATACATGTTCTTGCTGCCGGGGAACGGGCCGCGCTCGAGCAGCACCACCGACAGGCCGGCGCGTGCGGCGACGAGCGCGGCACATGAACCGGCAGGGCCACCGCCGACGACGACGACATCGACGTCGGGCGCACTCATCGGTCGGCCTCGAAGCCCTCGGCCGTGCCGGTGAGCAGCTCGCTGAGCGCGGCGAGCGTGGCGTTCGCATCGGCAACGATCGCGAGGTCCGCGAGTTGCATCATCGGGCAGTGCTGATCGGTGTTGATCGAGATGATGTGCGCCGGGTTACCGAGTCCGCTGGTGTGCTGCACAGCGCCGCTCACGCCGAACGCGATGTACAGCTCGGGGTCGACGACCACGCCAGTGGTGCCGATCTGGCGCTCGTGGGGAACCCAGCCGCGATCAGTGATCACGCGGGTGGCGCCCATGCTGGCGCCCAGGGCGGTGCTCACCACGCCGAGTTCGGCAATGCGCTCGGGCCCGTCGAGACCGGCGCCGCCGCCCACGATTCTTGGTGCTTCGGCGAGATCGATCGTGGCGGGATCGGGCGGCTGCACAGCGGTGACGACGCAATCCGTCTCCGTGGGGGAGAGATCGACGCTGATCGCGCGGACAGTGGGCTGGGCGCCTCCGGTAGCCGGCAGCGCACCGCGCACTCCGGGCTGGAGGGTGGCCACGAAGGCGGGGCCGGGGACCAGTGTGTGCAGTTCGCGGCCGCCGTTGCGTGCAAGGTCGATGCGCTGCGCGCCGACGACGGTGGCGCCGGCATGGAGGGGGCGGCGCAGCAGGGACGACAGCCGCGGGGCGAGATCCCGGCCGTCGGGTGAACCGGGCAGCAGCACAGCGGGTTCGTGCTGCAGGAGCGGCGCGAGCGCGGCGGCCCAGGCTGCCGGGCGGTAGTCGCCGAGCTCGAGGCAGGTGACGTCGGTGGCGATGCCGGTGAGGTCGGCGATGACAGCCGCGTCGGTGACGCCGCTGCCGATGAGCATGGCCCGGCCACCGGCCTCGGCGATGGCTTCCGCCCCGCCCGCCGGCAACTGCCCGGCTCGCACCACCACCACTGCGATCATCGGGGTCAGATTAGGGCGTGTGGTCCGCAACTGCCGCCTCCGGCGTGTGACCTCGGCACACTCAGAGGCGGATGCGGGGGCAGACGTGGTGGCCGCGGCACCAGTCAGGCCCCTTGCCGCACGTCGCACCAACGACTAGACCCGGGGCCATGACTGCACTCGACGAGGCCGCCCCATCGACTTCGCGTGTGGTGCACACGGCGTGCACGCTCGACTGCCCCGATGCCTGCTCGCTGGCGGTCACCGTCACCGACACTGCAACCGGGCCGCGCATCACGGGAGTCGACGCATCGCCGGTCAACCCGTTCACCGACGGATGGATCTGCGCCAAGGTGAAGCGTCACGCACAGCGGGTGTATGCCCCCGAGCGGGTGCTCGCGCCGCTCGTGCGCACCGGCCCCAAAGGTGCCGGCGAGTTCCGCGAGGCATCGTGGGAGGAAGCGCTCGGCCTCGTCGCCGGCCGCATGCACGACGCCGTCGATCGGCGCGGCCCGCAGGCCGTGGTGGCGTTCACGTACAACTCGTCGGCGGCGACGGTGGAGCGCGCCAGCTTCACCGAGGCGTTCTTTGCGGCGATGGGCGCGACGATCGCGGAGCACACGATCTGCGCGCACACGATGGGCCTCGCGTGGGACAGCGTGTACGACGAGATGGCGTCAGCCGATCCACGCGACGTCGTCAACAGCAAGCTCGTCGTGATCTGGGGCGCCAATCCGACCGTCAGCAACACGCACTTCCCGCCATTGGTCACGCGAGCCGCTGCGGTGGGAGCCAAGGTGGTCGTGATCGATCCGCGTCGCACGGCGATGGCCAAGCGCGCTGATCTGCACCTTGCAGTACTGCCCGGGACCGACACCGCGCTGGCCCTCGCGATCGCCAACCTCTGGGCGCTGGACGGTCGGCTCGACATGGAGTTCGTCGAACGCCGTGCGGACGGCGCCGACGAGTTCCTCGCCGCGGCAGCCGAGTGGCCGGTGGAGCGGGCGGCGGCGGTCACGGGCCTCGCTGGCGCCGAGATCGAAACGCTGGCCGAGTGGTGGGGCACCACGCGGCCGAGCATGCTGCGCATCGGTTGGGGGCAGGAACGCAACTCGAACGGCGGCGCTGCCTGCCGGGCGATCCTTGCCCTGCCGGTGCTCGGCGGCCACTTCGGGCCGCCGGGAAGCGGTGTGATCGGCAGCACGTCGGCCGGCGCGGCGAACCCGCGCCGTCGTTGGCCCGACGAGGCAGCTCACGGCCCTGAGCGGCGCGTCCTGCCGCTGCATCAGGTGGGTGCCTGGATGGCGCCGGGCAGCGACGATCCGTGCGAGGTGCTGTTCGTGCAGGGAGCAAACCCCCTGGTGATGTGTCCCGATCAGCGGGCAGTCGTCGCTGCGTTCTCCCGCGACGATGTGTTCACCGTCGTTCACGAACAGGTGCTCACCGACACCACCCGCTACGCCGACGTCGTGTTGCCGTCCACCACCAGCTTCGAAGATCGG
>JAYSPV010000004.1:0-1961 GCA_043721915.1 Ilumatobacteraceae bacterium | reverse complement strand
GCGAGGGTCGGGAGCTCCCCGATCGAGCACACGGAGTGGCACTGTTCGCCGACATCTCCGGCTTCACCCCGCTCACCGAGGTGCTGGCCAACGAGTTGGGCGCGCGGCGCGGCTCCGAGGAGCTGACCGCCCAACTCAACCGCGTCTTGACGGAGGTGATCGAAGTGATCATCCGTCACGGCGGCGATGTCATCTCCTTCGCCGGTGACGCGGTAACTTGCTGGCTCGACGGGGACGACGGCCGGCGCGGGGCGGCCTGCGGGTTGGACATCCAGCAGACCATGGCCAGTATCGGCACGATCCGAACGCCCGGTGGGACCGAGGTCGTTCTCGCCATCAAAGTTGCCGTCGCGGTCGGGCCGGTGCGGCGGATGGTCGTCGGCGACCCTGCCATCGAATTGATCGACGTGCTCGCCGGGCGGTTGATGGATGAGATGGCCGATGCCGAACATCTCGCCGAGAAGGGAGATGTGGTGCTGGCCCGATCAGCGCTCGATTCGCTCGGCGATGCGGCGGTTGTCAGCGAGATCCGCTACGGCGCCGACGGCAACGAGGTGGGCGTGCTCGCCGGTCTTCGGGTGGAGGTCGCCGTGGGTGCGCCGATGGCCACCGAGAGCAGGCTCGACGATGCGCTGGTTCGCCCCTGGATCCTCCCGGCGGTGTACGAGCAGCTCGCGGCCGGGCGCGGCGAGCTGCTCGCCGAGCTGCGCGCCGCATATCCGGTGTTCGTGCGTTTCGGCGGGATCGACTACGACGACGACCCCGACGCGTCGGCGAAGCTCGACGAGTTCGTGCGCCGGGCCCAACGCGTGCTCGCCGACTTCGGCGGCAACCTGCTGCAGTTGAACATCGGCGACAAGGGCGCCTATCTCTATGCCGTGTTCGGCGCACCGCAGTCCCACGAGGACGACGCTTCGCGCGCTGCCAATGCGGCGCTCGAACTGCTGGCGCTGGAAGGCGAGACCGCGGCCTGCGATCTGCAGATCGGCATCGCCCACGGCCGCGTCCGCAGCGGAAGCTGCGGTCATCCGATGCGCCAAACGTTCACGTGCCTCGGCGATGCGGTGAACTTGGCGGCACGGCTGATGTCTAAGGCGCCGCCGGGGCAGGCCTACATCAGCGACGAGGTGCGCCGGGCGTTGACTCCGCGCGTCGAGTGCCAACTCGTCGGCGAGATGACCGTCAAGGGCAAGGCGGAGCCGGTTCGCGTGTTGGCGATCGTCGGGCTGCGGATGCGGCCGGTGCAGCGCGAGATCCGCTATCCGCTGCCGATGATCGGCCGCGACGCCGAGATGGCGGCGTTCGAGCATGCCTTGGCCGAGGTCGATGCCGGATCAGGGCGGGTCGTCGCCGTCGCTGCCGAGGCCGGCCGGGGCAAATCGAGGTTGATCTCGGAGTTCGTGCGGCATCTCGCCGCGAGCGGGATCACCGTTGGGTGGGGTGAAGCGCAGAGTTTCGGGCGTACGACGAGCTATCTCGTGTGGCGCGACGTGTGGCGGACGCTGCTCGGTGTCGACGACGACGCAGACGATCATGCCCAGCGGGTCGAGGTGACCCGCCGCTTGGCGGCGATTTCCGCTGATCACGCCCACCGCGCCCCGCTGCTGACGGCGGTCATCGGCACCACTCTCGACGACAACGAGTTGACGAGCACGTTCGACGCCAAGTTGCGCAAGACATCGCTGGAGTCGCTGCTGGTTGACCTCATCCGGGCCCGCGCCGGCGACGCTCCGCTGGCGATCGTGTTGGAGGACTGCCACTGGATCGATCCGTTGTCACGCGACCTCCTCGAAGAACTGGTGCTCGCCACGACCTCGCTGCCGGTGCTGTTCGTGCTCGCCTACCGTCCCGCCGACGTTCCGGGTGGCGGCCTCGGCCTGGACCGGGTTCCCACGTTCCAGGAACTACGACTCGACGAACTCGACGCCGGCAACGCTCATCTCGTGTTGCGTGCGAAATTG
>JAYSPV010000003.1:0-4982 GCA_043721915.1 Ilumatobacteraceae bacterium | reverse complement strand
GCGACGGTACTCCCAGTTGTCGAAGGGCGACAAAATCACGCTGTGGCTGATGGCGGGCATCCCGACACTGCTGCACGTGGTCTTCGTGTGGGTCCCGGCGTTCGCGACCATCGGGTTGTCGTTCACCAAGTGGGATGGGCTCAAGCTCGGCACATGGAACCCAATCGGCTTCAGGAACTACTGGGCCGTGTTCACCGTTTTCGACGGGAAGTTCTTCCCGGCGTTGTTCAACAACATCCTGCTGCTGGTGTTCTTGTCCATTTGCAGCATCGTCGGTGTGCTGTTCGCATACCTGCTCGACAAGAACATCAAGGGTTCCGCGATCTACCAGAGCATCTTCTACATGCCGGTGGTTCTGTCGCTCGCCATCGTCGGGTTCATCTGGAAGAGCGTGATGTACTCGCCTCGCCAGGGCCTGTTCAACGTGGTGCTGGGGCGTACGGAGCAGGGCAACCAGATCGATTGGGTGGGTAACGCGGAGAAGATCTTCGAGTTTCACATCCCGGGCCTCGACACCCCCTTGGGGCTCACCAAGAACTTCGCCGCCATCCTCGTGGCCATGGCATGGCGGCACATCGGCTACGTGATGGTGCTCTACCTCGCCGGCCTGAAGAGCGTCGACCCCGGCATGCGTGAGGCCGCCGCGATCGACGGCTGCAACGAGTGGCAGGCGTTCCGCCGGGTGATCTTCCCGGTGATGAAGCCGATCAACGTGGTGGTGTTCGTCATCACCGTCATCGAAGCACTCCGTGCGTTCGACATCATCTTCGCTCTCAAGTCACCCCCCGGTACCAAGGTGCTGGGCGTGCTGGTGCGCGACAACCTCGTAGGCGAGGGAGGTGGTCAGGTGGGTCTCGGGTCGGCGTACGGCGTGGTGCTCCTGCTGCTGTGCCTCGGGTTCATCATCTGGTATCTGGTCAACAACTATCGGGAGACCGAAACATGAGCGCGCAGCTCACCGTGGTGAAGGCACCGGCACGCCGTACGCGTTGGTCGCGCGGCTTCCTGTACGTGTTCCTCACGTTCATGGCCATCGTCTGGTTGGTGCCGGTCGGCAGCGCGATCTATGCCGCCTTCCGCCCGTACGCCGAAACGCAGAAGTACGGCGTGTTCTCGTGGCCCAAGGCCCTCACGCTGCAGAACTTCAAGGATGCATGGACGCAGGGCGACATGACCCGCACGTTCAAGAACACGATGTTCATCGTGGCTCCCTCGATCGTGTTGATCCTGTTCTTCTCCAGCACGATGGCGTATGCGGTCAGCCGTTTCAGCTGGCGGTTCAACGTCGCGCTGTTGCTGCTGTTCACCGCCGGCAACCTGCTGCCGGCACAGGTCATCTTCCAGCCGCTGTTCCAGATGTTCAAGGCCATGCCGTGGCCCAACATCCTCAGCGACACCGACACTGGCAGCCTGCTGGGCACCAAGGTCGCTGTGATCATCGTGCACGTGGCCTTCCAGACGGGCTTTTGCACGTTCGTGCTCAGCAACTACATGAAGACCATCCCGCGCGAACTGGGCGAGGCGGCTGCCGTCGACGGGGCCAGTGTCAGCCGCCAGTTCTTCCAGATCATCATGCCGCTGTGCCGCCCGGTGCTCGCTGCGCTGGCGACGTTGGAGTTCACCTGGTTGTACAACGACTTCTTCTGGGCGGTCGTGCTCATCAACCAGGGTGATGAACGCCCGATCACGTCCTCGATCGCCAACCTCGGCGGACAGTTCTTCTCCAACGACAACCTCATCGCCGCGGCGTCGATGATCGTCGCGATGCCGACGCTCATCGTCTATCTCGCGCTGCAGCGCCAGTTCATCAGTGGATTGACGCTGGGCGCGAACAAGGGGTAGCGGGTGATCCACCTCCGTGGTGTCACCGCCGACGTGGTGATCGACGAGTCGTTCGGTGTGCCGGTCATCGTCCACTGGGGTGCCCCGCTCGGTGAGATCGATCCCAACAGCATCGGGCTCGCGCTCGCTCGCAGCCAGGTGGCGGGTGCGCTCGATGTGCTCGCCCCGGTCAGCCTGGTGCCCGAGCACGGCTCCGGCTTCCAGGGCAGGCCAGGGATCAGCGGCCACCGCCAGGGCGGTACGGCGTGGGCGCCGCGGTTCACGCCGCACTCCACCCGTGCCCTCGACAACGGCTGTGAAGTCGTCGCCGTCGACGAGGTGGCCCGACTTCGGCTGGTGTGCAGCATCACGCTCGACGAACTGCTCACCGTGCAGGTGACGCTCATCAACGACGGCAGCACCCGCTACCTGCTCGACAGCCTGACAACCACGCTGCCGCTGCCTGCGCACGCGGCACAGTTGCTGACCTTCGACGGTCGCTGGACGCGCGAGTTCCAACCGGTGCGCCGCGACTGGGGGAGCGGTGTGTGGCTCTCGGAGAACCGCGCCGGCCGCACCTCTCACGAGAATATGCCGCTGGTGTTCGCCGGGCCACCCGGGTTCGGCGAGTGGAATGGTGAGGTGTGGGGCGCGCACGTCGCATGGAGCGGCAACCACACGTTGGCGGCCGAGTGCATGCCCGACGGCCGTCGGTACCTGCAAGGTGGCGAGCTGTTGCACCCGGGCGAGGTGTGCCTGGAGCCGGGTGAGTCGTACGCGTCGCCGCGGATCGTCGCCACGTACTCCGGCGTTGGCCTCACGCCGGCCTCCTGGGGGTTCCATCGTTCCCTGCGCAGCCTGCCGGTGCACCCATCGTCGCCGCGGCCGGTGCTGCTGAACACGTGGGAGGCGGTCTACTTCGATCACTCCACCGCGAAGCTGCAGGAGTTGGCCACCAGCGCAGCCGCCTTGGGTGTCGAGAGGTTCGTGCTCGACGACGGTTGGTTCGGATCGCGCCGCGACGACAAGCGCGGTCTCGGCGACTGGTGGGTCTCGCCGGAGGTGTACCCCGATGGCCTCGGCCCCTTGATCGCGCACGTGCGTGGCTTGGGCATGGAGTTCGGCATCTGGGTGGAGCCGGAGATGGTGAACCCGGACAGCGATCTGTACCGCGAGCACCCGGAGTGGGCGCTCGCCACCGACGGGTACGACCACGTGCTGGGGCGCAACCAACTGGTGCTCAACCTTGCGAACCCGGACGCGTTCGCTCACATCTTGGGCCAACTCGATGCGCTGCTACGCGATCACGATGTGGCCTACGTGAAGTGGGACATGAATCGCAATCACGTGCAGGGCAGTGGCGCCGATGGGGCCGCTGGCACGAGGGCGCAGACGCGTGCGTTCTACGCGTTGCTCGATGCGCTGCGCGAGCGGCACCCCACGGTTGAGTTCGAGAGCTGTGCCAGCGGTGGGGCGCGCATCGACCACGAGGTGCTGCGCCGAGCCGAGCGGGTCTGGACCAGCGACTGCAACGACGCGCTCGAACGACAGACCATCCAGTGGGGCGCGTCGATGCTGATCCCGTTCGAGCTGATGGGTGCCCACATCGGCCCCACCCGGTCGCACACCACCGGCCGCATGCACTCGCTGGCATTCCGCGCCGTCACCGCGCTGTTCGGTCATCTCGGGGTGGAATGGAACGTGCTCACCCTCGGCGACGACGAACGGGCGCGCCTGGCCGAGGCGATCGCGCTGCACAAGCGGTTCCGGCCGCTGCTGCACTCCGGCGACACCGTTCGCTTCGACCCGGTGCTCAACGGCCAGACGGCTTCCACGCACGTCTACGGGGTCTACGCGCCGGATCGTCGCGAGGCGTTGATCGTGCACGCCACGCTCACCACCGGCATGAGCCTGCTGCCCCCGCCGGTGCGCCTGCCCGGCCTGATTGCCGACGCCCGTTACTGCGTCGAGCAAGTGCCGCTGCCGGGCGAGCGTGTGGTGTGGGCCGCCAGCGGGATCGTCCTCACCGGTAGCCAGATGGCGGTGCACGGCGTGCAGTTGCCGTGGATGCACCCGGAGTCGGGCGTGCTGTTGCATCTACGCGCCGTCTGAACCCGCGATAACCCGGCCACGTGCGCTCGTTGCGAGCGTTCTTGACCCTCTGCAGCAAGGCCCCATGCCATCCAGTTCAGTCCGTGACGTCGAAGCTCGCTACGCGCACGATTCGTATGCAGCCGCCGGTTCGGCGTCGATGCGCGAATTGAGATCTTCGTCCGGCATTGTGCTGAACAGCGCTTCGGGAAAGACCTCGGATTCGAGGTATGACTTGGCGAGACACTTCGCTTGCCCAGCAGTCAGCGAGGGGTCGGCGGCGAAGAACTCAGTGAGTTGGCTCTCCAAATCGACGCAGTCTCGAAAGGTGGCTAGCACCTGGCTGCGTTCGGTGGTGGACCACGCCAATCCGGTGAGATCTGTTCCTTGATCCGCCTGCAGTTCGATCAGCCGTTCTCGATCAAAGCCGCCGACGACGGCGGCAGCAACACAATCCGCCTCCGGCGATGTGAAGACCAGTGCGCCGCGCCTTCGATCGCAACCAGAGCTGCAGCGATCGACGACGTGAGGTCCTCCGCCGTGTCCGAGCCCCCGCTCTGACCACCGCCCCGCACCCGGCGATGACCAACACAACGAACACCACAAAAGAAGCTGAAAGCCCGCGCGCCGTCTGGACGATACTCGAAGCCTCCGGCCGTCCAGACCCTGATGTTGCGGCCATGCGGCCATCTCGGTAGGCAGTTCGGCCCGTCGTCAGCGTGCGAGATCACGCTCGATCTCCTGGAGCACGGTGTGGATCTGAGCACAGGGACCACCGAGTACTTCCTCCAGCTCAGTGGCGTTGTGCCGCTCCAACCCCAAGCCGTCTCGTCGACGACGGCGATCACTCTGCAGACCACGTGGTGCTCGACTACTCTGTGAGACCCTTGTGTGATGATGCGTACATGGGTTCGTTCGGGTTGCCTGATGCGGTGGTGGTGGCGGCGATGTCGCCGGCGGAGCGTGAGGCGTTCGTGCGTTCGTTGGATCGTGAGCGTCGCCGGGCTGAAGCGAAGGTGGCGGTGTTCGTGCACACAGTCGCCCAGATCGGCGGTCATCTCGACGACAAG
>JAYSPV010000002.1:0-51299 GCA_043721915.1 Ilumatobacteraceae bacterium | reverse complement strand
TCAGAAGATCCGTACGGGTCAGCACGCTCAGCGGCCGGCCACCGGCCAACACCAGCAGAGCGGGCGACATGTCGAGCATCTCGACGGCCAACGCCACCTTCTGGCCGATGCCGATCGATGGCAACTTGGGCCCCATGACGTGTTCGACGGCCGTGTCGAGCACAGCCGGATCGCGGTAGACGGCCTCCATCAGGTCGAGCTCGTCGACGGCGCCGCTCACCTCCGCGGCGGCGAAGGGTGGTGTGTTCTTGCACACAGGGAGCTGGCTGATGCCATTGGCGCGCATCAGCTCGATGGTCGCACGCACGCTGGTGGACGGGTTGACGTAGAGCAGTGACGGTGTGTCGCCGCGGGCATCGAGCACGGCTGCGATGCACTCGTCGCACTCGCGGAGGAAACCGAAGTTGGCCATCCACTGATCGTCGAACACCCGCGAGAGGTACCCGCGGCCGCTGTCGGGGTTGAGCACAACCACGATGTCGTCGGGCTGTGCCCGCTTCGCCACGCGGATCGCAGCGGCGACGGCCATGCCGCCAGAGCCTCCGATGAGGATGCCCTCCTCGCGGCTCACCTGACGGGCGGTGAGGAAGCTCTCCTGGTCCGTGATCGGGATGATCTCGTCGTACAGCTCGCGCGACCACGCGGCCGGATAGAAGTCTTCGCCGACACCTTCCACGAGGTACGGGCGCCCGGAGCCGCCGCTGAACACCGAGGCGTCGGGATCGCCCGCGATGATCTCGATGTTCGGGTTCTGGGCCTTCAGGAAGCGAGCCGTGCCGGTGATGGTGCCGCACGTGCCGGCGCCGGCGACGAAGTGGGTGATGCGACCACCCGTCTGCGCCCACAGCTCGGGCCCTGTGGTCTTCTCGTGGGCCAACGGGTTGTTGGGGTTGGCGTACTGGTTGGGTCGGAACGCATTGCGTTCGACGGTGAGCCGTTCGGCGACCTTGTAGTAGCTGGTCGGGTCCTCCGGCGCCACCGCCACGGGGCAGACGACGACTTCCGCGCCGTACGCGCGCAGCAGGCTGACCTTCTCCGGCGCGACCTTGTCGGTCATCACGAAGACACAGCTGTAGCCGCGCTGTGCGGCAACGATGGCGAGGCCGACACCGGTGTTGCCACTGGTGGGCTCGACGATGGTGCCCCCGGGTTGCAGCAGGCCGTCGCGCTCAGCGGCGAGGATCATCTCCAGCGCCGGCCGATCCTTCGCGGACCCGCCCGGGTTGGTGGTCTCCATCTTCATCGCGAGGATGCAGCCGATGCCGTGGATCTCGCTGATCCGCTTCAGGCGCACCAGCGGCGTGTTGCCGATCGTGTCGAGCACGCTCTCGGCGATGTTGGTGCCGTGCAGTCGAATATCGGTTGCGTCGTTACCCCAAGCCATGTGCGGAGGGTATCGGGCGTTCAGCGGTCTGTACACCGCCGGGGTCTGTGCCTGCGGCCACTGGCGGTTCCCTGTCGCACCCGCTGGCTACCGTGGCAGCCATGATCGAACCCGGGGTGCGCTGGCAGGTGGAGCAGGTGCTCGCGCTCGCACCCAAGCCCGCGTCCATTGCTGCAGCGCAACCACTGGCCGTACCGGGCCGGTGGGTCGGCACGGGGTGCGATCGGCGAGCAGTGTGGGGCAGGTGCACGGGCGGCAGCGCCGAGCCCTACGAGTGTGTTGTGGAGCATGTGGCGGTTGCGTTCCGCTGCAGCTGCCCGAGCCGAGTCCTGCCGTGCAAGCACTCGCTGGCGTTGTTGCTGTTGTGGGCGCGAGGCCATGTTGCTGCGGGCGAACCGCCGGGCTTCGCGGTTGCCTGGGTGGCGAAGCGTGCCGCCGCGGCAGCAGCGGCCACGGCGCTTGGCGCCGTTGCGGAGGTTGCGCCCGTACCGTCGGCCGTTCCTTCGGCGAGCGACGGCGCGGAGGTGGGTCCCCCGCCGGCGCCGCCGCAGCGCGACCCCAGCGCAGGCCGCGACGATCGCATCGCTCGCATGGCCGCCGGTCTCGCCGAGCTCGACCGGTGGCTCGACGACCGGGTGCGCACCGGCCTCGCCGATCCGGTGTTGGCCCGCTACGCCACGTGGGACGGGTTGGCGGCGCGCCTGATCGACGCGCAGGTCGGTGGCCTGGCCAACCGTGTGCGCCGGCTTGCGGGCGTTGTCGGCGCACACCCTCAGTGGCACGAGCAGGTGCTCTCCGAGCTCGGTGCGTTGCACCTGCTGGCCGTTGCAGGTCGCCAGATGGGTTCGCTGCCGGCGGGCCTGGCGGATTCGGTCGCGGCGGCCATCGGCTGGCAGGTGCGCCAGGCCGACGTGCTGGCGGGTGTTCCGCTCACCGATCACTGGCAGGTGATGGGCCGCAGCGACGTGCGCGAGGATCGCATCGAGGTGCGGCGCGTGTGGCTGCGCGGCGCGTCCACGCGGGAGTGGGCGATGGTGCTGTCGTTCGCCGCGTACGGCCAGAGCCTCGACGCGTCGCTGGTCGTGGGCACCCAGGTGCATGCCGATGTGTTCCGCTACCCCGGGGCGCTCGGTCTGCGGGTGCTGGTGGGTCGTGTCCACTCCGGCGCAGTGCCTGCCGCCGAGGTGGTCGGTTCGTCGGTGGTGCACGCGTGCGCGCAGCTCGGCGCCGCGGTGGCCGCCGAACCGTGGCTCGAGCGCTACCCGATCTGCGTCGTGGCGGCTCCGGCTCGGTCGGGCACTCGCTGGGTCCTCACCGACGACGGCGGTTCACTGCCCTTGGTGGAGGGTGCCACCGGGGTCGGCGCGCTGCTCGCCTGCAGCGAGGGCCGGCCTCTGCCGGTGACCGCCGAGTGGACTCCACGTGGCCTCGTGCCGCTCACCGCCCACCTGGCGGATCGTGCGGTGGATCTCGGCCCCACCGCCGATCCTTCGTTCCTGGCGGCAGGCGCATGATCGAGCAGTACTGGCGCGAGATGGTGACGGTGGCCCTGCTGGGCACCGATCGTCGCGATCCGCCCGCACCGCCGTCCGGTGGGCTGGCGGATCTTGCAGCCGATGATCCGCAGCCCACGCCGTCGCAGCGGCTGTTGCAGCAGGTCGCCGCCTGCACGGTCGTGCGCCGCGCCGGTGTCGTGGCCGGGCCGCCGGTGCCCACCGTCGCGCCACCCGCGGCCGACGCTCGCCCGGTCACACCGCCGTCGACGACGTTCACCTGGCGGCGGGTGGTGGCCGACTGGCCCGTGCTGGAGGACGAGTGGGTGCTTGCCGTCATCCGTGCCGGTCGCCGGCTGGCGCCCGATGTCGTGCCACCGCTACTGGGTCGCCACCGCACCGACGCAACCCGCCATGCACGCGCACTGGTCGCTGCCGGCCCGTTGGGGCATTGGATGATCGACTGGTCGCCCCGCCTCGCGTGCACTGCGAAGCAGCAACCGGTTGCCGAGATGCTGGCGGAGCTGCCCGAGCTGCCGATCGTTCCCGAACTTGTCCCTCTGCTGTCCGCCCCGCCTGCGCAGGTGGCCCGCACACTGGCAGACGGGCTCAACAACGCATCGTTCGGCAGCTCGCACCGCGCCGTGCTGGTCAACCTGCTCGCCCGCGTCCGGCCCGCCTCGTTGCCCGCGATCGCGCAGGCACTCGATCGCGTGAACACTTCCTCGCCCTCGATCGGTGTCGCCTTGGCCCTCTCCGATCTCGCTCACCTTCGCCATCACATGCTCACCGAACTGGAGCCCGCATGACTTCCCCCGTCGCCGCCTCGGCAATCCTTCGCCCGCACGCCGAGCAGGAGTTCGCCCACGAGCTCACGGCCATCGCCACGCTCGACGATCGCGAACGTCCGCCCAGCTGGCACCTCTCGCCGTGGGCTGTCGTCACCTACGTGCTCGGTGGCACGCTCGCCGACGGCACGGTGATCACGCCCAAGTACGTGGGGCAGCGACGGCTGGTGGAGATCGCCGTGGCCACGCTGGCCACTGACCGCGCCCTGCTGCTGTTGGGTGTGCCGGGCACCGCGAAGACCTGGCTCAGCGAGCATCTGGCCGCGGCCATCAGCAGCGACTCGACGCTGCTGGTGCAGGGCACAGCGGGAACGGCGGAGGAGCAGCTGCGCTACGGGTGGAACTACGCGCGCCTGCTGGCCGAAGGCCCCAGCCCGGCGGCGCTGGTGCCCAGCCCGATCTACCGGGCAATGGAGCGCGGCGCGATCGCACGTGTCGAGGAACTGACGCGCATGCCCTCCGACGTGCAGGATGCGTTGGTCACGGTGCTCAGCGAGAAGACGTTGCCGATCCCCGAGCTCGGTGGTGAAGTGCAGGCGATCGGCGGGTTCAACGTGATCGCGACCGCCAACGATCGCGACCGTGGCGTCAACGATCTCTCGGCCGCCCTGCGCCGCCGGTTCAACACGGTGGTGCTGCCGCTGCCCGCCGACATCGAGGAGGAGGTCGCGATCGTCGAGCGCCGTGTCGCCGAGCTGGGTGCCGCGTTGCGCCTGCCCGCTGTGCCCGCGGCCGATGAGGAGATCCGTCGTGTGGTCACCATCTTCCGAGAGCTGCGCAGCGGCGCCACGGCCGACGGCCGGATCAGTCTGAAGGTGCCCACCGGTTCGCTCTCCACCGCTGAGGCGATCTCGGTGGTCACCAACGGTGTGGCGCTGGCGGCCCACTTCGGCAACGGCGTGCTCAGCGCTGCCGATGTCGCCGCCGGCATTGTCGGCGCCGTCGTCAAGGACCCGGTGCACGATCAGGTTGCGTGGCGTGAATATCTGGAAGCCGTCGTGCGCGACCGGCCCGAGTGGGGTGGCTTCTACGAGGCGTGCCGTGAGTTCTGAGTTCGGGCCGTCGCGCGATGGCGCCAAGGTAGAACAGGAGGTGGTTCTCTAGACATGGCACTCAGTATCAAGAACAACCGCGCCGACGAGCTTGCCCGCGAACTGGCGGCCCTCACCGGAGAGTCTCTGACCGACGCAGTGATCACGGCGTTGCAGCTCCGCCTCGCCGACGAGCGGCGAGCTCGGCTGCGCCGCACCTCGCTCGACGACGTCCTCGCTCGCGCTCATGCCCTGCCGATCCTCGACCACCGCACAAAAGACGAGACTCTTGGCTACGACGATGACGGCTTGCCCTCGTGAGCGTCCTTGCTTCGTACGCGCTCGCGATCGAGCTTGGCGCCCCGCTGTTGTTCGTCAGCGACGACTTCAGCCAGACCGACGTGGTGTCCGCGCTCGCGTGACCGAGATGGTCGTTGGCGCCTCCGCCGTCGGGCTGTCCGGCTCGGGCCGAAGCGCGCCGGTCGTGCAGCTCCTTGGTATTCGCCACCACGGTCCCGGCTCGGCGCGTTCGGTGGTACGTGCGCTGGATGCGTTGCAGCCGCAGGTGGTGCTGGTCGAGCTGCCGGCTGACTGCGAGGCCGCGCTGGCGTGGGTGGGTCACGAGCAGCTGGTGCCACCGGTTGCGCTGCTTGGTTACGTCGTCGACCAGCCGCACCGGGCAGCGTTTCTGCCGTTCGGTGAGTTCAGCCCGGAGTGGCAGGCGTTGGCCTGGGCGCACCGCCACGGGGTGCCGGTGAAGGCCATGGACCTGCCGATGGCGAACTCGCTGGCCCGCACACCAGGCGATGACGGCGAGCTGGTGCTGGCCGACCACCCGGTGGGCGACCCGTTGGCCGCGCTGGCGGCTGCTGCCGGCGACCCGGACCCGGAGCGCTGGTGGGAGGACGTGATCGAGCATCGTGGCGATGGCGCTCCGGCCTTCGAGGCTGTCGCGGAGGCGATGCGCGCTGTGCGCGGTGGTTGGGAAGCTGCGTCGGTGGGCGAGGCTCAGCGCGAGGCGTTCATGCGCCAGACGCTGCGTGCGGCGATCGCCGCTGGGCACGAACGCATCGCCGTGGTCTGCGGTGCGTGGCACGTGCCAGCGCTCACCAGTCCGTTGCCACCGGCCGTCGTCGATGCGCGCACGTTGCGCGGCCTGGCGAAGGTGAAGGTCGGTGTCAGCTGGGTGCCGTGGACGCACCGCCGCCTCGCCAGCACGACGGGCTACGGCGCCGGGGTGCGTAGTCCCGGCTGGTACGCCCATGTGTTCCGTCACCCAGGCTCGGCCGGGGTCAGCCGCTGGTTCGTGCAGGCCGCTCGCCTCCTTCGCGATCGTGGCATGTCGGCCTCTCCGGATCACCTCATCGCGGCCACTCGCACCGCCGGGGTGTTGGCCGCGCTGCGCCAGCGGCCGCGGCCGGGCCTCGCCGAGGTGATGGATGCGGCCGACACGGTGATGGCGGGCCGCGCTGGCCTGACGCTGATCGAGCGCGAGCTGATCGTCGGCGACGCGATCGGCGAGGTGCCCGACGATGCGCCGCAGGTGCCGCTGGCACGCGACGTGGCGGCCCAACAGCGCAAGGTGCGGCTGAAGCCGTCGGCAGATGCACAGACAGTGGAGCTGGATGTGCGCACCCCCAACGGTCGCGCACGCTCGGTGCTGTTGCACCGCCTGCGGGCACTCGGCGTGGGTTGGGGCGTGGTCGAGGAGGGGCGTGGCAGCAGCGGCACGTTTCGGGAGACCTGGGCGCTGCGCTGGGAGCCCGAGCTGACGATTCGCGTGATCGAGCTCTCGGCACACGGCACCACCGTGTGTGCGGCCGCTGCACATCGGTTGCTGGAGCAGGCCGACGCGGCCAAAGCGCTGGCCGATCTGGTGCGGATCCTCGATGCGGCGCTGATGGCCGATCTGCCCGACGTGGTGCAGCCGGTGGTCGCGCGGGTGGAGGTTCAGGCCGCCCACGACCCCGACATCGTGCAGGTGATCGACACCCTCGCCCCGCTCGCACGGGCCTTGCGCTACGGCGATGTGCGCGGCACCGACGCCGCGGCGCTGCGGCGGGTGTTCGACGGGCTGGTGATTCGTGTGCTCGCGGGCACGGTGATGGCCTGCAGATCGCTCGATGACGACGCAGCGGCCGCGATGGTCGAGCGGTTGGCCGGTGTGCAGGCGGCACTCGCCCTCACCGACCACGTCGCCCGTCGTGGTGAGTGGCCGGCCGTGCTCACGCTCGTCGCCGAACGCAGCGATGTGCACGGCCTCGTGCAGGGCCGAGCCGCCCGGCTGCTGCATGACGGCGGCGCGTGGAACCGTGCGCAGGTGGGGCACCGGGTCTCTCGGGCGTTGTCGGTGGGCACCCCGCCGGCGATAGGGGCATCCTTCGTCGAGGGGTTCGTGGCGGGCAGCGGCACAGTGCTGGTGCACGATCGCGAACTGCTCGACGTGATCGACGGCTGGGTGTCGTCGTTGGCCCCTGATGCGTTCGTGGCCACGGTGCCGCTGCTGCGACGCACGTTCGGTGCGTTCGAACCGGCCGAGCGCCGACAGTTGGGCATGCTGCTCTCGGACCAGCTTCCGGTGACAGCCACCGGTTTTGGCGAGGGTGTGGACGACGAGCGAGCGGCGGCCGCGCTCGTCACCGTCCGCCAGCTGCTCGGGGTCGTGTCGTGAAGCAGGTCGTGTCGTGAGCGAGTTCCCAGGCAGGGTCAGCGATGGCGAGCGGTCGCGTCGTTGGCGGATGGTGCTCGGTGGCACCGAGGAGGGCGAGGTCGACGGCCAGGGCGTGACGGGCCTCGCACTCGACGGCAACGATGCACGCATCGATGCTGCGCTCGCGGCGGTGTACGACGTCAAGCCGGGCCGTCGCGGGGGTGGTTCGCGCAGTGGCGGCCTCGGTTCCTCGGCGCCGGCGGTGGCGCGTTGGTTGGGCGACATCCGCCGCTACTTCCCGACGAGCGTGGTGCAGGTGTTGCAGCGCGACGCGATCGACCGGCTGCAGCTGCGCCAACTGCTGCTCGAGCCCGAGATGCTGCGCGCGGTGGAACCGGACCTGCACCTGGTCACCCTCCTCGTCGAGCTGAACAAGCTGCTGCCCGACGCCACCCGCGCCACGGCCAGGCAGCTGGTCGCGCAGGTCGTGGCCGAGATCGAGCGCCGGCTGGCGTCGCGTACGAAGCAGGCCGTGCATGGTGCGTTGGCCCGTTCGCAGCGCACCCGCCGGCCGCGTCACAGCGACATCGATTGGGGCCGCACGATCCACGCCAACCTGCGCCACTACCTGCCCGAGCAGCGCACGGTCATCCCCGAGCGGTTGGTCGGCTACGGCCGCCGGCAGCGCAGCCTGTCGCGCGATGTGATCGTCGCCATCGACCAGTCGGGCAGCATGGCCGACAGCGTGGTGTATGCCTCGGTGTTCGGCGCCGTGCTGGCCTCGATGCCCGCGCTGCGAACGCACGTGGTCGCGTTCGACACCGTCGTCGCCGATCTCACGCCGCTGCTGCACGACCCGGTGGAGGTGCTGTTCGGCGTGCAGCTGGGTGGTGGCACCGACATCGCCCAGGCCATCGGCTACTGCCAGCAGCTGATCACCCGTCCGGCCGACACGGTGCTGGTGCTGGTCAGCGACCTGTTCGAGGGCGGCAACTCGGCCCTGCTGCACGACCGCATCGCAATGCTGCAGCAGGCCGGTGTGTGCGTGGTGGTGCTGCTCGCGCTCAGCGACGAAGGTGCACCGGCGTACGACCACGCGCAGGCGGCGGCGTTCGCCGCGCTGGGCGTGCCCTCGTTCGCCTGCACGCCCGATGCGTTTCCGGATCTGCTGGCGGCGGCGCTGGAGGGTCGCGACGTCGGCCGCTGGGCCAACGAACACGGCCTCCACACGGCAGCCGCGCCGGCGGGCTGAACCTCAGTAGCGTGTCGGCGTGGTCCGCCTTCCCAAGCCCGAACGCTTGCTGCCGAACGGCGCCAACCACCGGTTGGGGCGCGTCAAAGCGCGGATGACGGAAGAGTTCGGGCATCCCTCGAACGTGCCCGTGATACCGATCGAGCCGTCGCCCGGCATGGTCGGTCGGCTGCGTGAATGGTCGGTCGGCTGCGTGAATGGTCGGCCGACCACCCGCTGCTCTCCGTAGCGGCGATGTTCGCCGCTCCAATCGCTGCGCTGGCGCTGTTCTTGGCGCTGACCTAACTCCAGGCCAGTGGTTCTAGAACACTCGCCTGCGGAAACGGCGACGCATCCGGCGGCGAGGTGCCATTGGCGCAATGATGAGTGGGCGGCGGGGGAAGAAGCGGAAGATCATGACCGCATCATCCGCGCCGGTTGTGATGAACGTGTGAAGGCGTCCGGCCGGACCGGTCAGGCGGTGAGCGCCGCTGGGCGATCGGCTGGATCCTTGTCGATCGGCATGGTCCAGGCCTTGTACGGCAGGTCTGTGCCGAGAACGATCCGCTGATGTGAGCCAGCAAGGGTGCGGTGCAGCCAACCAGCCGGCGCCTGCACCCGGCACCCCGGCCCGGTCTGGGTGACGTTGCCGTGTTCGTCGGCGAACGACCCCGTGCCCGAGATCGTGAAGGCGACTGCGGCGAACTCGTGCCAGTGGAGGATCTCGTCCTGCTCCTTGACATCATCGAATGCCAACCCGTGTAGCCCCATGGCCGTCACCTGGGCGAGCGCTTCCTCTTCGGTGATCGGTTCCCCTGTCGTGAACGTGTATTCCATTGCGTGCCGGCCCTTCGTTCGCGCCGATGTCGATGTGTGCGTCGGCTCTGTCTGGCAGTCTTGCATGTCCCGGCTGCCCCACAGGCCGTGCAATCATTGCGTCGTGACGGTTCCCGAAACGCACTACGCCGATGCCGGTGGCCTGCGCATTGCGTACCAGCAGTGGGGTAGTGGCCCGCCGTGCCTTATCGTGCCGGCGCTCATCTCGAACGTCGAGATCACCTGGGAACATGAGCTGTACCGGCGGACGCTGGAACGTCTTGGGCGGTTCATGACGTGCGTGATGTTCGACAAGCGCGGCATCGGTCTGTCGGATCGGTTCGACGGCGTGCCGACGCTCGATCAACGAATCGGTGACATGTCCTGTGTGATGGACGCGGTCGGGTGGGAGCGTGCTCACTTGCACGGCACCTCCGAGGGCGCGCTGATGGCGCAGTTGTTCGCCGCAAACCATCCCGAACGCGTGCTGAGCGTCGGTCTCCTCAACTCGATCGTGCCGCACAACTACCGGCGCCAGATCCGTGCATTGGTCGAGGAGGGCGACGCACCGATCGCGAGCACGCAGGAGACCATCGACCGCTTCCTCAAGATGGCCGAGACCTGGGGCGAGGACGCCACGTACATGATCAACTTCGAGCTGCCGAGCCAGAACGGCAACGAAGGGGTCAGCCGCTGGATGGCTCGTCTCTGCCGGTTCTCGGCGAGCCCGAACGACTTCACGAAGCAGCTCGGAAGCATCGTCGCACTTGACGCCGGCGATGCCCCGGAACGCATTCAAGCACCCACCCAGATCGCACATGTCAAAGGCGACCGCGTGCTCCCTGTTGCGGGCGGACGAGTCCTGGCGTCGGTCATCCCAGATGCCACGTACCTGGAACTCGCAGGCGACGACCACTTCGCCTGGTGCATGCCGAACTGGCGCGAGTACGTGGACGCGTACATCGAGTTCGCCACCGGCCGGTCTCCGCACTCCACCGTCACGCGGAAGTTCGCCAGCGTGCTGTTCACCGACATCGTCAACTCCACGCGGCAGTCGTCGCTGGTCGGCGACACCTCGTGGCGCGAGACGCTCGAGGGTCACGATCGGGTGACGCGCGACCTCATCGACCGCCACGGCGGCAGAGTGGTGAAGAGCACCGGCGATGGCCTGCTCGCCATCTTCGACGTGCCCTCGCAGGCGGTGTCGTGCGGGGTGGAGATGCTTCAGTCGCTTGCCTCGCTGGGCATTGCCATCCGCGCCGGCGTGCATGCCGGCGAGATCGAGGTGCTCGACGACGGTGACATCTCGGGCATCGCGGTGAACCTCGCAGCGCGGGTCGAGCAGCGGGCGGCCGACGGTGAGCTGTGGGTGTCGTCCACGGTTCGCGACATGATGCTCGGCGGGTCCACCACCTTCGTCGATCGTGGGCAGCACGAGCTCAAGGGCATCGACGGCGAGTGGCGGCTGTACTCCGTGGGCGGCGGCTGAGGGGCGTCAGCGCAGAGCGGTGATCCGGTGGATGGCCACCGGACGAGCCATGCCCTTGAGCTCGATCTCGCCGGCGGGCTCGCTGACGACCGCGTCGCCCAAGGCGGCCACCACTCGTTCGGCCGCCAGCACTTCGCCGCCCTCGGCCTGGCCGCACAGGCGAGCGGCCAGGTTCACGACGGTGCCGATGGCGGTGTACTCGAAGCGGCCGTCGAAGCCGATTTGGCCGCAGGTGGCGTAGCCGGTGGCGATGCCCACGCCGAGTCGCAGCTCGTGCCCGCGGCGCTTCCATTCATCGGCCAGGCGCTCGGTGCGATCGCGCATCGCCAGGCCGAGGGTGACGGCCCTGCGTTCGGGGCCGTCGCAGGGGATGGGGTCGTTGAAGAACACCATCATCCCGTCGCCGGTGAACTGCGACAGCGTGCCGCCCTGTTCGAAGATGACTGGGCCGACCGCGTCGTGCATCTCGCGCAGCACGGCCATCACGTCTTCCGGCTCTGAGTGTTCAGCGAACGAGGTGAAGCCGCGCAGGTCGCAGAACAGCACGGTGATCTCGGCACGGTGGCTCTGCAACATCGCGGCGCCACCCGCCTCCAACACCTCGACCAACTGCGGCGGCACGAAGCGGCGCATCACGCTGAACCGTTCGACCTCCTGCACCTGTTCGGCGACGCGACGCTCGAGCTCGGTGTTCCACGCGGCCACCTGGGCCAGTAGCTCCCGCTCGGCGTCGCGCAGGCGCTTCTTCTCCATGCAGGCGGCAACTCGCGCCTTCAACAGCACCGGGTCGAAGGGCTTGGGCAGGT
The DNA here is from genome assembly GCA_043721915.1 of Ilumatobacteraceae bacterium. GTDB lineage: Bacteria > Actinomycetota > Acidimicrobiia > Acidimicrobiales > Ilumatobacteraceae > UBA668. Next base: position 39,551 of record JAYSPV010000002.1, on the reverse strand, counting down.
AGTCCTCGGCACCGGCCTCGATGCAGCGCACGATGCTGGCCATGTCGTCGAGCGCCGAGATCATGATGATCGGGATGTGGCGGATGGCCGGGTCGGCCCGCACCCGTTCCAGCACGGCGAACCCGTCGAGGCGGGGCATCATCACGTCGAGCAGCACGAGGTCGATGCCGGCATCGGGTTGAGCGAGCAGCTCCAATGCCTCGACGCCGTCGCGTGCTTCGACGATGCCGTAGCCCATCTTGGCCAGGCGACGGCCGAGCACGTTGCGGTTGGCCTCGTCGTCGTCGACCACCAGCACGGTTTCCAGTCGGCCCTGGAGTGGCGCCGCGGCGTCGCCGACCTCGCGCTGTACGAGCAGCGGCCCGTCGGTGAGACGTGCGGCGAGCGAGCCGAGGCGTGCAGCTGCGACGGACAGCCGCTCGACGTCCGCTCTCGGCAGCGAGGTGGTCGCAGCCAACCCGTCGACGGTCGCCGTCAGGTTGCCGACGAGGTCGGTCAGTGCTGACACCGGCACCAGCGATGGGCCATCACCGAGTAGTGCGGGCACCAACTCCAGCACCTCGCGAGCGTGCGCCCGCACGGCCTGCAGCGCTTCCACGTCGGCTTCGCCGGCGTCGTCCTCCTCCATCAGCAACTCGGCGTAGCCGATGAGGTGGTTCACCGGCGTGCGCAGTTCGTGGCGGAGTTCGCGGGCCTCCTCCGGTGTCACTCGGGCGCCTCCACGCCGAACGCCGCCATCTTCGCCAGCAGGCGGGGCAGGTCGACCGGCTTGGTGTCGTAGTCGTTGCAGCCGGCCTCCATCGCCTTCTCGCGATCGCCGGGCATCGAGTGTGCGGTGAGCGCGATCACCGGCAGGTGGGCGATCGACGCATCGGCGCGGATGGCCTGGGTCGCCTCCCACCCGTTCATCACCGGCAGGCTCATGTCCATCAGCACCAGGTCGGGTGCCTCGCTACGAGCCATCGCCACGCCCTCGCCGCCGTCGACGGCCATGACGACCGTGAAGCCGCGGCGTTCCAGCCGTCGCGACAGCATGTCGCGGTTCATCTCGTTGTCTTCCACGATCAAGATCTTCGGCATGGCGCTTCCTGCTCTCGTGGGTCGGTGCGGACCTGACTGATCACCAGATGACCTCAATGTCGTACTGCGAGACCAGCCCATCGCCGCTGACGAGTGCCATCTCTCCATGGCGCGCCTGCGTGACGAGCAGTCGGTCGAAGGGGTCGTTGTGGATGAGCGGTAGATCCTCAACCGCGCCGAGATGGCTCGCAGCGATTGGCAGTTGGCGAAAGCCAGAGCGGGGCACGAAATGGTCGAACCAGTCGGCCACCTTCCGATCGAGTTGGTCGAGCTTGCCGGTGCGGCGCTTGATGGCCATCTCCCACAGGGAGACGTGCGATGCGTACACCTCGGCGCCATTGGTGCTGAGTGCCGTGCGAGCGCGCTCGCCGAGCCGCTCCGGGGACTGAACGGCCCAGATCAAGGCGTGCGTGTCGAGGAGCAGCTTCACTGCGGGAACACCGGCCCGGCGAACATGTCAGCGATCTCGTCGTCGCTCCAATGGAGGTCTTCGACGCTCGGCGTACTGGCGTTCGGGCGTGCTCCGAGGCCGAGGATCACGCCACCTGGGCGCGGTGGAACCAGGCGTGCCACGACCTTGCCATGCTTGGTGATCTCGACCTCTTCGCCAGTCGCGATGAGTTCAGCGATCACGCTCGACAAGTGGTCCTTGATCTCGTGGATCGGCTTCGTCACGGTCATGGACGTGAGTGTATTCGAATCTGGCCAGATTGTCTGGCTAGTTTGCTCGCGCTCATGTCGTTGACTCGGAGGTGGCGGCGATCGGCAGGGTGACGGTGAAGGTGGAGCCGGCGCCGAGCTCGCTGGTGACGGTGATGTCGCCGCCCATCATCTGGCAGAAGCTGCGGCTGAGTGCGAGGCCCAGGCCCGTGCCGCCGTACTTGCGCGTGGTCGACACGTCGGCCTGCGAGAACGCCTCGAACAGACGACCCATCTGTTCGTCGGTCATGCCGATGCCGGTATCGGTGATGGCGAAGTCGACCGCGTCGGGCCGGCGTGTCACGGCGAGCGTGATCGAACCGTCCTCAGTGAACTTGGCCGAGTTCGACAGCAGGTTGAACAGCACCTGCTTCATCTTCACCAGGTCGGTGTCGAAGGCGCCGACGTCGGCCGGGCAGTCGAGGACGAACGTGTTGCGGTTCTTCTCCACCTGCGGGCGCACGATCTGGTCGACCTCGGTGACCATCGCGGCGATGTCGATGCGCTCGAGGAACAGGTCCATCCGCCCGGCCTCCACCTTGGCCAGGTCGAGGATGCCGCTGATCAGGGTGAGCAGGTGCTTGCCGGCCGACTGGATCTTGCCGAGGTCAGGGATCAGGGCGCCGGCACCGATGTCCTCGCACTCCTCGGCGATCAGCTCGGCGTAGCCGATGATTGCGTTGAGCGGCGTGCGCAGCTCGTGCGACATGTTGGCGAGGAACTCGCTCTTGTGCCGCGAGGCGATCTCGAGTTCCTCGGTCTTCGCGTGCAGTTCGCGGAAGAGACGAGCGTTCTCGATCGCGATGACCGCCTGATCGGCGAAGGTCTGCAGGAGTTGCTTCTCGGCGTCGGTGAAGCGGGCATCACCGGTTCGTTGGACGCTGACCGCACCCAAACAATCGGTGCCGCTCACCAAGGGGATGATGCCCCCGGACAGCGCCTGGTGTCCAGATCGAACCATGTGGTCGGCGAGGAGCGGGTTGACCTCACGAACTTCGTCCGTTCGAGCGGTGAAGTAGCGAGCTCGGCCGCTCTCGATCACCAGGGAAACGAGTTCGAGCCCCGCGTTGGCTATCGACAATTCCCCCGCTCCCACAGTGGCCGCCACCACGAGCGAGCCGGCCTGGTAGACGTTCAGCACGGTGGCGTACCCGCCGACCAATCGATGGGCCTGCTCGGCCAACTCGTTGAGGATGGCATCGAGGTCGAAGGCCGAGCGGCTGATGGTCTGCAGCACAGCAGCCACGGCCGTCTGCTGCTCGAGGGCGACCCTCACCTCGCGGTTGCTGTCTTCCAACTCGTGGAAGAGGCGTGAGTTCTCGATGGCGATCAGCGCCTGGTCGGCGAAGGTCTGCACGATCGCCTCGTCGCGTTCGGTGAACGGCCGGCTGTCGCTGCGGAACAGCGAGAACACGCCCGAGAAGCTGCCCGGAAGGGTCAGGGGCACCAGCAGCATCGATCCCTGCTGCAAGTGCATGAGGAACTCGAGGTCGGCCGGGTGGAACGGACTCTTGCCGGCCGCAGCTCTCGAGGACGCATCGGCCGTCGCCGGATCGACCTGCCTCCGGAGCGAGTCGCCATTCGCTACCCGCTGTACGACGTGGTTCTCGCCGACGCGGTACGGCACCCTGCTCAGCGCGTCGACCAGCTCGGCAGCCATCCCATGGCTGGCACTGAGCTGGAAGCGGTCGTCGCGTGCCTGCCACACCAGACCCCACTCCGCCTCGCACAGGCGGGCAGCGATGCCGAGCACCTGGCTGAGCACTGGCTCCAGATCGGTGGGGGAGCTGCTGATGATCTCGAGCACCTCGGCGATCGCCGTCTGCTGCTCGAGCGCTTCGCTCACCTCACGGTTACGTTCCTCCAACTCGCGGAACAACCGCGCGTTCTCGGCCGCGATCACCGCCTGGTCGGCAAAGGTCTGCAGCAGCCGCTTTTCTGCATCAGTGAACTGTTTGGCACCGATCCGGTTCAGCCACAGGAACCCGAACACACGGTCGCCCTGCAGCATTGGAAGGATCGCGAACGAGAACGGCCCATTGAGCTCGAATGCGCGGACAGCTGCCGACCCGCTCTGTTGTGCGTCGTCCCTGGAACCGAGGGTCCTGTAGCGGGCGCGTTTGCGGCCCACTTCGAGCGACAGCATGTCGGGGTCGTCGAACCAGCGATACTGAGCGTCGAGCAGCCCGTCGGCATCTCGGATTTCCGGCGGGTATCCGTACGTATCTCCGGTTTCGATCAGCACGATGCCGGCCTGGCTGGCACCGACAAGCCGATTCGCCTGCTCGGACAGTTCGTTCAGCACGGCACCGACGTCGAAGGCCGAGCGGCTGATCGTCTGCAGCACGGCACCCACTGCGGTCTGCTGCTCGAGGGCGACCCTCACCTCGCGGTTGCTCTCCTCCAGCTCGTGGAAGAGGCGCGAGTTCTCGATCGCAATCAGCGCCTGGTCGGCGAAGGTCTGCACGATCGACTCGTCGCGTTCGGTGAACGGCCGGTGGTCCTTGCGCATGAGCGCGAATGCTCCGCTGAAGCTGCCCGGCCTGGTGAGCGGCACCATCAGGTACGCCTGGCGGCCGTTCCCGCGAGCGATCTCCCGGTCGGGCGTCCAGTCTGGGTGTCGGGTGTCGTCGTCGTCGAGAATCCCGGAGATGTCGAAGTCGACCCGGTTGACCTCGCCGGCCGCCGTCCTCCCGACGCGGAGGCCAGCCTCCACCGGATAGACCACACTGTCGATGAAGGCCAACTCGTCGGCGGTGTAGCCGTGGTGCGCCGCGACTCGGAACCGCTCGTCGCGTGCCTGCCAGATCACGCCGGAGTCGGCTTCGCACAGGCGGGCGGCGATGCCCAGGACTTGGCTGAGGACAGGTTCGAGGTCGGTGGGGGAGCTGCTGATGATCTCCAACACTTCGGCGATCGCCGTCTGTTGCTCGAGCGCCTCGCTGACCTCACGGTTGCGTTCCTCCAACTCACGAAACAGGCGAGCGTTCTCGATGGCGATCACCGCTTGGTCGGCGAACGTCTGCAACAGCCGCTTCTCCGCGTCGGTGAAGCCGGTCGTCCCGGGGCGGTTGATGGCGAGGAACCCCACGATGCGGTCGACCTGCAACAACGGCAACGAGGCGTGGGTGTAGGTGCCGTTCAGGTCCAGGTACCGCCGGGAGATCTCGTCGCGTGCCGCCGCCGGGTCGTCGGCGCTGATCGTTCTGAACCAGGGACGTCGGCGCTGGACGAAGAACTCGATCACGTCAGGATCCGAGTACGAGTTGTACAGCGGGTCGGCCTGGCCGGCTGCAGTACGGAACTCAGGCGGAAACGCGTACGACCCGCCGCCGTCCAGCAGGATCATGCCGGTCTGGCTGGCGCCGACCAGCCGATGAGCCTGCTCGGCCAGCTCGTTGAGCACCGTGCCGAGATCGAATGCGGAGCGGCTGATCGTCTGCAGCACGGCGCCGACGGCGGTCTGCTGTTCGAGTGCCGCCTTCACCTCGAGGTTGCGTTGTTCGAGCTCGCGGAACAGGTCGGCGTTCTGGATGGCCAGCACGGCCTGGTCAGCGAACGCCTGCAGGATAGGGCCGACCTTCGGGTCGAACGGGTCGACCACGGTGCGGTTGAGGTTGATGTTGCCGATCCAGGCGTCGTCGCGGAACAGCGCGATCGTGACGAAACTGCCTACTGCGAATTCCTCGTACGACATGCCGACCGGGTCGTTCCGTTGCCGCACGAACGCCGCGAAATCATCGACGAACACGGGGGATCGCTGATCGCGGGCCTTGAGGTTGACACCGGCCAGGGCAATGGGCACCTCCCGGCCGAAGATGTTGCCCCGCCCCGCCGGCATCCATACGCCATCGAAGCGCAGCACGTCGCCCCTGACCAGCAAAACGCTCCCCTCGGTGGCGCCACACAGTGCCCCGGCACGGGCGGCGATGCCATCGAGCACCACGCGAAGATCACCGGGGTTGGCGCTGATCAGTGTGAGCACCTCACTGGTGGCGGTCTGCAGTTCCAGCGAGTCGGCGAGGTCGTTGTTGCGCGCTTCCAGGGCGGTCAGCAACTCGGCATTGTCGAGCGCGATCACCGCCTGCGCGGTGAACTCTTCGAGCAGGGTGATCTCGTCGTTCGAGAAGGGGATCGGCACGTCGCGCCGCGCCATGATGAAACCGTGCTTACCGACGTTGCCGTGCATCGGCACAACCAGAAACGCAGCCTCGACGACGCCATCCAGTTCCGCCATCGCAGCGGCGACCGGGTTGTTCTCATGCCAGTCGGCGACTCGGCCGACCAGCTGCCGTGGGCGCCCATCGGAGCGAGCTTCGTCGTTGATGCGGTTCGCCATCCCCGGCAGCTCGGCGCGGTGCACTGTCCGGAAGCCACGCTCTGCGTCCCAGATTGTGCGTTGCTCGTCGTCGCCGTACGTGATCGCCAGGTGTCGCGCGTTGGCCAGTCGCTGAGCGGCTCGACTGATCTCGGGCAGCGTTCGCTCGAGGTCGCCGGGTGACGTGCTGATGACGCGCAAGATCTCGGCGTTAGCCGTCTGACGCAAGAGCGCCGCGTCGAGGTCGTTGAACAACTTGGCGTTGCTGATGGCGATCGCCGCCTGCTCGGCGAACGCCTGGAGAATGCGACCGTGGCGAGGCTCGAATGGTCGGACCTCGAAGCGGGTGACGGTGAGCTGCCCGAACAACTCGTCGCCGTTGAGCAGCGGGACGCTGAGCAGGCTGCGCGCCGGGGTTGTCCAAGTCCCCACTTCGTAGATGTCGGCGATGAACGTGGGGCCGGTCAGGTCGGTGACCAGTGTTGCTGGTACCCGCGTGCCGATCAGACGCTGGGCTCCTGGGAGGTTGTGGGCGATGAACTCCAATTCATCGCCCACAAACCGCTGCGCGCTGCCGGCCGGGGCATCACACAGGTCAGCGGCCTGTTGCACGATTCCCCCGAACACGGCACCCAGGTCACCGGGGTTGGCGCTGATCAGTCGGAGCACCTCGCTGGCAGCGGTCTGCAACTCCAGCGCCTCGTCGAGGTCGTTGAACAACCGTGCGTTCGAGATGGCGATTGCCGCCTGTTCGGCGAACGCCTCGAGAATGCGGCCATGGTGCGGCTCGAACGGCCTGACCTCGAGCCTGCTGACAGTGAGTTGGCCATAGTGGACGTCGTCCACCATGAGAGCAACCGAGAGGGCGCTGCGGAGCGCGCCATCCAGTGCAATCTCCGGACCGTCGAAGTAGCGCGGCGTTGAGAAGTCGACTCCTTCTGGCACTGGCTGGCGGATTCCGAGGTGTGGCTTGACCTTTTCGTACGTGGTGGCGACCTGCACGAACTCGTCGCCCTCGCGACGAAGGATGCCGGACCCGGCGGCGTCGCACAATCGGGCGGCCTGTGCCACGATGCCGTCGAATACGGCATCCAAGTTGCCCGGATTGTCGCTGATCAGCTTGAGGACTTCGCTGGTTGCAGTCTGCAGTTCCAGCGACTCGGCCAGGTCGGTGTTGCGTGCCTCGATCTCACGCAGCAGCCGAGCGTTGTCGACGGCGATCGCCGCCTGGTTGGCGAACGTCTGCACCAGCGCGACTTCATCGTCCGACAGTTCGGCGACGTAGGGCCCCATGAAGCCGACGATGCCGACGGCCTCACCGTTGCGCAGCATCGGTACGACCAACGACGCCTTCGAGTCGTCCAGGCGGCCACGTGCGTCGGGAAAAACATCGTCCGGCATCACCGACCAATCCCGGACATGCACGATCTGGCCGGTGAGGCACGCGTACCCGACCGACGTCCGGTCGTCGATCGGCCAACGCAACCCGGGCTCGCTGAGCCGAGCCGCCGACTCGGTGATGTTGCCGACCGGGGTTCCCTCGACGAGCTCATCGCCATCGCGGACTGCGATGAGAGCGCCGTGCCCCCCGCAGAGCCGGCTGGCATGGTGCGCGATCACGTCGTACACGGGCTGCAGATCGAGCCGCGCGGTGCTGACCGCGTCGAGTACGTCGGTCATCGCCGTCTGCCGTTCCAACGCGGCGTCGAGGTCGTTGAACAGCTTCGCGTTGGCGATCGCGATCACGGCCTGTTCGGCAAACATCTGCAACGCCGAGGCGTCACGCTCGTCGAACGGACGCACCGTGTGGCGCACCACCCACAGGTTGCCGATCCATTCGTCGTCAGCCACCAGTGCGATCACTATCGTCGAACGGAGTCCGGCCCGCTCGGCGCGCTCGACGACCGGCGATCCGGGACCGCCGTCGGCGCGATCTCTCAGCTGTGCGACGCGGTCGTCCGTCGCCACCGGCCTGCGCAGGTGCAGCGACTCCATCGCCAACGAGTCCGGGGCGGCGTAGCGATCCGACATTTCTCGAAGGCGGTCTCCCTTGATCACCCGGACAGCCATCTCGGGCAGCGCGCCCGATGAGCCTGCTGACGGAAGCGCCACGAACCCTCCGTCGGCACCACACAGTTCCACCGCCTTGTCGAGGATGCCGGCGAGAACCGTATCGAGATCGCCCGGGTGATCGCTGATGAGTCGCAGCACTCCGCTGGTCGCTGTTTGCAGCTCCAACGACTCACCGAGCTCGGTGTTGCGCTCCTCGATCTCGCGCAGCAGCCAGGCGTTGTCGACGGCGATCGCCGCCTGATCGGCGAACGCCTGCAGCAGGGTCACCTCGCTGTCGGTGAAGCCGCCAGGCGCGAGCCGACCGAGCGACAGCACACCGATCACCGCCCCGTCACGCGTCATCGGCAGGCTCAGCGCCGACTTCAGGCCGGCGCGCGCCGCCGCCGAGTTGGGGTACAGCGTGTCGTCGTCCCAGTCGTGGATGTGTACAGCGACGCCAGTGAGAAACACCACGCCCGAGCCTGACTGACCGTCGATCGGCAACCTGCGCCCGCGCAGCAACCCTGCATCCCCTGCCGCCGCCTCCACCCATTCCGGTTCACCGTGTGCTGTCGCGCCACCGACGAGCACCGCCGTGTCGCCATCGCGAATCTGCATCATCACCCCCGCACCACCACATAGGTGGCTGGCCAACTCGGCGACCTTGTCGAACACCGGCTGCAGGTCGGTGCGCGCCGTACTCACCACATCGAGCACCTCGGTCATGGCCTGCTGACGGGCCAGCGATTCATCGAGGTCGTTGAACACGCGAGCGTTGGAGATGGCGATCGAGGCTTGTTCGGCGAACGCCTGCAGAATCTTGCCGTGACGCTCTTCGAACGGGTTGACCGTGTACCGGGTCACTGTCAGCTGCCCGTAGGGGGCGCCACCGCTGCGCAACGGGACGCTCAACAGGCTCCGCGCAGGCGAGATAACTGGGCCAGGAACGGCCGCGTGGACGTCGGTGACAAACGTCGGGCCATCGACCGTTGCCAAGCCCCCTGGGAGTCGAGTGCCGATGAAGTGTTGCCCCAGCTCGGAGCTGAGGGCGATGAACTCGAACTCGTCGCCAACGATGCGTTGGGCGCTTCCCGAGTCCGCATCGCACAGCGCAGCTGCCTGCACCACGATGCCACGCAGGACCGCAGCGAGGTCGCCCGGGTTGTCGCTGATCAGCCGCAACACCTCGCTGGTGGCCGTCTGCAGTTCCAGGGCCTCGCGAAGTTCATCGGCGCGTCGGGCGCTCTCCACGGCGTTGGCGGCCTGAGCCGCGAACGACTGCAGCAACGCCACGTCGTCGTCGGTGAACGGGTCGATGACGCCGCGGAACACGCAGATGCCGACCGCGGCGCCACCCGTCGGGACGGGGACGTAGACCGACGACTTGATGCCCACCACGTTGGCCGCATCACGCGACGTCGCGTACTCGTCGCCGAGCGCCGACTGGTCGTCGAAGCGGACCACCGAACGCTCGCGCAGCACCTCCGCCAGCGATGATGTCTGGTCGTTGGGGCGCGGCCAGCGACCCCGCACCGCTTCGCCCTCAGGCGTTGTGAACTCGGCGTACATCCCGATCTCGCCGCCTTCGAGCACGAACACACCAGCGGTCTTCGCGTCGAACAGCCCTGACGCCGCCTCGGCGATGTCGAGCAGCACGGTCTGCAGGTCTTCGCCGGAGGTCACGGCGCGCAACACCTCGGCGAGCGCGGTCTCCCGCCGACGTGCAGCCGTCAGCAGTGCTTCCAGATCCTCCGACACGCAGCCCCCATCGCCCGGTGTGGCGACACCATAGATCGGCCGTCAGCGCGCGTGCACTGTGATGCTCGGCACGTGTCGTCGTCGTGTCCGGGCCGTGCAAGACTCCGCGGGTGCAAGTCCCTGACACCCAGTACGCCGATGCTGACGGCACGCGCATCGCCTACCAGATGTTCGGCGACGGGCCGCCGGTGCTCATCGTCTCCGGGCTGCTGTCCAACGTCGAGCTCACATGGGAGCACGAGCTGTTCCGGCGCACGTTCGAGCGGCTCGGCAAGCACGTCACTGCGGTGATGTTCGACAAGCGTGGCGTCGGGCTGTCGGACCGGTTCGACGAGGCGCCGACGGCGGATCAGCGAATCGGCGACATCGTCAGCGTGCTCGACGCTGTCGGCTGGGAGAAGGCCCATATCCACGGCATGTCCGAGGGTGGCCTGATGGCGCAACACTTCACAGCGCAACACCCGGAGCGGGTGCTCACCCTGGGCCTGCTCAACTCGTCGATCAGCCCGCGGTACTGGCGGCGGCTGCGGGAGTACTGGCTCGCCGACGACCCGGAGCGGGTCGATGCCGTTCCCCGCTTCCTCGAGATGGCCGACGAGTGGCCCTCCAACCCGGAGCGGATGGTGGATTGGTTCCTGCCCAGCCAGTCCGGCAACGAATCGGTCATCCGCTGGTTCGGCCGGCTGCAGCGGTTGTCGTGCAGCCCGCGCGACTTTCGGCGCCAGATCGAGAGCGTGTTCCAGCTCGACCCGGGCGACGCACCCGAGCGCATCACCGTGCCGACGCACGTGACGCACGTGAAGGGCGACGCGGTGCTCCCCGTGGCCGCCGGCCGGCTGCTCGCCGACCTGATTCCCGATGCCCGTTTCCTGGAGATCCCCGGCAACGACCACTACGCCTGGTGCATGCCGAACTGGGCGCAGTTGCTCGACGCGTACCTCGAGTTCGTGCTCGGCCGCCCCGTGCAGTCGGCCGCGACGCGCCGCTTCGCAACGGTGCTGTTCACCGACATCGTCAACTCCACCAGCGCCTCGGCCTTGGTCGGCGACACCCGTTGGCGTGAACTGCTGGAAAGCCACGACCGCATTGCTCGCCAGCTCATCGATGCGAACGGTGGCCGGCTGATCAAGAGCACCGGCGACGGGTTGCTGGCGATCTTCGACCTGCCGTCACAAGCCGTCGAGTGCAGTGCCCGGTTGATCGAGTCGCTCGCCGGAATCGGTGTCACCATCCGCGCCGGCGTGCACGCAGGTGAGGTCGAGGTGCGCGAAGACGGCGACATCTCCGGCATCGCAGTGAACCTCGCCGCCCGGGTGGAACACGCGGGTGAGCCCGGGTTCCTGTGGGTGACCTCGACGGTGCGCGACATGATGCTCGGCGGGTCCGTGGTGTTCACCGACCAGGGTCAGCACGAGTTGAAGGGCATCGAAGGCTCCTGGCGCCTCTATCGCATGGAGCGGTGACTGTGCCGGCACTTGGCTGACGACTTGCCAGCGTCGAACGTGACCGCGGCAGCTCCAACTCGTCAGGCCCCTCCGTCATGGCATTCCGATGATCATCGAGAGGACGTCGAGAATCTGGTGCGAGACGACCGGTCCGACGTTGCCCAAAGCCGTGCTGCACCGCTCGACAGCGACTGCTCGCATCTGTTCGACCAGCGCACAACTCGACACCTCGAGTCCGTTCAACTCGTCGGGCTCGATCCCGACATGACTCGGGAATGTCCGCAACGTGGTGGTGAGCGGAACGGCGAACACCGTCGACGGCCGGAAGCGCAAGAACGCATCTGCCGTGGCGATGACAGCCGGACGGGTGAAGCCCGCCTCAGATCCGACAGGCGTGCCGAAGTCGACGGTGACGATGTCACCGAAGTTCATGATGCCGTCAGATCGGGGTTCAGCCAGGCATCGCGCTCCAGCACGTAGGTGGCCCAGGCCACAGGATCGGCGCGAAGCCGCTGCTCCGCCGACGCCATCTCCTCGTAGAAGCGCTCCCGGCGCAGGGACTCGAGTGCAGCGTCCAAGGTCTCGGCCATCGTGGCGTCGCGATCCTCGGCGAGCCGCCGGAGCCGTTCCCGCTGGTCGGTACTGACTCGAATCGTGGTAGAGCCAATTGTCATACATGAAGTCTACATCCTGATCCGCTGTGAACTGACGACTTGCCAGCCCGGAACTGACGACCTGCCAGACGTGCGCATCGCCTTTACTCCCGCAGGTTGCGCGCTACCGGCGGTGCGGATGGGTGGTGCGATAGGTTCCGCTGGATGCCCGCCGCCCGCAAGATCGCCTTCATCGGGTCGCATTCGGTCCGCAAGACGATCGCGGTGCATTCATTCGCCGGGGCGGTCGGGCGCAGCGGCCGCAGCGTGGAGGTGGGCCGCGAGGTCGTGCGCTTCAGCCCGATGGGGATGAACGAGCGGGCGACGCCAGAGGCTCAGCTGTGGGTGATCATGGCGCAGATCCGCGAGGAGCTGGAGCTACGCAGCCGTGCCGAGGTGCTGGTGCTCGACCGGGCCCTGATCGACAACTTCGCGTACTTCCTGCGCGCCACCAAGGGTAAGGACCCGTTCGATGTCACCCCGCTGGTGGCTCGCTGGTCCACCACCTACGACCTGTACGTTCGGCTGCGGCCGGACACGCCGCTCGTGGCCGACGGCGTGCGCAGCACCGACGAACGCTTCCGCAACGAGATCGAGAAGATCCTCGACATGATCATCCCCAAGTACGTGCCCGCGGACCGGCTGATCGAGCTGTGGGCATCGGAGGTGACCGACGCGTTCGACTGGCCGAGCCTGGTCGAGCGCCTGTGCGGCCCACCGTTGCGCGCTCAGATCGTGGAGCAGCAGATCAGCTACGCGCCCACGCTGTGGGACTGACGCGCGCTCACGCCTTCTTCGCCTTCTTCAGGATCGTGACCTTGCCGGTGGCGCCGTCGACCTTCACGGTGTCGCCTTCGCCGATGATGCGGGTCGCGTCGTGCACCAGCACCACGCACGGGATGCCGAACTCGCGGGCGACGGTGGCGGCGTGGGAGAGCATGCCGCCCGTCTCCACCACCACGGCAGCGGCGGGGATGAACAAGGGAGTCCACGGTGTGTCGGTGAACGGCGCGACGAGGATGTCGCCCGGCTCGATCTCGCGCTCGAACGCGGCCTCGGTGTTGAGGATGATGCGTGCCCGGCCGGTGGCTGTGCCGCCGCTGACACCCAAGCCGGCGAGCGACTTCGTGGCGACCATCTTTGGCCGTTTGGCCGGGACAACCGTGCCAACCCAGGCGTCGGGCAGCACGTAGTCCTCCGCTTGCTTGCGTTGCTTCTTGCGGGCCGCGATCTTTGCCGCCAGACCATCGACGGCCTTGCCCTTCATCAGCGCGTCGACCTCGAGGTAGGTGACGTACAGCATGTCGCCGGCGGTCTTGATCTGCTTCGTCGCGACTAGCCCATCGGCCACCGCGAGCAAGGGTGGCCGCAGGCGCCGGTTGCCCAGCACCCAGACCGCCTTTGTGAGCTCGCGCATTGCAGTGAAGCGCTGGGCCTGCAGCAGTGCGGCGTCGTACGCCGGTCGCATGTCCGCAGTCAGTGAGGCCCGCACGGTCTTCTCCAACTTCACCCGCCGGGCCGCTGCTGCCTTCTGGTGGGCGCCGGGCGACTCAGCGGGCTTGAGGCCCATCATCGACTTCACCTGCGAGATCACGAAGGTGGGGTTCTCGCCCCAGTCGGCCACCATCGGGTCGGCTTCGCCCTGTACGCGGAAGCCGTAACGGTGGATGAACTCGTCGAACTCGTCCGCGAAGGCTTGCCAGCCCCGGTCGTTTGGCGCTGCCAGGGCGGCGATGACGGCTTGTGTGTCGCCGCTCCCCACCAGCTTGCGCACGCCTGCGTGCCGGCGGGCGACGAGCGCCAACTCGTACAACTGCAAGGCGGGCTTCGAGCTCTCGACGTTGCCGAGGCCACTGCACAGGCCGATGATCGCGTTCGGGTCGCCGCCACCGGCGTCGATCACCCCGGCCAGCCGCACCGACATCTCGCCCGCCGCCGTCGACACCACGAGGTGGCGGTTGAACAGTTCGAGCGTCGACGGGACCAGATCCTTGAACCGCTTCCAGGCTTTCTTCGGTGGCAGCGCACGGTCGTGGGCCGGCATTCCCTGCAGGCGTTCGGCGTAGAGATCCTCCTGGTCGGCGAGCGACTGGCCCTCGGCGGCCTCGCGCTGCGCGGTCGCCACCACCATCGCTGCCGCCACCTGATCGGCGGGAGCGCGCACGATGTAGCGCAGGGCGTCGTCGCTGCCCTGGAAGAACTGGCTTGCCATCGCCGTAGCGATGTCAGGTTCGAGGCTGCTCATCGCCGCGACCGAGAACCCGACGTTGAGCGTCAGGCGCCCGGCGCTGATGCCGAAGAAGTTGCCCACCGGCGGTGCGAACAGCTTCACCGAACTGCCCGACGGGTACATCTTCATCAGGTCGCGCAAACTACGCGCGTCGAACTGGTTGTACATCGTCGCGGTGAACGGCGACAGTACGCCCGGGATCACCTCCCCACCGTTGGTCGTCGTCCACACGTCGTACAGCGGATTCGCCGCAGTGTCCCAGTCAGTCCGAAATGTCCCCATGCGCGCCCATCATCGCGCGCTCATCCAGAGCCCTTGTGCACTCCGAGGCGCGTTGTGTTGATCGTGCGGTTGCGCCGGTCGGATCGCAGGCCGGTCGCTGGGTTGGACAGCGTGGTGTCAGCTGCACATCCGAGTGGCAGCGTCCCGACGGGGGTGTACGTGCCACTCGGATGAACCTGGCGCACTCGCATGGTCGGCTGGCACTCGGGTGTCGGAGGCTTGTGGCGCGGTGCAGCGTTGGTCAGTCCTTTTGGGTCCCGACCTTGAGGTCCTTGAACGGCGACTTGCTGTCGATGCCCAAATCCTTGGGCAGCCCGAGTACTCGCTCGCCGACGATGTTGCGCATGATCTCGTCGCTGCCGCCCGCGATGCGCCCGCCAGGGGTGCCGAGGATGAGGGCGCCCCAGGCGTAGGTGCCCCACTCGCCGTTGTCGGCGATCAGCTTCGGGCCGAGCACCTTGGACACGAAGTCGCATAGGCGCAGCGAGTTGAGCGTACCGGCGAGCTTGGCGATGCTCATCTCGGGGCCGGGCAGCTGGCCAGCCTTGATCTTGTCCATCGCCCGCTGGTTGTTGTAGCCGGCCACCTTCTGGTGGATCAGCAGGTTGGCCAGCTCGTTGCGGATCAACGGGTCGGTGTCGAGGCCGAAGTGGCGCACCATCTCGATCACGCGGGTGTACATGTTGATCCCACCGCCACCGCCACCGCCGGCGCCGATCGCCGCCCGCTCGTTCATCAGGGTGGTCAGCGCGACGTTCCAGCCGTTGTTGACGTCGCCTAGGCGATGGTCGTCGGGCACGCGCACCTCGTTGAAGAACACCTCGTTGAAGCTGGCCCCGCCCGTCATCTGGCGCAGTGGGCGCACCTCGACGCCGGGGGCGTGCATGTCGACGATGAAGCCAGTGAGCCCCTTGTGCTTGGGCATGTCGGCGTCGGTGCGGGCGATCACCTCGCCGATGTCGCTGAACTGCGCGCCGGTCGTCCACACCTTCTGACCGGTGATGACCCACTCCTCGCCGTCGCGTTCGGCCTTCGTCTGCAAGCTGGCCAGGTCGCTACCGGCGCCGGGCTCGCTGAACAGCTGGCAGCCGACGATGTCGGCGCGGTACATCTTCTTCAGGTACAGATCCTTGGCGACATCGCTGGCGTGAGCGAGGATCGTCGGGGCCACCATGCCGAGGCCGATGACGAACGGCCCCTGGCCGGGCACCTCGTACTGGGCCTCGAGCCGCTGGAACACCCGCTCATGCGCGCTCGTCAGCGCCACGCCGCCGTATTGGGTGGGCCCGGTGATCCAGCCGAACCCGGCATCGAACTTCTTGCGGCGCCAGTCGCATGAGGTGGCGACGTCGCGCAGTTCGGTCTCGCGATCCTTCTCCTCGAAGACGGCCACCTTGTCGGGGCCTTCGCCCCACACGAACTTCTTGTCGGATTCCTTGCGCGGCGCGTTCGCGTCAAGGAACGCCCGGGCGCTCGCTTCGAACTCTTCTACATTGATCTCAGCCATGCGCGGAACCGTAGACGGGCGGAATCCTCGGCATCGATACGAGCTGCCCGGCGGCTGTCCGGTTAGCGTTTCGTAGATGCCTCGCCACCTTGTTGTCGCCGCAGCCCAGATGGGGCCTGTTCAACGCGAGCACACTCGCGAGCAGGTGGTGACTCGCCTCATCGCAATGTTGCATCAGGCGCACGCCATGGGCGCGGAGCTGGTTGTCTATCCCGAACTCGCGCTGACCACGTTCTTCCCGCGGTGGTTCGTCGACGACATCAGCGAGGCCGACCACTGGTACGAGCGCAGCATGCCGAACGAAGCCACGCAGCCGCTGTTCGACGAGGCCAAGCGGCTGGCCATCGGCTTCTGCCTCGGCTACGCACATCTTGACGCCGAGGGGCACCGCTGGAACGTGCAGACCTTGGTCGAGCGCGACGGCAGCGTCGTGGCCACCTACAAGAAGACGCACATCCCCGGCCATGAGCACCACGAGCCCGATCGGCCATTCCAGCACGCCGAGCGGTACTACTTCGAGCCCAGCCCGGATGGTTTCGGCGTGTGGCGTGCGTTCGGCGGCATCGTCGGCATGGCGATCTGCAACGACCGCCGCTGGCCAGAGACGTATCGCGAGATGGGGCTGCAGGGCGTCGAGCTCGTGCTCATCGGCTACAACACGCCCATTCACTACGTGCCCGACCCCAGCCAGGACATCCTCCAGGGCTTTCACAACGCGCTGGTGATGCAGAGCGGCGCCTACCAGAACGGCACCTGGGTGGTCGGCGTGGCCAAAGGTGGCGTGGAGGAGGGCGTCGACTCGTTGGGCCAATCGGCGATCATCGCGCCCAGCGGGCAGATCGTCGCGCACGCGCTCACCACCGACGACGAGGTCATCGTCGCCCGCTGCGATCTCGACTGGTGCGCCAAGTACAAGGACACGCTGTTCGACTTCGATCGCTACCGCCGGCCCGAGGTCTACGGGCGCATCACGTCGCAGCGCGGCGTCGTGCTGCCGGACTGACGACGACGGCCGATGTCGCTCGCCGACGCGCTCCTGATCCTGCTCGCTGGCATGGCCGCGGGCACGATCAACACGATCGTCGGCTCCGGTTCGCTGATCACCTTCCCCACGCTGATCGCGCTCGGCTACCCACCACTGCTGGCCAACGTCTCGAACAACATCGGCCTCGTGCCCGGCTCGCTGTCCGGTGCGTACGGTTATCGACGCGAGCTCAACGGGCAGGCGACGCGCCTGCGCCGGCTGGTGCCGGCTTCCGCCATCGGTGCTCTGGCCGGCTCGACGTTGCTGCTCACATTGCCGAGCGATGCGTTCGACAAGGTGGTCATCGTCCTGATCGTCCTGGCGTTGTGCCTGGTGATCGCCGGGCCGACGATCTCGCGCCGCCTCGCCGTTCGTCGCGAGGCTGGGGGAGGGCACCGTCTCGATGTCACTCCGGCGCTGTTCGGCCTGGTGGCGGCTGCCGGTGTCTACGGCGGCTACTTCGGCGCGGCGCAGGGCATCATCCTCACGGCCGTGCTCGGCATCTTCCTCGACGACCATTTGCAGCGGCTCAACGCCTGCAAGAACGTGCTTGCACTGACGGTCAACACGGTCGCGGCGGTGGTGTTCATCGCCACCACTTCGGTGGATTGGAGGGTGGTCGGCTGCATTGCCGTCGGCTCCACGATCGGTGGCCAGATCGGCGCCAAGTACGGCCGCAAGCTCGACCCGCGAGCGCTGCGTGCGCTGATCGTGGTCGTCGGCGTGACTGCACTCGTCCGCCTGCTCTGAGGGCCAGTCAGCTGCGCACAAGGCGACTGTTGCGCGCAGCCCCTCGACGCTAGGGATTTCTCTATGTCCGAACAGTTGGAGCCAGCGCCCTCCCCATTCGCCCCTCCGGCGCCCCCAGTTGCACCCGAGCCCGAGGGCGTGTCGTTCATCCCGCCGGCCCCCGGCGAGCAGTTGATCGACGTAGCTCCGGTCGCAGAACCTTCGAAGCGCAAGAAGTGGGCGATCGTCGCGGGGGTCGCCGCCGTTGTCGCGATCGGCGTCGGCGTCGTCGCACTTGGCGGTTCCGACAAGGCGGAGGCCAGGTTCTCGCTGTCCGCTGCTGCTGCATCGGCAGAGGTTGCGCAGAACGTCGCCTACGAGATGAAGATCGAAGTGGGCGCCTCTGGCGCCATCGACGCAACAGGCACGCTCGACACCGAGAACGGCATCTTGGCGATGAACATGTCGATGCCGGCGCTGGGCGCCACGAAACTCGATGTGATCTTCGACATCACCAACGAGAGGATGTACATGTCGTCGGCAGCGTTCGCCGGTCAGGGCATGGAGGTGCCGACCGACTGGGTCGGGATCGATGTCTCCGATCTGCCCGGCATGGAAGAACTTTTCGACCAGAACACCACCAACAACCCGCTCGATGTTGCCAGAGTGTTCGCCGAGGCGAAGAACACCCAGGATCTCGGCCTCGAAGATTTCCGTGGCGAGCAGGTGAAGCACTATCGGGTGGTGGTGTCCACCGCCGATGCGCTGGCCGCGTCGCCGTCGCTCCAGCAGCAGATCGACCAGATGGGCAGCGACGTCCCTGAGGAGTTGACCTACGACGTGTGGGTCACCAGCGAGTCGCAGCTGCGCCGTGTCACCTACGACGTCCCGGTCGCCGGCCAGTCCGTGAAGGCCGACATCGTGTACACCTCGATCGGAACGATCGACCCGATCGTCGTCCCCGCCGCCGCCGCCGTCACCGAGCTCTCGGAGCTGATGGGCGGCTGACCGCGCACACCGTTCACGAGACGAACATCGACCATCGTTCGCTTTCCTGCCTCGTCTTTGACAAAATGTACAACGTGACGGTCGAGTTCATCCTCAACGGCGCCCCGGTCTCGGTGCGATCCGAACATCCACACCTGCTCGCCGCGCTCCGCGAGGAGCTCGACGTCACCTCTGCGAAGGACGGTTGCTCGCCGCAGGGCCAGTGCGGCTGCTGCACGGTGATGATCGACGGCAAGGTGCAGATCTCGTGCACCTACTCGGTGGAGAAGGTGGCCGGACGGGCCGTCACCACATTGGAAGGCGTCGATGAAGCCGAACGCACGCGCTATTCGGATGCGTTCGCCGCGTGCGGTGGCCTGCAGTGCGGCTTCTGCATCCCAGGAATCGTGATGCGGGCGAAGGCGCAGGTGGACAAGAAGGGCGCAACGCTCGCCCGCGCCGACATGGCCCGCCACCTCGGCGCGCACCTGTGCCGCTGTACCGGCTACGTGAAGGTGCTCGACGCCATCGAAGCCGTCGCCCAGGGCACGCCGATGGACCCGGCGCTGCCCGGTGGCA
The DNA here is from genome assembly GCA_043721915.1 of Ilumatobacteraceae bacterium. Lineage (GTDB taxonomy): Bacteria > Actinomycetota > Acidimicrobiia > Acidimicrobiales > Ilumatobacteraceae > UBA668. The sequence continues at coordinate 20,208 of JAYSPV010000002.1, read as the reverse complement.
TCGGCACCAGCGGCGCGAAGTACGAAGCTGCGGCACTGACCCTCGGTGACCGCGGCTACGTCGACGACATCCGGGCGCCCGGCATGCTGCACGCAGCAGTGCACCTCACCGCTCACGTGCGGGCCGACATCCGCCGCATCGACACCTCGGCCGCGGCAGCGGCGCCCGGCGTGGTGGCCGTGTACACCGCCGCCGACATCCCCGGCGCCCAGTACGTCGGCATCATCTACAAGGACTGGCCGGTGTTCGTCGGCGAAGGCCAGCGCACCTCGTACGCCGGTGACGTGCTTGCCTTCGTGGTCGCCGAGACGAAGCAGCAGGCCCGCGAGGCAGCGACGCTGGTACAGGTCGAGTACGACGTGCTGCGCCCGATCACCGACCCGGTGGCGGCGATCGACGACCCCGAGATAGCGGTGTTCGGCACGAAGAACAACGTGCTCTCGGTCAGCGCCTACGACCGCGGCGACGTCGAGGCCGCGCTCGCCACCAGCGCGCACGTCGTGCACGAGATCTTCCAGACGCAGCGCATCGAGCATGCGTTCCTCGAGCCGGAGAGCACGCTCGCCGTACCGGGCGAGAGCGGTCACCTGCACGTCTACTCCGGCGGCCAGGGTGTGTGGGACGACCGTGACCAGATCGCAGCACTGCTCGGTGTCGGGACCGGTGACGTGACCGTGGAGCTCGTCTCCAACGGCGGCGCGTTCGGCGGCAAGGAAGACATGAGCAACCAGGGCCAGACCGCCCTCGCAGCCTGGCTGTTGCAGCGGCCGGTGAAGTGCACCCTGTCGCGCCAGGAGAGCTTCCTGATCCACGCCAAGCGGCACCCGATCCGGCTGGAGTACTGGGCGGGCTGCGACGCCGATGGCCACCTCACCGCGGTGAAGGTGCGTGGCATCGGCGACAGCGGCTCGTATGCGAGCGTCGGCATGAAGGTGCTCGAGCGTGCTGCCGGCCACGCCAGCGGCCCGTACCGGGTGCCCAACATCGATGTGCACTGCACCGCCGTGCGCACCAACAACCCGGTGTGCGGTGCGTTCCGTGGTTTCGGCGCGAATCAGGCGCAGTTCGCGATGGAGGGCGTCATGGATCGCCTCGCGGCCGCTGTCGGCATCAGCGGCTGGGAGATGCGCAAGCGCAACGTGATCCACCCCGGCGAGGTGTGGGGTCCCGGCCAGATCATGGACGACGGCGCGGGCGGCGCCGAGGTCTGCCTCGATCGTGCCAAGCCGCACATCGACGCCGCGCTCGCTGCCGGGAAGGCTGTGGGCGTCGGGCTGGGGCTGAAGAACTCCGGCCTCGGCAACGGTCTGCGCGAGGTGTGTGCGGCGGTCGTTCGCTTCCGCAGCGCCGACGGCAAGGTGGAAGTGCGTCACGGGTTCACCGAGATGGGCCAGGGCGTGCACACGGTGGCGCTGCAGACCGCCGTCACCGAGTTGGGCATCGACCCGGCGAGCATCGAGGTCCTGGTCGACACCACCCGCGAGCTCGGCTTCGGGCAGACCACCGGTAGCCGCGGCACGCTGATGGTTGCCGCGAGCGTGCAGAACGCGTGCCTCGTCGCGCTGGCCGCGGACTGTGCGCCCGACGTGGATCACTACGCGGAGCATGTCGTCGATTGGACGCAGAAGCTGGGTGACCCGGCGGTGCCCAACCCGACGATCCATGCCGCGTTCGGGTTCGCCGCGCAGGTGGTGATCGCAGATCGCGAGACCGGCGCGATCGAGAAGGTGGTCGCTATCCACGACGTGGGAAGGGCCGTCAACCCGCGGCTGTGCGAGGGCCAGATCGAGGGCTCGGTGCACATGGGGCTCGGCTACGCGCTCACCGAGGACTTCCCCTCCGACGAGTTCGGCTTTCCCACCAACATGACGTTGCGCAGCCTGGGCATCCTGCGGCCCAAGGACGTGCCGCCGATCGAGGTGGAGTTGGTGGAGGTGCCCCAGCCGCGGTCGGCATACGGCATCAAGGGTGTCGGCGAGATCGGCCTCGTGCCCACTGCCGGCGCGGTCGCCGCGGCGCTGCACATGGTCGATGGCGTGTGGCGCAACACGCTGCCGATGCGCAGCGGTACAGCCGCCGACGACTGACCGCGCTCGAATCGGCACGATGCCGAGCACCTTCGCGGGACGCGACTGACCCAGGCGCACCAGATTCTGGCACTCCTTGTCGCCCATGGGAGGCCCAGGGCTACCCATCTGGCTTGTCGGCCCGCCCTTGGGCACAAGAGGATGCCGGAAGGGCGCGGCCGGCAGTGGTTCATCGCAACACTGCCGACGTCGCGATGACCGGTTGAACTCGCCCTGCGTCCGGTGCATCCGGCGACGCGCCCACTTCGACGACACACCGCTAGAGTCGCCGGAATGGTCGAAACCGAGCCCGCGCTGTGGGGGTATCGGCCCGCTCTCGACGGCATGCGTGCCATCGCCATTGCGCTCGTCGTGCTGTTCCATGGAGGGCTTGGCCATGTGTCCCACGGCTTCATCGGGGTCGACGTCTTCTTCGTGCTGTCGGGTTATCTCGTCACCAACGTGATGTTGCAGGAGCACCGCGAGCATGGTCGCGTGCGGCTCCGCCGCTTCTACGCGCGCCGCATTCGTCGGCTACTGCCTGCCGCGGTCGTGCTGGTGGTGGTGGTGTGTCTCGCCAGCCAACTGGTGCTGCCGCAGCCGGCACGCGTCGGCCTCGTCGGCGACGCGCGCTCGGCGCTGCTGTACTTCGCGAACTGGCACTTCCTCGACTCGACGACCGGTTACTTCGCCGAGGGCGCCGACCCCAGCCCGTTCCTGCACTTCTGGTCGTTGGCGATCGAGGAACAGTTCTACTTCGTCTTCCCCTTGGCGCTCATCGGCCTGCTCGCTCTCGCCCGCCGCCGCAGCCGGCCCGGGGTGGTACCGGTCGGTCTTGCTGTACTCCTGATGCTGTCGCTCGGCCGTCAGCTCTGGGTCGCTCCTTCGGACCCGAACCTTGCCTACTTCGCCTCCGACGCCCGCCTGTACCAGCTGCTCGCAGGCGCGTGCCTTGCAGCGTGCTGGTCGGCTGTCGTGCGGCTGCGGGCGTTGGCCTCACGGCGCGTCGGTCGGGCAACGCTCGGCGGGCTGCTCGGTTGGTCGGCGCTGGCCGGCATCGTCGTCACAGGAACCGATCTGCTCAGCGTCTCGGTGTCGACGCGCGGGGTGCTGGCAACGGCGTTGACGGCGCTGTCGATCGTCGCCCTGGAGCTTGCGCCGACCGCGACAGCCAGCCGCGCGCTGGCCAGACCGACCGTGGTCTACCTCGGCCGCATCTCCTACGGCACCTATCTGTGGCATTGGCCGCTGATCGTGCTCACGACCACGGTCCTCGATGTCTCGCCGCTCCAGATGGCAGCGCTCGCCGGCATCGGGGCATCCGCGTTGGCCGCACTGAGTTTCCAGCTGTTGGAGAACCCGATCAGGCGGGCGCCGCGTCTCGACCGTGTGCCGCGCACCGTGGTGTGCGTGGGGTTGGCGTGCAGCGTGGTGGTGGCGGCGTTCATCGTCGGGCCGGTCCTGCGCAGCCCTGCACGGCCGGCGCTGGCGGCGCGCTCCACGGTGATCGCACCGATGAGTGATGATGCGGCGGCGGCGGCGTTGGGTGCCGCGGCTCCGGCCACGATCGACCTGACCGTCACCGAGCCACCGCCGTACGACTCCAGCAGCTGCGACGCGGACAACCCTGAAACCTGTGTGGTGCGCGAGGGAGGCGGGATGCGGCTGCACTTGATCGGTGACAGCAACGCGATGGTGCTGATCCCGCTCTTCGAGCAGCTCGCCGAGCAGTACGACTTCACGTTCTCGGCGTCGGTCCGCATCGGTTGCCCGTGGCAGGACGGCCTGGTGTGGGGCGCATCCGACCCGGCGCTCGTCAGCGGGTGCGTGGATGCCCGAGCCGGCTGGTACGACAGCATCATCCCGGCGCTCGATCCAGATGTGATCGTCGCTGTCCACGTGCCGCGCGACGAAGGCTCACGCGAGGATGCGTTGTTCATGCCGCTGGACGACAGCGACGGCCGATCCATCGAGCAAGTGGTGGCGGACGCGACCAACGCCTCGCTCGACCGGCTCACCGAAGGTGGTGCACGCGTCGTGCTGTTCGAGCCGTTGCCGTACGACCTTCAGAATCCCACCGAATGCTTGGCCGGTGCCACGATCGTGGGGGATTGTGCCTATGTGTCGAATGGGGCGCCGTTCCCCACCGAGCTGCTGTACCGCCAGGCCGATGCCGACCGCAGCGATGTGGTCGCGATCGACGCCGACCGCTTGGCATGCCCGCTGCTGCCTGTGTGTGTGCCAGCGTTCGATGGCGAGCTGGTGTTCAGGAACCGGTTCCACCTTAGCAATCGATGGGTGCTGCAGCACGCCATCGAATGGTGGTCGCTGCTCGTTGCCTCGGGCGTGTTGGATCCCTGGTATGCGGACTGAGAACGCCGGCTCGGATCTTCGGCTGGTCGTAGCCCGGAATCGGGTCAGCCGTTGCGCAACCGTTCCAGCTCTGCCTCCAGCGCCACAGTACGGGCCTCCGCAGTATCGGCCCGTTCGCGCTCGGCATCGGCGCGTTCGCGTTCGGCATCGGCCCGCTTGCGTTCCTGCACCATCCAGGCGAGCGGATCGTCGTCCAATGTCACTGCGCGGCCGCCAGGGCAGCACAGACCCAGGCGGTCGCCGATCATCGTGAGCGTCATCTGCATGCCCTCGCTGTAGATGCCGATCGCATCGCGGTGCACGATCTGGCCGTCGACCAGCTCGACGCGGTCGACCGACTGCTGCAGCGGATGCAGCGCGTACACCTCGGGCACGCCGGCTTCCAGCCAACGGCGGTAGCGCCGCTCCAGGCTTGGCCAGGTGTTCGAGGGCGACACAACTTCCACACAGACGGACGGCACGAAGCCGTGCTCGTCGACGACGTAGCGGCCGAAGTCGCGGCCGCGCATGCCAGGCACCACGAGCAGATCGGGGGCAGTGTGGTACTTCTGGCCAGCGGGCACGAACGGCGTGTTACCGGAGACGACAGCGTCGGTGCCGGCCAGCGTGTGGCGAGCCGATGTGACCAGCAGGTGGCACCAGGCGGAGTGCACAGTGGACTCCATCAGTGGGTCCAGCTCTTCGCCGGGCAGATGCGGGTAGTCGTATTCGGGCGCCTCGTCGGCGTCGATCGGTACGGGCATGGACACAACAGTAGACCTCCCAAGGTTTCCGGCAGGGCGCCGGATCTTTCGACATGGGAAGTCGTTTCGCACGATATCGGTGCGAACCCCAGGTCGGGTTCGGCCGTTGGGGTGGAACGTACGCGTGAGAGGCTGGTGGGGATGGACACTCCGATCGACGGACAGTGTGATGAACGCTTTGCCGGCGTTCGCGAGGCATTCACCGCCAACTTCGCCGAGCGCGGCGATGTCGGTGCCGCAGTATGCGTGATGATGCACGGTGAGGTGGTCGTCGACCTGGTCGGCGGCTGGGCCGACGAGGCTCGCACCCGCCCGTGGCAACAAGACACCTTGGTCGACTTCTACTCCGCCGGCAAGGCGATCGTCGCGTTGCTCGCGCTGCAACTGGTGGACCGGGGGCTGATCGCGCTCGACGACCCGATCGCGTCCGTGTGGCCCGAGTTCGCCGCCGGTGGCAAGCAACGGGCAACCGTCCGACACGCGCTGTGCCACCAGGCGGCTGTGCCCGCGATCCGCGAGCGCCTCACGGACAACGATCTCTGGGACTGGCAACGGATGACCGATGCCCTCGCCGCGACCGCGCCGTGGTTCGAGCCGGGCTCGCGGCACATCTACCACACCAACACCTACGGCCATCTCGTGGGTGAGATCGTTCGTCGCGTCAGCGGCGAGATGCCCGGCGCACGGTTGCGCGCAGTCACCGCGCCATTGGGCGCCGACGTGTACTGGGGGCTCACCGCCGCCGAGCAACAGCGGTGCGCCGACGTGATCTGGGCGCCGCCGGTGCCGCTCGGCGCGATCGACCCGTTCACGATCGAAGGCGACGCGCACCTTCCGATGCTCGGCTACTTCAATCCGCCCGGTTACTCGTCCAACGGCGTCGTCAACTCACCGCAGTGGCGTGGAGCGCAGGTGCCGTCCACCAACGGCCACGGGTCGTCCAACGGCCTGGCCCGGCTGTATGCGGCGATCATCGAGCCCGAGCGCCTGCTGTCGTCGGGTCTGCTCGCGGAGGCAACCCGCGTGCAGTCGCAGGGCCCCTGCCCGGTGCTGGGCGAGGACGTCGCGTTCGGCCTCGGGTTCGTGCCCACCTCCGCTCGTCGTCCGTTGGGCACCAACCCGCGCAGTTTCGGCCACTTCGGCACCGGCGGTGCCCTCGGTTTCGCCGACCCGGATGCTGGGCTGTCGTTCGGGTACGTCATGAACCACGTGATTCCGCGCTGGCAGAGCACCCGCAACCGAGCGCTGATCGACGCCGTCTACGCCGCGCTGTAGTGCGGTGCTCACGACTCGGTCGGCCGACGACGCGATCTGGGGCCGGAGCCGCAACGATCAGCCCGTCTCGCCCAGCCCGTCCTGGCCCAGCGCGCCCCCGCAGCGGCCGAACCGTGAATTCAACGTTCGCTACGTCGGCAACCGTGAATTCACTGTTCGGGACCGAAGCGATGGCCGGCTACTCGCTCGCGAAAAGGCTGCCTGTTGGCGTGTCGAGGAACGCCGGGAAGGGGATCGCCTCCTGCTTGAGCAGGCCCTGGGCCGGCAACGTGCCCGCGCGAACCATCTCGATCACGGCCGCCACCGAACCGGCGGTCGTCCACGCGATGGCGGTGTTGCGCGCCCCGCACACAACCTTCGGCGTGTAGCCGCGCACGAACTCCAGGCGCCGTAGGTGGCCGTCGATCACGCCCTCCGACGACACGTGGACGTAGACCACATCGTCACTGACGGGCGGCTTCGCGTTGGTCAGGATCTGACCGGCCAGCGCCCGCTGCTCACGCATCAGCAGCTCGTGGAAGAAGAAGTTCATCAGGTCCATGTGGCCCGGGTAGCGGATCGTCTTGTAGTCGATGTTGGCGACACGGTTGTGATACGTGTCGCACATCGTGCCCAAGCCGCCGGAGGTGGTGAACGCTTCCAATTGGGTGCCGTGTATGTACAGGGTCTCGCGCCATTCCATGGCCGACACCCACTTGCGCTCACCTTCCTCGAGAACCTCGCAGTCGTTGAGGTATTCGTTGACCACGCCCTCGGGCGACCAGTTGAACGCATACCCGAGCAGGCCCGTGGGGTGCTGGGGGAGTGCGCCGACACGCATGCGGATGGAACGGCACTCGTCGAACGCTGCCACGAGCGAGGCGGCGACGATGCTGACGAAGCCGGGGGCGAGGCCGCACTGGGGGGCCATCAGCCCGTGTGAGGTCGCGCTCAGCTCGACGATGTGTTGTGTAGTGCCGACGTCCTCGGTGAGATCGAAGTAGTGGATTCCCAGGCCGTGCGCGACATCTGCGATGCGACAGTTGAGGTGGTAGGGCAGGCAGCTGAGCACCGCTTCGGCACCGGCCAACTCGTGAGCGAGGGTGGACGTGTCGGTGAGGTCGGCGGTACGGAGTGGGAACGGGGCCGGGCGTGTGGCGTCGCGTAGGTCGATGCCCGTGACCTCGAAGCCTGCCTCGTGCAGGAAGGTGGCGGCGAGCAGCCCGACCTTGCCCAGCCCCAGTACGACGACCTTGGTGAACGACACTGTTCCCTGCCTTCTTCGATTGGACCCCGCGCGGAGCCTAGTTGCCGTGCAGCGGCGTGCTGCCCGAGGCAGCTACGGTGCCCAGCGATGAGCGCCGTCACCGCTGGCATGGTTTGCAGCCACCATCACCTCTACTCGGCCCTCGCGCGGGGCATGCCGGCTCCGCCACAGCAACCCACCCGTTTCCTGGAGATCCTCGAACAGGTGTGGTGGCGGCTCGACGTCGCGCTCGACGAGGAGATGATCCGTTGGTCGGCCATGCTCGGCGCGCTGGAGGCGCTGCAGTGCGGCACGACGGCGATCGTCGATCACCACGAGTCGCCCTCGTGCATCGAGGGCAGCCTGTCGATCATCGCGGACGCGTGCGCGGAGGTTGGTGTCCGCAGCAACCTCTCGTACGGCGTCACCGATCGCCATGGTGCTGATGGCGCACGGCGGGGGTTGGCGGAGAACGAGCGGTTCCTGCGCGGCGGAGGTCGTGGGATGGTGGGTGTGCACGCCGCCTTCACCTGCACCGACGACACGCTGCGCGCAGCGGCGTCGCTCGCAGCCGACCTGGGTGTGGGTGTGCACATACACGTCGCCGAAGGCCCCGATGACGCAGATGCCGGCATGCGGCTGGATTCGCTCGCCCGCGAGGACTGGTGGCTGGTGCACTGCGTGTACCTCGACCGCGACCTGCCGGGCACGATCGCCCACAACCCGCGCAGCAACATGAACAACTCCGTGGGGTACGCCCGGCCGGCCGCCCGGCCGAACCGCATCGTGCTGGGTACCGACGGCATCGGCGCCGACATGCTCGAGGAAGCCCGCCTTGCGTACGTGCGCCTGCGCGAGGACGACGTGCTCGCCACGCCCGACACCGTGTGGGGGTGGCTGGAGAACGGCTACTCGCTGTTTCCCGAGGCTCGCGAGGATCGCGTCACATGGAACTACGACCACGCGGATAGCTCGTGGCACGTCGCATTCACGCCCGGCGTCCGTGCGCTGCACGTGTCCCGCGCCGACGGAGAGGTGCTCCTCGAAGGCGGTCAGCCGACCAGGGTCGATGCGGCTGAGGTTCGCGCGAAGGCCGCCGAGCAGGCGCAACGTCTGTTCACACAGCTGTAGCCCTTGACAAAACGTCAAGCGGCTAGCGTCTCGAGCATGAGCACACCGATGGCCGTCTACCTGCAGGATGCGCACCCGATTCGCGAGGGCATGGCCATCGCGCAGTACGCAGAGGCGAAGGGTTTCCACGCCGTCTGGCAGGCCGAGAGCCGGTTGGTGCGCGAGGCGACGGTCCCGATGGCCGCGTTCGCGAGTGTCACCGAACACATCAAGGTCGGGTCGGGTGTCGTCGACTGCTGGAGCCGCAACCCTGCCCGCCTGGCCGCCACGTTCAGCACGCTCGACGATCTGGCGCCCGGCCGCGTCATCCTTGGCATCGGCGCATGGTGGGATCCGCTGGCCGCCAAGGTCGGTATCGAGCGCGCCCGCCCGCTGACGGTGATGCGCGAGATCGTCACCGTCGTGCGTGCGCTGCTGCACAACGAGACCGTCACCTTCGACGGCCACTACGTGCACCTCGACGGTGTGGAGCTGGACTACGTGTACCAGGAGCGTCGTGCGAAGGACGTGCCGATCTACATCGGCGCCACTGGCATGCAGATGATGGAGCTCACCGGCGAGATCGCCGACGGCGCAGTGCTCAACTACCTCGTCTCGCCCGACTACAACCAGCGCGCGATGGAGGCCTTGGCAACGGGTGCGGCGAAGGCCGGCCGTAGCATCGACGACATCGACCGCCCACAACTGGTGGTGTGCAGCGTGCACGAGGACCGCGCAACAGCGCTCGACATGGCGCGGATGATGGTCACCCAGTACCTCGGCCAGCAGCCGCACATCATGAAGGCGTCCGGTGTGCCCCAGAGCCTCCTCGACAAGGTTGGCGAGGTGCTCACCTGGCCGGCCACGCACGAGCAGGTGGAGGCCGCGAGCAAGCTGGTGCCCGACGAGATCGTGCAGATGCTCACCGCCAGCGGCACACCGGCAGAGGCGAAGGCGAAGGTGCAGGAGTACATCGATCACGGCTGCACCTGCCCGATCCTGTACCCACTGGGCGATGTGCACGCAATGATCGATGCGTTCGCCGACTGAGCGCAGCCGTCGCGTGTGACGGGCGACACACGTGACGGGCGACATACCTATGTCACTTGACCGCGATTGCAGGCGGATATACGCAGTTCGGCGGATGTGGCGGGCCGGGTCGGCGGCGCATGCTGCAGGTGTCAGAAACCGCCGAGAAAGACGCCTGCCATGTTCACCAATCACATCCTCTTCACCGAGATCGCCCGGCAGCATCAGTCCGAGATGCTGGCCCGCTCGCAGCCGAGCCGCTGGTTCCGCTCGTCGGCGCCCGGCGTCATGTTGGCCCCGTCGGCGTGTGCAGTGATCGATCTGCCGGCGCCTCGGCTGCACAGCCGTCATGGCGACGCACTTGTCGCCTGACCATCGAGCAGCGAGCCCGGCGGGGGAACCCTCGTCGGGCTCTCTCGCGTTCGGCAGTAGCGTTCATCGCATGTTGCGAGGGCGAACCGGCCTGTCGCCGGTGATGATCGGCCGACACCCTGCGCTCAGCCGATTGCTGGGCCTGGTGGAGGCGGCCGAAGTGCGCAGCGGCGACGGGCCCGAGATTGCGCTCGTGTCCGGCGAAGCAGGCATCGGCAAGACGCGTCTGCTGCGCGAGTTCATCGAGGCACTGCCCGCCGACGTCACGGTGCTCACCGCCCAGGCCCGGCCGGGCTCGATGGGGCGACCGTTCGACGTGATCGGCCAACTCGGCCCTACCGGTGACAACACCGCAGCGACCGCCCGCTCGATCCTCGAGGCGGCGGTGGCCGGCGGCCGAACGTTGCTCGTCGTCGAGGACCTGCACTGGGCAGATGCCGACAGCGTGCACTTCATCGAGCAGATCTGCATGCAACCGTGGCCGCAGCTGGTGATCGTCGGCACCTACCGGGGTAATGATCTGTCGCGCAAAGCGCCCGGTGGCGAACTGGTGTTGCGGCTGGAGCGCCAGCACGCCGTCGAGCAGATCCGGCTGGAACGACTGGATCGTGCGGAGGTTGCCGGCATGTTGTCGGCGATCGGGTCGGCGGCGCCCTCGTCGGGCGCGGTCGAGGCTGTGTATCGCCGCAGTGGCGGCATCCCGTTCGTGGTCGAAGAACTGGTCCGCTGCTGTGGCCCCGACGCGTGCATCGACGACCTGAAGACGGCGCAGCTTCCCTGGTCGCTGGACGAAGCGGTGCGCCAACAGCTCGGCGGGCTGCCCGCCGACGAGCGACGCGTCGTCGATGCGCTGGCGGTGTTCGGAGACCCGGCCCCGTTCGAATTGCTGCGCGACGTGTGCGAGCTGCCCGACGAACGGCTGCTGCTCGCTCTGCGCAGCCTGGCCACACAGAGCATCGTGGTGGAAACAGAGGACGACACCTTCGGGTTCGGCCACGCGCTGGTGGCCGACGCCGTGGAACAGCAACTGCTGGGACGCGAGCGGCGGCGGCTGCACGAACGTTCGCTCGCCGCACTGCGGGCACAGGCCGAGCCGGACCACGCTGCGCTCGCTCGCCACGCGCTCGGTTCCGGCCAGTACGAACTGATCCCTGCGATCGCCCGTGAGGGTGCGCGCCGCTACCTGGATCGCGGCGCGTCGTTCCAGGCGTTGCGGTTGGCGAGCGAGGCCCTGGCCGAGGCGCCGCACGATCCGGAGCTGCTGTCGGTGGCCACCGACGCAGCGTGGCGTTTGGAGTTCGGCCGCGAGGCGCTCGCATACGCGCAGCAGTGGAACGCGAACGCACCCACCGACCTCGAGCGCGTCGAGTCGTTGCGGTTCATCGCTCGCCTGCATCATGAACTGCGCGACGAGCAGCAGCGGGACTTCACGGTTGGTCTGCTGGAGACGATGTCCGACACGCTCCCCGCCGGGCTCGCCCGCGGCCGCTGTATCGGAGCTGTCGCCCAACTGCACATGCTCGCCGGGCGCAGCGCCCTCTCGGTGGAGTGGGCCGATCATGCCCTCACCGATGCGCGCCGCAACGGTGACCAGTGGTTGGAGGCGCAGGCCTCGGTCGAGCGCGCCTCGGCGATGGGGCACCTGACGACCCGCGAGGACAGCGAACAGGCGTTGCTGCAGGCCCGCGAGCTGGCGCGACAGGTCGGCGACAGCGTGCTTGAGTGCCGTGCTCTCAACAACCTCCTCTCGGTGGTCACCCCGCACGGAGCGGTGGGTGCGTGGGCCAGGGCGGAGCTTGCCGAAGCGTCTGCGCGCTGCGGTCTCGACAAGTTGGGAGCAGGCATGCTGGCGCTCTGGGAAGCGGAGGCGGCGGGTGCGAGTGGCGACATGCGAGCGATGCGGCAAGCAGTGGCCGAGGCCGGCCAGCACTGGACGGCCGAGAGCAGCGAGTACTGCCATCAGCGTTCGCGCCTTGCCGACCTGCGCCTCGAGGAAGGCCTGGTGGCCGAAGCCCTGGGCGCAGTGATGGAGGTCGAGAACGGGCTGGTCGATCGTCGAGGGCTGGAGGCCACCGAGATGCGCGTGCATCTGGTGGCAGCAGCGCTGGAAGGCCGGCGCGCTGATGCGGAACGGATCCTCGACTCGATCATCGCCGCCCCTCTGGTGGCCGACAAGACGCACTCGATGTGGTTCATGCTGGAGGTCGTGCGGGCATCGCTACAGGCGGGCATCGCTGCTGCCCGAGTCCGCAACGGGTTCGTCGACGGATGGGCGCGGGCCCACCCGGCGCACGAGTTCCTGCACCGTCATGCCGAAGGGATGCTGCTGCTCGCCGAAGGTGACGCTGCGGGTGCTGCAGCGGCGCTGGCTGCCGTGCTCGCCGACCCCGACCCGTCGCTGTACCTGCCGACGGTGGCGTCGCTGCGCACGGTCCGGGCGAGCGCGATGTTGGCGGCGGGCGATCGCGTCGGTGCGCTCGCCGTCGCCCGTCAGGCGGTGGACGACCTCAAGGGTTGGCCGGGCTGGCGGCGCGATCGTGCCGAGGCACTCGTGCGGCGCCTAGAGGGCACCGTGCGCTCCGATGGTGAGCTCACCACTCGCGAGCGCGAGGTGGCAGCGCTGATCGCCGAAGGGCTCACCAACGGCCAGTTGGCCGAGCGGCTGTTCATCTCGCCGAGGACGGCCGCCGTCCACGTCTCCAACATCCTGATGAAGCTGGGCCTCTCCGGCCGCGCCGAGGTGGCGGCGTGGGCCGTCCGGCACGGGGTCGTGCTGCAGCCCGGCTGAAGCGTCAGAGCCAGTCGCGACGCCGGAACACCCGAAACAGCACTGCGCTCATCACGGCCATCATGCCCAGGGCCATCGGGTAGCCGATCCACCAGTTCAGCTCGGGCATGTGGCGGAAGTTCATGCCGTAGATACCGGCGATGAGGGTGGCGCCGAACACGATCGAACCCCACGCGGTGAGCTGCTTCATCACCAGGTTCATCTGGTTGCTCATCACGGCCAGGTGAGCTTCCACCGCATTACCGACGAGTTCGCGTAGTTCGTCGACGAGATCGACAGCGCGCAGCAGCTTGTCGAACGTGTCACGCAACACGATCAGGGCGTCTCCATCGACCCACTGCACCTCCTTGCGCAACAACGCGGAGATGACTTCGCGCAGGGGCACCACCGCGCGGCGCAACATCAGCAGATCGCGCCGCACCGTGAACAGATCGGCCTGCACCTGTCGTTCCGCCTTCGGCTGTTCTCCGAAGATCCGGTCCTCGATGGTCTCCAACTGGTCCTCGAGTGCGTCGGTGGTGTCGAAGTAGCCATCGACCAGTTCCTCGATGACCGTGGCCAACATCATCCCCGATGTCACGCCGGGGGAGAGGCGGCGAATGCGCTGCGCAGCGGTGTCGGGATTCCACTCTCTGCCGGCCTCGTCGTGGAGGCGCACGGTGATGAACCAGCCGTCGCCGACGTACATGTCGATCTCGCCGAGTGAGCCGCTGAACGCGACCACGTAGGCATGGTCGGCGAAACGCTGCATCGTCGGCCGGGCCGCCCGTCGGCGGGCCTCGTCGAACGTGCGGTCGCCGAGGCCGTACTTGACGTCGAGCGACTCCAGCTCCTCGGTGGTGGGATCGACAACGTCGGTCCAGGTGACGTCGCCGAACTCATGATTGATGATCATCGATGGTGAGCGTAGAGCGTCCGCTCGTCTCCGGGCTTCGTTGCGGCCAGCGCGGCTACTACGCTGCTGGCTCATGGGCCAACAGATCGCCGTCGTCGAAAAGCAGAGCTCGATCCCAGGCGTGGTCCGTTTCGAGACCAATCGCAACCTCACCGGCATGGGGCACGAACGGTTCAAGTCCGCGGGTGACGCCATTGGCCCGAGGCCGGCTGCTGCGCTGGCTCGCAACCTGCTGTCCACCGGCAAGGTTGCAGCAGTGCATGTCTACGGCAACACGATCACGGTCGATCTCGCCAAAGGGTTCGACAGCTCCGGCCTGGGCGATGTCGTGCGCGACCTCTACCAGTACTGGAAGCCAGGGATGGAGATGCCGGTCTTCGCCGACGTCGTCGACGAGGCCGCGGCGGCCCCTGCCGCTGCTGCGCCCGGCGGCGAAGGTGTTGGTGGCGCGGAGGCTGCGTTCCTCGCTCGCGTGCCGGCGATCCTGGTGGACCGCAGCCGTGCCGCGCTCGCCAAGTGGAACGCCGAGCACTGAACGTTTCCGCCGCTTCCGTTACGCAACAGCGCACTGTCGGTCGTACGGTTCCGCCGGTGACCGCCACTCTCACCTTGCACGAGGCAGCCGGGCTGCTCGGGGTGCACTACATGACCGTGTACCGCTACGTGCGGCTCGGCGTGCTGCCGGCGGTCAAGGTGGGCGGCACCTGGCAGGTGCGTGCGGCCGACCTCGAGGCTCACCGCGCCGGTGTATCGGTCGCCGAACCTGGCGCCCACCGGCGGGCCCCGTGGGCCGACCGGATGGAGTCGCGTCTGATCGCAGGCGATACGCGTGGGGCCTGGAGCGTGGTGGAGGCGGCGCTGTCCGCAGGCGCCGAGCTCGACGAGGTGTACCTCGAGATCATCTCGCCGGCGATGCAGTCGATCGGGGCCCGATGGGCTGCTGGTGAGCTCGACGTGTCGGTCGAGCACCGCGCCACCGGCATCGCGTTCCGTCTGATCGGGCGGCTCGGCCCTCGGTTCGTGCGACGGGGCCGAACCCGGGGTGCGGTGCTGCTGGGGGCACCCGTGGGCGAACGGCACTCGTTGCCGATCGCGTTGCTCGCCGATCTGCTGCGCGCTGAGGGATGGGACGTCTCCGATCTCGGTGTCGATCTGCCGCCGGCGTCATTCGTGCACGCGGCAGGCGACGTCGATGGGCTGGTCGCCATCGGTGTGTCGGTGACATCACCGGAACACTTGGAGCACGCAGCGGTGTTGCTGGCCCAACTGAGGGCCGAGGTCCCCGACGTGTACGTCGCCGTCGGCGGCCTCGCGATCGAGGGCCTGGCGCACGCGCTCGCGCTGGGCGCACAGGGATGGGCGCGCAGTGCTCGTGACTTCGCCGAACAGCTGACCAATCTGTCGGTGCCCACCGCCGGCGACTGATCGGTGCTGGCGATCAGTCGTTGACGTTGACCGCGCTGAGCTCGCCGACGGCGAACGTGGTGGGAGCGCTGGTCCACACGTAGTCGGGTTGCTGTTCGGTGAACCCGTTGGCCCACAGCGTGACGCGGTACGTGATGCGAGCCTCGATGGTGACGGTGCCCGGGCCGGCCGGCGTCCACATGCAGGACCCGTTGACGCCCGGCGATGCCTGCGCGGGCAGTGTGGGCATCGCGGGGAGCGAGCGTGCGTCGGCGGTGGCTGCGGCACCGGCGGCGATGCACGACACGATGCCGTTGAACGCTGGCGATGGTTGCGCAGGGTCGGGGGTGAACCGCACCTGGAACGCGAGCGCGACCGGGGTGGCGGTGAGCGACAGGTTCCAACCGCGCCAGTGCTCGGTGTTGGACTGGCCGGGAGCCCACGCGGCCGGATCGATCGCCAGCCACGCCGGGTAGCGGGTGACCAGACCACCCCAGATGTCGACCACCGGGTTGCGGTACACGATCGGCCGTTGCAGTTGCAGTGTGTTGTAGAGGGTCGTGAGCCGTTGGTGCGGGTTGAACAGGCTGTCGGCGGGCGCGACGATCGCAAAGCCGACGGGGTGGGCGGTGGTGTCGCAGTAGACGAAGAACTGTCGAACCGCCGCGGAGAGCGGGCCGGAGCTGACGTTGTTGTGGAACCCATCGGTGCTGCCGATCGCCATCGGGACCTCGCCGAATATCCACTGATCGCTGATCACCTGTTGGCCGGCGACGAAGGGTGTGCCGGTGTGGGTCCGGCCGTCGTAGGTGGCGGTGAACGAGCACGGCGTGTTGCGGCCACCGTGGCGGGCGAAGGCCGACGAGCTGGGGATCGATGTCAGGTGCTTGATCACTCCCTCGGGCGACGCCGTGTACACCGACCGAGCCCCCGGCACATGAATCGGCGGCAGATCCGGTGGCTTGTCGCTTGACTCGCCTGCCGAGGCATTACCCGGCAGTACGAGCAGCGAGAGTCCGATGAGCAACACAAGGCGTCGCTTCATCAGCACGCATCCGGCTGATTGGCGATTCGGTTGAGATTCCAGCGGCCGTCGGAGAAGACAACGATGGCTCCCGTGCCATCGACGACGACGCCCGGCGTTGAGCTCGATCCGAGGCTGCCGTCCGGTAGTCGCCATATGGCGCCATCAAGAGTGCAGTCGAAGATGATCGCGTTGGTGTCGGTGCGTTCGTCGCCGAGGACTTCGGGTCGCAGGACCACCCCCATGTCGAGGTCGAGGATCTCGTCGAGGTCGCGGTGTTTGGTGAGTTGGTCGCGGTAGGCGGCGCCGCCGTCGGTGTAGTAGCGCTCCCAGCCGTCATCGGCGAGGTCGACGGGGCGTTGGGTGGTGGCTCGGTAGTACGTCAGGCGGGCTTGGAGGTAGGCCTCGATGATCGGGGCATCGTCCTGGGAGAAGGTGGCGAGGATGCCGTTGTCGATGTCCTGCTCGAGCGGGAGGTAGACCCACAGCTTGGGCATCAGCTCGTAGAACAGGCCGGGGGTGGTGATCCCGGGTGCTGAATCGACCCGGCGCCATGGGCCATCGGGGGAGAGGCCGACGACCCCCGGTGGCAGCGTGGCCGTTGTCGTCACCGTGCCTGCCGGGTCGGTGGTCGAGGATGTGGTCGAGGACGAGGCCGCAGGGGTGGTCCTGGGCGCGGTCTCGATCGTGGGGGGCGCGGTGGGCGGCGCGGTCGGCAGGGTGCCGGTGTCGCTGCCGGCGCCATCGGTGCACGCCGCGAGGAGCAGCGCCGATGCGACGGCCAGCGTGAAAGCCTTGTTGTGTGTCATCGCGACCTCCGCCGTTGCGATTCGATGATGTACCTGTACTGGGCATGCCCACTTCGCCGTTCCGGAAATCATAGCCACACTTCTTGCGCAGGATTTCGCGCTAGCGGATCGTACATGTGTTCGATAGTGTGAGCGGATGAGTTCCCGTGTCACCAACCTCGCCGAGCTCGCCGGTAGCGGGGTGCTGTCGGGTGCATCGGCCCGGCAACGCACGCTGCCGGTGCTGGATGCCTTCGCCGAGCTGCTCACGCAGGCGGTGTTGCAGCGCGGCAGCGTCGTCGGGTGCGAGGGTGCCGCGGCGGTGTCGCTGGGGCTTG
Organism: Ilumatobacteraceae bacterium; assembly: GCA_043721915.1. Lineage (GTDB taxonomy): Bacteria > Actinomycetota > Acidimicrobiia > Acidimicrobiales > Ilumatobacteraceae > UBA668. Next base: position 2,778 of record JAYSPV010000002.1, on the reverse strand, counting down.
CGCTTGCTGCCGGGCCGTCGCAGGCCGGTGCCTGGGTGGGCATCGCTGGCCTGCCGGAGGTGGGGTTGGCGGCGGCCGTCGAGCTGGGGGTGGCGCCCGAGCGGTTGGTGATGGTGGCCGAGCCTGCGCAGCGCTTCGACGATGCACGGTGGGCCGAGGTGCTCGCCGCGATGATCGACGGGTTCGACGTGCTGGTGGTCGGTGGCGCCGCGCTCGAGGTGCGCGCCGCCACGGCCAGGCGGCTGCTGGCCCGCCTGCAGTCGCGCGGTGCGGTGCTGGTGACGATCGCCGCACCGGGCGTTGCCGCTGCCGGCCCGTTCGGCGCCGATCTGCGGTTCGCTGCCACTGCGGCCGCCTGGCAGGGCTTGGGCGCAGGGCACGGGGTGGCGCGCTGTCGTCAGGTCGATGTGCAGCTCAGCGGCCGGCGTGTGCACCGGCCGCGCCGGTGCGAGCTGTGGCTGCCAGGCCCCGATGGCACAGTGGAGGCCGTGTCGCCCGCTGTGTCATCCGGCGCCGGCCCGGCGTTGGTCGATACGTCGTTGGTCGGCCCGTCGTTGGTCGATACGTCGTTGCAGCGAACGGGGTAGTGCGTGGGGTCGGTGAACGTGGGTGTGCAGGTGCCGCGCCTGGGCGTGCTGTGGTGCCCTCACTGGCCGGTGGTGGTCGCCGGTGCCCCCGGGGTGGAGCCGGTAGTGGTGGTGCATGCCAATCGTGTGGTGGCTCACTCGCTGGCGGCCGGCGCCGAGGGCATCGCCGTCGGGCAACGCCGTCGCGAGGCACAGGCCCGCTGCCCGTCGGTGCGCATCGTGCAGCACGATCCCGCCCGTGAAGCGCGGGCCTTCGAGCAGGTGGTGCAGGCAGTCGGGGCGATGGTGCCGCGGGTGGAGATCACCGAACCCGGCACGCTCACGTTCATGTCGCGCGGCCCGTCGCGCTACTTCGGTGGCGATGCAGCGATGGCCCTGGCCGTCACCCGCACGGCCACCGAGGCAGCGACTCGGGCAGCCGGCCTGTCGCTCGCTGCGGTCGGGTCGTTCGGGTTGGGCATTGCCGATGGTCGCTTCGCCGCCGGCATCGCCGCGCGTCGCGCCGCACGTCGTGGCGAGCCAGTGGTCATCGAACCCGGGCAACCTGCCACTGCCGAGTTCCTCGCGCCGCTGCCGGTGCGCCTGCTGTCGGTGGTCGCCGGTGTGCCGGCGGATCTCGTCCACCTCCTCACCCGTCTGGGCTTGCATCGCCTCGGTGCCCTGGCCGCGCTTCCCGCGGCAGAAGTGGGTGCGCGCTTCGGCCCACTCGGCCAGTTCGCGCATCGCCTCGCCGGTGGGGGCGACGATCGCCTGCCCGGCACCCACGATCCGCCCGCCGGTCTGCAGGTGCAGCGGGTGTTCGAGCAGCCGGTGCACCACAGCGATGTGCTGGTGTTCGTCGCACGCCAACTGGCGGAGGAACTGGTGGGCGCGCTCGCCGACGACGGGCAGGTGTGCACCCGCCTGCTCGTCACCGCCGAGACCGAGCACGGCGAACACAGCGAGCGGGTGTGGTATCGCAGCAACGGGTTGAGCGTGGCGGCGATGGTGGAGCGCGTGCGCTGGCAGCTCGATGCGTGGGCGCAACAGGGTTCGATCACTGCTGGTGTGGCCCTGTTGCGCCTCGATCCGGTGGAGGTGCGCAGCGACGACGGCGTGCAGCTGGGGCTGTGGGGTGGGCGCACCCAGGCCGACGAGTGGGCGGTACGCGCCGTGGCGCGGCTGGTGGCGGTGGCCGGCGAGCAGCAGGTGCTGGTGCCTGCGGCGCAGGGCGGCCGTCACCCTCAGGAGGCCTATGCGTGGGTGCCGGCGGTGACCGCCGATCTGCTGGAACCCGCCGAGCGGCTGGCCGTGTCGGCCGCGCCGTGGCCGGGCCACCTGCCCACCCCATCGCCCGCGGTGGTGCACCATCCGGCACAGCCGATCATCGTGCTCGATCTCGCCGGCGCACCGGTCAAGGTCACCGGGAGAGGCGCAGTCAGCGCCCCGCCCTTCGCCGTGCAGTTGGCCGGCGGCTCGGTGGAGACGGTGGCGTCATGGGCAGGCCCGTGGCCGGTCGAGGAACGTTGGTGGGATGCAGCGCGTCATCGTCGCCTCGCCCGCTTCCAGGTGCTCACCGACTCCGGCCGGCTGCTGCTGCTGATGATCGAACGCGGCCACTGGCACCTCGCCGCCGAGTACTGCTGAGGGCCGTGTGGTGCCTCGCTGTTCGGCTACGCAGTGTTCAACTCGCCGCTCTCCTGATCGTCGGCGTCCTACGGGCGCTGGCCCGATCGTCGACAGCACTCGCACTCGTACAGCCCCAAACTACGGAACTGGCGCGAGTGGTGTCCGTGCTCCCCGTGGCGGCGGCCCGGGCAAGCACGGGCGGTGAAGAATCGGTTGACGTCCGATGCAACATTTGACTTGATTCGTCGCTTTGACCGCAGTTCCAACGGACCACCCGATAGCTACGGAGAGGAGCGTTGAGGGACATGCCGCTCGAACCGGGAAGCCGTCTCATCTACTACGGCGATCAATCGGCAGATCACGTGGTTCATCAGTCGTGCTCGACAACTCTGTGACACCCTTGTGTGATGATGCGTACATGGGTTCGTTCGGGTTGCCTGATGCGGTGGTGGTGGCGGCGATGTCACCAGCGGAGCGTGAGGGCTTCGTGCGTTCGTTGGATCGTGAGCGTCGCCGGGCTGAAGCGAAGGTGGCGGTGTTCGTGCACACAGTCGCCCAGATCGGCGGTCATCTCGACGACAAG
>JAYSPV010000001.1:0-44274 GCA_043721915.1 Ilumatobacteraceae bacterium | reverse complement strand
TTGCCGCAGCGATCCACTGCGTGGTGTGCGCGGGTTCGACGTCGAGTGCGACGGTGACGACGGTGACGCCGAGCGGTGCGAGTTCAGTGTGGAGTGCCTGCCACCCGGGCAGGCTGGTGCGGCAGCCTCAATAACTGGACCAGGCGACCAACAGCACCTTTCGCCCACGAAGCGAGGAGAGCCGGAACGCGGCTCCGTCGTGTGTACGCAGCTCGGGGTCGGCCGCTGCCGCAGTGGTGAGTGCTGTGCCGCTGAGCGTGGGGGTGCCGAGCGCCCACACGCCGTGTGCCTCGTCGTGCACCAACGGCATTCCCAACCGCTGGGCAGCGACTTCGATCGCGACGGTGCCGTCGTCGCGCAGGCTGCCCGGCGCGGGCACGCACATCTCGCCTTGGCACAGGCCCTCCGGCGTGGGGTACCAACCGGTGTGGTCGGCGAACTCATCGGTGGTGACGCCTTCGAGTGTCTGTAGCAGCATGGCGGCGACGGTATCAGCGCTGGGTGGCCAGATCGGCAAGGTCGTGCGGACCCGATGCCGGATAGCCCTTACCGTTGCGGATTTCCGCACCCCAGGGGGTGAGGATCTCGACCAGGTCGCCGAGATCATCGCCGAGTGCCCGCTCGCAGCCAGTCATCTGTTCGTCGGTGCGCACCTCGACCCGTTCGCGCAGCTCGCGACCGGCAGCGGTGAACTCGACCTCGTCGACGAGGCCGCGTGAGCGCAGCCGTTCGTGCGCGGCGTCGAACTGGTCGTCGGTCCAGGCGCGGGTGCGGCTGTAGCTGCGCATCGGCAATCCCCAGTAGAGCTCGGACAGCAGGCCGATCTCGGTGGCGTCGAGCCCTTCGCTGATCCATGCGGCGGTGTGGCTGTCGCCCCGGTACTCGCGCAACAGGTCACCCAGGCGCCAGATGGCGCCGACCACGCTGTCGGGCAACACGAGCGAGAGCACGCCGGCGTACAGCGGGCGACCCTCGGGCCGCAGCGGTTCGACCGCCCGCTGGAGCAGCGCCAGCGCCCGGTCGGCACCGGCCGGCTGCTCGCCGAGCAGTCGCTGGAGCTGTGCGATGGCGCCCGCATCACGGGCCTGGCAGATGGTTGCCGCGTCGGTGAGCGACCAGCCGTGGCGCACGGAAGCGACGACCGCCGCCGGGTTGAACACGGCGAACGCCGCGGCGACGACCTCGCCGGGTACCTGGCCCATCACTGAGCCGCGGCTGGTGAAGTACGCCGGGCCGTCGGGCAGGGCGACACCCGAGACCTCACCACTGCTGGTCGCGAACCCGAGCGCCGCGTAGTTGGCGTGGCACTCGGGCGCGAAGTACACCTGGCCGACGACGGGTTCGAGGGCGGCCGCAAGGGCTCGGGCTGATTGCATGACGCGCACCATACGTGCCGCCGCGCCCGTCGTGTCGTGCCGGAGCGGCGTAACGTGATCGGCCGTGACCGTGACCCTCGAGATCGCCACCGCCGCCGACGACGACCTGGTGCAGGCCTTCGCCCGCCTCATCCCGCAGTTGTCGAAGAGCTCGCCGCCGCCCACCGCGGCGCAGCTCGCCGAGATGGTGGCGGCGCCGGCCAGCGAGGTGTTGCTCGCGCGACTCGACGGGGTGATCGTCGGCACCCTCACGCTGGTCACCTTCCGCATTCCCACCGGCATGCGCGCATGGATCGAGGACGTCGTCGTCGACGACAGCGCACGTGGCCATGGTGTCGGCGATGCGCTCAACCGCTTCGCCCTGCTGATCGCCGCCGAGAAGGGCTGCAAGACGGTCGATCTCACCAGCCGTCCCTCGCGTGCGGCCGCCAACCGTCTGTACCAGCGCCTCGGCTTCGAACCCCGCGACACCAACGTCTACCGCTATTCGCTGGAGAGCTGATCCGGCGGATCCGTCCCAAACGTGAATTCACGGAAGGCGACGTCGGCTTCTTTGAATTCACAGTTGCGACCGCAAGGAAGTTGACAGTCGTGCCTAGTGGCCGGTGAAGTGCGCGGGTCGCTTCTCGAGGAACGACGCCACACCCTCGCGATGGTCGTCGCTCTTGAAACAGGCCGCCATCGCGGCGGTGTGGCGCTCCATGTGCTCGGCCACCGGGGCGGTGAGGCCCTGCTGCACCAGCGACTTGATCAGGCCGAGGCTGTGTGGCGAACCAGCCGCGATGGAGCGCGCGAGCTCCATCGCCGCCGGCAGCAGATCGTCGCTGGGCACCACGTCGAGCACGTAGCCGAGGCGCAGCGCCTCGTCGGCGTCGATCATCGCGCCGGTGTACAGCAGGCGCAGCGCCGGCTGCAGGCCGACGATGCGCGGCAGCAGCCACGTGCCGGCACCGGTATCGGGTACGAGGCCGCGGTGCACGAAGTTCCATGCGAAGCGGGCGTTGGGGCTGGCCAGGCGAAGGTCGCACTGTGACGTGAACTCGGCGCCCATCCCGACGGCTGGGCCATCGATGGCACAGACCGTTGGCTTGCGCGCCTGGGCGAGCGGCCACCACTTGTGCCGCTCCTCTGCGGACCCACGCAAGCCGCGGGTCTCGCCCGGAATCGTGGCCAGGTCGGCCAGGTCGGTGCCGGCGCAGAACGCGCCTGGCACGCCGGTGATCACCAGCGCCACGGTCGACGGGTCGTCGTCGGCGCGGCCCACGACCTCGATGAACTCGCCGAGCATCGCGTACGTCATGGCGTTGCGCTTCTCGGGCCGATCGATGGTGATCACCCCGATCTTGCCGTCCACGTGGTGACGGATGAGCTGGCGGGCGTCGTCGGACATGGCCAAACGGTACTCACACCGTTCTGCGGCGGTCGGACCGTGTGAGAAGCTCCTGTTCACAAGTTCACGAACGAGCCACGAGGAGAACACCATGACTGCGAGCCACCTGCAGGACATCGCCGATGTACGAGCGTTGATCCAACTGTACGTCGAAGGTTCGAACGGCGACGGCGACAAGATGCGCCAGGCGTTTCATCCGCTGGCCCACATGTTCGGGCACATCGGCGACGAGATGCCCAGCTACGAACCCATCACCGATTTCACGGCGCTCGTGGAGGCCAATCCGGGTCTCGCCGGGCCCAACTACACGTGGGACATCCGCAGCGTCGACGTCGTCGGCGACGCAGGAGTCGCCGTACTGGTCGAGTCGGACTACTTCGGCTGTGACTTCGTCGACTACTTCACCGTCTGTCGTATCGACGGACGCTGGTGGATCACGTGCAAGACGTATGCGCACACCGGAGGCAACCCGCCAGCGATGTGAGCCTGTCGCTCGAAATGGCGTAGCGGCATCGCGTCGGTGGGTGGCCCACGGCCTGTCTGCCCGGCGCCGCACTTGCACCGGCTGCCGTGAGTGGCCTCCGCCGGGCGATGCTGATCGAGTTCGCGACGGGTGTGGTCGTTGTCGGTGTCACGGCAGCGATGGCGGCCTCGCCGCTCGGCGAGCAACGCACATCGCGCGTCACGCGGTGATGTCCGTCACGCCCGCGTGGTAGGCGGCGGCCTCCATTACTACACTGTGTCGAACTATCCGCTTCCCTCCCCCGAGGAAGAGTTCTCCGATGCGTCGTCTTGCTGTTGTATCCGTAGTTGCCGCTGTCGTTCTCGCCGCATGCGGTGGTGACCATGGGGCTCACTCCGGTGGTTCCGCCGCCGCCATGATCCCGCAAGGGGCCGGTTTCGGGAACGGCGACGTCGTGTTCGCGCAGAGCATGATCCCGCACCACGAGCAGGCCATCGAGATGGCCGAGATCGCGCTCGACCCTGCCATGGGCGCCGGCCCGGAGGTGATGGCGCTCGCGACGCAGATCAAGGAGGCCCAGGGCCCTGAGATCGAGCTGTTGACCGGTTGGCTCACGTCGTGGGGCCAGCCGATGGCGATGGACATGTCCGATGGCCATGACATGTCGGGCATGGTGGGCATGATGTCGGCCGACGAGATGAAGGCGCTCGGCGCAGCGACAGGCGCCGAGTTCGACAGGTTGTGGCTGGAGATGATGATCGCTCACCACGAAGGTGCGATCACGATGGCGGCCGACGTGAAGGCGGACAGCGCGAACGACGATGTGACGACGTTGGCCGACCAGATCATCGCGGCCCAACAGGCGGAGATCACCGAGATGAAGGCGCTGCTCGCCGGCTGAGCCGGGCGACGCCGCGGGCTGCGGCTAGGGCTTCGGGTGAGCGAATAAGAAGTCGACGATGCCGATCGACAGGTCGGCGGTTCGCACTGGAATGTGTGCGCCACCCACGATGGTCCACAGCTCGACGGAGATTCCCGAGGGGCAACCCTCGTACACCGACGTCGAGGTCTCGTCGCCTTCGATGAAGGCGTCCAGGTCCAGCGCACCGCCTGCGTCGACAGTGGTGGTCTGGCAGCCGTCGTAGGCGGCCCACGTCGCGGCGGTGACCGGCGCGCTGGGGTGGTCGTTGCCGAGGATCGTGCCGCCGTCGTAGCGGATGGTCTCGTCATCGGTGCCGTGGATCTGCAGCACGCTCACCGGCTCGCTGGGGTCGCAGTCCTCCACGTCGGCAAAGGTGGCGCCCGCGAGGCTGACGATGGCGGCGATCCTGTCGGCGTGATCGCAGGCCATGCGGTGCGACATGAACCCGCCGTTCGAGTGCCCGACGAGGTAGATCCGCTTCGGGTCGACGTTGAACTCGGCCTCCACCTTGTCGATCAACGCCAGCAGGAAGGCACTGTCGTCCACGGGTGCGCCGAACCCACAGCACGCATCGGTGGCGTTCCAGAACTGACGCCCGATCGTGTTGACCGTGCCATCGGGGTGCGCGTAGAGAAAGCCGCGCTCCTCGGCCAGTGGCTGCAGCTGGAAGTAGGCCTCCTGGATCGCGCCCGTGGCGCCGAAACTGTGGAGCAGCACCACCAGCGGCATCGGCGTGTCGGGGGTGTAGCTCGCGGGCGCGAACACGCCGAAGGGCCGAGCGATCGTCGGGTCGACGGCCGGAGCGACGGCGACCGTGTCCGCAACCGTGTCCGGCGCCGTCTCGACGACGGTGTCCGAAGGCAGTGGCGTCTCGGCGACCGTCACCGTTGTGTCGCGAGCGGACGTCTCGGTGCCGCGTGCTGCGTCGTCGTTCGAGCTGCAGGAGACGACCAGGGCAGAGGAGAGCAGCAGGGCGAGGAATCGGGACACGAGGGAAACCGTATGGGCGTTGTTCGCCGGGTGCCTGATCGTCCGTCGTGACATGCGTCGCCCGGAAGAGCCGGCGCCGGCATAGCCCACCAGCGTGGCCCGGGCGCGGAACGACCCCACTCCCAGCGGGCGCAGGAGTGGGGTCGTTGACCGTTCGGTAGGTGAGCGGAGGGGGGGGGAGGTGCGCTCACCTGCGATGTGTTGGTCAGGCCGTGACGGTGCGGCGACGGCGGCTGATCAGCAGTGCGCCGGCGCCACCCAGCAACAGCACACCGGCGCCGAGGGTGAGCCCATCGGACGCAGCGCCGGTTGCCGGCATTTCAGCGGGAGCGGCCGGCGGCAGCAGTACGCCGTCGATCACGTGGATGATGCCGTTGCAGGCGACGATGTCGGTGACGGTGACCTTCACGTTGCCGTTGAGGATCACGGAGCCGTCGACTACCTCGATCATCACCTTGGCGCCGTTGAGCGTGGTCGCCTCGGTGAGCCCGACCACTGTGGCGGCGTCGACCGCGCCGCTCACCACGTGGTAGGTGAGCACGCTGGTCAGCAGTTCCTTGTCGGCGAGCAGTTCCTCGGCGGTCATGCCGAGCGCCGACAGGGCGGCGGCGAAGGCATCGTTGGTGGGTGCGAAGACCGTGGTCTTCGGGTCGTCGCAGGAGTCGAACGGGCCGACGAGGTCGGCGGCAGTGAGCGCGGCCACCAGGGTGGAGAACTGCGGGTCGGCGATCGCCTGCTCGGCGATGGTCTTGGTCTCGTCGCCGGTGGCACCGGCACCTGTGGTGAACGGCAGGACGCTCACGGCGGCGGCCGCGGCGATCATGATGATCTTCTTCATGGGCGGGTGTCTCCTTGAGCAAGCCGGCTCTGTCACCGGTCGTGGTGCACGAGGTTCGGAGATGCCACCTCGACGGATTGGTATTAGTGCTAAGTTTCTTCGGTCGGCTGCGTGTCCATGTGAGGTAGCAGATCCTCGGCTGCCTGGCGCACCTGCCAATCACGGTCGACGAGCGCGCCGGCAAGCGCGGCGTCCACCTCCGGGCCGGCGAACGGGGCGAGCGCCAGCACTGCCCGACGGCGGATGGCGGGCTTGTCGGCGCACCCGGCGAGGATGGCCGGTAGCCCCCGCTCGTCGCCGATCGCTCCGAGCGCTGCGATCGCCGCCTCGCGCACCATTGGGTCGTCCGGCGAAGCCGCGAGCCGGATCAACGTGCTGACGATCACGTCGTCGGTCGTCTCCTGCTCACCCGCCGCCCACGCTGCGGCCTCCACCACGGTCTCGTCGGGGTCGTCGAGCAGGTCGAGCAGTGACACCTCGCGGTGGCGTGCAGCGAGCAGGGCGGCCCGATGGCGCACCATCGCGTCGGGGTCGCCGAATGCATGGCGCAGGTCGTCGCCGGTCAGCGCCCCGATGCGGTCGAGGGCACCGAGTGCGAGCTGGCGGGCCGTCGGATCGGCATCGGCCAGGCCGGCGCGGGCGAGTGACTCGTTGCCTTCGTGACCGGCGACGGCCAGGTCACGCCAGTGCTGGTTGGCTGTCATCGCTTCAGCATGTCGGTGAGTGTGATGACGATCCACGCCGACCCGAACCCGATGATCGTCGCAAGGATGGCGCCCATCCACACGGCCAGCGCGCCACTGGCGACCACGGACCACAACCGTCGCCACCAACGTGAGCGATGGGCGATCGGTGCCTTCACCTCGGCAACCTCCACCCCGGCCGCAGCACGAAGTGGGCGCCGCGCGCGTGCCAGATCGGCCGTCGCTCTGGCAGGCTTACGCCAGCCGGTCGCGATCAGCGCCACAATGGCAAGTCCGGCAATCCAGCCAGCAGCGGTGGTGACCTCGGTGATGTTCACGCAAGAAGAGATGGTATCGGAGCACTCGCCGGTGGTGAGGGCGCCCGCTGCCGGGCACCGGTGGTGGGCGGTGCCGTTGGCCGTCCTCGGCGTCGGCCTGGCAGCCGCGCCGCTGGTGGTCAGCTTCATCCCCAGTTCCGCGCTGATCGACAAGCCGCACTGCACCGCCTATGACGAGAGCGATCCCCTCGTCTGCGTCAGCACCGAGCCGCAAGCTGTTCGGTACGCGCTCGTACCCGCAGACGCCGAACCCGTGGAACCGCGCCTGGAGATCGCGGGCATGCCCACCTACGACACCGCTGGGCAGATCTACTTCGTCACGATCACCGAGCCGAACATCAGCGTCCTCGACTGGTTCGTCACTCGCGACAACGATGCTGCTCGACTACGCAGCGAGCAGGAGAAGAACCCGAACAACGAGTCGCGCCGCACCATGATCCAAGCCGGTCAGCGCCAGATGCGCACCGCCAAGGACAACGCTGTGTACGTCGCGTTGAAGGCCGCTGGGCTGCCGGTGGAGATCACTCCCGGAGAGGTCATCATCGACTTCCTGCTGTGCCTCGAGGCCAACGCGGATGGCACGGAGTGTCTGGAGTACAGCCCGGCCGACGACGTGCTCGACCCTGGCGACGTGCTCACGAAGGTCAACGGTGAGAAGCTGCAGATCGTCGACGATCTGGCGCGTGCCCTCAGCGGCGTGACTGCAGGCGACGTGGTGGAGGTGGAGTTCGAACGCAACGGGACGGCGATGACCGGGCAGATCGAGACGATTCTCGCCCCGGGAGAAGACGTCCCGCGCACGATCATCGGCTTTCGCCCGATCGACACGACCACGATCACGCTGCCCGAGGGCCTGGAAGTGGACATCGACACGGACTCGATCGGCGGTCCTTCGGCCGGGCTCGCGTTCGCTCTGACGTTGATCGACGAGCTCACCGAAGGCGACCTGATGGGTGGGCAGAACGTGGCCGTCACGGGGACGATCGACGTGGAGGGCAACGTCGGGGCGATCGGCGGCCTGAACTCGAAGGCATCGGCGGTGCGTCAGGTGGGGGTCAAGTACTTCCTCGTGCCCGCCAGCCAGGAGGGCCAGCGTTACCCGGACAACCTCGCCGGCGCACTCGACGCGGTCGACGGCGAGGTGGAGATCATCCCGGTGGCGACGCTGCAGGAGGCGCTCGATGCGCTCTTGCGGCTCGGCGGCGACCCGGTGCGCATGGCCAGTCTGCCCGAGGGCTGACCGCGCTTCCTTCGTGCAGCGGCGACATGCCACCCTTTGCACCCGCAGGAAGCGTACGATTTCGAGTCAATGGCCATTTCGTTCTCACGCCCCGACCCGTCGTCGCCAGTGGCAGTGTCGACGGCCAACTTCTCGGTAGGTCGTCGTGGGTACGAACCCGACGAAGTCCGCGAGTTCCTGCGCATGGTGGCGGCGGAACTGGCGCGCCTGCAGGAGCGCGAGAAGTTCCTCGAACGCGAACTGCGCACGGCGCAGCGCAGCGCGCCCAGCCCGGCCATTGCGCTCGACGAAGAAGTGGTGACGCGCATGCTGGGCGAGGAGGCTGCCCGCATCCTCTCCACCGCGCGCGAGGCAGCGTCGCAGATCAAGATGCGTGCCGAGGACGGGGCATCGCGCGTGCTCCGCGATGCCACCGATGAAGCGCAGCGGCTGCGCGAGGAAGCCGACCTCGAGTCCGCTCGCCGCCGGCAGGACGCGGCCTCCGATGCCGACGCCGAGCTGCAGATGGCCAAGCAACAGGGTCGCGAGATGGTCAACGAGGCTCGCGCCTACCGCGAGCGCGTGTTGGGCGAGCTGGCCCGGCGGCGCGAGCTGGCGCGCCAGCAGATCGAGCAACTCGTGCACGGGCGTGACCGGCTGCTGAACGCGTTCGAACGTGCTCGCCTCGCCGCGGTCGACGTGATGGCCGAGATGACGCCGCTCGGGGAGCCCACCGAATACGTCAATCTCTCGCCCACCACCGGTCCGGTTCCGCTGATGGTGCCCGCTGCCGTGCCGGTGCTCGACGACGCTACGACCAGCGAGCCCGAGCCCGAGCCTGAGCCTGAGCCCGCGCCGGCATCGGAGACCGAGGACGGCTCAACGGCGGAGCTGCACGACGACGAGTTGCACGACGACGAGTTGCACGACGACGGGGGGCCGCTGGCCACGGTGGTGTCGCTGTTCGCCGGTGAGCTGGTGGCGGAGACGGAAGGCGAAGCGGACACCCGCTCACGAGACCACCCGGTCTACGACCTCGACGAGGCGCGGCCATCGGTCGACGATCTCTTCGCCCGTCTCCGCGCAGCCCGTGCCGACACCGTGGTGCAGCGAGCTACCGCCTCGATCGTCGACGATGAGGTCGGCTCGGATGCAGCTGTCACCCCATCCGCGCCGGACGCGGTCGAAGATGGCGACGCGGCCCTGGCCGGGGCGCCCGACACGGTGTTTCAGGCCTCCCCGGTGGCCCCTGCGGCCGAGGTGCAACTCGACGACACCGCGTTCGGCCGACGAGATGCGGAGCTGACACCGCTGATCGTCGCTGCCGCGCGAAAGCTCAAGCGTGTTCTGGCCGATGAACAGAACGACGTGCTGCACGTGCTGCGCGGCGCCGAGCCGGTGCGAGCACTCGCCGTGTTGCTGCCTCCCGAGCCCGAACACCTGCAGCGGTACATCACCAGCGTCGAGGCCGAGCTGCTCCGTGCCGCGCTGGCCGGGGCTGCCAGCGTCGATGACGGTGCGACCGACGACCACGAACGCGCCATCGTTCGGCACAGGGCACTGCAGCCGGCGTTCGACGCGCTTGCGGCGTCGATGGTGGCGCCGCTGCGTGAGCGCTTGGAACGTGCGGTCGGTGATGTCGGTGGCGACAACGGCGACCTCGCCGACGCGGTCCGGGCCCTCTACCGGGAGTGGAAGACGCAGCGCATCGACGAACATCTCGACGATGTCGCGCGGCTAGCGTTCGGGCGTGGTGCGCTGGTCGCACTGGTGCCGGGTACCCCGGTGTGCTGGTCGGTGGACCCCGCCGGTCCGACGTGCCCCGACGCAGAGGACAACGCGTTGGCAGGTGTGATCGGCGCCGGTGAGGCCTTCCCCACGGATCACACGTGCGCACCCGCGCACGAAGGGTGCCGCTGCATGCTGCAGCTGGCACCACGCTAGCCTTCGCCGCGTGCGCAACTCAGCCGACCTGCCCCGCCGGAGCCGCAAGGCGAGTCGCTTCGGCGACCGTGGACGGGCGCTGCTGATCATTGCCGCTGTCGTGGTGGTCGGGCTGCTGTTGTCCGCCCGGTTCATCTCCGGCTTCTACGTCGACTACCTGTGGCATCAGTCGGTGGGCCGCACCGATGTCTTCTGGGGCGTCCTGGGCGCGAAGTTCACGATGTTCGCGCTGTTCGCTGGCACGTTCATCGTGCTGGCCCTGCTCAACCTGATCATCGCCGACCGGCTGGCCCCCAGCGCGTTCTCGGCGAACACCCACCCGCTGGTCGAGCGCTTCCACGAGTTCTTCGGGAACCGGATGCGCCTGTTCCGGTTCGCGGTCGCAATCGTGTTCGGTCTGATGTTCGCTGCGCCTGCCATCGCTCGCTGGCAGGACTGGCTGATGTTCCGCAACAGCAAGTCGTTCGGCATCAACGACCCCCAGTTCGGTAACGACGTCGGCTTTTACATGTTCAAGCTGCCGTTCGTCACGTTCGTGCTCGATTGGTTGTACGTGGCGCTCGCGTTCATCACGGTCCTGGTCATCGCCACGCATGTGCTGTCGGGGGGCATCGTCATCCAGCCGCCGCGGCCCAAGGTGCGCAAGGCCACCAAGGCGCACCTCGCGGTGTTGCTGGCGCTGCTTGCGGTGGTCAAGGCGGGTGACTACTGGGTGACTCGCTACGAGCTCACCACGGCCAACCGAGGGGTCGTGCGCGGCATCACCTACACCGTCGACAAGGCTCAGCTGCCTGCGGTGCTGCTGCTCGCGCTCGTCGCTCTGCTCACTGCGGTCCTGTACCTCAGCGCTATCAAGACCGATCACTGGCGCCCGGCCGTCGTTGCGTCTGCGTTGTGGGCCATCGTTGCGCTGGTCGGCGGAGTCGTCTACCCGAGCGCCATCCAGTCACTGGTGGTCACACCCAACCAGAAGGACAAGGAAGCGAAGTACATCGAGTACAACATCACGGCCACGCGTGCTGCGCTGGGCATCGACAGTGTCGAGCAGGTCTCGATCGAGTTCGGGTCTCTGGGCCGCACCGAGCTCGTCGACAACCTGGCTGCCCTCCAGGACGTACGTCTGATCAAGCCCGACGAGCAGATGGTCACCCGCTTCCAAACCGACAGGGGCAGCACCGGCCAGACCATCAACGACCTGGACCCCGATCGTTACATGGTCGACGGGGTCATGCGTCAGGTCATCGTCGGAGCCCGCGAGCTCGACTTAGATCAGGTCGGCAACAAGTCGTGGCAGGGCACGCACCTCATCAACACGCACGGGTGCGGGTTGGTCACGTCGCCGGCGGGTCAGATCGAGAACAGCGGCAACCCGGCGTACCGGGACGACATCGTTGATCTCGACCGGCCGCAGATGTACTTCAGCCCATCGCTCACCGGTTACTCCGTCGTGGGCACCTCGGTCACCGAGACGCCGTGCACCGGTGTCGAGGTGGCGCCGTACGAGGGCACGCGCGGCGTCGTCATCGATTCCACCATGCGCCAGCTGGCGTTCGCCCTCAACGAGTGGGACTACAACCTGATTGGCTCCAGCGCCATCGGTAACGACTCGCAGCTACTGATGAAGCGCAGCCCGCGTGAGCGTGTGCAGGCACTGGCCCCGTTCCTTGCCTTCGACGGTGACCCATATCCGGTGGCACTCTCCGGGCGAGTGGTGTGGGTCATCGACGGCTACACCACCAGCAGTCGTTACCCGTATGCGCAGGTGGCCGACTCGTCGCAGCTTGACGATGGCGCTGGGCTCGGTCGACCGCTCAACTACGTGCGCAACAGTGTGAAGGCCGTGGTTGACGCATATGACGGCAACGTCACCCTCTACATCAACGACGAGGTCGATCCGGTGCTGCAGGTCTGGAAATCGGCGTTTCCCGATCTGTTCACACCCAAGGCCGACATGCCCGCGGAGCTGGTCGAGCACTTGCGGTATCCCGAGGAGCTGTTCCGCCTACAGACCGCTGCGTACTCGAAGTATCAGCTCGAAGGTGCCGCGTTCTATGACCGCGACGGTGCGTGGTCGGTTGCGCTGGCCGCGCCCGAGCAGCCGCCGCAGCGCGGCAATGGCGCGACCGATGTCGAGGCCGACGGTTCAACGACCGACGCCGGCACGTCCACGGCGGTCGAGGCCGACGCCGGTGAGAGCAGCTTCCCCACCGAGCAGAAGGCCGACCGTTTCGTGCCGTACTACGCGATGTTCCACGCCACGGGCAGTGAAGACGCCGAATTCAGCCTTTTCCGTCCGTTCCAGCCGTTCAGCGTGAAGAACGACCGGCGAGAGATGGTTGCGTACATGACGGCCAACAGTTCCGGCCGGTTGGTCGCCTACAGCATCACGGGTACGTTGCCGGAGGGCCCCAACGTGGTTGGCGCCAACATCTCCACCGACCAGAAGTTCTCGCCCGAGGTCACCGGCCTCGCGCTCGCTGGTTCCGACGTGGTGTACGGCGATCTCCAGATGATCCCGGTGGGCGATTCGCTGCTGTGGACCCGGCCCGTCTACGTCAAGTCGCAGACCGTCGGCCAACCCCAGGTGCGCTTGGTTGTGGCCTACTACGAGGGTCGCGTCGGCTTCGGGCAGTCGCTCGGTGTGGCACTCGGGCAGTTGTTCGACGTCACGCTCGACGTCGGTGACGTGGTCGGCGCCCCAGTCGATCCTGGCAACCCCGACGATCCTGGCAACCCCGACGATCCTGGCGCCTCCGACGACCCCGCCGAGCTGTTGGCGCAGGCGGAGGAGTTGTTCACCCAGGCCGAGGAGGCGCTCACTGCCGGCGGCGACCTCGGTGAGTATCAGACCAAGATCGACGAGGCGAAGGCGCTGGTGGCACGAGCGCTGGAACTGCTCCAAGGCTGATCGGGTGGGCCCCGGCGTCGTCGTCGGGTGCGGTCAGCCGCGCGGGCCGCGCCGCACCTGTTCGGCGAGCGCAGCGAGGTCTTGGCGGAAGGCGATCTCGTAGCGGGCCTGCTCGGCTGCAAGCTTCACCTGGGCGGCCCGCAGGCCGTCGAGCAGTTCGTCACTGACGACGCCCTGGGCGGCATCACCCTGATGGGCGGCGAGGCCGTCGATGTCGTGTCCCAGCTCGCTGACCTGGTTGGCCAGCTCGGTGCTCACGGCCTGCAGTCGTTGCTCGATGGCGCCCACCTGTTCGGTTGCCTGGCGGGTGGTGGCGTCGTTGGCCGCCACCCGTTCGGCGAGCTGGGCGATCTGGGTGGCGAGGTTGTCGCCTGCACCAAGACGGTCAGCGATGGCGTTCACCCGATCGCGCAGGTCGGCGTCGCCGGTTGCGGCGAGTGCAGCGGTGCGCCGTGTGTCGGTGTCGTTCTGCAGCTCGCCGATCCGGTCGCGCAGGGTGCCGAGCTGCGCGCCGAACTCGGCCTGGGCGCTGACGCGGGCGTTGAGCTGGGCCAGTTGAGCGCCGAAGGCGTCGACCGCGGCCATGCGCTCGGCTAGCTGATCGATGCGGGCCGATGTCGCGGAGTCGGCGACAGCAGCCGGGGTCACGGCGCCAGATGCAGCGAGCTCACCCACGCGAGCCTCGAGTGCCGTCAGCTGTGAGGCCTCCGGTGTTGCATCGAGGCGAGCGCTGAGCTGATCGAGCCGGGCAAGCAGGCCGGGATCGGCGGTTGGTGCGGCCGTGGGTGCGGGCGCGGCTTCCAGTCGTGCCGTGAGCGCGGCGACCTGCTGAGCCAGCGCCGGATCGAACGCGACAGCCGCTGGCGCGGCCTGTGTCGCTGCCAGTTGTTCGGCCAGCGCGTCGACACGCGCCAGCAGCTCGGTGTCCGCAACGGCGGGAGCGATCGGCGCCGGTGTCGCTGCAACGTTGCTGGCGACGGTGGCGGCGGCGGTGGCCTTGGCAGCAGCGTTCTCCGCATTTGCGTTGGCGACGGCCGCAGCCTCGGCAACTACCCCGATCTGCTGTTGCAGTTCGTTGATGCGCACGCGGATCTCGTCACTGCCGGCGGGGCCGGTCGAGTGGGCGATGGCGATGGCGGTGGCGTCGAGTGCCGCGAGGCGTGTCTCGACGAGGGCCTTCGCCTGTTCGCTGGCCTCGAGGCGGGATCGCAGATCCGTCAGCTCGCCGCGCAGCGCGAGGAAGTCGGCTGTATCGATCTTCGCCTTCTTGGCCTTGGCGGGCTTGGGCGCATTGCCTGTATCGCCTTTGCTGGAACTCTTCGAGTTCTCCGCGGACGGAGCTGTTTGCTTCGGCTTCTTGGTGAACAGTCCCATGAGCTTCTCCACACACGACGAAGTGAGCGATCGGTGGATCGCTGCCCGCTACCGTACCGCGGCCGTGCCCTGCCGTGGTGGCTGTGACCTGGGCGGTGCTAGTCGGCCGGGGTCAGCAGCACGAGCGGGATCTCGCGCTCGGTCTTGTCCTGGTACGCGCCGTAGTTCTTGTACTTCGCGACGATCGCATCCCACATCGCGCCACGCTCCTCGGCCGTGGCGGTGCGAGCTGTGTAGCCACGTGTCGCGGCGCCCTTCCACTTCACCCGCACGGCAGGGTTGGCCGTCAGGTTGAGGTACCAGGCCGGGTGCACGTCGTCGCCGCCGCGAGATGCCACCACCACCAGGGTGTCACCCTGCTGGAGCGGGGAGGTGAGCATCACCGACCTGGGGTCGCCGCTGCGCCGCCCCGTGGTGGTGAGCTCCAGGACCGGCATCCCGCCCGCATCCCACCCGAGCTTGCCGAAACTGAGGGCAAGCACGCCACGGTGGATCATGTTCATCGACTTGAGGACGAGATCGCTGGGCATTCGCGCACCCTACGACGCGAGCGTCATGGTGTCGATAGCGTCGGCGGCCATGACGGGTCGATCGGGCGACGGGTTCCTGCGCTGCTCCGACGGCCACACCCGCTGGGGCGTGTTCGGCGCAGCCGGGGTGGTGTTCGTCCACCGACCGACCGGCGAGGCGCCGAGAGTGATGCTGCAGAAGCGGTCGGCCTGGGCGCACGAGGGCGGCACCTGGAGCTGTGCGGGCGGTGCGATCGACGGTGATGAAACGCCGTACGAAGCGGCGCTGCGTGAGGCCGGTGAGGAGGTTGGTGAGATCCCGCCCGCTCACCGCGAGCTCGGCGAGTACGTCTTCGCCCCCGCCAGCGACTGGTCGTACACCACCGTGGTCCTCGAGGTCGACGAGTTGTTCGGCGCGTCCGTCAACTTCGAGACCGACGCCGTTGTCTGGGTGGGCCTCGAGGAGGTCGAATTGCTGCCACTGCACGCCGGGTTTGCGGCCGCGTGGCCGCACCTGCGGGCGATCGTCAACGGCAACTGAGCCGCGACGGCTGTGGCGCGCTCAGGTGGTGGGGGGCCGCACGGGTAGCGCCGGTGGGTGTTGCGCGATGCCGTGCTGCGCGAGTGAGCGGTAGATGGCGAGGCGCACCTCGCGCATCGCGGCCCACTGCTCTCCGGGCTTGGTGCGCACGGTGACTCTCAGCACGGTGCCGCTGGCGTCGATGCGCTCGACACCCAGGACGGCCGGCGGCGCCAGCAGCACCTCGTCGACCGCCGGTAGCGCGACCGCCGAGGCGATGCCCTCCCGGACCGCTGCGAGCGCGTCATCGATGTCGCCCTCGTGCCACACCGAGATGTCCACCAGGCCCTGCGACCAGCTTCGCGTGCGGTTGCCGACCCGCTGGATCACACCGTTGGGCACGCTCCACAGCGTGCCGTCGAGGCCGCGCACGCTGGTCATCCGCAGCGTGATCGATTCCACAGTGCCGACTGCCTCGCCGAGGTCGACGTCTTCGCCAACTCCGCACTGGTCTTCGAGCAGCATGAAGAAGCCGCTGATGCAGTCCTTCACCAGGGCCTGTGCGCCGAACCCGACAGCGATCCCTGCGATCCCTGCGCCGGCGAGCAGTGGTCCGAGGTTGATGTGGAACAGACCGAGCACCAGCAGCACGGCGATCGACCAGATGAACCAGGAGACGCTGGCGCGGCTGACGGCCGCAAGCGTGGACGCCCGTGCCTGCTGGCGAGCATCGAGGAGGGTGGCGTGCTGGGCTCGATCGACGCCGATCCGCTGCAGCGCCTCGTTGGCCAGCTGGCGGCTGGTGGAGAGCCGGGTGACGAACGCGGTGACTGCCTTGCGGACGTACCGGTTCACCAGCCACGCGACCAGCAGCACGAGCAGCGCCGTCAGCGGCCGAGCGACGATCCAGTCGGCGGCCTTGGCCAGCATGCGATTGTGCGTGAGGCTGAAGCTGCTCTCGCAGAACCAGCTGGGCCGTTCGCCACAGGCGTTCACCAGATCCGGGTCGAGTTCGGTCACGGCCACGGCCACGGCTTCGGTCAGGTCGGCGAGGGGCACGGCATGAGGCTAGCTGCAGCCACCTCAGGCAACGTTTGCCCCGCATTGGCTGATCGGAAACCTCCGCATGGTTGGCCCCGATCCGGGTCCGAGGTACAAACCATCAGGTCCGCTGTCGCCCGGCACCCACGAGGTGAGACAGCTCCGTCGCGTTGCGCCGGCGATTCTCCTCGACGCCGAGAGCCACGGAGGCCCGGCTCCGCACACGTCGTCGTTGCCTTCATCGCCGGAGTCTGAACCGGCACTTCCGTGGCCATCGTCGAGGCGGACCTGCGATCGCCGGCGGCGCACACTCGGCACGAACCGCGCAACGGCAACGACTGAGCACGCGCTTCAGGTCGGCACCGATGACTTGGCGCCCTCTGCCGGTTCGCGCTCCTTGCGTCGCAGCAGGAATGCGGTCGCCCCGAGGAGAAGAACGACGACGCCGAGCACGCCGATCTGCTGCAGCTGATCGTCGAACGCAGCGCCCTTACCGATCACGTCCGAGGCCTTCACCGTCAGTACGACGATCTCTTTGATCGACGCGATGATTCCGACCAGCAGAAACGGCTCGGCGATCAGTTTCCGTTTCGAAACCGTCACCCGCACCGCCGACAGCAACTCGACGATGATGAACACCAGCAGGAGCGTGTCGAGCACCTCCACGATCAGGTCTTTCCCGAGGCCGTGCCGGATCTCGAGCAGCTCGTCACCGGCGATCACCAACAGCACACCCGTTGCAACCACGAGCAGTGATGCGATCCCCAGGTAGACGAGATTCTCGGCAAACTCGAAGGCGCGGTCGATCCGATGCCGGGGTTGTTCTCCTGCGTGGCGATCGGTCACGGGCGCATGTTGTCACGTGTCCGTGCGGGAACTCAAGCGCCGCGTGTGACGGAATTGACAGGATTGGTTGCGTGCACAAGGGCTAGCGTTTGATTGCTGTGAGCAATCATCCCTTCGTTCCTCTGCGTCACCGTGAGGTGCGCATGCTGTGGGGTGCGGCGGTCGTGTCCGATGCGGGCACATGGGTGCAGCTGATCGTCGTCGGCAGCCTCATCGCGGCCGGTACCGGGTCCGCCATCCAGACCGGCCTGGTCGCGCTCGCCACGTTCATGCCCCAGGGCATCGCCTCGCCGGTCGGTGGCCTGCTGGCCGACAAGTTCGACCGCCGGCGCGTGTTCGCTGCAGCGCTGCTCGGGCAGGCCGTCTTCACCAGCGCCCTCGCCATCGTCCTCGGGATGGGCGTGCGCTCGCCCGGCGTGCTGACGCTGCTGATCCTGCTGTCGAGTGCGGCTGGTGCGGTCGGTGCACCCAGTTACTCGGCGATGTTGCCGGATCTCGTGCCGCCCGAAGAGCTGATGGCGATGGTCTCGCTCGGTGTGTACTCGTGGAACAGCGGCCGCATCATCGGTCCGCTGCTGGGCACGGCACTGTCACTGACGGTCGGCCCGGCCTGGACGGTCGGGTTCAACGCCTTCTCGTTCATGGTGATGGCCGCTGCAGTGGTGCTGGTCCGGCGATCGTTCCGCCCGTCCAGCGCGGGCGGCGACGGCGGAGTCGTCGAGCGCCTGGTCGGTGGCTGGCGCACGTTGCGCGCCACGCCGGGCTGCTGGCACGGCGTTGCCCTGCTGGTGCTGTTCAACCTGACGGTGGTGCCGTTCATGGGGTTGATCCCGATCTACGCGAAGGCCGAGTTCGGTGGCGGCACCGGCCTCGCCGGCGCGGTCGCCTCGGCGCAGGGCATCGGTGCGATCCTGGGTGGCATCACGATCACGATGTTGGCGGCGCACTACCGCCGTAGCTTCCTCGTCGGGCGGCTGGTGTGGGTGCTCGCGACGGCGCTGGGCGCGTATGCGCTGGCCCCGAATCGGTTCTGGCTGGTTGCCTCGGGTGTGGTGCTGGGCGCCGCCTCGGCGAGCATGTTCATCAGCACGTCGTCGATCATCCAGCGCGATGCACCCGATGCCAGCCGGGGCCGTGTGATGTCGATCATGCAGGCCAGCATGGGTGTCTCGTACGGCATCGGTCTGCTGTTCATCGGCGGCATCGGTGATCTCGTCAACCTGCGCGTGGCGTACGGGGTGGGCGCCGTGCTGATCGTGGTCGGCTTCGGGTTGCTGACGTTGCGCTCGCACCACTGGCGGGGGGCGTTCGATGGCAACGAGACGATCTCGTCCGACTATCTGCCCTCCGATGTGTTGTCGGTGGCCTGCGGCGACTGACGCGTCAGGCGTCGAGCACGCTGGCCTGCGGTACCAACCCGGCATCGAAGAAGGCGAAGAACTCCTTCGTGCTGCCGTTGAGGTAGCGGCGGGCGTTGGTGCCCATGCGGCGGTCGATCAGCTGTGCGTCCAGCGTGCCATCGGGGTCGCGCGGGTAGACCATGTACGAGGGCCAGGTGCCGTTGATGTCCAACTGGATCGCCTTGATGCAGCCGAGGTTGATCAGTGATTGGGCGAGCTGCTCGGCGTCGACGATGCCGACGAGCAGATAGGCGAGGCGCCCGTCGGCGAGCTCGCAGACGGCCGAGCGGTTCACGTACACCTCGCGGCCGAAGTCGGCGCCCCACCACACGCCTTCCGCGATGCCACGCTGCACCTGCGATTGGCCACCATCGACGATGAGGATCAGGTTCTGGCGAAGGCTTGTCCACGAACCGTCGTCGAACAGGTCGCGGCCCAGTTGGCCGAGCACCAGTCTCCCGTCGCGGCCCACCGCGAGGGTGGCGTCACCGGCGCGCAACGGCTTGACCACCTCGCCCTCGGTCACGTAGCCGCCCTTGATGTGCTCGAAGCGGAAGCCGCCGTTCATCGTCGCCAGCAGCGCGGGGTGCAGTTCGGAGGGGACGCTGTTGCCGCGAGTCCACCTGCCGCCCGGCTCCTCGCTGCCGTTGAACAGCCCGGCGCGCAAGTCGGTCTGGTCGATCACGACCATCGTTGCGACGACGCCGCCGGTGTCGCCCAGCGGGCGGATGCTGGTGGCCCACATCGCGTCGTGGCCACCGGCCTGGGCAATGGCCACCCATTGGCCCTCGCCGCCGAGAGCGGGGCTGATCGACGGCACGATCGGTGCTGGTGGCTGCGGCGTCCGGTCGACCACCGTAGTAGCCGGAGACAGTGTGTCGTCGGGGCCCGGGCCCGGGCCGGGGCCGGTCGCGGTGGTCGAGGTGGCCGGCTCGTCGACGGTGGTGGCCGGCGCAAGGCTGATGCCCGGCGCGAGCGCAAGGGCCTTCGCCGGTTCTTTGGACGGCGGCTCGTCGTAGACCCACGCTTCCAGTCGGTCGATCACCTCACCGAGCCCGTGGTTGCGCCCCCACGCGGCCATCTGCTGGCTGGTGGAGTCGCCGTTGTCGGGGACGACGTAGACGGCGATCGAGATCGCGTTCCACACCGCGCCGACAACCACCACGCGCCGGGCGATGCCCCACGTCGCTGCGTGCCGCCGGCGCCAGGGTGGCAGTGTCGCATGGCGAGTGCGGTGCCGGCGCCCCGCCCACGCGGTGAGCCCCGCAGTTGCGGCGGCGGTGACCAGCAGCGCGCCGACGCCGCCGGTGACCCAGATCAGAATCACGGTGGCGACGACGATCGCGGCGGCGAGCGCGATGCCTGCGACGACGAAAGCGTTCGATGCGGCACCCGTCGAGTCCGCTGAGTCGCTTCTCCGTCCGGTGTCGCCGCCCACGTCGCCGAGCCTATGTCGTTGCCGGGACCGGGGTGCAAGGGCGATCCTGAGAGAGCGGTGGCCATGGAAGACTGACCGCCGTGAAGGAGAACTACCACGCGTTCATCTCGTACGGCTTCGACACCGACGCGGTCTTGGCAGAGGCGTTGCACAATGGGTTGCAGCGGTTGGCGAAGCCGTGGCACAAGGCCACCGCGCTGGACGTGTTCCGTGATGCCACCGGAATGTCGGCGAACCCCGACCTGCTCGGTGAACTGAAGAAGGCGCTCGGACGGTCAAGGTTCCTGGTGCTGCTGGCATCGCCCGACTCGGCTCAATCGCCGTGGGTCAACAACGAGATCAGGGACTTCCTCGCGAAGGACGCCGACGCCTTGCAGCGCGTGCTCGTCGTGGTCACCGACGGCGTGTGGCAGTGGGCAGGGGATGGCACGTATACCGTCGACAGCACGGCTGTCCCTGCGGCGCTCGTCGGCGTGTTCAAGGCTGAGATCCTCTTCGTCGACCTGCGATGGGCGCGAGACATCAGCGATCTCACGCTCGCCGTCCCCCGGTTCAAGGCGGCGGTCGTCGACATTGCCGCACCGATCCACGGGAAATCCGAGGACGACCTGATCGGTGAGGACGTCCGGCAGTTCCGGCTGGCGAAGCGCCTGCGGTGGTCGGCGGCGGCGGGTTTGTCGGTGCTGCTCGTGGCGTCGCTGATCGCGTCCGCTGTCGCGGTGGGCAAGGGTCGCGAGGCGGTGCGCCAGAAGAACGCGGCGCAGGAGCAGACAGAGCTGGCTCGCGCTGCGGAGGCGACCGCGAAGACGGAGCGGGACAGGGCGGAAGCGGCGACCGCCGAGGCCCTGGAGAGCGCTGCAATTGCGCGTTCTGGCGAGCTTGCCTCGTCGGCCCTCGCGGTGAACGACGATCCGGAGGTCGCAGCGCTGCTGGCCGTCGAGTCGCTGTACCCGAACGGCGAGACCGAGCCCCGCCGTTCGCCGGAGGCCGACAGCGCCGTCGGGATCACGTCGCGGGCGCTGCTCTCGCGTGTGTTCGTGCCCAGCGACGCGCTGCCCGACATGACGAGTGCGATTCCGATCGCCACGGCCGGTCGCTTCATCGCGACGATCAGCCCACCGACCGTCTTCGCCGTGTGCCCCTACGCCGATGGTGTTGGAGGCAATGGCGACATCGGTATGACATCCCCGATCACGTGGTGGGATCGCGACAGCGGTGAACCACTGGTCGGGGTCCCTCCGGGTGTCGAGCTGCCGGTGTCGTTCGTGAATGTCGGCTCGATCGTGGTGCGCATCGACGACGCGCGCGCGATCACACCGATCGCCGGGCAGGTCCTCGTCCTGTCAGGCGATCGCGCCAGCTCGGACGGGTTGCTGCCGACCGCCACCTGCAGCGGTCGTGGGTCGCCGGCGACATATCACGCCGCCACCGACACAGTGGTCGCGTTTGACGCCGCACTGGGTTCCTTCGTCGCGACCAACGCCACCAGCGGGCTCGAGATCGCTCGGATGAGCAGCCCAGGCGTGACGGACTGGCGCGATGTCGCTGTGGCCGACCGCCTCGTGTTCGCCGCCGAGCCGGATGGCAAGGTGTGGCTCTGGCCGTTGGATGGAGGTGGCACGGTCGGTGCTGCCGCGCCGTTCTCCTCGACCTGGCTCGAGTCGGACGGTGAATGGATTGCGGGAAGCAGCAGCGCGGCACGCCTGGAGTTCTCCACAGGAGGGGGTACGACAGTGGTCACGGTGGAAGGCGGGCTGTCGTCTGCCACCGACGTGGCCTTCTCGTCGGATCAGCGCTTCCTTGCCGAAACGGATGGAACTGCCGTCGAGATCTGGCAGCTCACCGGGGCGTCGGCCCTTCCCGTGGCCTCCCTCGCCTCTAGCAGCGTTCGTAGCCTGTTCTGGTCGGGAAATGAGTTGGCGGTGGTCTCGGCCCGCGGCACCGAGTTCTACGCCTTTCGGGAACAGCAATTGATCGCGGATATCGCGAGCATGGCGTTGTCGGCCGATGGGTCGGTCCTGGCCGGCAAGGGCGAAGACAGCTCCACGGTCGAGGTGTTCGACGCGCAGGCCCCGTTCGGCGGGCCGAGTGGGAAGGTCGTCGTCGAGGACTCGTATGCGGAGGTGACGGAGTTGTCGCCGGACGGCAGCCTGCTGGTGACCAGTGACATCGACCTCGTCGTGCACGATGTTGCGTCGGGGGTCGCGCTCTTCCGCCAACCGAGTGCGACGGCTACCTTCGATCCGTCGGGTCGGCGACTCGCGGTGCGGTCGTACTCATCCGGCCCAGGAACGCCCGACGCGCTGCGCATCATCGACACCGGCGACTGGACGGTGCTGGCATCCGTCCCATACGCAGAGGCTGCGTTGTTGAACGTCGTCTGGGTGGGCGACGACCGTCTTCTCCTGGTCGAGCCCGACGGAAGGGTCCGATCGGTCGAGCTCACCGACGGCGTGTGGAAGGCGAGAGACGTTGAACTGCCGAACGCTTCCGGAGGTCTGTGGGCGGCACCCGGCCTCGGGTTCGTCGCGATTGCCGACCTCGCGGGCAGGCTGGATTTCTGGACGATGCCGGACGACGCGTCCCAGCCGCCGGTGCTGATCGGCAGGAAGGTCATCGCCACGACGTGGATCTCGTATGTCGCGTTCAGCGCCGACGCGGATCATCTGCAGATGATCACGGTCGCCGGTCGTGAGATGGTGCTCTGGGACATGGCTGATCCGCGCAACCCTCGAAGGGTCGAGTCGCTCGACCGGTTGCCCACCTTGGCCGCTGCTGGCCGATGGTGGCTGTGGCGTGGCTCGCCGGCAGCGTTCGCTGCCGATGGGCGATCGATCTTCGTCAATTCGGGGGGTGCCGTGGCGGTGTTGCCGGCCTTCGACCTGCAGGCGACCTGTGCCGAGGTCGACCAGGATGCGATGCGACGAGCCGAGGCGATCATCGGCAACGAGACGGCATGCACGCGCATCCCTGCGCTGCGGGCGGCCGGCTGAGCCTCAGGTGGTGACCGGCGCGACCGTGTGCAGGCCGCGAAGCACCAATGCCACGACCTCGTCGACGTCGGTGGTGGTGGCGAGGCGTTGGTTGTCGGCGTCGCTGAGGCCGTTGCGCAGCGCCGACCACTCGCCCGCCGGGAGCGCCGCGGCGAGGTCGATGTCGATCTGCAGTGCATACGGTGTGCTGGCCAACAGCGGCGCAAGTGTCGCAGCTGCGGGTACGTGGTCGAGGTGCCACTGCTGGGTCAGCTCCGGCACCTGTTCGCCGGCCAAGTGCGCGGCCAGCGCGGCGCCGGCGCCGCCGAAGCCGCCGATCACGTACAGCGCCTTCTTCGCGCCGGCCATCAGGATCGCTTCCTCCACCACGCCGGGGTAGCGGCCCATGTAGGGAGCGAGCGCGCCCCCGATCACCACCCGGGCCGCGCACTGGGCGGCCATCTGCTCGCGCATGCTGGTGAACGCGAGTGCGGCGATCGCCTCGGGTGTGCTCACGGCGGCAGGTTGCAGCGGTGCCAGCGGGCACTGCTCGACCTGGAACCGGCCCTGGTAGTGGGCGACCCTCTGCTGGTACTCGGCCTTCTTCGCAGGGTCGTCGGCGTCCCACACGGTGGCGGCCACGAAGTTGACCAGCCGGCTGTCGTCGGGGCGCAGGTCGGGCCGGTAGCCGCTGACCATGTCGAGCATGATGCGGGTGAAGTTCGGCTCCAGGCTGGCCGGGTCGTCGAGCCGGCCGCCGTAGGCGATGCACCCGCCGGCCGCGAGGAGGTGGCGCACGAGTTCGGTGAACATGAACCGCAGGTGCAGCCCCGACAGGCCGCGGGCGTGAAGGTCGGCGGGCGGGGCGGTGGAGACCGACAACGCCACCAGCGAATCGTGCCGGATCATTGCCAGACCTCCGTGGGGGTACGCAGGCGCAGCGCGGGGAATGCGGCGCGCAGCAAGGCCAGCTCGCTGGAGGGGATCGGCGGGTCGGGGTAGATCACGTCGCCCGTGCCGTCGCCGGCGC
Organism: Ilumatobacteraceae bacterium; assembly: GCA_043721915.1. Lineage (GTDB taxonomy): Bacteria > Actinomycetota > Acidimicrobiia > Acidimicrobiales > Ilumatobacteraceae > UBA668. Next base: position 20,073 of record JAYSPV010000001.1, on the reverse strand, counting down.
CCACCAGTGTCATCAGCTCGGGGGCACGGGTGAGCACCATTTCCGGGTGGGCTACGCCGGCCAACTCGCACAGGTGTGCGATGCGCAGCGGCAGGTAGGTGCGGCGCAGGCTGTCCTCCACCGCCAGGCGCACCACGCGCCGGTAGGTGCCCTCGGGGTCGGCGGGCTGCCAGCGGGCGACCGGGCCGTTGCCCAGGTAGGGGAACGAGCGGTCGTGGCCATCGGCGACGGCGTCGATGACCACCACCGGTTGCCCGGCCTTCTTGGCGAGCAGGATCTCACGCCCGCACCACGCGCTCGCCGTGTATGCATCCGTGACGATGGCGATCACCGGGCCGGCGATCACGTGGTCGTCGAGCACCTTCGAGAAGCTCTCACCGGCGAAGATCTGGCTGCGGTCGAGGAACGACTGCAGCTGGGTGTCGCTGTCGAGGTGCAGTTTGAGGCCCTCGGCGATCGCGCTGCCGTCGCGCGTGGCGTAGCTGATGAACGTGCTCACCGTGCGGTCGGGTGCGAGCAGCCGGTGCAACTGCAGCCCGACCGAACCGGCCACGAACGCGGCCGTTGCGGGCGCGTCAGCCTCGGCCGGAGGGCGGATCATGTTGGTCTCGCCACTGAGCAGCGTGTTGCCCAGCGACGCCGGGTCGAGCGCCACCGGCAACACCAGCCAGCCTGCCTCGCGTGCGTGAGTGAGCAGCCCTTCGACCGCACCCCTCACCGGTGAGTTGCGTACGACCAGTGTGGCGAGGAGCGCCGAGTCGGCGAGCAGCACGAGCGCTCTACGCTCGGCCGCGGGCCACGTGGCAGGGTCGGGCGCCGGGCCGTCGGCGGTGATCCGCCGGAAGAACACGGGCATGCCCATGCGGGTGGACGAGCGGCCGTCGGGGTCGCCGCTGAGCAGGCGGAAGATCGCCTCTGCGACGGGGTGCACGTCGACCGCCTCGTCGGCGAGCCAGGCCACGTCAACGACCAGCGGCTGGCGCATGTCGGTCACGGCGCGGCGCCCGGGCCGCTGAACTGCTTGCCCCACACGTAGTGCAGCCGGGGTGCGCCGGCCTTGTCGAACGGCGGGATCGTCGAACCGGGGGTCGTGAGCGACTCGTACCAGCCTTGGCCGACGGGGTCGAGGCCGACCGCGAAGACGGTGAGGTCGCCGTTGGCGTCGATGCGCATGCGCAGGAAGTGCTTGTAACGGGTGAGGTGGGCGGAGGAGAACGCGAGCGTGTCGTTGGCCTTGATCTGCCGGTTGATCCAGCGGTTCATGCCCACGAACAGCGCGGTCGAGAGTACGCCGCCGATCAGCGGTACGACGACGAAGTGCCACCACGCGTGTTGCGGCCCTACCCAGCGACCGAACGCGGCGACCGCAACGAACAGCGCTGCCTGTGCCACACCGTGGATCAGCCCGTACTTCTTGGCACCCTTGGCGAGCTGCGATTCGGCGCTGTTCGGGGCGGTTGCCATGACCATCGCCAGCACCATCAGCGCCAGGATCGGCCAGCCGGGCCACGCGCCGGCGATCCAGCGCGCGGCCTGCTCGGCGCCGGCGCCCGGGTCGATCCTGCTGCCCAGCGCGCCGGTGCGGATGGTGGTGAGGCCGGCGAACGCGGCGTGCACGACGGCGACGATCGCGAACAGCCACCAGAACTGGCGGTCGCGCAGGCCGCGCAGGTTGGTGGCCAGCGAGCGGCTGTCGATCGGCCGCGGCCAGCGAGCGGTGAGTGTGTAGTCGGGGGCGCCACGTTCGTAGGGCACCTGCTCGGGCAGGTTGTGAGTTGGCTGCAGGAACGCGCCGCCGCCGCCGGCGGTGATGTGGTCTTCCTCCGCGACGCCGTCCACCCGGCGATAGTGGGCGAAGAAGTGCGAATCGCCAGCGAGGAACAGCGGCATCGTCGCGCCGTGACCGCGCACCAATGGGTCGAGGAACTGCCGCAGGTGCGTGTACTCCTCCTCGCGCTTCTGGCGCAGTTGCCACAGCGGCACCGGGCCGCAGAGGATCACCCTGTCGCCGGGCGCCAGCGCTGCAGCCGCGTGTGTGAAGTAGTCCTTCTGCTGCTGTTCCAGTGTGTTGTCGAGCGCACTGTCGATGCCCCACAGCCACCAGCCGTGGGGCATCTGAACCACCCACCACCGCTCGCTCTGGCCCACCTGCCAGTGCCCGGCGAACGTGTCGGCCTTCACGAACACGTCCTCGAACAGGTTGATGCCGCCGTACCAGTCGTGGTTGCCGGGGATCGCGACGAGGGCCGCGGTTCCGGGGGCCGGGGCGGCGTTGGGGCCATCGGGTTGCACGGCCGCGGCGAGCAGGTAGGGCAGCTCGGTCTGTTGGACGTACTTCTCACGACTGGCGTACGGGTACACCTGGTCGCCGCCCATCACCAGCAGGCGGCCGCGTGGCAGGCGTGCCGGCGCCTCGGGCAGCTCGCCGTTGCGGTCGTCGGGCAACTCGATGGCGGGCCTGGTGAGTTGCCAGGCGACGGCGGCTGTGGCGTCGAAGGCGTCGCCGAGGTCGCTGACGTAGTCGAACCACAGGCAACCGTCGTCGCCCGCAGCCAGCTGCAGGGGGACCACTACGTTGCTGCCCGTGGGGTTGCGGCCGGCCCGCTTGGGGTCGCCCTTGTGCGAGGCGCGCATGCTGTGGAAACCCTCCACCGGGTGGAACCAGCGGACCATGTCCTTGCGCGGATCGGCGCCCATCGGTGGTGTCGCTGCCGTGGCGAGGGCGACCGGGGCGATCGGCGCGCTGGCGGCGATCGGCACGACGAGATCGGTGAGCGCCGGCGTCCCGGCGATCTGGGCGAGGCTGTCCATGTAGCTGCGGATCTGCGAACGCAGCGCGTTCAGATCGGCGCGGCACGTCGCGTGCAGTGGCCACGTTCGTTCCCATTCGACGGCGGTGCGACCCTCGCCGTGAGTGGCGAGTTGTTGCTCGTGTGACTGCAGCTCGGGGTGCCACCTGCTGGTGACCGGGCGGATCACCTCGTTGAGGACGCGCAGTGCGATTGTCGCGAGCGTGAGGTTGCCGTCGTGGCGGCTCTTGGCCACCTCGCTGCCGTGCGTGCGCAGGATTTCGCGGGTGATGGCGAACATCGCGTACAGGCTGTCGAGCGCCCCGCGGATGGTGCCGGTCTCCATGGTCAGCGGCGCTGTGGCGGTGCGGCTGGCCAGCTCGATGAACAGCTCGAAGGCCGCCTTGCGCTCGGCGTCGCTGGGCTTGACCAGACCGCGGATCTGACCGATCGCGATCTCGGTGATCTTCGATTCCAACATCACGGCCCCCTCCCGCCCCCGTCGGGCACGCCTCCTTCTCTATCACGATTGTCGGCGGTGGATGGCCGCCCGTACTCACCCCGGCGTGAGGATCGCCCTGGCGAGCCGTTGGATGGCGGCGACGGCGTCGGCCGCGCTGCGTGTGCCGAGTAGTACGTCGTTGATCGCCTGCCAGCCAGCGTCCTCTACATCGGGGAAGCGGGGGTGCGGCGGGTAGGTGATCATTGCCTGTTCGATGGTGGCCGCGGTGATCGCTAGCCGGCGCCGATCGGTGTCGTTGACCGGTTCGACAGCGGCGAACGCGTCGACATGCGCGCACACGCTGCCGCCGCCGGCATCGAGCTCGTTGGCCTCGCGGCTGATGAGCCGCTGGACGAGCGCGGCTGCGGCCGGCACGTCGCCGCAGGTGGTGGGGATGCCCCACGCGTGGCAGCCCGCATAGCTCACCCAACGGTGCGCGCCGGCCGGGTACCTCGATGGCTGCAGCAGCGCGCCCGAGTCGCTGATCGCGCCCCACCCGCCAGGCCACACCCCGGCGGCGTCGATGCGGCCGCTCAGGAGTGCCGCGTCGACCTGGTCGTAGTGCCAGTCGGGCAGGTCGGCCGGGGCGTGGGAGGCGAGGCGGCATAACAGCTCGATCGCGGCGACGGCTTCCGGCGACTCGATGCAGGGCCGACCATCGTCGGTGAACAGCCGGCCGCCGCCGCCCACGACCAGCTCGAAGAACGTGCCGAACAGGCCCGACTCGCGGCCCGGGAAACCGAACGCCACCCCGCTCTCCGCGAGTTCGGCCCAGGTGGTCGGCGGTGTGTCGAGGCGCGACCACATGATCCGCACGTCGATCAGGCGTGGCACGCACAGCAGCGCCCCGTCGTAACGGCACAGATCGAGCGCCAGCGGTGCGAGCTCGCTCGGGTCGACCAGCCCGTCGAGTGGGCGCAGCCACTGCGCCTGCGACGGCGCGTACTTCGAGTGGGTGGCGATCACGTCGAGCCGTTCGCCGGCACTCAGGCGTGCCGCAACTTCGCGGTTGAGCGTCGGGTGGTCGGCATGCACGACGATCTCCACGTGGTGCTCGTCGAGCAGCGTGTACAGGTGGTCGTACATCGGCCCGCCGACGAGCGCGACGCGCAGCGGTTCGCGGCTCATCAGCCCGGGTCCACGATGCGGATGCCGCTGATCCCGCCGTCCACCAGCAGGTCGACGCCGGTGGTGAACGTCGTCTCCGCCGCGAGGTAGGCGACCGCGTCGGCGACCGCTTCGCAGCTGACCAGGTCGCCCATCGGCTGGCGCTTGCGCAGCGCCGCGTACGTGGCTTCGGGGTCGTCGGTGCCGGCGACGAGCCGCTGCACCCACGGGCTCTCCACCGTGCCCGGCGAGACGCAGTTGACGCGGATCCCGTGGCTCACCTCGTCGGCGGCCATCGCTTTGGTCAGCGCCTGGACCGCGCCCTTCGAGGCGCCGTAGACGGCGCGCTGCACGAGCCCGACGGTGGCGACGATGCTGCACGTGTTGACCACCGCGCCGCGGCCGGCGGCGCGCATGTGGGGCAGCACCGCACGCGACATGTTGGCGATGCCGAACACGTTGACGGCGAACACCCGCTGCCAGTCGTCGGGTGTCGACTGCACCACATCGCCGACCGCAGCGATGCCGGCGTTGTTGCACAGCACGTCGATGCGGCCGTGCTCGTCGATGATCCGCTGCGTGATGGCAACGCACTGCGCTGGGTCGGTGATGTCGAACCCGCCGATCACGCGGGCATCGTCGGGTGCCGCCAGCAGGTCGAGCCCGACCGGGGTGTCGCCCTGGGTGGCGAAGCGGGCCATCATCGCGGCCCCGATCCCGCCTGCGGCCCCTGTGATGACGACGACACGTGCACTCATGTTGGCTCCCGGATCTCGGTGATCGACGGGTCGCAGTCTCGCGCCTATCGTCACCCGCACGATGACCACGATCCTCTCCGTCAGCACGCACGACCTGCGGGCGCGCACCTCGGCGTTCCTCCATGGCAGCGATGCCAACCACCCCGACCCTGACTACTCGGCCGCGTACGTGGTGCTGCATACCGGCGGCGCGCACGAGGGCCATGGGATGACGTTCACCATCGGCAAGGGCAACGAGCTGTGCTGTGCCGCGATCGAGGTGCTCAGCGAGCTGGTCGTCGGCAGGCGTCTCAGCGATCTCACCGACCACATGGGTGCGTTCTGGCGCAGTGTCACCAATCACTCGCAGCTGCGGTGGCTCGGCCCCGACAAGGGTGTCATCCACCTCGCCACCGCCGCGCTGGTGAACGCGGTGTGGGATCTGTGGGCGAAGGAGCAGGGCAAGCCGGTCTGGCAGTTGGTGGCCGACATGGAGCCCGCCCAGTTCGTCGACTGCATCGATTTTCGCTACCTGCGCGACGAGGTGGACGAGGTGCGCGCGCTGGAGATCCTGCAACGGATGCAGGCGGGAAAGGCCGAGCGACTGGCCGAGCTGCGGCGCGATGGCTACCCGGCGTACATCACCTCGGCCGGTTGGCTCGGCTACCCGGAGGATGAGGTGCGCGCCCGATGCCAGGCCGCGCTCGGGCAGGGCTGGCGCAGCTTCAAGACGAAGGTGGGCATCGACGTCGCCAGCGATCAGCGACGCTGCGAGGTGATGCGCGAGGAGCTGGGCGATGGCATCGCGTTGATGGCCGACGCGAACCAGGTGTGGGACGTACAGCAGGCGATCGATTGGACCAACGAACTGGGCGCGTTCGGGCTGCGCTGGATCGAGGAACCCACGCACCCCGACGACATCCTCGGCCATGCGCGCATCCGCCGCGGCATCGCGCCGGTGGGCGTCGCGACGGGTGAGCACGCGGCCAACCGGCTGATCTTCAAGCAGCTGCTGCAGGCGGAGGCGATCGACTATGCGCAGGTCGACGCCTGTCGGCTGGGTGGGCTGAACGAGGTGTTGGCGGTGTTGCTGCTCGCTGCTGCGAAGGGTGTGCCGGTGTGCCCGCATGCCGGCGGCATCGGGTTGTGCGAGTACGTGCAGCACATCTCGATCATCGACTACCTGTGTGTCAGCGGCAGCCTGGACGACCGCACCACCGAGTACGCCGACCATCTGCACGAACACTTCCTGCACCCGGCGGTGGTGCGCAACGGCGCCTACGCCGTGCCCGAGGAGCCGGGCTACTCGATCGAGATGTACCCTTACTCCATCGAGACACTGCGCTTTCCGGATGGTGCCGAATGGCGCTGACACACACGCTGCCATGGCTGGGACTTGGCACCGCGCCACTGGGCAACCTGTTCGCCGCGGTCAGCGACGCGGAGGCTGCTGCCACGGTGAACACCGCATGGCAACACGGCATCCGCTACTTCGACACCGCTCCGCAGTACGGCCATGGGCTCGCCGAGACGCGCCTGGGCGCGGCGCTGGCCGCGTACCCGCGCGACGAGTACACCCTGGTTTCGAAGGTGGGTCGCGTGTTGGAGCCGGTCGTCGCCGGTGCCGCTCGACCCGTCTCGTCGTTCGTCGATCTTCCCGCCGCCGACCTGATGTTCGACTACAGCCGCGACGGCGTGCTGCGTTCGCTGGAGGAGAGCCTCGAACGGCTGGGCGCGGACCGCCTCGACATCGTGCACGTGCACGACCCCGACGCGCACGAGGCGGAGGCGCTGGCGACTGCGTTCCCGACGTTGATCGAGTTGCGCGAGCAGGGCGTGATCGGCCAGGTCGGTTGCGGGATGAACCAGGTGGCGATGCTTGCCCGCTTCGTGGAGCAGGTGGATCTCGATTGCATCCTGATGGCGGGTCGTTACACGCTGCTCGATCGCAGCGGTGAAGCGCTGCTGGAGGAGTGCCAGGCGTTGGGCATCGATGTGATCGCCGGTGGAGTGTTCAACAGCGGGTTGTTGGCGAAGCCGGTGGTCGGTGCCACCTTCGACTACGCGGCAGCGTCGCCCGAACTGGTGGCTCGCGCGCAAGCGTTGCAGTCGGTGTGCGAGGAGTTCTTCGTGCCCTTGCCGGCGGCTGCGCTGCAGTTCGTGTCGCGTCACTCGGCGGTGGTGCGCACGCTGGTGGGCGCCAGGTCAGCGGTCGAGATCGCAGCCGATGTTGCCTACGCCGACATGGACATCCCCGCCGAGCTGTGGCCGCAGCTGGAGGCAGTCGCTCGGTAGCGGCTGCCGCCCACCTGCCGATCGCGCCGCTCAGCAGGTTGCGGCGAGCGTCTTGGTCGGCGGCGCAGCGGGTGCGGGTGCGGCACCGGGTAGAGGGGGAACGATCGCGTCGCGCGCCAGCAGTCGCACCGCGGTCGCGTTCCAGCGGGTTGAACTGACCAGTGGCGGTGCGAGGTGCAGTGTGCGCACGGTGCTCAAGCCGCCCGCCGCGGAGAAGCTGTCGATCAGCTGTGCGAACTCGCCCAGCCGCTCGCGTGGGATGTCGGTACGCACCGAGTCGCCGAACGCGCCCACCAGATCGGTGAGACCGGTGGCGACGGCCATCGGTGTCGCGGCGGTTGCGATCGCGGCGAGCACGCAACGCTGGCGGCCCATCCGGTTGTAGTCGCTGTCGGCGCTGCGCGAGCGGGCGTAGGCGAGGGCGATCGTGCCGTCCATGCGCTGTTGGCCGGCCTCGATGTACACCGGTACTTCGTGCTTCGCGCCGGGTGGGTTACCGGGCGAAGGCACACGTGCGCCGACGTCGATGTCGATGCCGCCGAGCGCGTCGACCACGTCGACGAAGCCGGCCATGTTCACCAGGACGTAGTAGTTGATCGGCATGCCGAGCAGTTGCGCGATGCCCAACTTGATCGCCTGCGCGCCGGCGTCGCTGCCGCCGCCGGCGAGCTCGCGATGTTGGTCGACGTACGGGTAGACCGCGTTCGCGATGTCGTCGAAGCCGCGCGGGAAGCGCCGTGCCAGTTCGGTGCCGGGGGGAAACGGCAGGCGGGTGACGTTGCGCGACACGCTGATCATCGCGGTGTCGCCGGTGGCCGGGTCGATGGAGACGACGATCATCGAGTCGGTGCGCAGGCTCCATCGGCCTGGGCCGGCGTCACCCCCGAGTAGCAGCACGTTCACCCGGTTCTCGCCGACGATCGGCGGCAGCGTGCTGGTGGTCGTGGGCGGCAGGGTGGTCGTTGTCGCCGCAAGCGTGGAGTCGGTGGCAGACAGGGTGGTGCTCATGTGGTTAGGCGTGGCGAACGGTGTTGCGTTGCGGGTGGTGGCCATCGTGTTGTCGGTGGCGACGGCGCCCGGGTAGGCGGTGATTGCGTCGGGGGCGGAGAAGACGTTCTCGATGGCCCGGTCTGTGCGCCATACGTAGTCGGCAGCGACGGCGAGCGGGGCGACACCGCCGAGGACGAGCAGGCCAGCGGCGAGCCCGGCGGTGAGCTTCACCGCTGTCCCGTCGTCCGGTCGCGCCTGCCAGGCGGCGTCGCATGAGGCCCACAGGCGGGTGAGCGCGAGCACGGCGAGGGCAACGTCGAGCCTGATGACCATGGTGCGGTCGGCGATGAGTGCGGCGAGATCGGCGCGGCTGTGCACGCGCATGCCGATGACGATCACGACGATCATCGCGATCAGGTTCAGTGTTGCGGCCCACAGCACGGCGGGTCGCAGGCGAGCACGGATGAACCAGTGGCCTGCCGCGGGCATCACCACCGAGGCCAACGCCGCGGCGGCGCTGGCCCGCAGGCCGGTCCGGGTGCGTGGGCTGGGCGGCATCATCGAAGTATCGGCCCACGATGGCCACAGCGTGAGCGAAAGTCGCCCCTCGAAGGGTGCACTACGCTTCGCAGGTCGCCGAAGGAATCGGCGTGTCATCGAGGAGGAACACAATGTTTGGCAAGAACGACAAGCTCTCCGATTCGGTCGTGGCGCTGCTCCCGCCAGGCGAGGAGGTGCTCGCCGCAGTGTGCGTGCAGCCGAAGGGCGCGGGTAACGCGGGTGCAGTCGGCGGTCTTGCCGGGGCCGTCATTGCCGGGCGCGGCGGCAAGAACACGGCAGAGTCGTCCCAGGCGACCGGTATCACCATTCCCCGATTCGCGGCCCTGGCCGTGACCCAGCGTCGCCTTCTCATCCTGAAGATGAACGCGATGGGGTCGAAGGCGGACGAGATCGTCAGTGAGGTGCCGATCGCCGAGGTCGATTCGATCATCGCCGGAAAGTCGATGCTGCGCCGTCAGGTCACCCTCAACGCACGCGGTGGCACGTTCGAGTTCGAGGCGCACAAGGCGACGCCGGTGGAAAGCCTCAGCGATGCGCTCGCAGCGGCGCGAGCCGCTGCCACCTGAGCACGCGAGGGCATCGCCCGCTGTAAGCCGGGAAGCTGCTCAGGCCTTGGGCCGCCGAGGCGCGCGTGTCGGCTTGGTCGCCGCGGCCGCGAGGTAGCCGTCGTTGAAGGCTTCCTCGGCGTGGAGAGTGCGTTGTACGTCGGCGCCGACGAACGAAGCCAGCTTGCCGCCGACGAGCGGCACCGACGACTTCACCTCACCGGTGATCTCGATCGTGGTCGTACCGTTCTTGTCGGGCATCAGCCGCAGCGTGCCACCGGCACTGACGGGCACGCCCAGCGCGTTCACCTTCCACGTGCCGGTGCGAGTGCCGTCCTTCGCCGGTGCATTCCACTGGTCGTGTTGCTCGACCGAGTTGGTGGGTGACAGGAACCGTTTGGCGAAGCCCGGGACGTCCATCGGCACCGTTCGCCGCGACCGGACTGCGATGGTTGCGCCGCTCGTGCTGTGGTCGAGGATTGTGATCCCCGAGTGGCCGAGTGACGTGTACTTCTGGGTGAGCACATCGGGTGTTGTCATCATTGCGAAGACCATGTCGGTGGGTGCTGCGTAGGTGTGGGTGGAGGCAACCTTCATGCATCCATCGTTCGCCGATGTGCGGGTCGAGGGTCAGGGGCCAACGTCACCGGTTTCGCGGGGCGGTCGTGTGGTGGTCGTGTGGTGGTCGTGCCGTCTCGCAGGCCAGTGCTGAGCGCTGTAGCGCCGCACCCGGATCTCTCGCGTGCAGGCGCGTGTCGGCAGGCCGGCCTTGCGCCACAGCGCGGCGATGAACTCACCCGCGTCGGGGAGGTCGTCCGAGGCCCTCGCTGAGCTTGCATTCGCGTGGGCAGGCGTCGCACTGCACACGCCCGTCGGGCAGGTGCGTCCACCACCGTGTGGGGAACCGATCGGGTGGCGACTCGGTGTGCATCGAGTCGCCACGTGCGCTGACTCAGAGTCGCGCCCGCGGCGGCACGGGTCAAGTGCCGGAAGTCATGCCGGAGGGTGCGGTTGCCTTCAAGTGCGGATGGCGATAGCGTTTCACCTACCGACGCGGGGTGGAGCAGCTCGGTAGCTCGTCGGGCTCATAACCCGAAGGTCGCAGGTTCAAATCCTGCCCCCGCCACCAACAAAGAACCAGGTCAGAGGCCCTTTCCGAGAGATCGGCGAGGGCCTCTTTCGCGCCCAAATCGACCGGCGTCTAACGCAATGTCTAACGGACAGTCTAACGGACGGTCTAACGGACGTTCCTGGTGGGCGCTCCCACACGGGTTCAACCAATCTCCTGCTCAGCTCACGGTGAGCGGGAACTCGACGGTGTGCCCGGGTTGCTGAGTGACGGGAGTTCATCCGAGCCGCCTTACGTGACCCAGACATCGGTCGACGAGCTCGAAGCCCGGTGCGTCAAGGGTAAGCCCTGGACGCGACTTCGCCGAGGGCCTGCTGCCGCGCGCGTGGGGATCGCAGAAGTCGACGAGATGGCCAAGCGTTCAGGCCAACGATGGGCAGGTCCTGGGGCAACAAGCAGGGGGAACGTTCCGGTTGGTCGCGTTACGATCGACGTCGTGCTCGCTTCGTTTGAACTCATTTGGCACGAAGCCTGCCCATTCTGTTTCGCCCGAGGATTTCGCTCATGAAACGCAGCTATGCGTCTGAGCTGCTAGAGCTCCCGGAGACGTACCGCTCGGTGGTCGAGTCCGATGTTGGTGAGGCGGTCGCGGCTGTTGTTCGGGTGCAGCGGCCAATGCTTTATGTTGGCTCCGGGGGAGCCCTTGCGGTCGCCCGCCTTGCGGCGGACCTTCACACCCGCTCGACCGGCGAGTTGGCGGTTGCTGTCACACCGCTCGAGGCTGCAACATCCGCGCTCTCTCCGAGCACGGGCGTTGTCTTGTTCTCCGCGCGCGGCCGGCATCCAGATGCCGGGATGGCCATCAATAGCTCGCGGGTGCGAGGCGCAGCGCACCTTGGTGTCGTGTCCGCGAGGAGCCGGGCAGACTTGCCGCCGAGTCTCGCGGCCGACGACGTGCGGGTGGCGACTGTGCCTGCGTCGCCGGATGGATTTCTGGCGACGAACAGCTTGCTGGCGATGGCGACCGCCGTGTGCCTCGCACATGACGTTGAGCTACCGAGGACACTGCCAGCTTTCCTACCGCTGGAATCGCCGAGTCTTCGCCGTTCGTGTCTCGTGGTGACAGGTCCCGGTACGGCTGCGGTTGGCGTAGACCTTGAGGCGCGCCTCGTCGAGACCGGCCTGGCGACGGTGCAGTTGACGGACTACCGCAATCTCGCGCACGGTCGTCATGTTGGCCTTGTTCGGAATCTCGACTCGATGACGCTGATCGGAGTCGTCGAGCCGTCGTCGGCGGCGATCGCGGACCGCACGTTGGCGTTGCTGCCTCCGATGGTGGATCTTGTACAACTTCGAAGTGAGCTGCCTTGGCCGGCGAGTGTCCTCGATCTGCTCGTGAGGTCGATGCATCTCGTTGCCACAGCAGGTGTGGAACGAGGTGTTGATCCCGGTCGGCCAGGCGTCCAGACGTTCGGGCGACGTTTGTATCACCTTCCGGTCACAAAGTTGCTGAGCGGACCGGCGCCGGATCCCGTCGTCCGAAAGCTGGCTGTGCCACACGCGTCTGCGAGGGTTGTGGTCGAATCGGCGTTGGCACATTGGTTGGAGGTCACCCGTCGGACGGCGATCGGCGGGTTGGTCTTGGACTATGACGGGACCTGTTGCCCGACATGGGACCGGTACCGGCCCCCGCCTGACGAGGTGCAGGATCAGATCGTGCGACTGCTCGAAGCGGGCCTCGTGATCGGGTTCGCCACGGGTCGCGGGCGTTCGTTGCATGACAGCACCCGGTGCTGGTTGCCCGAAAGGTTTTGGGCGCAGGTGCATGTCGGACTGTACAACGGCACTCAACTTCTGCGTCTGGCCGACGATCCTGCCGATAGCTCGGGTTGCGACGGGATCCTCGCCGCAGCGTCGGATCGCCTTGAGGGACTCGGTCTAGGCGACCAGTTGGTCGTCGAGCGACGACGAACCCAGGTCTCGGTCTCAATGTCGGACGGCAGACTCTCCGGGACCCAGCTCCTGCCTTTGGTTCGCTCGGTTCTCTCCCGTCCTCCCTTCTTGTCGTGCAAGTCGGTGGTGTCGGGACATTCGGTCGATGTCATCGCACCCGACGTGGGCAAGACTGCTGTACTCGAGTCCGTGTCCAACGCAACGAGTGGTGCGGTGTTAGCGATCGGCGATCAGGGCCAACTTGACGGCAACGACTTCGAACTTCTCGCGGCGACATCGGTCAGTTTGTCAGTGGATCAGTGCTCCGCAGATCCGACCCGATGTTGGAACCTCGATCGTCGCGGCCAGCGCGGTCCGGAACTCCTGGTGCGCTACTTGAAGGCTCTGCAGCCGCGTTCGTCTGGTGTCCGGTTCGTCTGGAAGGACCGATGAGGGACGAACTCGCTGGACAGCTCCTCGACAGACTGCTCACGTGGTCGGCGGAGGAACAGGCGCAGTGGATGGCGGACCTACGCCGCCTCGCTGCGTACAAGTACGACGACTACGAAGGTTTCGCAGCCGGCGAGCGGTTCTTCGAGAGTTTCGCGCGTTGGCTCGGCCAGTTCGAGTCGGCGGATGCCCGTCGGCGCCTCGTGGGCTTCGTCCGCTCCGAGCTGATCTTCGTGTCGCGGGACGAACTCAACCACGCAATCGCCTGTGTCTATCCGGATTTCATCAAACGGGCGCTGGTCGTTCGAGCGGCCGAGGAAGTCGGCCTGTCGCCCTTCAGAGTGAGCGCCGTAGTCGACACCAATGCCTTTCGGACGCTGCGACGAAAAACGCTGTATCTAGGCCTGAGCGACGGAGCCCGACTGGACCGACTGCGTCGAGCCAGCCCGGAACTGTCACATGAGCAATTCTGGCTCTCGCCCGAACTCGGCCCCCACGCAGTGTCAACCATGGCCGAGAAGCTGTCGGAAGCGATCGCCGAGCACAGCTTGGATGGCGAGCCTCGGTTCCGTCACGTTGTACTTGTCGACGACTTCTACGGCAGCGGCACATCGTTGCTCTCCCGAAAAGAGGATGGCACTTGGGGCGGGAAGTTGTATCGGGCACGCGACCATCTCAACAATGACCTTCGCGCCGGCGACAACCCTCTGCTGGAAGTCGATGCCGACGTCACCGTCGTCATCTACGTTGCGAGCGCGCAGGCCGAGAACCACATCCGCGAGACCCTCGAAGCATTTGAGCCGTCGTGGCGTCTACATGTCGTGCAGCAACTGCCGGCCAGCCTGCCCGTCTCCGACCCCGAGTTGTGCGCGCTCAGCGACTGGTTCTTCGATGACGTCCTCATCGACAAACACAAGAAGGAGCGGGTCCCGCTCGGCTACAAGGCAGCAGCACTTCCACTCGTGATGCATCACAACACTCCGAACAACTCGATCTCGCCTTTGTGGGCTGACAGCACCGAGCGGCAGGGTGGCAGCTATCGCCATGCGCTGTTTCCGCGCTACGAACGACACCACGTGGATCGGCCATGAGCATCTACTTGAACCCGTTCTACGCTCGCGCGTCGGAGCAACATCGCGACACGCATCAATTCGTGACCACCTTCGGGGCCGGCGCTCTCGACATGCTCCCTGAAGCAATCTGGGATCGCTTGGTGCTGCTGAGAAGTTCGCCCGGCGCTGGAAAGACCTCCCTCATGAGGCTCTTCACGGTCGAGAATCTTGAGTGGACACGGTCCCGAACGAAGCCGACGGAACCGCTGCACCGCCAGCTCCTGGACCTTGGAGCGATCGACGACAACGGACCGCTCAAACTCGGCGTGCTCATCGACCTTGACCGCGACTACCGGTCCTTGTTGGATCTTCCCATTCCTCCGGAAGTGTCCCGCCGACTGTTCTTCCGGTTACTCGATGTGCGAGTTCTCGTCGGTGTCCTCCGGTCTGCCCTCGCCTTAGGGCACCGCTCGTTCCCCGAGGCGATCGACGAGATCGTCTTCACGGTCCCGAGCGGAGACAGCCGTGTAGAGGCGTTGCTGGAACGGGTGGGTGGACCAACCGGCGCCGGAATTCTCGAATACGCACGCACCACGGAACGGGCGATCCTCGGGCTTCTCGACGCCCTCTTGGCCGTCGATGTCGACGAGATCCCCGAAGGCCACAACGAGCTCTACTCGCTCAGCGTGCTTGCCGATGCGAACATCGTCGTCGGCGGCGATGTCGTGACCGCCCAGCCGGTGATCATGTTCGATGACGGGCACAGTTTGGAGCGGTCGCAACGCGACAGCCTTCTCAACGAACTTCGACTACGTCGAACGAACGTCGGCCGCTGGTATGCCGAGCGGTTCGAGGCGCTGTCGGACCAAGAGCTCCTCGGTGGTCTCGGCAGCGAAGGCCGCGATGTCGCTCTGGTCGAGTTGGACTCCATCGCCCGGGAGGGCAGCACAACCGACGGCAGACGCTTCTCCCGGGGCCGTTACGACCGTGTCCTCACCGACATCGCCAGACGACGCGCCGCCCCCCAGTTGGCCACCTACGCACAGGAGCATCAAGAGTTCCTCGACCTCCTCGACGACGATCGCGACAGCTCGTTCACGGGCACAGACTCGACAATTCTTCCGGCATTGGAATCTCGAGCGGTCGAAGTCGCCGCAGGCGACGAGCGATACGGAAGGTGGATTGACGACGCCCGCCAACTTTCAGGTTTCGAAGCGGCCGTTCGTTGGCGCGAGCTCGAAGTCCTCATCCTGCGCGATCAAGATCGCCAGCAGGATTTGTTCGAGACGGCGCTCACCGACGACGACATCAACTCCAGGTCGAGTTCCGCGCTCCGAGAGGCCGCTGCGCTTGCGGTGGCCAACGAGTTCAATCTCCCGTACTACGCGGGATCGTCGATGGTCGTCCGGCTTGGATCGCACAACGCCCACCAGTTCCTCAACGTTTGCGGCGACCTGTTCGCCGAAATGCTTGTTGACGTCAGCCTTGGACGTCCGCCACGTCTGAACGTCGCCCGTCAGCACCGCGTGCTCCACCAGGCGAGCGAGCGACTCTGGGAGTCCATTCCACGTACGGTGCCGAACGGCCGCGACGTGCAGGCCCTCGTTCGGGAGATCGTCGCAATTGCACGCGTGGAAAACGCGAAGCCTCGGATGCCCTACCCGCCTGGCGTGACCGGCACCGCCCTGCTGATGGGGGAACGCAAGTTGTTGCTCGACGAGGACTACCGCAAGAAGACTCCTGGCGCTGAACGCCTGTTCGGTGCGCTTGCATCGGCTGTCGCTCACAACATCCTCAATGCCGACCTCGATTACTCGGTGAAGAACAACCGCTACATGGTGCTGTACGTCAACCGGCTCCTGTGTCCTCGATTCGGTCTCCCGCTCGGCTTCGGCGGGTTCAAGGAGCGACGTCTGCAGGCGATGGTCGGGTGGATACAGAAACTCCCGGCTCATGCCGCTCGGGTGCGAACAGGACCGGCAGAAGAGAGGCTTGAGCTGTGACCGGCCGATGGGCGGACTACGTGATCGCCTTTGGCGGACCCGACGATGACCCCGAACCACTCTGGGACGCAGCAGCCGCAGCGAAACCGGACAAGCGGAGTATGTACGTACTCGGCGTCGGCTTCGATCCGCGATCACTCGTCGGGTTGCAGCGGTTCCTTGCGCTTGACCACCGCAAGGCCCCAGTTGTCGGTCTCGTGGAACTCCCGCCGCCCTCGGCCGGCTCTGGCCTCTCGGCTCGGGCGCTAGCCACTGACAACAAGAACGCCTTCGCCGATCTCGTCTCAGGTGTCGAGGTGCGGATGATCAAACACCAGGAGGTCCACTCTCGCAGCAACGCGGGCCCACGCGTTGCCCGTGCGCTTACCGACGCCACCTTCGTCGCGGACATTGGACACCTGATCATTGACATCTCGGCGCTACCGGCAGGTCTGTACTTCCCGATGATCGCAGCAACGTTGACGTCCGTAGATCGCAACGTGACCAACTTTCCCGAACAAGTCCAGGTCGTCGCCTGCGAGAATCCTGACGTCGATGCAGCCATCCTAAAGCTTGGTGTCCACGAAGCCGCCGTCGTCGGTGGATTCCGGGGCGCGCTTGAACACGAAAGCAACCCGACCGGCACCGTCATCTGGGCACCAGTCATCGGGGAACACGCCGGCCCAGCGCTCCAAGCCATTCATGACTTCCTCGGCCCCGGTGACGTCTGCCCGATCCTGCCCTTCCCGGCCCGAAACCCCCGTCGAGCTGACAACCTCCTGCTAGAACACCAAGTGCTCCTCCTTGACGCTTTCCGAGTCACACCCGGCAACCTGATCTACGCGGACGAACGCAATCCATTCGACCTCTACCGCACCCTGTCTCGCCTCCAGGAAGACTTCCGACAAGCCCTCGCCGTCCTCGCCCCGACAACGCTGGCACTGTCGGCGCACTCCTCAAAACTCCTCTCCCTCGGCACGCTGCTCGCCGCGTACGAGCACACACTTCCGATCGTCGCGGCACCGGCAATCGACTACGAGATCAGCGACGTCGATCTCTCAGCACTCGCCCTCGGCAACCAGCTCACCTGCACGTGGCTCACCGGAGTGCCATACCAATGACGTGACATCTCGGTTGGACGTTCCCGACTTCGAGGCGCCAGGGTGCGCTACCGTACCCACATGTCATCCACCGACTCCATCCAAGTCCTTGGGTGCCCCGCCAGGAGCGACGAGCGATGACCGCCTCAACTCAGCGGTCGATCATTACCGCCGGCTACGCCCCCCTCGACATCGTGAGCTACCGCGGTCGGGTCTGGCATGCCGCCGGCGGAACCGCCGGCAACGTTGCGGCGGTGCTCGGATTCCTCGGATGGAACGCATCGCTCGCCGTCGACTTCGGCGACGACCTCGCCGGCCGCCACGCACGCCGCGACCTGAAGAAAGCCAACGTGTCGGTCGAGCTCGTACGACTCGTCGATGGTCTGCCGACCCCAAGGCTCGTGCATGAGATCACCGACTCCGGACATCGCTACCACTGGCGGTGCCCGTCCTGTCGCCGAGGATTCCCGATGAGCAGACCGCTGAGAACGGATCGAGCCAGAGAGCTCATCGACATGGACCTCTCACCGGACGTCTTCTTCTTCGACCGACTCAACGCCGGCACGATCCTCCTGGCCGAGCACTTCGCGACCGCTGGCAGCCTGGTTGTATTCGAGCCCTCTCGACCTGCCCGAGCTGACCTCACAGAACGCGCTCTCAAGGTTGCACACGTCATCAAGCATGCCGACAATCGAGAAGCAGGACTCGAGGACACAACTCCGTCTCCGAGCCAGGTGTGGATCGTCACAGGTGGGGCTCAGGGCGCCCGCTTCCGAGTCGGCCGTGGGAGCTGGCACACATCCCCAGCATTCTCGTATCCCGTCGTCGACACCGGCGGGGCAGGAGACTGGACAACAGCCGGCCTCGTCCACGCCTTGCCTCACGGCACACGCAGAACTGTGACGGCGGTGGGAGATGCCCTTCGCTGGGCTCAGGCGCTGGCCGCAGTGAGCTGCGGCGCCCCCGGTGCACGCGGCCTCGCACGTCAGCACTCCGCCGACGCCGTAGTTCGAGCCGCAAAGTTTCTCGAACAGCGCGGCGAATCAAGCGCCGCAGAGCACGACGTCATCAAGTGGTCCACGTCTTCGGTCCCGACGGCGACATGTCGATGGTGCCTGCAAACCTCTCCGGTCGAACTCGCCATCACCGGCACCGACGGCTGAGTTCACCGTTCGTTTGGTTAGCGGGCGGCGTGCCGTCGAGGACCTCTGTCATCCGCCGAAGACGACGTTCGCGAAGATGTGTGCGGCGTCGGCTTGCATGCCGGGAAGGATGTGTTGGTAGACGCTCATCGTGAACGCGACGTTGGCGTGACCGAGGCGTTCGCTGACGACCTTCGCCGGCACGCCGGCCTTCAGCAGGATGGTCGCGTGGGTATGGCGCAAGTCATGTAGACGGATGCGCGGAACCGACGCGGCGACGACGAGACGTTCGAAGGATTGACTGTAGGAGTCGGGGTGGATCGGTGTGCCGTCGGGGTCGGCGAACACGAGCGAGTCATCGCGTGGCCGGGCACCGAGCGCGACGCGTTCTTCCACTTGGGTCTTCCTCCATGCCTTGAGGACGCTGACGGTACGAGGGTCGAGATCGACGGTGCGGCGTGACATGTCGGTCTTCACGTCGGAGATCTCGACCTTGTACGACACGTTCAACACGGACTGCCGCACCGACAGGCGCAGCACCTCGAGGTCGATGTCTTCCCACCGGATCCCGAGGACCTCACCTCGACGCATCCCGGTGTTCGCAGCGAGGTAAATCGCCGGATACAGCCGGTGCTCCCGGGCACCGTCAAGGAACTCGCGCAGCTGTTCGGCGTTCCACACTTTCATTTGTCGTCGCGGCGCGGATGACAGCTTGGGTGGGTCGGCGAGATCGGCGACGTTGCGTTGCACGCTGCCTTTGCGGTGCGCGTCGGCGAGCGCTTTGCGCAGTGTCGTGTGCAGGTAGCGGACCGTCTTGACGGACAGGCCACCGCCGCCACCGTTGAGCTTGCCGTCGATCAGAAGCCGCGCGTAGAACTCGTCGAGATCTTCGGGGGTGAGTTTCTGCAGCGGGATGTCCCCGATGCGGGGCAGGACGTGGTTGTCGATGTTGCGCCGGTACGAGTCGAACGTTGACCGACGCAGCTGGGCCCGTTTGGTCGGTAGCCACCGTTCGGTGAGATAGTCGCCGAGCGTGATCCGGTCGGGGGCGCGGTAGTCGCCGTCGTGGTGGCGCTTGACGAGATCGCCGAGGATCTTCTCGGCGCCTTTGCGGGTCTCGCCGGCGGGGTACCAGCGGTGGCGTTGTTTCTTGGTTGCCGGGTCGACGCCTTCGTAGACGACTGCGTAGTAGCGGCTGCGCCGCTTGACGATGTGACCGCGCATCAGAGTTCAACTCCCCGAACACCCCACCCGCGAGCGGGGTTCCGATCGTGCCCGCCGACGGCGGGCGCTGGAGCCCGACCTTGCGAGTCGGGCCACGTCGATTGGTTCGGGGGGCGAAGTCGAGCCGCGTCCCCGACGACTGACGCCCGACGGTAGCGGGCCGATGGGGACGCGAACTGTTGTACTCGCCGGTGCACGCGGTCAGGCGGTGCGTGCCGGGCGGTCATGGAGGATCTCGTCGATCGCGACGGCGGGAACCACGAGCCGTCGGCCGAGCCGGATCGCTGGGATTTCACCGCGGCGAACGAGGTCGTAGGCGAGGCCTCGGGAGATGCCGAGGAGCCGTCCGGCGCGTTCAACGCTGATCGTCAACGGCTGGGGGTGCTCTTGGGTGTCCACGTTCGGATGACCCACCCGCCGACCTCGCCGCCGTTACCCGTCGGTCGAGATCGCTGCGTCGGGTGGGTGCCGTGGCCCGCCTGCGGCGGGAGTGCCGGGTGGTCCGCCGCCCGGCCGGCGTCAAGCCCCTCGCAAGCTCGGGGCCGAGCCCTGCGGGTTGACTCCGGCCTCAACGGCGGCGGACCGGGACCCCGTAG